>JAZASR010000012.1:0-56543 GCA_036343175.1 Lachnospiraceae bacterium
ACGGAAACCACAAGAACGCCTGGACGGATTACTATTCCTGCTGCACCTACGCCAGCACCTATCAGTATGACAAAGAAAATGAGGCTGCCACCACGACCGAGGAGCAGACCATCAACTTTGAAGTCCGTTGGTGCCCGGAGCTTTCTGGCCTCGACAGCACACACTACCGGGTCGCGTTCAAGGATTCCACCTACGACATCCAGTCCGTGGATTTCATGAATTACCAGAAGAAAACTATCCGGATTGTCTGCAAGCTGCAGAAGAAGGGCGGTGCAGTATGAGCAGGACAGTGAGCATTGACGAGATGGCGGCAGCCATCAACGAAGGGCTGGAGGAGTATGCAAATCTCTCCGCCCAGGGCGTGAAGTCTGCCGTCAGGAAGACCTCCAAGGCGGTGAAGGACCAGATCAACGGCTCCGCACCTGTGAGGACGGGCCGCTACGCAAAGAGCTGGAAGGTCAAGACTACGGCGGAGAGCAGCCAAAGTCTGGAGCAGACGGTGTATTCGCCTAATCGCTACATGCTGTCTCACCTGCTGGAGAAAGGACCTGCCAAGCGGGGCGGCGGTCGTGTCCGGGCTATCCCCCATATCGCGCCTGCGGAGGAAGCCGGGATCGAGATGTTGGAAGGCCTGATCGAGAAGGCGCTGAAGGGGTGACGATATGACGCATGAAGATGTAATGGCGATGCTGGAGGAGATGTCCCTTCCCGTCGCATATGACCACTTTGCAGAGGGCGAGTCTCCGGACCCGCCTTTTGTCTGCTTCCTTTATCCGCAGAACGTTCCCATTGGCGCGGACGATACCGTGTATTACCAGCTCCATCACCTCGACATCGAGCTGTACACGGATGAGAAGAACCCGCCCCTGGAAGCCAGGGTGGAGAAGCTCCTGACGGAGCATGAGCTGTTCTTCCATAAGTCAGAAGTGTGGATCGAGGAAGAGAAGATGTACGAAGTGCTGTACGAGGTCACGATTGACCTCCAATACGAAGAAGGCCCGGAAGGGTCAGAAAGTGAGGATAACCCATGAGCAAGAAGAAAAACAAGGTCCGCTTCGGTCTGAAGAATTGCTATTACGCAAAGGCAACCTTCGACGAAGACGGCAATGTGACCTATGGCAAGCCGGTACGCTTGCCTGGCGCGGTTTCCATCGGCCTTGATCCCGAGGGCGAGAGCGAGAACTTCTACGCCGACGATATCGTGTATGTGGTTCTCAACAACAACGCCGGTTACGAGGGTGACCTGGAACTGGCCCTGATCCCGGAGGAGTTCCTGAAGGACATCCTGCACGAGGAAGAGGACGCCAACGGTGTGCTGCTGGAGAACGCGGACAACACCTTCGAGCGTTTTGCCCTGCTGTTTGAGTTCACCGGCGATCAGAAAGCGATCCGCCATGTGTTCTACTGCTGCAGCGCGTCCCGCCCCTCTGCGGAAGGCGACACCAAAGAAGACGAGAAGGACGTCCAGACCGAGGAACTGTCCATCATCGCTTCCGCGCTGGCGAACGGCTATGTGAAGGCCAAGACCGGCGAGAATACCAGCAAGGCTGTGTACGATGCCTGGTACGACGAGGTTTATATGCCGCCCGCTTCAGAGGAACCCGAGGATGAGTCCGGCGAGAACGACGGCGAAGATCAGCCTGCGGGCTGAGACGAAAACGGCAGGGATGAAACACTCCCTGCCAGCTCTACATGAATACTTGATTGGAGGATAAAAACCTATGGCAGTGACCAAGAAAATAGAGATCGACGGCAAGCAGGTGGAGTTCAAGGCTTCTGCTGCCATTCCCCGTATCTATAGAAACAAGTTCGGCAGGGACGTGTACAAGGACCTGATGGCACTGAACGACGCCATCAAGGATCAGGACGAGGAGGCTTCCTCCCTGGACGGCTTCTCCCTGGAGATGTTCGAGGATCTGAGCTTCGTCATGTACTGCGCCGCGCACCCGGACGAGAAGTACGACAGCCCGGATGAATGGCTTGACCAGTTCGACACCTTCAGCATTTATCAGATCCTTCCGGAGCTGATCGACCTGTGGGGCATGAACATCAAGACCACCGTGCCCGCAAGAAAAAACTAAGGAAGACAGAGCGGCCAATGACGACTGCTCTGTTTATGCTCCGCTGTGTGCAGCTGGGGCTTAGTATCGCTGACCTGGACCTTTTGACCATCGGCTCCGTGAACGACATGTTCCATGAGCACAGCCGGGATGAGATCCATTGGCGGGAAGAAGCGACGCAGGCGGATATGGATAAAATCTAAGCGAGAGCAGCGGATGTTCCGACAGAATGTGTTGTTCAAAATAACTTTACAATCAGGTTTGCTTCCTCCACTTGACTTTTCCTTTCTCACTCGCTAAAATAGAAAGCGAGAAAGAAAGAGAAAGAAGCGAAAGGAGAGAAAGCAGATGATAGAAGGCGTCGATACTGAGTTCAAGGAATTGGACCGGGTGAAAGGAACATTGCCTGATAGTGTTCCGAAGGAGATAGTAGCCTTTGCAAATACGGAAGGTGGGGAGTTATATGTCGGTATTCGCAATGATGGCAGTGTGGTCGGTGTATCCGATCCAGACGATGTCATGACACGCATTTCCAATGTGGCGCACGATACGATATTGCCCGACATTATGCCGTTTATCCAGATTCGTCCTGTAGAGATGGAAGGCAAGCAGGTTGTGAAAACAACCATAGCGGTAGGAACAGAGAGACCGTATTATCTGGCAAAAGAAGGATTAAAACCCAAGGGCGTATTTGTTCGGAGAGGATCTGCGTGTATTCCTCTTAATGAAGCTGGTATCCGTGAGATGATCATGGAGACTTCCGGTAAATCTTATGAAGAATGCAGGAGCCTGAACCAGGAACTGACATTTGAGTCCTTTCAGGCTGAAATGGCAGCCCGAAATATAGAATTCGGTACCGCTCAGATGAAGACTCTGAAGATGATCGGGAGTGATGGGCTGTATACAAACCTTGCGCTTCTCCTGTCAGACCAATGTGTCCACACCATTAAAGTGGCGGTGTTTCAGGGCGTAGATAACGCAGTTTTCAGAGAAAGGAAAGAGTTTTCCGGTTCACTACTGAAGCAATTGAACGATGCGTATCAGTTCCTTGACTTCTTCAATAAGACGGAAGCGACTTTTACGGGATTGAGGCGTACTGATCAGCGGGATTACCCGGAGGAGACGGTCAGAGAAGCTTTGCTCAACAGCATCATACACCGGGATTACCTTTTCTCAGGAAGTACGATCATTAATATGTTTGATGATCACATGGAGTTCGTTTCTCTTGGGGGGCTGGTCAGAGGCATTTCAATGGAAGCAATCTTCATGGGTGTTTCTCAATCCCGAAATCCAAATCTGGCTGCGGTTTTCTATCGCCTTGGGCTGGTTGAGAGTTATGGAACAGGCATCAGAAAGATCATGAGGCTCTATCAGGGGTGTGAACACCAACCTATATTCAAATCCGCTGAAGGAGCCTTTACGGTGGAACTTTTCAACCGTAATGAGAATACGGAGAGTGAAGCGAATTCTGTTACTGACACCATGAACAGCCAAACTGAGCCTATGCAGGAGATAGAAGAAATTCGAGCAGCTGTTTACCAGAAGGCGAAAGAGCAAGGCACGGTTACCCGAAAAGAAGTAGAACAGGAATTCGGCTTCGGTTCGACCAAAGCATATAAAGTCTTAAAGGGTCTTTGCGAAGCAGGACAGCTGATGCAGAAGAAGAACGGAAATCGGACGGTCTATGTGCCAGTGAAATGAAACCCAACTTATAAGAATCGATTATAACCCTGTCGGTCAAAAGCCGATAGGGTTTTTTTATGCCCGGAAACAGGAGGAGGCACTTTGCAAATCAAATGCGATAAGTGCGGCGCTGTGGCTGAGACCATCATGCCGGAGACAGCGAGTGATGACGATAATGTACTGCGCCGCGCATCCGGACGAGAAGTACGACAGCCCGGACGATTGGCTCCGTGAACGATATGTTCAACGAGAAGAGCCGGGACTCCATGGAGTGGCGCGAGGAAGCGACCCAGGCGGATATGAACCGGATATAACTGAAAAAAATGCGGATGCCGCAAAAATTTCAGATGAATGACTTGCTATGTTCACGTACTCTGTGATATAATAGCCTCGTGAAAAAAATGCGGATGCCGCAAAATACACTTAATGGTGCTGGAACTTCGGTTTATGTATTTCGAGACAAGAAGCTTGAGGACCTTTGCAAAAATATTGCAGAGCTTCTTGATATACATGGCACTGTAAATTTTGAGTTTATCAAGGATGGAGAAGGACAGTATTATTTCCTTGAATGCAATCCAAGGTTTTCTGGCGGTGTAGCGTTTTCATGTAAAGCAGGATATGATTTCGTTAATAATGCGATAAAGTGTTTTGACGGTCGAGATATAGATGTTTTAGCTGTCTCTCACAATCAGTATATAGTAAAACAATATACAGAAGTGATTACGGATATAGAATAAAGGAAGTGCGAACAACATGGAAAAAGTATTGGTCTTGGGAGCTACAGGAAACCTTGGGGCTTATAGCACGATTGCATTAAAGGATGCAGGATTTGATGTAGTGGCTGCTTGAAAAAGGGAGTCTGATAATGGATTCTTCCAGGAGAAGGGAATTAGGTATTATTCGATAGACATTACTGATCCAGCTTCTTTTGATGTATTAAAAGATGAGAATATTTCTATAGTCGCAGACTTCGCAGGTGAATTACCATCAAGGTGTGCGTATGATCCGCAGAAACTAATCAGAACGATTACGGAAGCAACTCTAAATGTTTTGGAATTCATGAAAGAGGTCGGTGCCAGGAAGATCATCTTCCCAACAACACCTTATGACCTGGCTGCTTTCCATGAATCAGGAGAACCTATAGATCCTGATTTGCCGAGATCATTTCCTCCTACAGGAGATCATAGTGTATATGCAATCGCTAAGAATGCAGCGGTTGACCTGATTGAGAACTATCATAATGAATATGGTTTTTCAAGGTTCTTCCTCAGATTTTTCACTATCTATCAGTATCATCCGAATGCATATATTATATATCAGAATGTAAAATAATATCAGGATCTTAGAAAAGGACGACCCATGAAAGTACTTCTGCTATGCTCTTCACACAATGACCTCGGTCTGATAAATGCTCTGATCAAGATGGGTTTTGAGGTCATCGTCACCGGAAATGTGGAGAACCTTCCGGGACAGAAATATGCGGATCGCTTCATCAAGGCGGACTACTCCGATAAAGAACTGATCCTTGAGATCGCCAGGATGGAGAAGATAGACCGGATCTGTCCGTGCTGCAATGACTTCGGCGTCTATACCGCAGCCTATGTGGCTGAGCAGATGGGACTTCCGGGTTATGACTCGTATGATACGACACTGACTTTGAACAATAAGGATCGCTTCAAGAAGCTTGCGAAGGAGCTTGATATTCTGACACCTGAGTCGGAAAAGTTCACCGATGAGGAGAGTGCCGTTCAATACACAGAAGACTGCTTATATCCCATCATTATCAAGCCGGTGGACTTGAGCGCCGGCAATGGTATACATCGGGCTGACACTCCTGACGAAGCGAAGTCCTGTATCCATCAGGCTTTAGAAAAGTCCAGGAATCATCGCATCGTGATCGAACCTTTCATCACGGGGACTCAGCATGGCTTCTGCACGTACCTGATCGATCAGAAAGTAGTGGCCGTATGCAGCAATAATGAGTACTCGATCCAGAATCCATATCGTGTGGAGATTGACACATTTCCTGCCGATAAATATACGTCTGCTAAGGACATCCTGATCCCGGAGATCGAGCGTATTGCTGAGCACCTCCACCTCGTGGACGGGATCTTCCACCTTCAGTACATCATGCAGGATGGCAAGCCGCAGATCATTGAGGTGATGCGGCGTGTCCTGGGAAATATGTATGGGATCCCGGCACAGGGTCTTACCGGTATCGACTGGGACTACTGGGAGGCCAGAGCAAGAGTGGGATTCTCACTGGATCATTTCCCGATAAATGCGCCGCAGGAAGGCAATTTTGCTTACAAGACCATACTTGCCCCGACGGAAGGAACGATAACGCAGATCACGATCCCGGAGAACGAGGAACGCTTTATCACGCAGGTGTATCTGTTGAAACATGAAGGAGATGTGATCACTGATCATCTTTCTCAGCCTGTGGGATTTATCTTCTATCGTTTCGCCAGGCATAAAGATATGATCGACACGCTGATAACCAGATACCACAATGATCTTGTGAGCATGAGATGATATGCTTAGAGAAAGTATTTGAAAGGTCTGACAGAACCAGATAACAGTGACAGATGGCCTTGATATATATCACTATAGTCAGATGGCATTGGTATTTTACAAATAAATCGTAATAACTTTACATCTGGAAAATTGGGGTGAGCATATGAATGATAAGGGAGAGATCTGCCTCGGTATGGCAGGGGCAGGACGTGCCACAGAACTGCACATGGAGGGGCTTCAGCGATATGGTGGAGTGCCGATCTGCTATAAGCGCATCACCGCAAGACGGCATGAACAGGTCGAGGCAGCGAAGGAGCGCTTCGGCTTTAAGTATGCCTCACTTAACTTCCGGGACTTACTCGATGATCCGGAGATCGATATCATCGATATCTGTACGCCCCCATATATCCATACGGAAATGGTGAAGCGTGCGCTCGATGCAGGCAAGCATGTTATCTGTGAGAAGCCTCTGACGGGATACTTCGGAGAACCGGGAGATAAAGAGCCTATCGGAACCAGCGTATCGAAGCGCAAGATGTATGAAGCTGTCCTCAGATCCATGGATGACCTTCGAAGGGTCATTAATGCATCGCCCTGTCAGTTCATGTATGCGGAGAACTTCGTCTATGCTCCGGCCGTTATGAAGGCAGGAGAGATCCTGCGCAAAAAGAAAAGCAGGATCCTTTATTCTAAGGGGGAAGAGAGCCTGAAGGGCTCAAGCTCTCCGGTCGCCGGTGAATGGAATCGCACAGGAGGCGGGACCTTCATTCGGACTGGCGCGCATCCCCTCTCGGCTATCCTGTGGCTTAAGCAGCAGGAGGCAGAGGCTCATCAGAAGGAGATCACAGTAAAGAGTGTCTTCGCTGATATGAGTCAGATCACACCATCTCTTACAGAGTATGAGCATCGTCATATTGCCGCCAGACCTCACGATGTCGAGGACTGCGGAACTGTGATCCTTACATTCTCCGATGGGACGAAAGCCACCATTATTGCAACAGATACCCTCCTCGGAGGAAGTAAGAATTATATAGAGTTATATTGCAATGATGCGGCGATCACCTGCCAGCTGACGATGTCAGATCTTATGAGCACTTATTTTCTCGATGAGGATAATCTCGACGACGTCTATATCTCTGAGATGCTACCGCAGAAGACAGGGTGGAACCACCCCTTCCTCGAGGATGATATCATACGTGGATATACGGATGAGATGCGTGACTTCATCGAGAGCATCTATTATCATCATGAGCCGAAGTCTGGTTTTGACCTTGCATATGATACGACGAAGATCATCTATGCGGCGTATTTATCCGCAGAACTGGGACGGGCTGTGACTCTGGATGAGACAAAAAGGCAATGAGATATGTGAGAAGACTTCCGGGTGCTGCTTAAGCTGAAGGATCAGATGAGATTGAAAGGGAAATGAAAAAATATGGGTAAAAGACTTGACGGAAAAAATGCAATAGTCACTGGGTCGAACAGGGGGATAGGTAATGCCATAGTTCATGAGATGGCTTCAGAAGGTGCGAATATTTGGGCATTTGCCAGAATAAAAAATGAATGTTTCGAACAAGAGATGTCAGAACTTTCAAAGGAAAATGACATATGGATTGAGCCTGTATATCTTGAACTTACTGATGAATTAGCTATGAAAAATGTCATGAAGGAAATCTATTCAGAGAAAAAGCCTGTTGATATTCTCGTAAATGCTGCAGGGATCATTCATCAGACACTTTTTCAGATGTCAAAGATAGAAGATGTGAAGCATGTATTTGATGTTGATTTCTTTGCTCCTTTAATGTTGACTCAGCAAGTTTTACGTGGAATGCAAAGAAATAGATCAGGTTCGATAATAAACATTTCTTCTATTGCCGGATTTGATGCTCATCCACTGCACTGTACATATGGTAGTGCAAAGGCTGCCATTTCTATGTTTACAAAAGAATTGGCGTCCGAAGTTGCCAGACAGGGTATAAGGGTTAATGCCGTAGCTCCCGGAAATACAAATACAGATATGATAAAACCTCTTATTAATCGGGGGTGGGCAGAGCAGATGTACGATATATCAGCGATGCATAGGTTTGCAGAGCCTGATGAAATTGCAAAGACAGTATGCTTCTTGGCATCAGATGAAGCTTCCTTTGTTAATGGGCAGATTATCAGGGTAGACGGAGGTTCATGCTAAAGATAGGGATGTTAATTGGGAAAATGAATAATAATATACAAACTATTGATGAAAATGAGGAATTAAGATTAAAGCAGATTGCAAAAGAAGTTCGTTTGAAAATCTTAGATATCTCTTATGGGAGCAAGAGGCTGCATTGGTCAGGCTGTATATGATTATTCAACCGCTGGGAAAGACTTCTATGCAGTTTCAGCTGATCTGGGACATGCATCTGGATTTGATAGAATTATTTCTGAGTTTCCTGAAAAGTTTGTAAATACTGGAATTGCTGAGCAGAATTTAGTAGGAGTAGCGTCTGGCCTTTCTGCTGATGGCACGCCAGTAGTTGCAACCTCATGGGCTATGTTTACTTCTGCTAGGGTGGCTGATCAGATTCGTAACTTTATGGGCTTTATGCAGTCAAATGTTAAGCTTGTTGGCATGGGCAGCGGGCTTTCAGAGTCAAGATTCACTTATTCGCATGCAAACCCGCCAGACATTGCAATATTAAGTGCAATTCCTGGAATAAGGATCGTCTCTCCATGTGATGGCATTGAGATTTATGACTGTATGCTTGAAGCCATGAATAGTGATAAGCCTTATTATATAAGGCTCACAGGTGGGAGCAGACTTCCTGTTATCCATAAGGAAGGCTATAAGTATGACATTGATCATGCAGAATCACTTATGGATGGAAGTGATGTCGCTATTGTATCGCATGGTGTAATTATTAATGAAGCATTAAAAGCAGCAAGATCATTAAATGAACAGGGTATTTCCACAGCCGTAATCAATATGCATTCTATCAAACCTTTGGATTATGAGATGCTTGACAGATTATTTGAGATGAAAATTGTAGTCACTTTGGAAGAACACTTAATTAACGGTGGCATGGGAAGTTTGATTGCTCAGTATTATGCTGAGAAAGGAAATGGGCCGAAATTCAAGATGATGGGGATAAATGATAATTATCCCTCTCCTGCATCTTATGAATATTCTGTAAAAGAAAATGGACTTAATGCTCCATCCATTGTAAATCAGATTTTAGAACTGTTTTAAACCAAATGAATGTGCTAAAATTTAGATCTATAAAGACGAGCTATTTGATGATTAAGATGTGGCGCTAAGATTTGAGAACCTGTCGTTTTTTTCTGGTCAGATAATGAGCGTATATGGTGGTTCGTCTTTTTAATTTATTTAAGAAAATATTGTCGGCAAATTTTGTTGACATGAAAATATTTATAAAAAGGAGAACAACAATGACAAACTTAGAAAAGTACAACAACGCATTTACAGAGACCTTTGATATCACAGAGGATAAGCTTACCGGCCTTAAGTATCAGGAAATCAACAGCTGGGATTCAGTAGGCCATATGAGCCTTGTAGCTGCTATTGAAGATGCATTTGACATCATGATGGACACAGATGACATCATTGACTTGAATTCTTACGAGAAGGGCAAGGAGATCCTTGAGAAAAATTATCAGATCTCTTTTGATGAATAAATAATCATATTTCTTTTGATGAATAATAATCAGAGGGCAAGGAGATTCTTGCAAAGGATGAATACGGAGTAGAGTTTTAATAAATCCTGTCAAAACAGGAAGGAAGAACCTGATCATGTGGAATTTACTGAAGTATGAGGATAATACGGCAGTCATAGATGACTATGGGCATACCTTGAGCTACAGGGATCTGTCTGATGCCGGAAAAGAGTTATGTGAAAAGATAGCCGATGAAAACGGCGGAGATGCCCGCTGCCTTGTATTCAATATGTGCAATAATGTCCTGGGCAGCCTGATCGGATATATTTCGTTTATTAACGGTCGGATTGTTCCCGCCATGCTTAAGCATGAGCTTGATGAGGAGCTTCTTGCCAATCTTTACAACGAGTATGAGCCTGCTTATATCTGGTGCAGCGAAGAGGATAGAAAGCGCCCTTTATTTAAAGATCTTCCGTCAGCCTACGGAAATTTCGGATATGTTCTTTTAAAGACACCTTTCGGGACGAAAACCAAGCTCTATGAAGAACTGGCATTACTCCTTACTACTTCAGGTTCCACAGGCTCTCCCAAATTCGTACGACAGAGCTATAAAAACATAAGGGCCAATACAGATTCTATCGTCGAGTATCTGAAGCTGGACAGCACAGAACGCCCGGTGACGGATCTTCCGATGAATTATACATATGGAATAAGTATCATTAATACCCACATTGATGTCGGAGCAGCTATTCTCCTGACAGATAAAACACTGATGCAGAGAGAGTTCTGGAATTTCTTCAGGACAAATCATGCGACATCAATTGCCGGAGTGCCGTACACTTACGAAATGTTAAAACGTCTTCGTTTCATGCGGATGGATCTTCCGGACCTCCGGACGATGACACAGGCTGGCGGAAAGATCCTGCCTGAGCTTCATAAAGAGTTTGCTTCTTATGCGGTTGAGAACCACAAGAATTTTGTTGTCATGTACGGGGCTTGTGAAGCTACTGCGCGAATGGGGTGGCTTCCGCCTGAAAAGGCCTTAGAGAAGCAGGGAGCAATGGGAATTGCGATCCCTGGCGGAAGGCTGGAACTTATAGATGTGGATGACAGACCTTTCGACGAGCCGGACAAGGTCGGAGAACTTGTATATTACGGCGATAACGTTACTCTGGGCTATGCGCTCTCGGCTGCAGACCTGATCAAGGGCGATGAGCGTCATGGGCGGTATGTGACCGGCGACATGGCAAAGAAGGATAAAGACGGTTATTTCTACATTGTCGGCAGGAAGAAGAGGTTCCTTAAGATATATGGAAACCGCGTCAACCTGGATGACTGCGAAAGAATGCTGAAGCAGACATTCAATGCAGACTGTGCCTGCGGCGGTGTAGATGACAGAATGTATATCTTTGGTCCGGATGAGGATCTTCTGCCGAAGATGAAAGAATTTCTTTCAGGTAAGACCGGACTGAATCCTGCCGCATTTACGACAATGACTCTTGACCACATTCCGCATAACGAATCAGGTAAGACCCTCTATAAGGAGCTGGCAAAATATTATGCCTGAGAGAATTTTGGGATATTAAAACATATGAATTACGATGAATTCTTGAAATCTGAGCCATACAGCATGGACCATGGTGAGAAGCACCGGGAATTGACAGAGATCCTGAAGCAGCTAACCATAGAGCATATGGATAAGTGCCCGGAATATAAGCAGATCCTTTCGATAAATGGAATAAAGGATCATGAGGACGTAGAGAAGATATCATCTTATGAGGATATCCCATTTCTTCCTGTCCGCATGTTCAAGGAGTATAAGCTTAAGTCCATTGCTGATGAGGACGTAGTTAAGAAGATGACCTCATCCGGCACGACAGGTCAGAGCGTCTCCAGGATCTATCTCGACAGAGAGACAAGTGCAAGTCAGCAGAAGGTCATGACAAGGATCGTCTCTGATTTTATTGGAAAGAAAAGACTTCCGATGATCATACTTGACACCAGGGCGATCCTGAAGGACAGAAATGCTTTCTCTGCGAGAGGCGCAGGAATACTCGGTTTTTCCATGTTTGGACGGGATCGCATATATGCTTTGGACGAAGAGATGAACCTGGATCTTCGGGGCTTAAGAGAATTCTTAAAGAAGCATGAAGGAGAAGTTATTTTCCTGTTCGGTTTTACGTTTATGATCTGGCAGCATTTCTATCAGAGGATGCTTGAACTGGACATTTCAGAACGTCCTGATCTCAGCCGGGGCGTGCTGATCCATGGCGGCGGCTGGAAAAAGCTGCAGTCCGAAGCCGTAAGTCCGGAGGCATTCAAGGATGCCCTCCATAGTGTATGCGGCATTTCCCGGAACAGGATTTATGATTATTACGGAATGGTCGAGCAGACCGGCACTATCTATATGGAATGTGAGTATGGCCATCTTCATACCAGCAATTTTTCTGATGTCATCATCAGAGATCCTGAAGACTGGTCGGTACAGCCGATTGGGGAAAAGGGCATCGTGGAAGTTGTGTCTTCACTTCCAAAGTCATATCCGGGTCATGTGCTCTTAACTGAGGATGAAGGTTATATTGAAGGAGAGGACGACTGTCCCTGCGGACGCAAGGGAAAATATTTCAGGATCATCGGCAGGATAAAGAATGCTGAGATAAGGGGGTGCAGCGACACTTATGCTGATAAGATCAGTAGAAAATAATGCACCTGACTTTAGGGCAGTCAAGGTTCTTTCGGGCCATATTGAAAATATAGACTTTAAACCACTGCGGCCATTCGATGAAAAGGTCATAGAATTCCTGAATGCTGTTTCCCGGGACCTTATGAGATCTTCAGAAGCGAGACTCTATCCGGAAGTCATAACATTTGCCTTTTTCTGCAGGAAGGGGAATCTCTTAAAGATCAGGGAAGGCTATGAGGACAGAATCGGAAACAGAGTGGGACGAGGGCTTATCTTTCATGTTGCACCATCTAATGTTCCGGTAAACTTTGCATATACTCTGATCAGCGGTCTGCTTTCAGGCAACGCGAATATTGTCAAGGCAAGCAGCAAAGATTTTCCTCAGGTTCGGATTATTGCAGATGCAATCAATCGTACTGTAGAGCAATATCCAGACATGAAACCGTATGCGAATGTTATTATATATGACAGAGATCGACAGGATCTGACGGAGTATTTTTCAGGCATGGCTAATGTCCGTGTAATCTGGGGCGGCGATCGGACAATTGAGTCTGTCAGGAAAGCACCTGTTCCGCCAAGGGCAGTAGAGCTTACATTTGCAGACAGATACAGTCTTGCTGTTATTAAGTCAGAAGCGATCCTTTCCGCAGGAACAGATGAGATTGCTGGGCTTGCTCAGGATTTTTATAATGATACTTATTTGTTTGACCAGAATGCCTGCACAAGCCCGCGGTTAATTTATTGGCTTGGAGATGCAGAAAAGACAGAAGCGGCAAAGCAGATCTTCTGGGAAGCAATATACGGAAATATTAAAGACAGATACATTGTTGAAGCAGAAACTGCTGTAAACAAGCTTCTTGCGGTTGACAGGACTGCCATAACAATTGCTGGAAGCAGGCTTGAAAAAGATAAAGACAACAGGATAGTAAGAGTAAACATACCCGAGCTTCCGTTTAATATCCCTGATCTTCGTGAAGCAGGTGGTTTCTTCCATGAATTTACATGCGAGACGCTTGAGATGCTTGAGAAAATCGTTAATGAGAAGTATCAGACGATCTCATATTTCGGAATAGATCCTGATGATATCCGGGAATTTGTTATTTCTCATGGCCTTCGCGGGATTGACCGCATTACACCGATCGGGCATACATCAGACTGGGGCATGACCTGGGATGGGTATGATCTTATAGAAACGATGTCTAGAGCGATCGTTGCTTTCTAAGAATATGAAAGGTTCGATGATCCTTTTGTAAAAAAGGTTGTAAGTACAGTAGATGGTTCTGTGGTGAGTGACAGGCAGTTGATCATATCTCCGGTACTTGGGAAAATTCCTCCTGAAAGATTATCAGGAGGGGCGAAGACTCTCATACTCCTTCATGAAACAGAAGATTTTTATTCCGACCTGATCGTTTGCGGTAATAATTGCGAAAATCTGCTGCTCGATATTGGAGAAGAAAAGAATATCAAATGTTCACTAAGCGGTTTTGACATTTCTCTTGAAAGCCTGGGTACCGGTAGTCATCTTACCCCTGTGAAATGTGAGAATGACGGTACGCTTCTTTATAATCACAGAGAATTCGTCTTAAAGATGTTATCGATAAAACCTTTTGCCACCAGAATGCAATGCTTGCCGGTCTTATGGAGACTAAGCACAGACAGGGTATAATTAATTTATAATAGCCGGATCCCTTTAAATACGGCAATTAAAGGGGTCCGGCTATTTTTTTCAAAAAAACTTAATTTTCCTATTGACAAACTAGGAATACAATGATATTATTCAATCATCATAAATCATACTAAGCAGATATGAATAATATATTTCATTTGAAAACATGTTCCATCCGGCGATGACAATAGTCAAATGTTATTTATTATATCTGTCAATACCTTAAGACTCATGCCATTTAAGAGTCAGAGCACAAGGTATGATTGCTTTCAGTTATTGTTTATGAAATAATAAAAGGAGGGTTTTTGTCTATGATAAGTGACAAAAGAGAATATATCTGCATAAATGATGATCGAATGTGTAATGAAGGAGTCTGTTTTTGTATGTACACAATGATGAGAGCCCTCTGTATCATGCGATGATCATACGGTAGATGTTTTGACTATTATATATGTGCAGAGGACCTCATTGATTCATAATATACTGCATTTATTCATCAATAAGTAAATAAGCCTCATGGTCTTAAAGAGGGTAAATAAAATAATTTAAGAGGGTTTTTATAGCTTTAAGCAAATATATTAAGTATATGACTTGGGCTGTAATATCTGATTATCAAAAGACTTCAGGCTTAGCATAAATATCATATTTATATTAAAGGAGAAAATACTATGAGCGTAAAACCATATGAAGAAAGAAATTTAAAGTTTGAAACACTTGCACTGCATGTAGGCCAGGAAGCTGCAGATCCTGTTACTGATGCAAGGGCAGTTCCTATTTACCAGACATCATCATTCGTATTCCATAATTCTGATCATGCTGAAGCAAGATTCGCCCTTAAGGATGCCGGCAACATCTACGGCAGACTTACAAATCCTACCGAGGATGTATTCGAAAAGAGGATCGCGGCTCTTGAAGGCGGTGTCGCAGCTCTTGCAGTTGCATCCGGTGCAGCAGCAGTTACATATGCTTTCCAGGCAGTTGCACACGCAGGTGACAATATAGTTTCCGCAAAGAATATTTATGGCGGTACATATAACTACCTTGCACACACATTTCCTGATTACGGTGTGACAACTACATTTGTAGATCCTTATGATTACGATGCTTTAGAAGCTGCTATCAATGACAAAACAAAGGCTGTCTATGCTGAGACACTTGGCAACCCTAACGGCGAGGTCCTTGACGTTGAGAAATGGGCAGAGATAGCACATAAGCATGGTCTTCCTCTTATTGTGGACAACACATTCGCTACTCCATATCTTCTTCGTCCGATCGAGTATGGAGCTGATATCGTAGTTCATTCCGCTACAAAGTTTATAGGCGGCCATGGAACGACCATCGGCGGTGTCATCGTTGACGGCGGTAAGTTCGACTGGGCTTCACACAGAGATAAGTTCCCGTGGCTAGTTGATCCGAACCCTTCATACCACGGCGTAAGCTTTGCTAAGGACACTGCTCCTGCAGCATTCGCAACATATATAAGAGCCATCATCCTTCGTGATACAGGCGCAACACTTTCACCTTTCCACGCATGGATATTCCTTCAGGGTCTCGAGACACTGGCACTTCGTGTTGAGCGTCACACCCAGAACGCCCTCAAGGTAGTTGATTACCTCGAAAACAACCCGCAGGTCGAGTATGTTTCTCATCCTGCAGTATCAAAGGACCCTGCCCAGCAGGCACTTTACAAGAAGTATTATCCTAACGGAGGCGGCTCTATATTTACATTCGATATAAAGGGCGATGAGAGAAAGGCTAAGGACTTTATCGATAACCTGAAGATCTTCTCACTCCTTGCAAATGTTGCCGATGTTAAGTCGCTCGCTATCCACCCGGGTTCCACAACACACTCGGAGTCCACACAGGAAGAGCTTCTTGCTCAAGGCATAAAGCCTAATACCATCAGACTTTCTATCGGTGTCGAGAATATCGACGATATCATCGAAGATCTTGATGAGGCATTCAAGGCAGTGCAGTAATTGGCTTTTGTTAAGGCGGAATACCTTCAGGGACAGAATTTTTAAACTGATAATTACATTATCTGTCTGTAAATAATTATCTGATTACAAGTTTCTCTATTTGTGACCCTCTTAAAACGCTCCCGCGTCTATCGCCGGAGCGTTTTTCTTTTTATGGACTTGTCTTTGTTGCAAATACAACAACGACTAATATTTCTTACTGATACAATATACAATGCTTTAATATAGGCTAAATTTGCCTTGTGACTTGTATTTCCATATGCTATAATTTTTTGGTTTACGAGTGAAAGCACGTATAATTAAAATGGCTGTAATGTATTTTATATACGATAAAGTTATTAATATTAAGGAGAATAATTATGGCAGCATTAGTTTTAGTTCACGGTCTGAAGGTCAGTGTCAATGATATAGAGATCCTTCACGGCATTGATCTTACTATCGGAAGCAATGAGACTCACGTGCTCATGGGACCTAACGGCGCCGGCAAGTCCACACTTGGTTATACCCTCATGGGCAATCCGAAGTACGTTGTTAATGAAGGCACTATAAAGTTCAAGGGCGAAGATATTACTTCTGAATCTACCGATAAAAGGGCGAAGAGAGGAATGTTTCTTTCATTCCAGGCTCCGATAGAGGTGCCTGGCATCACCCTTGGAAACTTCATAAGGAATGCTCTTGAGCAGAAGACAGGCAAGCATATCAGACTCTGGGATTTCAAGAAGACTCTTAAGAAGTCCATGGAGATCCTCAATATGGATCCTTCCTATGCTGACCGTGACTTAAATGTCGGTTTCTCCGGCGGTGAGAAGAAGAAGGCCGAGATATTACAGCTTCTCATGCTGAGGCCTGACTTTGCCATACTTGATGAGACTGACTCCGGTCTCGATGTCGATGCTGTCCGCACAGTGTCTCTCGGTGTAGAGCATTATAAGAAGGACGTTAAGGGATCCCTTCTCATCATTACACATTCAACAAGGATCCTGGAGTCCCTTAAAGTTGACAGGACCCATGTCATCGTAAATGGAAGTATAGTCACGGAAGGTGATGCGTCACTTATCGATGATATTAATGAGCATGGCTTTGAGAAATATATCAGGGCTTAATGACACGTGATATATGCTGATATAAATGCTATCGGTCTGAAAAAAATTCATGCTTATGAACATATGTTGGCAGCCCGGATCAACGGGATATCTTTACATAATATATCAGTCATGAATATCGTAAGAGGATAAATATGAAAGAAAAAACTTTGGTCAATGATATCGACCGTTCCATCTATGATTTCCGTTATGAGGAAAAAGATGCATTCAAGGTCGATTCCGGACTTACACCGGATATTATAGAGCAGATCTCTTTAGAGAAGCATGATCCCGAGTGGATGCATGACTTCAGGCTTAAGTCCCTCGAGATCTATAATAAAAAAGAGATGCCTCAGTGGGGTCCTGCTATTTCAGGCCTCAACATGGATAATATAGTTACATATGTACGTCCGAATACAAAGATGACGGCTGACTGGAATGAGGTCCCTCAGGATATCAAGGACACTTTTGAGCGTCTGGGCATACCTCAGGCAGAGCGAAAGAGCCTTGCCGGTGTCGGAGCCCAGTACGATTCCGAGCTCGTATATCACAATATCAAAAAGGAAGTCGCTGAACAGGGCGTGGTATATACAGACCTTGAGTCTGCCCTGCACGGCCCTTATGCTGATATGATACGAGACCATTTTATGAAACTTGTAACTCCTCATGACCACAAGTTCGCAGCCCTTCACGGGGCAGTCTGGTCAGGCGGTTCATTTGTATATGTACCGCCCGGGGTATCTGTTGAGATACCTCTTCAGTCATACTTCAGACTCAATGCTCCCGGAGCCGGCCAGTTCGAACATACACTGATCATAGTAGATGAGGGCGCATACCTTCATTTTATAGAAGGATGTTCAGCGCCTAAGTACAATATTGCAAATCTCCATGCAGGCTGCGTGGAGCTTTATGTCGGAAAGAATGCCACGCTCAGGTATTCGACCATAGAGAACTGGTCCAAGAATATGTACAACCTGAATACAAAGCGCGCTCTTGTAGATGAGAATGGTAAGATCCAGTGGGTCTCAGGCTCATTCGGCTCTCATGTTTCCTATCTCTATCCTATGAGCGTACTGCAGGGTAAGGGTTCAAGCTCGGAGTTCACCGGAGTTACATTTGCCGGCAGGGGACAGAACCTGGACACCGGCTGTAAGGTCGTTCACAATGCGCCTGACACCTCATCCGTCGTATCCACAAGGTCAATATCAAAGGACGGCGGCATATCTACATTCCGTTCTTCTGTTGTTATAAATAAGAATGCCAAAAACGCCAGGTCATCTGTTTCATGCCAGTCCCTTATGGTCGATGATATCTCAAGATCCGATACCATCCCGGCCATGGACGTTCGTACCGATAAAGCTGATGTAGGTCACGAAGCAAAGATCGGCCGTATTTCCGATGATGCTGTATTCTATCTTATGTCAAGGGGCCTCTCTGAGGAGGATGCCCGCGCCCTTATAGTTTCCGGCTTTGCCGATAACGTATCCAAGGAGCTTCCTCTCGAGTACGCGGTCGAGATGAATAATCTGATCCGTCTGGAGATGAAGGGCTCGATCGGTTGATTTTATAACAGGAGCTTATGTTTATGAGTAAAATTATAAAGATAAATGACATGCCTTCGCCTACATTTAACTGGCTTAAGGCTAATGACAGAGAAGTGGAGCTTAATCCTCTTAAAGCCCGTCCCCATATCAATGAATCGGTTCCCGATAATATCGCTGTTTCAGCTATAAGCCCGGAGGGCCTTTACCATATCGGCTCCGGCATCGGAAAGAATTCAGATGAGATCCTTAATATATCTGAAACTCCATTCACCGGCTACAGCGTTCCATCTGACTTTAAGGATGATGCGCCTCTTGTGATAGATGCTGTGCTTAAAACAAAGTCCTCCGAAGGGATCTTTCTCAATGTCCTGCCGGGAGCAAGTCTTACATGCATTGTTTATTTTACTGATGATTCCGCGGATGAACCATCATTTTCAGATGGTTCAGCAAAAGATCCATCATTTTCAGGTGGTTCCGCAGATGAACCTTCATTTTCAGATGATTCCGCAGGGGATCTGAGTCTTCCGGCTGATTCCGAAAAGGGCCATAAGACCGCCGGGGCTCACCCTGCCGACGCTTTATTTTCCATTAAGTATACAATAGGGGAGGGTGCCTCCCTTACCCTGGTGACCATTCAGAAGACCTCGGAAAATATGCATTTCATATGCGATCTTGGCGGTGATACTCATGATAAGGCAAAGATGCGCCAGATCCAGGTAATACTTTCAGGACGCGCATCCTACACAGGGAGCCGCATAGACCTTAAAGGGAAGGGCTCATCATATGAATCTGACCTGGCTTATATTGTAAAGCAGGACGAGCTTGCTGATATCAATTATATTATAAACCATATCGGCGTTGGGACCGAGTCCCTTATAAAGGTCTCCGGTGTCCTTAAGGATAACGCTGTAAAAGTATTCCGCGGCACCATAGATCTTCGCCGCGGGGCCAAAGGCGCTAAGGGTACTGAGACAGAGGATGTCATGCTTATAGACGAAGATATCATCAATAAGACCATTCCGGTCATACTTTGCGATGAGGAGGATGTGGAAGGCAATCACGGCGCCACTATAGGCAGGCTCGATGAAGACCTCCTGTTCTACATGGAGTCCAGAGGCATGACAGAAGATCAGATAGTCAGTATGATGAAGGAAGCCCGTATATCTTCAGTTCTCTCAAAGATCCCTGACAGGACATCCCGCGACAAAGCCTTTAAACTTGCGGGGATAGAAACTGCTGATGACGTTGATGATCGATAAACGTTTTTTTAGTTAATATAAAAGGAAATGATTATGACACAGGAAGATAAGGATATATTAAAGGACTTTCCGGTCCTTAAAACCGGCAAATATGCGTATCTGGACAGCGCTGCTACCACTCAGAAACCTGTTCAGGTACTTGATAAGGTTGAGGATTATTACAGAACATCTAACGCTAATCCATTGAGAGGCCTTTATAAGCTGAGTCTTTTGGCTACGGATATCTATGAGGAAGCAAGAGAGAAGGCAGCTGCCTTTATAGGCGCCCCGGATCCTCATGATATCATATTCACCAGGAATGCAACTGAGTCCCTCAACCTTATTGCTTATTCATATGGCATGAATTTTATCCACGAGGGTGACGAGATCATCGTTTCTATCATGGAACACCATTCCAATATGCTTCCGTGGCAGAATGTGGCTAAGAAGACCGGTGCTAAGCTTATCTACGTAAAGTGCAGCAAGGATGGCATCTTAAGGCCGGAAGACCTTGAGGCTCTTGTTTCCGACAGGACAAGACTTGTAGCTATTACGCAGATATCGAACGTTCTCGGCTGTCTCAATGACATTAAGGCCATGGCAGCGATCGCCCATAAAGCGGGTGCTGTATTCGTCTGCGACGGAGCCCAGTCTGCACCTCATATAAAGGTGGATGTTTCTGACCTCGATGTTGATTTCTTCGCATTTTCCGGTCATAAGATGCTTTCCCCTATGGGGATAGGCGTCCTTTATGGTAAGCATGATCTTCTTGATTCCATGCCTCCATTCCTTTATGGCGGCGAGATGATAGAATATGTAACGCTTGAAGGTGCCACATATGCTGAACTTCCTCACAAGTTTGAGGCTGGAACTGTCAATGCAGGCGGTGCAGCAGGTCTTTCAGCTGCTATTGATTATTATAATAATATAGGCTTTGATACTATCATAAGGCGTGAAGAAGACCTTACCCGCTACCTTATGGAACGCATTTCAGATGTCCCTCACGTTAGCATCTTCGGTGACAGTGATCCGGCTAACCATCACGGGATCGTGACTTTTAAGGTCGATGGGGTCCATCCTCATGACGTTGCCGCGATATTCGATTCATATGATGTATGCGTCCGCGCCGGCCACCACTGTGCTCAGCCTTTGCTTAAATACCTTGGGACCTTAAGCACGACCCGTGCTTCGCTGGCCTTTTACAATACACATGATGATATAGACCGCTTTATAGAAGCCCTGAAAAAGGTAAGGCCGGAGATGGGCTACGAAGACTGACCCGGACGGATACAGACAGACTGACATAAATATACGAATACAGACAGACTGATACAAATATCAGACAAGTTTATAAATAAGATATTTTATAAGAGTTCATATGAAACGGGCGTATGAAACGCTCATATGAAACAGAGCATATGAAACAGTCGTATGGAACAAACGTATGGAACTTGCAATAGAAATAATAACAAAAGAGGCTTTAATATGCAGAATACAACATTTTACAATGAGGTCCTCACGGACCACAACCTTCATCCGGAGCATAAAAAGAAGATAGAAGGGGCCAATTATTCGATTGAGGGGGTCAATCCTTCCTGCGGCGATGATATAGTACTGTCTCTTAAGGTGAGTGATGACGGCATCATTGAGGATGGCGCCTACGAAGGAGATGGCTGCGCTATTTCCCAGGCATCAGCCGATATGATGCTTGATCTTATTATCGGCAGATCCGTTGAAGATGCAGAACGCCTTTCCGAGATATTTCTCCGCATGATAAAGGGAAAGATCACAGACGAAGAGAAGGAAGAGCTTGAAGAGGCCGGCGTCCTCGAGGACGTATCCCACATGCCTGCCCGTGTCAAGTGCGCTGTCCTCGGCTGGCACACTCTTGACGAGATAGTTAAGAATATGCAGTCCTGATCAAATGGAAAGGAGCAGATCCATGCAGGAGCCTGATAAGGAAAATAAATATATAATTACTGATATTCTCGAGGCTGACTACGGCTGTGAGGAACCTCCTTCTGACGGCCGTTTCAGGTGCGGTCTCAACCTGGAATTCAAGGGAGAGAAGATCTACCGCGAAGTATATGATGACATGGTCGATGAGCTCTGTCTTGTAAAGGGGATGGGGTTAACAGCCGATGAGCTCCGATCCATAGAGGGCGGTCTGATACCTGAGGGATGGTTCGATCTTACCCACAGGCATTACTTTGAGACCCCTATAGGTCCGGTCTGCATGTCGGTTGAAGAATACCGGGATTACATTTATAATAAAGGGGTCTTCTGATAATATCAAAAATAAAGTCATTGGAAAATATCAGAATTAAATTCTTTTTATTTTATCAGGAGCTTGCGTTTTCTGATATTATATAGCAGGGGGTATCGTGATTTCTGAAGATCTCCGGGCAATAGATATCTTAGAAACAGAAAAAGGAAATAAAGAATTATGAGAAATGAAATATTAAGACATCCGGTCAGTAAAAATTGCGGGAAATATAAGAAAACGCTTTCAGTCCTGCTTACGCTTTCCATGGCTTTTTCCGGCATTATGATGCCATTATCTCCCTTAAAAAGTGCAGACGCAGCTTCAGCAAAGTCCGGTTCGTCAAACTATAGCTCCTGGAATTATGACTCTGATTATAACTATAACTGGAGCTATGACGGCAATGAAAGCTCTGACAATGGGAGCACTGACCCTGAAGTAAAGAATTACGTAAGTACCGGCATAAAAGCATCAACACCGGTAAAGAACCGTAATATAAACTTAGACGCTTCCGGCATCACATTCCCTGAATACGAGTCCAATGATTCGAATAATTCATCAAACTCATCATATTCGTTATATTCATTACTTACACCATATTCAACATCATCATATTCGACATCCTCCCCATATTCAACATCATCATCTGATTATAACAATAAATCATATTCTGAATTCCTTGTGGCTTCTGACACCGGAAGGATAAATTACAGATCCGCCTATGGCGAATCGATCAATTTAACAGCCACCGGAAGCCAGATCAGCTCCAGCGGATCATCAATATCTACAGCTTTAAAAAGTTCTGTTCCGGTTTATTCAAACCTTAACAGCACTTCAGATCTGTCATCCGGGAGGCTGAGCTATAAGCTCAAAAGCGTAACATACATGATTTCCACAAGCGATGGAAAAGATATTCTTGACCTTAAGGCAAACGGGAGCTTTACAGCTTTAAAGCCCGGTAAGGTCGTTATTTCAGGCAAGGCTTATTTTAATGTAACAAAGACTCTGCCTCAGGAGACTATTAAGCCGTCTGCATCTCCGACTGTCGAGCCGGAGGAGACTATTAAGCCGACTGTATCTCCAACTGTTGATCCGGAGGTAAAGGTACCTTCTTCGTCTGCTTTTTCCACCGATTCAACAGATTTTGTACCTGCGTCTTCCCCTGTTTCAACGTCCTCACCTTACCCGGTCCGGACATCTATACCTTCTCCCGCCTCAACGACTGCTCCTCCAACGCCTTCAGCTATTCCTTCAGTCTCACCGGCTCCTTCGCCGCGGACCGAGACACTCAGTGACAGGACCGTATCATTTACCCTTACAATACGCGTAGTTCCTGATATGTCGAATGTAAAGCTATCAAAGAATAAGATAAAGATCTATACGGCAAACGCTGACAGTTACAGCAGTAACACTGCAGATATAAAGATCTCTGGCTCTTCATATCTTTTCAATGACAACGATCCTTTTACCTGCCTGTCTGTAAGTAACGATCAGGACGTCAGTGTTTCAGTAAAAGATAATGTACTGACCCTGACCGTGTATGGGAAATATAAGGGCGATGTAATTATCACACTTAATGGAGTAAGCTTCACTGTGAACGTTAAAGTGCTTGTTAGTCACTTTAAGGGCAAGGAGACAGGTTTCCCATATGCTCTGGGCTCAAAAGGCACACTTAAGGTCAAGAACCTTGAAAAAAGCATGAAGATCACATCTTCTGATAAAAAGGTAGTAAAGATCGATAATAACGGCAAATACAAATGCAAGAAGGTCGGTGTTTCCATCATAAAGCTCAAATACAAAGGTAAGACCATAGATGCCAGAGTGATCCAGGTCTCAACAAAGAAGATGCTTAATATCTGCAAATATGGCAGAAATATATATAAGACCTGTAAGTACAGCCAGGCAAAGAGAATGAGCTCCGGATACTATGACTGCAGCTCCCTTGTCTGGAAGTCATACCATTCACAGGGGATCAATCTGGCAGGTGCAGGTTCCTATGCGCCTCCGGCCGCAAATCTCGGACAATACTTTGCTTCAAAGCACAGGATCATAAAATGGAAGTCCAGCTGGAAGGATATACAGAAGAAGAAATTACTCGCCGGCGACCTTCAGCTTAAAACAGGCGCAAGCAACGGAAGATACAAAGGCATATATCATGTTGAGATGTTCGTTGGCTATATGGTATCCGGTATCGGTGAGGACGGAAAGGTATGGCTTACTGACTGCTGGGCAGCACGTGAGCCCGGCTACGGCACATTTGGCATCATTGCCCGTCCGACAGGGAGCCTGAAGTAAAACAGACGCGGCCATTGCCTTATCCGACAGGGAGACTGAAGTTAATATGTGATATTAAACATGCGGCAGCTTTGATGATAAAAACAGATATGGTTATAAAACAGGAATGAGGTGAAATAAAGTGGATAAGATCTCGATAATAGTTCCTGCCTATAATGAAGAGGAAGTTCTTCCTATTTTTGACTATGAAGTGACTAAAGTCCTGAAAAGCATGGAAGTCGATTACGAGATCATCTATGTCGATGACGGATCTCATGATGGCACGCTTTCAATATTAAAAGTATTTGCAGAAAAAGATTCCGACCACAAAAAATACATCTCATTCTCAAGAAATTTTGGCAAGGAGTCAGCCATGTTCGCAGGCTTCGTGAACTGTTCCGGCGACTATGCTGCTGTAATGGATGCTGATATGCAGGATCCGCCTGCCCTTCTCCCTGAAATGTACGAGAAGCTTAAAGGCGGTGATTATGACTGCGCAGCGACCAGGAGATATACACGCAAAGGCGAGCCTCCTGTCCGCAGCTTCCTTGCCCACCGTTTTTATCATCTGATAAATAAAATATCAGACGCGAACATGGTCGACGGAGCCCGTGATTTCCGCCTTATGAGACGTGAGATGGTTGACGCGGTCATTGCCATGGACGAATACAACCGCTTTTCCAAGGGTATATTCGGCTGGGTCGGCTTCAGGACACTGTGGATCCCTTACGAGAACGTTGAAAGAGCGGCCGGCAGGTCAAAATGGAGCCTTTGGGAACTTTTTAAATATGCGCTCGACGGCATCGTTAATTTTTCGCAGACTCCTCTGCACATGGTATCTTCTCTTGGAATATTCATGACCCTGTTTTCATTTGTTATGATAATAGTTATAATAATAAGACAGCTTGTATTTCACAATTCTGTTGCAGGCTGGACTTCCATGGTCTGCGTCATGCTTCTTATCGGAGGCATACAGATCCTCTGTCTCGGGATAATGGGACAGTACATATCCAAGATATATATGGAGAGCAAGAACAGACCGCACTATATTGCCAATGAGTCCAATATTAAGGATATCAAAAAGATAAGGTAGGAGGTAATTATGATCATCGATGATGTTAAAGACTTAAAAAAGTCAATTGATAAAAAGAAGGTATATTCCAAATACGACAGGCTTCCAAAAGGAAGCGCCCCTGATACCATTACGCCCGGCTGTCTTGTCCTTGAAGGAGGGGCATTCAGAGGCTGCTATACGACAGGCGTCCTTGACTGTCTTATGAGACATGGTCTTAATTTCGAATGCACTGTAGGTGTATCTGCCGGAGCTCTCAATGGCTACAATTATGCTGCAGGCCAGATCGGCCGCGCAGCCCGTTTCAATTTGGGGTTCAGGCACGATTCAAGATATGTGGGGCTTAAGGCATCCATAAGGAATAAAGGAGCTATCGGTTTTGACTTCTTATTTGAAAACTACCCGGATGCAATAGAGCCATTCGATGAGGAACGTTTTTCAGATCCTCGCAGACGTTTCATCGCTGTGGCTACAGACTGCGAAACAGGAGAGACCGCCTATCTTGAGAAGGGTAAAGTATCTGATATCACAAAGGCCGTTGCAGCTTCAGCTTCCATGCCATTCATATCCAAAATGGTGGACCTTGATGGTCACAAATACCTTGACGGCGGCATCTCCGATAAGATCGGCTACAGCTTTGCCCTTAAGGAAGGCTATGAAAAGATAATAGTTGTAAATACCCGCCCTGCTGATTTCAGAAAGAAGGATAACGGCTCTGACAGGCGTACAGCTAAGGTCGTTTATGGAAAGAAATATCCTTCTCTTACAGAGAAGCTTTCTCATGTAATAGAGATGGAAAATGAAGAGAGAGATGAGCTTGAGCTTCTTGCGGCTTCCGGGAGAGTATTTATGCTTTCTCCATCAAAGACCATAAGCGTAGGCAGGCTTGAGCCTGATATGGAGAAGCTTGGCCGTCTTTATGCACTCGGTTATCACGATGCAAAGACAGCATTGCCGAAGATACGCGAGTATCTTGCAAAGGAAGTCAATTAAAAATATATAAAGGAACGAAGATCTTACTTTTAAGAATTTATCAATTGCATGGAATGTTAACTTATAACCGCACCGGAGACCATTGGAATGGAAGAAAATAACAATAAAGATATAAATATTGCTGATAAAAAGACGATGGCTGATGAAGAAATGTCTCTTTCCGGATCCATATACAGATCCGATAAGGTATTCACCAGCACTAACTATATATATTTATGTATGTTCCTGCTCATCGGTCTCTGCTTTCTTGTCCCTTTCTTCTACAGGCTTTATGATGCAAGGAGAGTATCTGACCGCGTCTCATTTACATCAGAATGGACAGTATCTGTCATCAATACCAACAATACTTATGAATTCTATAAAGTAAAGCATTTTTCTGAGCTTGATCTTAAGAATAAACCGCGCGGCACAGTCGTTACATTTAAGGCAAAGATCCCTGAGAACGACAGCGGAACAGGTTATATAGTTTCGCTGCATTGTGTCAGATCTGCCATGGAGATGTTCATAAATGACGATAAGATCTATGATTATGCGACCAGCCGTTATTATGAGAAGCAGATGATAGGGTCAGGGAGGTTCACTGTCGATATTCCCTATTCCAATAAAGACAAGACTCTTACCATTATCCTTTATGCGGGAGAGAATAATTCATTCAACAAGTTATTTGAACCGGATATTTTCCTGGCAACCTCGACATATGATCCGTTTGTTACCGAGAATATACTTGTCATCACTTTCTGCTCATTTATGCTCATATTCGGCCTTATCCTCATACTCATTTCATTAGTGGGAATGGCATTCATAAGGAATTTCAATCAGCCCCTCTATATCGGCCTTTTCTCAATGATGCTTGGCCTGTATATAGGTTCAAGAAGCCTCTGTCTGCAGCTGTTCTCGGCAGATGTGACATTCAATACATATATACAATATTATACGTTATTCCTGCTGCCGCTGCCTCTGCTTTTCCTGTGCGCTGACATATTCAGGGAGATCTCCCCGAAAATAATGGATATTGTGCTTGGGACCATCATTGCGCTCGCAATATGCTTCTCGGCAACCATGATACTTATAGACTTTAACTTTATCCATCCTCATGATCTTGTATTCTGGTATATGATCTTCTTCGGGATACTGCTTGTATTCAATATCCTTCTTATAGTTAAGGACGCCGATCACAGCCATATTCTCATGGAAACAGGCAGTCTTATATTTCTTATATGCTTTACGATAGACCGGATTTTTATGAACCTTAAGACCTATGATCCTGTATCGAACTGGATCAATAAATATCTGCTGCTTCTCGGCGGCACCATATTTATTTGGTTCATGACATTTAACTATTTTACACTATTCTACAGGGCAGCTTACTTAAACCGCCGGAACCGCGTCATCATCCGCATGGCTTACCGGGATACCATGACCGGTCTCTACAACAGGTCAGCCATAGACCATCTTATAAAAAAGATATCTGTTGATGGGCACTTTACCCTTGTATGCTTCGATCTGAATTATCTGAAAAAGACAAATGATCTCTTTGGACATAAGGCCGGAGATGACCTTATCATATCATTTGCCGATGTCCTGAAAGAAGCCTTTGACGATAAGGGCTACATATTCAGAATGGGCGGAGACGAATTCATGGTCCTGTCCGGGCTCGAAACGGACTCAGCCGGGCTTAAGGAGGCATTGGAAAAAGTTGACGAATTAATGAATAAGCATAATAAGAGCCTTTCTGATGCAGCAGATGAAGATCTTTCTGAAAAAGCCGGATACCTCCTTGATGCTGCACGCGGCATTGCATCCTCTTCAGAAGCCGCTGATCAGGATTCCGACATACTTTCCATCTACGACCAGACATTCAAGCTTGCCGACAAGCGCATGTACGAGAACAAGAAACAGAAGAAAGCCTGCAGGCCGGATCTAAGCTACGTGGACGACAGGATATAATATAAATATTTTTGCACATTATTTTTTTTATGATATAATGCAGATAATTTTGTAATATCGGAGGATATCATGGCATCAAGAAAGATCAGCGAGACAAGACCGAGGGCTGCTCTTAAGATCATTGCAATGAATAATTGCAAAGAACTCGGATCAATGGTAAATGATATAATCATCAGGAAAAGAAAGTCACTGCTAAACTCGCCGGAATATAAGGAACAGGCGCTCTTTGGCTATGACACTGACAATTACCTTGTGGATTACGATTCAAAGAGGTACGGCTCAGGCGAGTCCAATGCCGTCATAACAGAATCAGTCAGGGGCGATGACCTTTATATCATATGTGACGTGGCTAACTATTGCAGCAAATACCTGATGAAGGGCAAAGAAGTCTTCTCATCACCCGATGACAATTTTAACGAACTTAAACGCCTTATCATGGCTGCTGGTGGCCACCCTAACCGTATTACAGTCATCATGCCTTATCTTTATGAGGGCAGGCAGAACCTGAAGACCCATGAGAATGAATCGCTCGACTCGGCCGTTGCCCTTCAGGAGCTTATAGATATGGGTGTTGAGAATATTATTACTTTCGATGCACACGATGGAAGAGTTCAGAATGCCATTCCGATCCAGGGCTTCGATAATTTCCATACCCCTCTTCAGTTCATAAGGACTATCATTAAAAACGTGCCTGATCTTAATATAGATAACGACCACCTTATGTGCGTAAGTCCTGACCTTGGAGGTATGAACCGGGCAGTTTACTATGCTTCCCAGCTCGGTGTCGACATGGGCATGTTCTATAAGAGAAAGGATTATAAGACTACTGTTGACGGAAAGCATCCTGTCACAAGCATCGAATTCCTTGGAAATGATATTAACGGCCGTGACTGTATCCTTATCGACGATATGATAGAGACAGGAAATACTATTCTTGAGGCCTGCACTGAGCTTAAGAAGCGCGGGGCAGGGAGAGTTATAATATGCGCGACATTCGGACTGTTCTCCAATGGTCTTGAGGTTTTTGATTCCGCATTCTCTGATGATCTGTTTGATTATCTGTTCACAACGAATCTTACGTATGTTACCGATGAGTTAAAGAGCAGATCATATTATCATGAAGCTGATCTGTCGGAATACATTGCCATCATTATCGATTCTCTGAACCATGATACATCGGTAAATGATATCATTGACAGCTCCGAACGCATACAGAAGGAGCTTGGCAAATTCCGCAATTAACCGGTCGATCATTTTATTAATATATAAATTATAGTAAAGCAGAGAATAATAAGGAGTGTGTACTGTGAAGAAAAAGAAATCACTTAAAGAGAAAGAAGAAATTAAGGAAATTAAGAACGAAGCTGTCACTGATCCTGCAGATGACGAATATGAGGATGATCCTTTTTTTGCCGGTAAACATGAGGCTGACTATGAAGATGAGGCCGGTTACAAAGAGTCTGAAGACAAAGGAAATGGTGACAAAGAGTCTGAGGACAAAGGAAATGATGACGAAGAGTCTGAGGATGAGGATACGTCCGGAGGATCCGGTTCAGACATGGAGGACCCTCATGAAGAGGCATCAGATGATGAGGATTCCTTCGATGATGAAGAGACTTCCGATGAAGACAGCGATGAAGATGATACTTCCGAAGAAGACAGTGATGAAGATGATACTTCCGAAGAAGATGGCTCAGAAGACGATATCGACAACGATGAGAACGTCAGAGTAGTTAAGGATAAAAAGAAAAAGAAGGCTAAGAAGGTTAAGGACAAAAAGGAAAAGAGAAATGATATCATTCTCTACTCCTTACTTGGTGTATTTGTGATCGCTGCAATTATTGCCGTTGCATTCAAGGCCCAGATAGCTGACCTGCTGACGCCCGACATCAATTACAGCAAATATATTACTTTCGGTGATTATAAGAATATCACCCTTAAGTCATCTGATGTTGATTCCAATGTTCAGCAGACAATAGATAATGACCTCGCCACATATACGACCTATGAGCAGATAAAGGAAGGCAAGGTCAAGGATGGCGATACAGTTAATATTTTTTATGTAGGTAAGATCGACGGCAAGAAATTTGATGGAGGTTCACTTACCAGTGACACCAATCCTGACGGCTATAATCTGACTATCGGCTCACACAGCTTTATAGATGGCTTTGAAGATCAGCTCATCGGTAAGAAGATCGGTGATACAGTTGACATTAAGGTTACATTCCCTGAAGATTATCAGTCTGCTGATGTTGCCGGCAAGGATGCAGTATTTACCGTTACTCTCAACTACAAGCAGGGTGATAAGGTCGATCAGGAATTCAATGATGATTTTGTAAAGCAGTATTTCCCTCAATATAAATCCGCGGATGACATGAAGGAAAGCCTTAGGAAGGATGCCATCAAGAGTCTTGCATGGTCAGAGATCATAGACCAGAGCAAGGTCATCAGCTATCCAAAGGGAACTGTTAAAGCTATGTATGATCAGCTCTATGCAACGACCAATAACTATCTGACTACTAATGGTTATACGCTTGAGCAGTATCTTCAGGCTAATTCCATGACATCTGAGGAGTACGAAAAAGAGCTTACCAAGTCCGCAAAGTCCTATGAGAAGAATGAGCTGATCATAAAGGCCATTGCTCAGAAGGAAAAGATCAGATACGATGAGAACAGCAAGGAATATAAGGCAAAGCTTAAGGAATATCTTACTCAATATTCTGTTTCTGATCAGACAGCTCTCGATAAGAAGATAAAGGACGCATTCGGAACTGACTCTGATACCATGATAAAGGATGAGCTCCGCACAAATGCGGTCCGTGATCTTATCGCAGAGAATACAAAGGTCGAGTGATATTGTCAATTCTCATTAATGGAATGATGAATATATCTGCAGGCTTTAAGCAGCAGAGGATACGGATACTTGTGATAATAATTAATAAAAAGGGAGAGATTTTCTTATATGGCAGGGCATGAGATAAAGGAAGTTGTGCCTGGCTCTATAGCTGAACAGATGGAGATTGCTTCTGGCGATCTCCTTTTGTCGGTTAACGGGCAAGAACTTGAAGATATATTCGATTATCATTTTCTTACCAATGATACCGATGTAACTCTCCTTATACAAAAGCCGGATGGCGATGAATGGGAGCTTGATATCGAGAAGGATCCTGATGAGGACATAGGGATCATATTCAGGGATGCTCTTCTCGACAAATACCGCTCCTGTTCCAATAAATGCGTATTCTGCTTCATTGACCAGATGCCGCCGGGGATGCGTCCGACACTGTATTTTAAGGATGACGATGCACGTCTTTCTTTTCTGCAGGGCAACTATGTTACCCTCACAAATATGAGTGATGATGACATCGAAAGGATCATCCATTTCCATATGGAGCCTATCAATGTTTCCATACATACGACTAATCCCGAGCTCAGGAAGAAGATGCTCCATAACCGGTTCGCAGGCGATGCCCTTAAGAAGTTAGACACCCTCTATGAGGCCGGGATCACCATGAATGCCCAGATAGTCCTCTGCAAGGGCATTAATGACGGTGCTGAGCTTGAACGTACCATTAAGGATCTTTCAAAATACGTTCCTGTAATGCAGTCACTTTCCATAGTTCCCATGGGGATGACTAAGTACAGGCAGGATCTGCCTCAGGTGCCGAAGTTTGACAGAGATGATGCCATAAGCTTTCTTAAAGATATCGAAAAGTGGCAGAAATATTTTAAAGACATTTACGGCACCCGCTTTATCCACGCATCTGATGAGTGGTATATAATGGCAGGTGTTGAGATACCTGACAGCGAATATTATGAAGGCTTCGAACAGCTCGAGAATGGAGTGGGCATGGTTCGCCTCTTTCTCGATGAGTTCAGGGCCAGGATGGAAGAATTGGATCGTTCCGGGCCGGAAATTTCAGGTAAAGCTTTTTACCATGCCGGCAGCAATGATGATGCGGGAGAGGCTCCTTATTATACCTGTGTGACCGGCACCCTCTTTGCGCCTTACCTTATAAGGTGTATGGATGCTTTTCAGCAGAAAACAGGCATAAGGGTCGTTGTAAAGCCAATAATAAATGATTTCTTCGGTCACGATATCACAGTCACAGGTCTTATCACCGCGTCGGACATTATCAATCAGCTTAAAGGCCGGGAGACAGGGCGTGCCCTCCTGATCCCTGAGACCATGCTCCGCCGCAATGAGAATGTATTCTTAGACGACCTTACGACCGATGATCTTGCTGATAAGCTGCATGCAAAAGTTCTTGTAGTCGGATCATCAGGCGGAGGTATCATAGATACTATCCTTGATGATCTTGATCAGTGACATGCGGGCAGATACAGGCTTATTAACTGATGATACATTAGAACTTATACAGATGAGGAGAGAATTATGAGAAAACCCGTTGTAGCCATAGTCGGCCGGCCTAATGTCGGTAAATCGACCCTCTTCAACGCGATTGCCGGCAAGAGGATATCCATAGTCAAGGATACACCCGGCGTTACCCGTGACAGAATATATGCCGATGCTTCATGGCTCGACAAATCATTTACCATGATAGATACCGGCGGTATAGAGCCTTCTACTGAGGATCAGCTTCTCAAATCCATGCGGGACCAGGCAGAGATGGCGATAGAGCTTGCGGATGTTGTCATGTTCGTGGTCGATACAAAACAGGGTCTTGTAGATTCTGACCTTGAGGTTGCAAATATGCTCCGCCGTTCCAAAAAGAAGACTGTTCTGGTCGCCAATAAATGCGACAATTATCAGAGGCAGCTTTCCGATGTATATGAATTCTTTAACCTTGGCCTCGGCGACCCCTTCCCCGTATCTGCCATTTCAAAGACCGGCCTTGGCGACGTACTCGATGAGGTCGTTTATAAGTTTCCTGAAACTTCTGATGAAGATGAGGATGACCGCCCGCGTATAGCCGTCATCGGTAAGCCAAATGCCGGTAAATCATCCATCATCAATAAGCTGCTCGGTTCTGACCGTGTGATAGTTTCAGATATTGCAGGCACTACCCGTGATGCTATCGATACAGTTGTAAAGTACAATGGCAATGAATACGTCTTTATAGACACTGCAGGCTTAAGAAGAAAGTCAAAGATCAAAGAGGAGATAGAGCGGTACTCCATTATGCGAACTGTTTCTGCTGTTGAGCGCTCAGATGTCGCTGTCCTCGTTATCGATGCTGTAGAGGGCGTTTCTGAACAGGATGCCAAGATCGCCGGTATAGCCCATGAGAACGGCTGCGGTCTTATCGTATGCGTTAATAAGTGGGATGCCATTGAAAAGAACAATAATTCCATAAAGAAGTTCACGGGCGATGTCCGCGACATACTTTCATTTGCCCCTTATGCAGAGCTTATATTCGTTTCTGCAAAGACAGGGCAAAGACTTCCGAAGCTTTTTGACCTGATAGATAAAGTAATACAGAATCACGCCCTCCGCATACAGACCGGTGTTCTGAATGATATACTTGCAGAGGCTGTTGCCATGCAGCAGCCGCCAAGCGACAAGGGCAGGAGGCTTAAGATATATTACATGACCCAGGTCGCCGTAAAGCCGCCGACCTTCGTAGTCTTCGTTAATTCGAAGAAGCTCATGCATTATTCATATACAAGATATCTTGAAAACAAGCTGCGTGATACATTCGGCTTCTTTGGAACGCCTGTCAGGATGATAATACGCGAGAAAGGTGAGGAAGAGATCTGATGACAAAAAAGCTGCATAACCGGTATAATAGATTTCATCGGCCGGATGCGATTTTGCTGCATATCTGATATCATTAAAAAAAGCTTTTATATATGTAAACACGAATAAATACACAATATGAGGTCCATATTATGGAATTGTTTATAAAGTTTATCATCTGCATCATAGCAGGCTACTTCATAGGAAGCATATCGACAGGCATGATCCTCTCTAAGATAAAGGGAGTGGATATCCATAAGGAGGGTTCCGGCGGTACCGGTACTACGAATGTCTTAAGGACATTGGGAAAGATCCCGGCCCTTATAACATTTACAGGCGACCTTGCAAAGGTGATCATCCCCATAGTTATCATAAGGGTGATCTTCGGGAAAGAGGCTGAATGGTACCTTATGGCCCTGTATTATGGACTTGGCGCCGTGCTTGGCCACTCATATCCATTCTATATGGGATTTAAGGGCGGCAAGGGCATAGCTGTTACGGCAGCCATCATCATCAGCACATCACATCCCATTATCATCATCATCGGAGTGCTTGCCTTTATAGTGATAGTAGCCATTACCCGCTACGTGTCTGTCGGGTCTCTCCTTGTCGTAGCCCTTCTGATGCCGATAAATACCATAGTCTATTACAGGGACAATCCCTATTTTGTCCATATGCTCATAATAAGCCTTATCATCATGGCGCTTGACTATATAAGGCATTCCGCCAATATTAAGAGGCTCATTGCCGGCAAGGAAAATAAGCTGTTCTGAATAAGTTACTAAAATTACCCTTATATAAAACATTTATTTTGATTATGGAGGACAATTATGAAAGTCACATTCTTGGGAGCAGGAAGCTGGGGAACGGCTCTTGCTATCATGCTTGCAAAAAACGGACATGAAGTAAAGCTCTGGTCAGCAGTTCAGTCGGAAATCGACATGCTTCAGACATATAGAGAGCATAAGAACCGTCTTCCGGGTGTGAAGCTCCCGGACAGTATAGAAGTTACCGGGGATCTGGAATTCGCCCTGAAGGGTGATAAGGGTCCTGATTTCGTGGTATTCGCGGTTGCGTCGCCATTCGTAAGGGCAACTGCGAAGAAAGCAGCCGTACTTATATCTGAAGGCCAGATAGTTGTCAATGTTGCAAAGGGTCTGGAAGACTCAACTCTTAAATCTCTTTGCACATGCATAAAGGAGGAGATCCCTCAGGCAAAGACCGCTGTCCTTTCAGGACCAAGTCATGCCGAGGAGGTATCTATAGGCATGCCGACCACTGTAGTTTCCGCATCCGATGATCAGGAAACTGCTGAAAAGGTCCAGGATCTCTTTATGAATGAACGCTTCAGAGTATATTCCAGTCCCGATATGGTCGGAGTAGAGCTTGGAGGAGCCATAAAGAACGTTATAGCTCTTGCAGCCGGCATCATAGACGGACTCGGATATCAGGATAATACAAAGGCATCATTAATGACCCGCGGGATCAACGAGATCTCACGCCTTGGCGTTAAGATGGGCGGCAAGATGGAGACATTCTTCGGACTCTCGGGTATAGGAGACTTAATAGTTACATGTACTTCGACCCACAGCAGGAACCACAACGCCGGATTTCTTATCGGTCAGGGAAAGTCACTTGAAGAAGCCCTTGAGGAGATCGGTCAGGTAGTTGAGGGCGTAAATACTGCAAAGGCCGCAGAGGCTCTCGCCGATAAATACAATGTATCCATGCCGATAGTCACCGCCATAAACGACGTACTTTTCCGCGGCAAGGAAGTAAAGCAGGCGGTATTCGACCTCTACACCAGAGATAAGAAGGAAGAGTATCCGACTCTGACCTGGTGATATATTTCTTTCGGGAAAATTTATATAAGAAACAATATCCAACTTTTTTTAACTGATGGTATATATTTACAAAGACAAATAACAACAGGAGCAGGATGAGAAAATTAGCACTTCCGGATGATGTGCTTCTCAAGGTCGAGAAGCCTGCCCGCTACATAGGCGGAGAAGTCAATTCTGTAATAAAGGACCTTAAGGATATACGTGTCAGGTACGCCATGTGTTTTCCTGATGTTTACGAGATAGGCATGAGTCACCTGGGGATACAGATCCTCTATGAAATGCTGAATTCGCGTGATGATATCTGGTGCGAACGTGTATATTCACCATGGCCGGACCTCGATAAGATAATGCGGGAGCAGAATATCCCATTATTTGGACTCGAAAGTCAGGATCCGATATATAAATTTGATTTTTTAGGCATCACTCTCCAATATGAGATGTGTTATACAAACTGTCTGCAGGTATTGGATCTTTCCCATATACCCTTAAGATCAAGTGACCGTGATGCTTCCCATCCATTCGTAATGGGCGGAGGTCCATGCTCCTATAATCCGGAGCCCATAGCAGATTTCTTCGATATTTTCTATATCGGAGAAGGAGAGACTGTTTTCTTAAAGCTCATGGATGTATACGAGCAGTGGAAAGAAAGATATTTTCCTGATACTGACAGGTACTTATCAGCAGATAATATTAATGGACATAAGAAAAATGAATCCCGTGCCATCCGCCTGGAATTCTTAAAGGAAGCTGCTCAGGTCGAAGGAATATACGTGCCGCTGCTCTACGATACCGAATATAATGAAGACGGCACCATAAAGAGCTTTAATCCTGTCTGTCCGCAGGCGCCTGTCACCGTTAAGAAACAGGTGGTACCTGACCTCACAGATACCTATTACCCTCAGAAGCCTATAGCACCTTACATCCAGGTCACCCAGGACAGGGCTGTGCTTGAGATACAGAGGGGCTGCATAAGGGGCTGCCGCTTCTGCCAGGCCGGCTATCTCTACAGGCCTGCAAGACCGAGAAAACTTGATTACCTTGAAGAGACCGCAAGGTCTATGCTTGACACGACAGGCCATGACGAGATCACCTTAAGCTCGCTTTCATCAAGCGACTACAGGGAGCTTAAGCCCCTGGTCAATTTTCTGATAGATGACTGCAGTAAGAATGGAGTGAATGTCGCTCTTCCTTCGCTCAGGATCGACGCATTCTCACTGGATGTCATGAGCCGTATACAGGATATCCGCAAGTCATCGCTCACATTTGCCCCGGAGGCCGGAACTCAGAGGATGCGTGACGTCATTAATAAGGGTCTTACGGAAGATGACATACTGGGCGGCGCCAAAGAAGCTTTCAAGGGCGGCTGGAACAGGGTAAAGCTTTATTTCATGCTCGGACTTCCCCATGAAACATATGACGATATACAGGGAATAGCAGATCTGGCTGATAAGATAGCAAGGCTCTATTATGATGAGATAACGAAGGAGTCCCGCAAAGGGCGCATAAATATCGTGGTTTCAACATCGATCTTCGTTCCGAAGCCATTTACAGCATTCCAATGGTCCAGGATGAACAATAAGAGCGAAGCGGTCGAAAAGAGGAATTTCCTGACCGATTCCATTAAGGGCGAGCTGAATGGCCGTTCCATAAAATACAACTGTCACGATGCCTTTACTTCAGAGCTTGAGGGAGTATTTGCAAGAGGGGACAGGAAGCTTTGTGACGTTATCCTTGATGCTTATAAGGACGGAGCTTTTTTTGACGCCTGGACAGATTATTTTGATTATGATCATTGGCAGAAGGCCTTCGAGAAGAATGGCATAGATATGGGCTTTTATATTGACCGGGAAAGACCTCTCGATGAGATCTTTCCATGGGACTTTATCGACGCAGGCGTAACTAAGGATTTCCTGAAGCGCGAGTACTTAAATGCCATGAATGGCATAACCACTCCGAACTGTTATGAGAAGTGCTCCGGCTGCGGCATGGCAAGGTACAGATGCGGTATCTGTGTGGGAGATTATTGATCAGAAACATATGTTATTATATTGCGGCAAATTATTAATATTTAGGTTTCAATAATATCGCTTTATGCTATAATTAAAGTTATTATATACGAATAAGATAACGTTTGCTGCATATATTCCTGTCAGTTTACTGATATTGGCAAAGATAGATCCTGAGACTTTCGTGTTATAAGAGCATTTGCTTTTGTGATGATATATATATGGGGGTGATATAATGAAGAAGAATTCTGTCAGGGCTGCTGTCATTATTTCATGCTTTATGATCGCTGCCTTGATCCTGGTTCTGATAGTATTTTCCAATTTCTTCAGATGGTACAATGAATCAAAGGCTGCTGAGGTCTTGAATTCCTGGTGCCGGGCAAATGCTGCTCAGCTTAATTTCTACTTCGATGAAGATGAAAAGGTCGGCGAAGCTGCCGCTTATATTATGAGATCAGGAATTGCATCGGCTGAAGATCCATTTGATACTGAAGTTCATGAGAATATTGCCGGTCAGGTAAGGGATCAGCTTGGCGGATCCATTAAGAATCTGCATAATATTAGTTCTTTCTCGGTTTTTTTTGAGGATCAGGATGGTAAAAGCGTCAGTGGAAGATCATATATGCTGAAGGATGATGGGACCATAGAAGCTAAAGTTCCTGAAAGAACTGACTGGTACGATACCGCTGCCGGTACTTCTGACGCATTCTGGACAGACCCTTATTCAGACAGCGATGATCAAGGCACCTTAAATTACGTATTCCCTGTTTATTCCGATGATAAATTTATCGGGGCTTTTTCTTTATCATTAAACTTTGATGAACTTGTCGGAGAACTCACAGAATTAAAGACACAGGACAATGCAAAAGCATTCCTGGATGACCCCGATAATAATGTCCGCTATATTTATAAGAATTCAAAAGCCTCTGCCAAGAGTACTGATTCATTCAGATTCACCAAGAACGGCTATCTTCTTACTGAAGAATCAACTGAAGGAAATGTGATATTTTATTCCATCGGGAAAGAAAATTATTGTATGGCCTTTGACACTTTAAACAACGGCATGCATTTTGTCCTGTCCAATATATATAAGGATTTTAAAGGGTCTCAGGAGACTCTTACAGGCAGATTCATTATTATATTATTTTTCCTCTTTATACTTGTGGTCATTACTTCATTCAGTACATTGATAAGCATATATAAGCCTCTCGATGATATTACGAAGGCAGCTGACAGCATTGCTTCGGGTATTATAGAGGGGGAAGTTCCGAAACAGAAAGAAAACGTCCTTGAGCTTAAAGGTCTTGCTGACAGCTTAGAGACTATAAGGCAGAACATAAAGAAAGATAAAGAAGGCCTTGAACAGCTGTCCTATAAGGATCCTCTTACAAATGTCAAGAACCGCACGGCTTATCAGAATGAAGCTGCCAGGATCCAGAAGAAGATCGAAGCCGGAGAAGACTTAAGCTTTGCCATTGTAATTACAGATATCAACGGGCTTGGCAATATCAATCAGACTGCCGGCTACGAGGAGGGCAATAAGTCGATCGTTAATTCCTGCCGCCTCATGTGTTCTGTATTCAGCCACAGTCCTGTATTCAGAATAGGCGGTGATGAATTTGTCTCTATCATAAGCGGTGAAGATTATGATAATCGTTACGAACTCATAAAAAGATTCGATGAATTCAATACTGCCAATGAAGATAATAAGAATGACCCCGGTAAAAAACCTTCAGAGTGCATCACAGTCTGCTTTGCCATGAGCGATTATCAGAAAGGCAATGACAAGATATTTGATGAGGTATTCAACAGGGTATACAAGAAGCTTTACGAGAATAAGAGAAAGCAGGAAGATGCTGATGCTTAAAGCCTCTGCTCCCGATAAGAGATCTGCCTGGTCTTTTCGTATTCCCGATCTTTTTGGAGTGTGAAAGATATGAAAGTCAGGATAAAGTTTGCAAAATACGGTTCCATGAAGTTCATAGGCCACCTGGACCTTATGAGATACTTTCAGAAGGTCTTCCGGATGTCAGGGATCGACGTGAAGCTCTCTCAAGGGTATTCAAAACACCAGATCATGTCGTTTGCCTCTCCCCTTGGTATCGGCATGACCACTGAGGGTGATTATATGGACGTCGAGCTTGAAGACAAAGCTTCTGATGCTAATTCAGAGGATGGCAATGTAAAAGATGACAATGCAGTGGATGACAATGCTGAAGATAACAATGTAAAAGATTATAGTGTAAAAGATAACAGGGCAAAAGATACAAATATAAAAGATCATATCACAAGAAGGCTCAATGACATCTTAAATGACGAGATCCGCGTAGTGGATGTACTTAAGCTTCCGGATGAAGAAAAGACATCAATGTCCCTTCTTCGTGCCGCTGATTATGAAATACTGGTGAAGCCTGAAAAAGTAAATAATATGCTGAAAAGCTTCCTTGACCTTAAGACCAGGCGTTTAAATATCGGCTCATTTATGGAAGAGGACAATATAGAAATCAGGCAGGTCACGAAAAAGTCTGAAAGGACTATCAATTTAAAGAAATACATTTATTTAATGACCGCTGATATCTCTTCGTTTGCCTCAATCAGCGCCTATGATGCCGCGAAGAATATTTACCGATCGGGATCTTACATTCCGGTCATGTTTATGCGCATCGCCTCCGGAAGCGTCATAAATATCCGCCCGGATCAGGTGGTAAATGCATTCTTTGAATATACGTATATGCCGGATCCTGATCCGCCGGATATTCAGATCCACAGACTTGACATGTTTGCGGATCTGAATGCGGACAAGGGCATGATGAATGAGGTCGGCGGGGAGAAGATGCCGATGTTCGTGCCTCTGTCGGAATACAGGTAATGCATATTAATTTACCGGATCATCAAATGAAAGGAGAAGGGCGCAAATGGGTAACTTATTTGATTCCAACAGTTACGACAATAATTCTATACTAAGCACTATCAGTAAATTTCCTGGCGGCTTTCTTGTATATACGAACGACGAAGACAGGAAGATCACTTATTTCAATGAGAAGGTCATTGAGATCCTTGAGTATTCAGGCATGGACGAGTTCTTAAAGGCATGCAGAGGATCATTCAATAATATTCCATTTCACAGGGACCTGGAGATCGTAAATGATGACATTCAATCTCAGCTTCTTAAAGAACGTGATTATTTTGACCATATAAATTTCCGTGTCCGCACCGGCAAAGGCAATATCATATTTGTCGAAGCGATCGGTGCTATAGAGAAGGATGCTGCAGGCAATGACGTTGTATGCCTTTTCCTTATCAATTCCAGCGCCCGATACCTGATGTTCGACAACGACCATCTGACCGGACTCCTTTCCATGAAGCGCTTCCTGGATATTACAAAGCGCGAGATGGATATGAATAATTTCCATATTAATGTGCATAAGAAGGATTATAAATTCATATATTTTGATATACGCAAATTCAAGCTTTTCAACGTCAAGTACGGAATTGAAGCCGGCAACCGCATCTTAAAGAAAATTGCCGGGATCCTTTCCTACGTATTTGTGAATGACTTTGTTTCCAGATTCTCCGATGATCACTTCGTTATATTTACTGATAAGGAAGATATGGAAGCATGCATAAAGGACGTACATAAGCAGTGCGGCGATATATCTCTTGAACCTAAGCTGGAGCTGAAGGCAGGAATATGCAGGCTGAATGACTTTGCAGACACTGATGGAAATGTTTTTAAGACTTCTATAAGTGACCCTGCTATTGCCTGTGATTATGCAAAGATGGCATGCGACCGCATAAAAAACATATCAGATATCTACTTCATGGTCTATTCCCCTGAGATCCAGAAAGAGCTCTCAACCATGAAATACACTTCTGATAATATCGATGCTGCTATAGAAAATGGATATATAAAGGTATATTATCAGCCGGTCATAAGGACCATATCCGGGAACCTTTGCGGACTCGAGGCTCTTGCCCGCTGGGATGACCCGAAGTACGGACTCTTAAGCCCTGCCATGTTCATACCGGCTCTTGAAGAATCAAACCAGATATACAAGCTCGATTCATTTATAGTCAGTGAAATATGCAGAAGATACCGCTATGAGGTCGATCACGGCCGCGACACGGTACCTGTATCATTTAACCTTTCGAAGCTTGACTTCCTGGCATGCGACATATTTAACGTAGTTGAGGCGGCAGTGGAAAAGTATCAGGTCCCGCGCGACATGCTGCACGTGGAGATCACAGAGTCCATATTCATAAATGACCGTAAATTTTTTGACTCCGAGCTCAAGCGTTTTCATGACCATGGTTATCAGGTCTGGATGGACGACTTCGGAAGCGGTTATTCATCACTTAATGTCCTGAAGGATTATAAGTTCGATGAGCTTAAGATAGATATGGAATTCCTTTCAAGCTTTACAAAGGTCTCACAGGACATCATAAAGTCCACTGTAGAGATGGCAAAGCGCATATCCATGCAGACTCTTGCCGAGGGTGTTGAGACGCTTGAACAGTTCAATTTCCTTAAGAACATAGGATGCGAGAAGACCCAGGGCTACTATTTCGGAAAGCCTCTCCCTTATGAAGAGACCATGGCAAACATGAAGAAGAAGGGCATTGCCATAGAGAATACGAAATGGCGCCATTATTTCGATAAGATAGGCGGTCAGAACATCATTTCCGATTCTTCGCTTGCTATTTTCGAATTCAATGGAAATGATTTCCGCTTCCTCTTTGTGAATGAAGCTTATATGGACGTCCTGAAGGCAGCCGGTACCGAGTCCATTGAAAAGGTCTATAAGAACATGAATTCCAAGGATTCGCCTCTTTACAGGCTGTTCAGAAAGTTCGTTGCAGGTGAATTCAAGGATGGAGAAATAAAGGATATTACATATCCTGCTGGTGAAAGCTTCCTTAATGCCAGGGTAAGCCTGATCGCCAGATGTGAGAATTATTCATCCTACAGGGTCACCATAACTGATATATCCCAGAATGAGCTGAGGACTGAGAGACAGAAGATCGACGATACTCTCCGTACTATGTATCTTATGCTTGACCACCTCTTTGTCATGGACATCTCAGATGACAGCATCATATCTGTCGATACGACTGAGAGCTCACTGGACGGCAGTGCTGATAAAGATGCAAAGCATGGTGAAGCGGAGGCCACTCAGAAGATCCGGGGAGTTAAGGATTATCTTCGAAACGAGATTGAAAACATCCATCCTCTTGACCGTGACAGATTCCTTGAATTTACAGATCCTGCCACCATTTACAAGAGGATAGAGAACAATTCCAAGAGCTTTATCACTGATTATTTCCTTCAGAAGAATGAAACCGGCAATTATGCATTCTACCTTTATGTGTTCATGATGGTTCCAAAGACCGAAGGAAGGAAGTACATAGGATATACAAAGCTCACTGAAGCAGAGAAAATGACCGGATATCTCGGACTTACCATCCATGATGATAATGATTTTGAGAAAGCATATGAAAGTCTGAAGGAATTCAGGGAAAAAAATAATAAATAAAATTTTCACTTGATTTATTTATTGAGTTGTGTTATATGTTTTATTAGCGTTGAAGGAGACTTGATAGTATCAGAACTGATAGTTAGTAAGAGATAAGGATCATCAGGCTGAAAGTCCTTTTATGTCAGTAGATGTTATCAGGAACGCTCCGGAGCAGGAAGCTTTAAGAGTTTATTCGAAAACCTTCCCGTGAGTCCTACGATAGTGGTTAAAGAGCACTGACATTTTGCTTTTCGTTCTATTGTGTTTTAGAAGTTCATCAACAGCTATTGTCAGTGAATGACGGGTGGCACCGCGGATATTGGATAGTTCGTCCCGGATATGGATCAATGGAGATCTCATATCCGGGACTTTATTTTGCCCTGATGACCGGGAGCATCTTTCTTCTGGCCCGCACATACATTATTATAAGTCCCGAATATGGGACTTTTTTTCATATACAGGCATTTATCATGGTCAAAGAAAGGAATGTAATTTTATGAGAAATGAGATCTCTGACGAGATGATCGATTATGTCGGGATCCTCTCACAGCTTGAGCTTTCACCGGCTGAGAAAGAGGAAGCCCGCAAAGGTCTTTCAGACATGCTCGATTACATCGACAAGCTGAATGAGCTTGATACTTCAGGTGTTGAGCCTATGTCCCACGTTTTCGATAACGGAAACGTCTTCCGTGAGGACATAGTCACTAATGGCAATTTCCAGGCTGAGACACTTAAGAATGCGCCGGAACGCAATGAAGAGTATCTGGTTGTGCCAAAAACAATTTAGATTTTACAATTTGTGGTACGGGACGTAAGCATACTGCTTAGTCGCCTTACTCGTAAAAATCATTCATCCTCGTTCGCTGTCTTTTTTTCGTCGCGCCCTTGCTGCATGAGTGCGTCGCAGCCTGCGGGCGCGACTTGAAAGCTCACTTCGGATGAAGATTTTTATCTGGAGTCGGCTCCAATAAGCAGTATGCTTACGTCCCGCACCACAAATGCCAACAAGAAATATTGAAACATTCATTATCCAGGTCTGCATGCATCATCAGCATCTTATACTAAATGCACTTTGACTGTCAGGTAAATGCTTTTGGATCATCCGCAACGCCGCTTCTTAGCGAAGACGACCGATAGGTCGCCTGAGATTAGAAGCGCTGCGTGAGGACCTGAGCGCAAGCGTATCCAAAAGTATTACCTGACAGCAAAGTGAGTTATATAAAATAAAGTGCTGATGATGCCACAAATATAAATTAAGGAAGTTAGATTTCAGGAAGGTGTTTTTATGATCGATACAGGTAAGTTAACGGCTCTTGAGTTGGGTCAGGCCATCCGCGAAGGCAGGGTAAAGGTCCGCGATGCTGTGCTGGAGTGCTATGAGAAGATAGAAAAGGAAGATCCGGATATCAATGCTTTCGTCTATCTTTCAAAGGATAAGGCTCTTGAAAAAGCCGATCAGATCCAGAAAATGATAGACGAGTGCGGGGATAGGGATAAGCTCAGTCCTCTGGCAGGCGTTCCGGTCGCTATCAAGGATAACATGTGCATTGAGGATGAACCGACGACATGCTGCTCTAAGATACTTGACGGCTTTAAGTCCACATTTACATCCACTGCAGTCCTTAAGGCTGAACAGGCCGGCATGATAGTCATCGGCAAGACAAATATGGATGAATTCGCCATGGGCTCCACTACTGAGACCTCATGCTTCGGGCCATGCAGGAATCCAAGGAATAAGGCGCATGTTACCGGTGGTTCTTCAGGAGGCTCCTGTGCTGCAGTTGCATCAGGCATGGTCAAGGCAGCCCTCGGTTCTGATACAGGCGGCTCCATAAGGCAGCCAAGCGCTTATTGCGGTGTAGTTGGCATTAAGCCTACATACGGAACTGTTTCAAGATCAGGTCTCATAGCTTATGCATCGAGTCTTGACCAGATCGGACCTATTGCTGATAACGTGACCGATGCCGTGGCGATCCTCCAGGCTATCGCGGGACATGATGAGAAAGATGCCACTTCAATAGACAGAAACTGCACTGCCACCGGTTACGACTTTATGTCTGCCCTCAAGTTGGACGTTCAAGGCATGAAGATCGGTATTCCAAAGGATTACATATCGGCAGGCCTTGATAAGGAGATAGCTGATAAGATACATGAGACTGCGGATATACTTAAGAGCCGCGGAGCTATAGTTGAGGAATTCGACTTAGGTCTTGTGGAATATGCGATCCCTGCTTATTACATCATAGCATGTGCCGAGGCAAGCTCGAACCTTGAAAGATTCGATGGTGTCAAATACGGTTACAGGACAAAGGATTACCACGAGCTCCATGAAATGTACAAGAAGACCAGAAGCGAGGGCTTCGGTTCGGAAGTAAAGCGCCGTATCATGCTCGGATCATTCGTATTAAGCTCAGGCTACTATGATGCATATTATTTAAAGGCACTGAGAACTAAGGCATTGATAAAGAAAGCATTTGACAAGGCATTTTCCGAATATGACGCTATCCTTTCCCCTGTTGCGCCGACTACTGCACCCTTACTTGGAAAGAGCCTGACAGATCCTATTAAAATGTACCTTTCAGATGTTTATACAGTAAGCGTTAATCTGTGCTCTCTGCCATCCATATCACTTCCGGCCGGCATTTCCTCTGATGGGCTTCCTATCGGAGTCCAGTTCATCGGGAATGTATTCCGGGAGGATAACATCATTAGGGCTGCCAGGGCACTTGAAGATGCGGTCCATCTTAATTTCGTAAATGATAAGACTGTTCTTTCCGGATCAGATGGGTCTGAGAACGGTAAAAGAGCAGATGGATCAAAAAAAGCTTTTAATGATATTGAAAAAGGAGGTGCAGCTTAAATGAAAGAATATGAAACCGTGATAGGTCTTGAGACGCACGTCGAACTCGCTACTAAGACAAAGATATTCTGCGGCTGTTCGACAGAGTTCGGGGCCCGCCCTAATGAGCATACCTGCCCGGTATGTACGGGACAGCCCGGAGCACTTCCTGTGCTCAATAAAAAGGTTGTCGAGTATGCTCTTAAGGTCGGACTTGCCACTAATTGTTCCATTACGAAGAATTGCAAATTTGACAGGAAGAATTATTTCTATCCGGATAATCCTCAGAACTATCAGATATCACAGCTCTATCTCCCGATCTGCAGAGACGGACATGTTGATATCACCCTCCCGGATGGCTCTCATAAAGCGGTCGGCATCCACGAGATCCATATGGAGGAGGATGCCGGAAAGCTCGTACATGATGAATATGAGGACATCTCATATGTCGATTTCAACCGCTCAGGCGTACCTCTTATAGAGATAGTTTCAGAACCGGATATGAGATCTGCTGATGAGGTAGTTGCTTATATTGAGAAGCTCCGTATGACGATAAGCTACCTTGGCGCTTCCGACTGCAAGCTGCAGGAGGGTTCCATGAGAGCCGATGTCAACGTCTCTGTTCGTGAAAAGGGTTCAAAGGAGTTCGGGACAAGGACTGAGATGAAGAATCTGAGTTCATTTAAAGCTATAAGACGTGCTATCGAGAATGAAGCCGCCCGACAGATAGACCTTCTTGAGTCAGGTCAGAGTGTTACCCAGGAAACAAGGCATTGGGACGATATCAAGGGTTCATCATATGCCATGAGGTCCAAGGAGGATGCCAAGGATTACAGGTATTTCCCTGAACCGGACCTTGTACCTGTCCATATTTCAGATGAATGGATAGAGAGGCTTAAAGATGAACAGCCGGAGATGGCTGACGAAAAGGCAGAGCGCTATGTGAAAGAATATGGTCTTCCGGAGTATGATGCTGACCAGCTCACCCGCGAGAAGAGGCTTACAGAGATATTCGAACAGGCTGCCTCCATATGCCATAATCCTAAAAAGGTCTCCAACTGGCTAATGGTTGAGACACAGAGGCTCATGAAGGAAACTGATACCGATGCAGCTGACCTTAAGTTTTCTCCAGAGCATCTTGCTGCCCTTGTGGAGCTTACCGATAAGGATACGATCAATTCTACAGTTGCTAAGCAGATCTTTGAAAAGATGTTCACCGATGATATAGATCCTGAAAGCTATGTTAAGGAACACGGTCTTTCAGCTGTATCCGATACAGGAGCAATCGAAGAAATGTGCAGGAAGGCCATTGAAGATAATCCAAAGTCTGTTGAGGATTATAAGGCCGGCAAGAAAAAGGCCATTGGCTTCTTAGTGGGACAGGTCATGAAAGAAGCACATGGAAAGGCTGCTCCGGGACTTGTTAATCAGACGCTTAAAAGGATGCTGGACCAGATGTAAAACATGAGTGCCGGACCAGATGAAAATAAAATGATACTGGAACGGATGTAAAAAATAAAGTTTTGTACCAGATGTAAATAATGTGAACTGATTGCATATTTTAATGAATGTAAGGCATGAAAGGAGTTTTTTATGACATTCAGGAACAAATACAGGGACGTGTATGTGAACGAACTTACTGAAGAGTACGTAGGCCGGGAAGTCAGAGTTGCCGGCTGGGTCGAGAATATACGTGATCACGGCGGAGTTTCATTTATCGACTTAAGAGATATGTACGGTGTTCTTCAGGTAGTATTAAGAGATACATCGCTTCTTGACGGTATAGTTAAAGAGGAGGCTGTAAGTATACAGGGAGTCATGGAGCACAGGGACGAGGATACCTACAATCCCAAGATCCCGACCGGTACCATAGAGCTCGAAGCCCATTCTATCGATATTCTTGGAAAGGTTTATAATACACTTCCTTTCGAGATCATTACTTCCAAGGAAATAAGGGAGGATGTAAGACTTAAGTACAGATATCTGGACTTAAGGAACCGTAAGGTAAAGGACAATATGATATTCAGGTCCGAGGTCATATCATACTTAAGACAGAAAATGACCGATCTGGGATTTCTCGAGATACAGACGCCTATCCTCTGCGCATCAAGCCCTGAGGGCGCACGCGACTATATAGTTCCATCCAGAAAGTTTAAGGGAAAGTTCTATGCTCTGCCTCAGGCACCTCAGCAGTACAAGCAGCTCCTTATGGTCTCAGGCTTTGACAAGTATTTCCAGATAGCTCCATGCTTCCGTGATGAGGATGCAAGAGCAGACCGTTCACCGGGAGAGTTCTACCAGCTTGACTTTGAGATGAGCTTTGCAACTCAGGAAGATATATTTAAGATCGGTGAGATGGTCCTTTCCGATACATTTAAGAAATTCGCTCCTGAGGGGTCCGTGATCACAGAGACGCCATTCCCTGTCATAAGCTATAAGGACGCCATGCTTCAGTTCGGATCGGATAAACCTGACTTCAGGAACCCGCTCCGCATCACGGATCTGACTGAATTCTTCCAGAGATGCACATTCAAACCATTTATCGGTAAGACAGTCCGTGCCATAAAAGTAAACAGGCGCATGAGCAAGGGCTTCCACGAAAAGCTTCTTAAATTTGCCCAGGATATAGGTATGGGCGGCTTAGGTTACCTTGAAGTCATGGAAGACGGTTCATACAAGGGTCCTATCGATAAATTCATACCGGATGACATGAAAGAGGAGATAAGGCAGAAGGAAGACCTCCATGTCGATGACACCATTTTCTTCATAGCTGACCGTGAAAAGAAGGCTAATGAATATGCGGGCCAGATCCGCAATGAATTGGGAAAGCGTCTTGACCTCATAGAGAAGAATGCCTACAGATTCTGTTATGTTAATGATTTTCCTATGTATGAATATGATCCGGAGACAAAGAAGATGGAGTTTACCCACAATCCTTTCTCCATGCCTCAGGGCGGTCTGGAAGCTTTGAATACAAAGGATCCGGAGGATGTACTCGCTTACCAGTATGATATAGTATGCAACGGAGTCGAGCTTTCATCAGGTGCTGTAAGAAATCACGATCTTGATATAATGGTCAAAGCCTTTGAGATCGCCGGCTACACAGAAGACGTACTCAAGGCAAAGTTCGGGGCTCTCTACAACGCATTCAAGTTCGGTGCACCTCCACACGCAGGTATGGCTCCCGGCATCGACCGTATGATCATGCTTCTCCGCAATGAGGACAATATCCGTGAAGTCATCCCGTTCCCTATGAATGGCAATGCCGAGGATCTTATGTGCGGCGCTCCTAATGAAGTAACCGAGCAGCAGCTGAGAGAGGTACATATAAAGATCAGACAGTGATCCGGTCACAGATACTGTTTGATAAATGCTGCCTGTAAGCATACGCAAATAGCGTCAAATAATAGCCTTACATGTATAGATATGTATTCTGGCTGATATTTATGTAAAACTTAACAAAAAGCCGCGGAGTATTCCGCGGCCTTTTGTCCTGTATGCTATATAATAAGTTTTTATTTATTAACGGATATACTTGAATTGAAGGTTTATTTTATTTATAATTAATGAATATAATCTGAATGGATGATCTTAGAAAAAGGATGAACTGTGATAATGGTCAAATTTGAATGGTATCGTCCGGTTTAATGGAGGTGCAATATGAAGTTTTTTGAAAAGATCAAAGATCACATGCTTTATGGCACCTTATCGAAATCTATCTTTTTTGAGACCATTCCGCTGATGACAGAAGAGAATAATTCGAATCTAAAGGGCATCTCCATGATCACTACCGTATTCGGCGGGGTGCTTACTGTCCTTTCATTTTTCGGAATACTGTCAAAGAGAGTACTTCCGGCATACTTATTCCTGTTTCTTACTTCTTTATTATTTATTATTATCAGAAGACTTACTGATCAGACAAAAAGATATATTTCCTATATCACATGTCTGACCCAATGCATTACAGTCATGACGTTCGGACTGCTCAATTCAACTATCTGTTCGCCATCGCCCACGACAAACGGCACCATTTTCTGTGTCCTTATGATAGTCATACCGCTTATAATCATCGATCTGCCTTACAGGATAGACACAGTCCTGATAATCATCACTATTGCTTACTGCTTCATGTCTTATAAATACAAGGATCCGTCCGTGCTTTCAGCTGACCACCTGAATGCACTGGTAGTCTGCCTCTGCTCCATCATGACAAACTGGATCTTTGCCGGCCGCAATATGCAGAACCTGGCTAACAGGCTTTATATTCAGAAGAAGCGCGATACTGATGCCCTGACAGGACTTCTTACGAAAAAGGCAGCGCAGATCATCATAGATACCCATTTTATTAAGGGCAGGGAGGGTGTTTTCTTCATCATTGACCTTGATAATTTCAAGCATGTTAATGATACATACGGCCATCTTTACGGAGACCGGGTCTTAAAGCTTGTCGCTTCATGTATAAAGTCCAATATTACCAGAAAGGATGTCGGTTCCCGTTTCGGAGGAGATGAATTCACCGTACTCTATCCCGATATGACGCTTGAAGAGGCCGAAAAACTGGCAGAAAGCTTTTTTAATGATCTGAATAACGCTTTTTTGAATGAAAAGCATCACCAGACCTGTTCTATGGGCATTACAGACCTTAATGGAGTAAGTAATTACGAACAGCTTTTCCAGAAGGCTGACAGTGCGCTTTACGACAGTAAGCTTTCGGGTAAGAATAAGTATACGATAGTATAAGTATTTACTGCAGATCGATCTGAGCTTATATTTGAATCACAGCAGGCCATAATATGATAGGTCCTATGATATGATATAAAAAGTCCTCCTTGATACGATCAGGCATGTATCAGATCTTTAGCAGACTGTATATAATACTTGCAAATGAACTGTTTTTGTTAGATAATAAATAAAATATTTTCGTGAAATTCTTCATGTTAAGGAGGTATTTATATGGTTACAGATCAAAGAAAGTTCAAGCGTACTCCGATCAAGATGAACCTTGAAGTTTCATCTCTTTTTAAGCAGGATAACATACAGGTCAAGAATCTGAACGCCCCTATTGAGATCATCGATATCAGCAAGGAAGGCATCGGGTTCAATTCTTCAAGTATACTGCCGGTAGGTTTCTACTTTAACTGCCGTCTGCAGTTTCCTGAGATCAAGTCCATCAATAATGCCATTAACTGCGTCGTTCAGATCATCCGTGAAAAAGCGCTCGATAACGGCATGATCAACTACGGCTGCATATACATCGGCATGCCGGCTGTATATGACAATATCTTCAACCAGCTGGAAAATAATTACGAAGAAGATCACAGATAAGCTTTTGCTTAAGTGCCATTTAGAAAAGTACTGCGAAGAAGATCGCAGATAAGCTTTTTTTAGAATGCAGATCAGGCATGAATAATAAAGATCACATACAGGCTGTGCAAAGTTTCAAAGGGCACCGGAGATAATTCCCGGTGCCCTTTTTATCGTGCCGGGGTCATGATTATATATGATCTTCATTATTAAATGTTTGATCTGGCCGCAATTTTTTCAATGTGATCGTATCATGAACACTGCTTTATAATACGAAAGTTATTTTTTCTGTATGACTCAGTCATCATTATTTGCTTTATGACCGATCTTCATTATGTACTATATTATTCGATCGAAAAACACCTGCCGGAAAAATATGAAAAAATTGTATTTTCTTGTTGACAAGCTGTTTTCTTTGCTCTAAACTAGTTAAAGTGTGCTGTTTAAGGGATAACTATGTCCTTATGCCCGGACTCTTCAGTGCTTTTATTAGCATTTAAAGGATCCGAGAGGCTTTTTTAACAGCCCGCTGTATTCATTTTATATGTCAAGGAGGTGAAAATCAATGCCTACATTCAACCAGTTGGTAAGAAAGGGAAGAAAGACTTCTGTTAAGAAGTCAGCATCCCCTGCACTGCAGTTTGCTTACAACTCTCTTAACAAGCGTCCTGTAAAGGTCAGCTCTCCTCAGAAGAGAGGTGTCTGCACAGCAGTTCGTACCGCAACACCTAAGAAGCCTAACTCAGCTCTTCGTAAGACTGCCAGAGTTCGTCTTTCTAACGGTATGGAAGTTACTACTTATATCCCGGGCGAAGGTCACAACCTTCAGGAGCACTCAGTTGTTCTTATCCGTGGCGGAAGAGTAAAGGACCTTCCTGGTACCAGATACCACATTATCCGTGGTACACTTGATACCGCAGGAGTTGCAAACAGACAGCAGGCCCGTTCCAAGTATGGAGCTAAGAGACCTAAGAAGAAATAATCACTGAATGGTGAAGTGCTGGGTAAGATTTTCACATATTTATGGCTTTAGGCCATGCGGGATGTCCTTATGATCCCGTATATATTTGATTTCATTATTTCCTAAGCACGAACACTGAAAAAAGTGAGTACCGATGATTTAATAACGGAGCGGACTGAAGTGTCGGCTTTATAAAAAGTCCGGATCCAAATTTATTAAGGAGGGAAGTAACGTGCCACGTAAAGGACATATTCAGAAGAGAGACGTTCTGCCTGATCCAGTCTACAACAATAAGGTTGTTACAAAGCTCATCAATAATATCATGCTTGATGGTAAGAAGGGTGTAGCTCAGAAGATCGTCTATGGTGCCTTTGATATGGTTGCCGAGAAGAGCGGTAAGGATGCTGTTGAAGTTTTCGATGAAGCTATGAACAACATCATGCCACAGCTCGAAGTTAAGGCAAGACGTATCGGCGGTGCAACCTATCAGGTTCCTATCGAGGTAAGACCTGACAGAAGACAGGCACTCGCACTCAGATGGCTTACATTATTCTCACGCAAGAGAAGTGAGAAGACAATGGTCGAGAGACTTGCCAATGAGATACTTGATGCGTCAAATAACACAGGTTCAGCTGTTAAGCGTAAGGAAGATATGCATAAGATGGCTGAGGCTAATAAGGCATTTGCACATTACAGATGGTGATTGTTTAAAACAAGCGAGACAATCAAATCTCAAATCAAACGAAGTTTGGATTTGAGATTGATTGTTGAGCGACCACGAACCTGAGAACGAAGCAGTTTGCATGTTTCATGCAAACCTGCGAAAGTTCGAAGGTTCGTGAGAATCGCGAGAGTGCTTTTAGCACGGAGCGATTCGTGTTTTAAACAAATTGTAAAAACAAGCGAGACAATCAAATCTCAAATCAAACGAAGTTTGGATTTGTGTTTGATTTTTGAACGCTTACGAACCATCTATTCGTTTTTATATTTAGGAGGAAAAATTCTTGGCTGGAAGAGAATATCCACTAGAGAGAACCAGAAATATCGGTATTATGGCTCATATCGATGCCGGTAAGACTACACTTACCGAGCGTATCCTTTTCTATACCGGTATTAATTATAAGATCGGTGATACTCACGATGGTACTGCAACCATGGACTTCATGGAGCAGGAGAAGGAGAGAGGTATCACTATCACTTCAGCAGCCACTACATGCCACTGGACACTTGAGGACCACCACAAGAAGAAGCCGGGCGCTTTAGAGCACCGTATCAATATCATTGATACTCCCGGCCACGTAGACTTCACAGTTGAAGTTGAGCGTTCACTCCGTGTACTTGATGGTGCTGTCGGCGTATTCGACGCTAAGAACGGCGTTGAGCCTCAGTCCGAGAATGTATGGCGTCAGGCTGATACATATAATGTTCCTCGTCTTGCTTTCATCAATAAGATGGATAAGCTTGGAGCAGATTTCTATGGTTCAACTAAACAGATCAAGGACAGACTCGGCAAGAACCCGATCGCTGTTCAGATCCCTATCGGAAAGGAAGACTCATATATCGGTCTTGTAGATCTTTTCGAGATGGATGCTTATTATTATAAGGATGATCAGGGCAAGGAGATCGAGATCACATCTATCCCTGATGATCTCAAGGATCTGGCTGAGGAATATCATACAAAGATGGTAGAACAGATCTGCGATCTTGATGATGACCTCATGATGGAGTACCTTGATGGCAATGAGCCTTCTGTTGAAGATATGAAGAAGGTCCTCAGAAAAGCCACTATCGAATCAAAGGCAGTCCCTGTATTCTGCGGTTCTGCATATAAGAACAAGGGTGTTCAGAAGCTTCTCGACGGCGTTATCGAGTATTTACCTGCCCCTACAGACGTACCTGATATCACAGGTGTTGATGAGGACGGTAATGACGTTGTTCGTAAGTCTTCTGATGAAGAGCCGTTCTCGGCCCTTGCATTCAAGATCACTGCTGATCCATTCGTTGGAAAGCTCGCATTCATCAGAGTTTACTCCGGTACACTCAAAGCCGGTTCTTATGTACTAAACGCTACTAAGGACAAGAAGGAAAGAGTCGGAAGACTTCTCCAGATGCACGCTGACCAGAGAAAGGAGATCCCTACAGTTTATTCAGGTGATATCGCAGCTGCTGTAGGTCTTAAGGTTACTACTACCGGTGATACGATCTGCGATGAGCAGCATCCGGTTATCCTTGAGTCTATGGAATTCCCTGATCCTGTTATCGAGCTCGCTATCGAGCCTGATTCCAAGGATGAGCAGAATAAGCTTACTGATGCACTTGGAAAGCTTGCTGAAGAGGATCCTACATTTAAGGTTCATACTGATCAGGAGACAGGTCAGACTGTTATAGCAGGTATGGGCGAGCTTCACCTTGATGTCATCGTTGACAGACTTCTTCGTGAATTCAAGGTACAGGCCAAGGTCGGTGCTCCACAGGTTGCTTACCGTGAAGCCATCACAAAGCCTTGTGACGTTGATTCCAAGTATGTTAAGCAGTCCGGTGGTCGTGGTCAGTACGGTCACTGTAAGGTTAAGTTCGAGCCAATGGATCCTAATGGTGACGAGACATTCAAGTTCGAGTCTACCGTTGTCGGCGGAAATATTCCTAAGGAATATATTCCTGCTGTCGGTGAAGGTATCGAGGAAGCTACTCAGGCAGGTATCCTTGGAGGATTCCCTGTTATTGGTGTTCATGCTACAGTTTATGATGGTTCTTATCATGAAGTCGATTCTTCCGAAATGGCATTCCACATTGCCGGTTCCATGGCTATGAAGGACGCTATGAAGAAGGGTGATCCTGTACTTCTTGAGCCTATCATGAAGGTCGAGATCACTATGCCTGAAGAGTACATGGGCGATGTTATCGGCGATGTAAACTCACGACGCGGCCGTGTTGAAGGTATGGAAGATATTCCATCCGGTAAGATGGTCAAGGCTTATGTACCTCTTGCAGAGATGTTCGGTTATGCTACAGACCTTCGTTCCAAGACACAGGGCCGTGGCAACTACTCAATGTTCTTCGAGAGATATGAGCAGGTTCCAAAGAACGTAGCTGAAAAAGTACTTTCAAATAAGGGTGCTGAAGCTTGATCTTTTTGGTCATTCTATATTGATTATAGATATTTGAAAGCGAAAATTTTCCGGAATGTCTTATAAAAAGACATTCCGTTTACCAAGTTTTACTTGAAAAACGTCTTTAGATGAAATATAATAATCAAAGACGCGGTCTTAAAAAGGTATATTATACAGCCAATTAAGACATAAACTTAAATAAAATTCTAAGGAGGATTTTTAATAATGGCTAAAGCTAAGTATGACAACAGTAAACCACACGTTAACGTTGGTACCATCGGTCACGTAGACCACGGTAAGACAACTCTTACAGCAGCTATCACAAAGACTCTTGCAGAGAGAGTTCCTGGCAACGTTGCTGAAGCATTCGATCAGATCGATAAGGCTCCGGAAGAGCGTGAAAGAGGTATCACAATTTCCACAGCTCACGTTGAGTACCAGACAGAGCAGAGACACTATGCTCACGTTGACTGCCCGGGCCACGCTGACTATGTAAAAAACATGATTACAGGTGCAGCTCAGATGGACGGCGCAATCCTTGTTGTTGCAGCTACTGATGGTGCTATGCCTCAGACTCGTGAACACATCTTGTTAGCTCGTCAGGTTGGCG
>JAZASR010000013.1:0-50945 GCA_036343175.1 Lachnospiraceae bacterium
ATGTGGAGACCTGGTGTAACTGCCTCCCACGGAAGATCCTGGGTTACAGAACCCCGGATGAAATCTTCGAGGAGGAAATCGACCGAATCTACCAGGCTACTGCCTAGCGGAGGGTGTCCAACTTGTTATTGCAATTTACCATTTTTGTATTTAATAATAAATATTGATAAATTTTATTTTGTATGCAGAAATATTTCAGGGGGTAGTATGGATTGAAAAGAGATCTAATCATTATTTTGATTATGAATATTGTATTGAATTGTTTACAAAGTGCAAGCACTATTGTTTCCAGAGATTCCATCAGCATATATATGATGGCATCGCCGTATACTGAATCCGGACATCTGGTAATAATGCTTACTATATATAACCTTCTTATCTCGATAGCTGTCATTTCAATGCTGCATAAGCGGATCGATATGCAATATGATCTGGCGGCATTTGAGATAAGAAGCGGAAGAAAAAAATATTTCAGACATGTTTTTATGGATATACTGAAATATTCAATAGGCCTTATTGTAGTGAAATTAATATCAGATTTAATTATTATTTATATTTATGAGCCTGCTGTTCTGAATAAAATAGCAGATATTGAAATTGCTTTTTCGCTTGTGGTTCTGATATGGGCTTTTTTTGATTATTTACTCAGGTTACTGGGAGCAGGGCCACAGTTATCTTTTATATTGATAATTTCGGCTGATCTGCTATCTCTATTAATATCTGTCAGATTAAAGCTTGCATCAGTTTTTTCTTATAATATTTTATATCAGAGTACTTCAGCAGTCCTTTTCAGGATAATTATTATAATAGGTTTAATCATTGCTGTAATTGCTTTTAGAAAAAACAGCAATGTAATTAATCAGGAAGGAGAAAAAAATGATTAAACTTGAAAATGTATCAAAAACAGTACGAAAAAAACTTGTGTTGAGCAATATTGATCTGGAAATAAACAGAGGGGATTTTATTTACCTTACCGGTCATAACGGATGTGGTAAGACAATGCTTCTTCGTATGCTTTGTGGATTAATAATTCCGGATACAGGGACGGTCGTAAGAGATGATAATATTTCTTATGGTGTAATAATCGAAAATCCTACTTTTATTATGAATGAGAGTGCCGAAGAAAACTTAAGATATCTGGCTGCTATTAATAAAAAAATAAATGATACACAAATAGATGATTGCCTGAAAACATTCAATCTATTTGAACAAAGGAAAAATAAAGTAAAGTCTTTTTCTCTCGGAATGAAGCAGAGGCTGGCTATTGCTCAGGCGGTTATGGAGGAACCTGATATACTCCTTCTGGATGAGCCGTTTAATGCCATAGATGATGAAAACCTTCAGATCGTTTATAATTTCTTAAACGAATATCACGAGAAAGGAAAGACTATTTTAGCGGCTTCGCATGTTGATCCTGGAGATAAAGTACAATTTTCCAGAAAGATAGTTATGAATAACGGTAAAATATCTGAGGATATAAATTTTTAATATTCGATGCCCTTTTTTTGAATGAGTAAATATGCTATTATATAAGTATGAGAATCGTGAAATATTATAATAATTATAATAAAAAGGAAGGGATGGTCGGATGGCTGGTAATTATAAAAAACAGTATATACATTGTATCTTGAGGAGATTCGGCAAAGGGATCGGAGCAGTTTTTCTTGCTCTGGCAATAGTTCTTACACCGCTAAGTCCTTTTGCAGCGCTGCAAAGCCTGAGCTCAGATAGAAACAGTGATTATAAAGTTTCACTGTCAGATAATGGTGAGATACAGCCATTATATTTAATGGATACCAACAGCATATATGCTTCAGCTTCTGCGGCTTCCAATCAGAACTGGACCAGATCGGGAAAGTATGCAAAGAAGGTTCTTAAGCTTGTTAATAAGGAAAGAAAGAAACGCGGCTTAAAGAAACTCAAGCTCAGATCAAGGATGAATAAAGCTGCAAGGATCCGCGCCAAGGAAACAAGCAAGTCATTCTCTCATACAAGACCTGACGGGACTCTCTGCTTTTCGGTATTTCAGGACCTTGACATTCCATATACTATGGTAGGTGAGAATATTGCTGCAGGACAGCAGTCGCCTGAGGAAGTAGTTGACAGCTGGATGCATTCAGAAGGTCACCGTGCAAATATTTTAAGCAAGTACTATCGTTATATGGGACTTGGACTTTGTAAGAAATCCAATTCCGAGTACGGATACTACTGGGTACAGGAATTCAAACGTTAATAAACGATAAGCAGGAAAAACTTACCAGATCAAATTATCAAGACAAAAAATCAGGACATAATTATTAATGCAAAGATAAAAGCGCCGCAGCTGCGGCGCTTTTTTTAAACCCAAAGTATAAAAATATTTTTAATGCCCTATTTATCATCATGTTTTACCGTAAAAAGGGGCAGTCTATAAATGATAGATGATTATAAGCTTTAAATATTACCTTTGGAACATCATTAGCGTAATAGAATATAACCCGGTCTGATATCAGAATCCCTTCTGGTTATACTTATGCATGATATTCTGGATCCTCTCGGTAGGATTTAAGAGAGTGCTTATGGATTGATCATGGTTAAGTGTGTCGATCAGGAGGGCAATATATTTGCTCATATCAACATTTATATAATACTCGCGTTCCAGGAGTTCAGATGTCTGGTAGATAAGGTTCGTTGTGAGAACTCTGTAGAATACGCCTTCCCTGTAAGCTTTGTCAAAGCTCTCAAGTCCGTTCGTGAAAAGACCGAATGTTGCGCACATGAAGATCCTGCCGGCCTTTCTCTTCTTGAGCTCTCTTGCTACGTCTATCATGCTTTCGCCGGATGAGATCATATCGTCTACGATGATGATGTCCTTGCCTTCTATATCAGATCCAAGGAACTCATGAGCAATGATAGGGTTGCGGCCATCCACGATCCTGCTGTAGTCACGTCTCTTATAGAACATACCTATATCTAGACCAAGTACGTTTGCATAGTAGATCGCACGGTTCATGCCGCCTTCATCAGGGCTTATGACCATAGTGTGGTCTGAATCTATCTTAATGTCAGGAACGTTTTTAAGTATTGCTTTAATGAACTGATAAGTAGGCTGTACTGTCTCGAAGCTTTTGAGCGGGATAGCATTCTGTACACGGGGATCGTGTGCATCGAATGTAATGATCGACTCAACGCCAATCTCTGTGAGCTCTTTCAGGGCCATGGCGCAGTCAAGAGACTCTCTTGCGGATCTTCTGTGCTGACGGCTTTCATAAAGGAAAGGCATGATGACGGTGATCCTTCTTGCCTTGCCGCCTACTGCGGCGATGATTCGCTTGAGATCAGAATAGTGATCGTCAGGCGACATATGATTGATCTGGCCGAAAAGCTTGTAGGTCAGGGAATAGTTACAGACATCCACAAGGAGATAGAGGTCATCTCCACGAACAGACTCCTTGATAAGGCCCTTGCCTTCGCCTGAACCAAATCTTGGACATACAGCATCTACCAGATAAGAATCCCTTGCATAACCGGCAATGTTATTGACCGCTCCCGGAAGTGCTACTCGCTCCTTACGCCAGCTGGTAATGTAGTCATCGACCTTCTTACCCATGTCCTTACTGCTTTCCAGTGCTATGATGCCAAGTGTACCGACCGGTATCGTCTCAGCAAGCTTATCATGTCGTTTCATGGATAGTATCCTCCTAAGTTTTATATGAACCGGTAAGTCCGGAACATTGATCAGCAATGAATCTAAGACCACAAACATGGTTTTTAGCTTTGAAGTGCATGCAGGCGCCTTTCAAAAAACTTTAAGCTAATGTCATGCGGTAAGATTATAACAGATATTGACTTAATTTACCTGCTTATCTGCTAAAAATCACAGTTATAATAATAAATTTTTCGATATTATCGATTTATTTTTCAGTGACCGTATTCCACTTCGAATTGCCTGCCTTCCTGAGATCTTTCCCAAATATCATACAGAATGTAAATGAGCCTATCAATCGGGAAAAGATCCTTTCGCTGTATATATCTCTCATATTTGCAAGAGACAGATTTGAAGAGATCACTGTAGACATCATAGCATTAATACGGGTATTCAGAATGGTATATAAAGTAGATTCCGTGAATGTATTAGGTATCTCCGTACCGAGATCATCGATGATCAGCAGATCACAGTTTGTAATATATTTAACCTTCTCACTCCTGCCTGCGACTTTTTCATAAAATCTGTCATCAGAAACAAGATCAAAAAGATCCACAGCAGTGGTATAGTAAACAGAATGACCGCTTTCTATAAGTTCCTTTGCTATGCAGTTTGTAAGGAAGGTCTTGCCGACACCGGCTTTACCATATATCATAAGGTTGGAGTATTTATCTTTATTATCAAAATCAGAAATGAAATCCTTGCATGAAGCAACGATATTTCTGATATTCTGCCTTGGCGATATCATGGTATGCTCATCGGGTCCGATATCATCTGAATAGAGCATATCGTTGAATGTAGAAAAATTCTCATCCTTTAAAATATTTGTCAGATTAGAAGATTCCATGAGTATCTTATTGAGACGGTCAGTAAAGCATGAGCAGGGCTTACTGCCTATAAAGCCTCTGTCATGGCATTTATCGCAGCAAAAGTGCAGGTCAAGATAATCTTCAGGGTAACCGTGAGCTGTAAGGAGAGCCTTCTTTTCAAGAGAAAGCCTGTCTATCTCGGCTTCATAGTCCTTTATTGCCTGCGCATCCTTACTGTTCCTGAGAGCTTTTTTAGCATTTAAAATGGAGAGTGAAACTATTATGTCCTGAATATCTGCCATTTCCGGCACTTTAGCATTGACCTCAGCTCTCCTCTGATCGAGTTCCCTCTGATTCCGGGAACGCGCATCTTCATACTCAGCCGAGATCTTTTCCAAATTTTCATCTGAAATATACATGGAACAAGCGTCTCCTGTCAATTATTATTGATAATAGCTTTTTCAAAAGCATCAAGCTCCTCATCACTGATATGTCTTTGCGGATATATGTTGAATGAATTGGGCTTGATCTTATAAACGTTGTCCGATTTGCGATAAACTGGTTTGTTCTTATTTACCTTTGCATCTTCTTTTGATCTTGCAAAGTTCTCGGAGTCGGTTTCAGCTTCTTCCGGAGTTCTGATGCCCTTGCTGTACCAGCCCTTTAATATCGCAGAAGCATATCGGAAATCCGAATGGCCAAGCTGTGATACAGTTCTCCTGAGAGCAAGACCTATCATATCTGCAGACATATGATACTCTTTGACCCAGGCTTCAGCAGTCTCTTTCTGAAGAGGAAGAAGACTGCCGGTAATGCCGAATTCGCGGCGGATGACATTATATACGTCATTGTATTTTTCAAGAGTGTTCTTGGCAGCTTCAACAGTGTTGATCCCTTTAGAGTTCCAGTTAACAGCTACGGCCTTGATATAGCTGGGACTTGTCTTATTAATGCTGAAGCAGTAATTATAAAGATAGAGAACGAGATCATTTGAAAATCCAAGGTCTCCGAATATGAAATCGAGCGCATCATACTCTGAGGATTTTAAAGGCCTTTTAAACATTGCTTCTATCATGCTGCAGACCCAGATAAAATCTTCATTATCAGAAAGGTCGGCAGGAAAAGCCGCACCGGTAAGATCTTTATCATTAACAGATGACCCTTCAGAAACAGTATGCGGCTGATCTGTATTCCTGACAGTAAGCTCATGACTTATGCCGCTTTCAGAAGCAGATACTGCATTGGGAGCTATAGGCTTAACAAACTCTATAGCGGTAAATTCCCCGTTTTCATTTCTCGAAGTGTGGAGCAGACCCTGATTTTCCCAATAATTGATGGCATGAATGATATCATTTTCTGTATCATTCATCTTTTCAGCCAGTCCGCATATGGAAAGACCTGACTCGCCTGCCTGTATACAGCGTGTAAGGTATATATATACCTTCACGAAGTCTCCGTTGGCCTGCAGCATAAACCTGTCAATAAAATCATTGCTCACAGCAGTAGCTGCGGATGATAGGTCTGCGCGAAGTAAGATCTTGTCCATAACAATTGCCTCTTTCTCTTAAAACTTGTGCACATTCTAACACAAAAAGGGCGAAAAATAAACAGCCCGGAGGCCTGACGGGCTGTTGATAAGTCTTGAAAACAAGTTGATAAATAAATGGATCTCTCCTGTGATTCTGTGATCAAAGCAGGAAAAATACGGGCTTTATTTATCAACAACAAAAATACTATTTTTGATAAACAAAATTGTGGAAAGTGTGGATAACTTACTTTTTGACCAGGTCTTCTCCGATTTCCACGACGTTGCCGGCACCAATAGTCATCAACAGGTCGCCGTTGATACAATTTTTTTGAAGAAATTTTTCGATCTCTTTAAAATCACCGATATAATGGGCATTTCCCCCGTTTTTATTTATCATATCTGCAAGGATTTCTGATGAAATATCTCCCGGATCCTTTTCGCGGGCAGCAAAGATATCTGCCAGAACCAGATAAGGTACTGTGGACAGAACGTCAACAAAGTCCTGAAGGTTGTTCTTGGTCCTGGAGTATGTGTGGGGCTGGAATACGACCCAAAGATTCTTATGCGGGTAGTTTTTAGCGGCATCAAGTGTTGCTCTGATCTCTGTAGGGTGGTGGGCATAATCATCGACCACTGTCACACCATTGAATGAGCCCTTTATTTCGAAGCGCCTGTGTGTTCCTGAAAAGCTCAGGAGACCTTTTCTGATCTGATCAAAGGAGATGCCGAATATCCTGGCCATTGCAATAGAAGCAAGAGCATTATAGACATTGTGCTCACCATATACATTAAGATGAAATGTGCCTTCGTCTCTGCCGTGGTCGATCAGGTCAAAGCTGCAGCGGCCCCGGTCATCATGACTGATATCTTTTGCCATGTAATCAAAGACATAATTACAGCTCTCATCAGCAGCAGAATCGCCGAAGCCCTTTGCGGCATTTTCCTCGTGAATACCAAAGGTGATGATATGGGCCTTAATGTCACTCATCAGTTCCTTAACGTCCGGAATCTCGCCATTTATTACCAGATGGCCCTTCTCAGGAATAAGAGTCGCAAATGTATGGAAAGATTTCCGTATATTATCAAGATTCTTGAAAAAATCCAGATGATCATTATCTATATTGAGAATGATCTCCTCTGTAGGGAAGAACTTGAGAAATGAATTGGTATATTCACATGACTCAAGTATAAAGTTCTCAGAATGGCCGATGCGGATGTTTCCACCTATCCTGTCAAGCAGACCGCCCACTGAAATAGTAGGGTCAAGAGAGGTCTCAAGGAAGATACTTGAAAGCATCGAAGTGGTCGTGGTCTTACCATGGGTACCTGCGACGCTTATTGCATTTTTATAATTCTTCATGACCTGCCCTACCATGACCGCGCGCTCCATCATAGGAATGCCCAGCTCTTCAGCCTTTTTATATTCCGGATTAGTCGGATGGATAGCAGCAGTGTAGACAACGAAGTCAATATTATCTTCCTTATTAATATTCTCAGCCACCTGAGAATAATTGATGCTTATGCCGCTTTTTTCAAGCTCTTCAGTATAATGGCTGTGAGACATGTCAGATCCGGTAACGAAAAAACCTTCACTCTTAAGGAGCAGGGCAAAACCGCTCATGCTGACTCCGCCGATACCGATAAAATAAGCCTTCCCCGGGTGCTTAAAATCTATTTCGTACATATGATACCTGTCCTTTAATCATCAATAAATTTTGCAAAAACAATTATACAGTTTCTTCCTATAGATAAATGTAAGAAAACCAACACAATGTTCTTCTTATATAAATATGTAAGAAAACCGATACAATTGTTCTTTATCCTATTATATATAATAATTTATAAAAAGCAACGTGTTACTGATTTTTAACTTTAGTCAGGTTTTTCCACCAAACCGGAAAAGGAAAACAATTTTTGAAAAAAGTTCTTGCAATTTTGTTCTGCCTGTGTTAAAATGCCTCTTGCTGTGACATGATAGCGATGAAGCGAGAAGTTGCCGGCATGCGGTAACGTATACCGGGTTATTCCGTGGAGCGAATGTCAATATTAATACTGACGGCAAGTCACTGTATACAATTAATCTTCTGCATAATGCAGATAAGACGGGTATCTTTTATAGAAAGTTCTGATGATTTGAGGAGGGTCTCAGAGATTTGGAATGAGTTAAAAAAAGAAACACCCGGGTAAGTGTACAGTCACCACTTGGTTCGTAAGTAGACGACAGGTATCCTTAATATTAAGGAAGAGAAGAATCAGCTACCTGTCCATAATACGAAAAGGAGGCGGCTTTTTTTATGGCTACAAAAATCATGAGAATCACTTTAAAGGCTTATGATCACAATCAGATCGATCACGCAGCTGAGAAGATCGTAGAGCAGGTTAAGAGATCAGGTGCTAAGGTTAGCGGTCCTGTACCTCTTCCTACAAAGAAGGAAGTAGTTACTATCCTTCGTGCAGTTCATAAGTACAAGGATTCCAGAGAGCAGTTCGAGCAGAGAACACATAAGAGACTTATCGATGTTATCGCTCCTACTCAGAAGACCATCGAGGCTCTCACAAAGATGGAAATGCCTGCAGGCGTAGCAGTTAAGCTTAAGATGCAGGAAAAGTAATTATTTAGCTAGTATGATCTTATAGCTACTTTCGTTCCCGGAATGCCTATGAGATCCGCTGTAGAAAGGAAATCAATAAGATGAAGAAAGCTATTTTAGCTACGAAGGTTGGAATGACACAGATCTTCGACGAAAACGGAGTTCTTACTCCAGTCACCGTTCTTCAGGCAGGTCCTATGTATGTTACACAGGTCAAGACTGTTGAAGTAGACGGTTATAGTGCTGTTCAGTTTGGTTTTGTTGACGAGAAGGAAAAGGTCACAGCCAAGGATGCAACCGGAAAGAAGGTCGTTGCAAGAGCACATGGCGTTAATAAGCCGCAACAGGGACATTTAAAGAAGGCCGGAGTTACCGGTAAGAGATATCTGAAAGAATTCAAATTTGAGAATGCTGCAGATTATGAACTTGGTCAGGAGATCAAGGCTGATATCTTCGCTGAAGGCGATAAGGTTGACGCAAGCGGCGTTACAAAGGGTAAAGGCTTCCAGGGCGCTATCAAGAGACATGGTCTTTCAAGAGGACCTATGGGACATGGTTCAAAGTACCACAGACATCAGGGCTCAAACGGTATGGCATCTGATGCGAGCCGTGTATTTAAGAACAAGAAGATGGCCGGACATATGGGCCAGGACAATGTGACTATACAGAATCTTGAGGTAGTCAGGGTAGATGCGGACAAGAATATCATCCTTGTCAAGGGCGCAGTACCGGGAGCTAAAAAGTCTTTAGTAGTACTCAGAGAGTCAGTAAAGGCTTGATTCTTTTCAGAAAGGAGGATATAACAGATGGCTAACGTATCTGTTTATAATATGGAAGGCAGCGAAGTCGGAAAGCTCGATCTTAACGACGATATTTTTGCTGTCGATGTTAATACAAACCTGATGCACAAGGCAGTTGTTCTTCAGCTTGCCAATAAGCGCCAGGGAACACAGAAGGCTAAGACACGTTCTGAGGTATCAGGCGGCGGAGCTAAGCCTTGGAGACAGAAGGGAACCGGTCATGCAAGACAGGGTTCAACAAGAGCTCCTCAGTGGAAGGGCGGCGGAACTGTATTCGCACCTGTTCCGAGAGATTATTCATTCAAGATGAATAAGAAGGAAAAGATCAACGCTATCAAGTCAGCACTTACCTCTAAGGTAAATGACAACAAGTTCATAGTTCTCGATGATCTTAAGTTCGATGAGGTCAAGACAAAGAACATGATCAACGTTCTTGACAACCTCAAGGTTGGTGCAGCTCTCCTCGTACTTACAGGCAAGGACAAGGATCAGGACGAGATTGCAGCAGATCAGAAGGAAGTAAATGACGTTGTTATGCTTTCATCAAGAAACATTTCAGACGTAAGAACAGTTACTTCCAATACATTAAGTGTTTATGACTTACTTAAGTATGACTCAGTCGTTATTACAAAGAAGGCTGTAGAGCAGATCGAGGAGGTGTACGCATAATGGCAGACATTAAATATTATGACGTTATCTTAAAGCCTCTCATCACTGAAAAGTCTATGTTAGGCAATGACCATAAGTGCTATGCATTCCTTGTAAATCCTGATGCAAATAAGATTCAGGTCAAGGAAGCCGTTGAGAAGATGTTCGACGGTGTAAAGGTCAAGAAGGTAAATACAGTTAATGCTCAGGGTAAGCTTAAGCGTCAGGGAAGATTCGTGGGACGCAGATCAAAGATCAAGAAAGCTTATGTAACACTTACAGCAGATTCCAAAGAGATAGAGATCTTTGAGGGACTTTGATAAATAAAGCATTAATCATTCATTGAAAGGAGTTAAGTTATGGGAATCAAAACATTTAACCCATATACACCTTCCAGGAGAAACATGACAACTTCTGATAAGAAGGAACTCACAGCTAAGAAGCCTGAGAGATCACTTACAGTTTCTCTGAAGAAGAATGCCGGCCGCAATAATCAGGGCAAGATAACCGTAAGACATCACGGCGGCGGAAACAGAAGAAAGTACAGAATCATAGATTTCAAGAGATATAAAGATGATATTCCTGCAACTGTTCAGTCGATCGAATATGACCCTAACAGAACAGCAAATATCGCGCTTATCAGCTATGCTGATGGTGAGAAGTCATACATCGTCGCACCTGAAGGACTTAAGGTCGGCCAGAAGATCATGAACGGCGCTAATGCTGAGATCAGAGTTGGCAATTGCCTTCCTCTTTCAGCTATTCCTGTTGGTGAGGAAGTATGCAGCGTTGAGCTCTACAAGGGCAAGGGCGCACAGCTTGTTCGTTCAGCAGGAGCAGTTGCTCAGCTTATGGCTAAGGAAGGTAAGTATGCAACACTTCGTCTTCCTTCAGGCGAGATGAGAATGGTACCTATCGAGTGCCGTGCAACTATCGGCGGCATCGGAAACGGTGATTATTCCCTTATCAATTATGGTAAGGCAGGACGTAAGCGTCACATGGGAATCAGACCTACAGTCCGTGGTTCTGTTATGAACCCTAACGACCATCCACACGGTGGTGGAGAAGGTAAGGCTCCTGTAGGACGTTCAGGGCCTAGCACTCCTTGGGGTAAGCCGGCACTTGGTCTTAAGACACGTAAGAGCGGTCTCAGATCAGATAAGCTTATCGTAAGAAGAAGAAACGGAAGCAATCTTTAATTTTATATAAGACCATATAGAGGCCGGATAAAGTCCGGCAGAATGGAGGAAATAATGGCACGTTCACTGAAGAAGGGACCATTCGCTGATGACTATCTTTTAAAGAAAGTCGATGCAGTGGTAAAGTCAGGTGACAAGCAGGTAATAAAGACCTGGTCACGCCGTTCGACTATTTACCCATCATTCGTTGGCCTTACATTTGCAGTATATGATGGAAGAAAGCATGTACCTGTATATGTAACAGAGGATATGGTTGGCCACAAGCTCGGCGAGTTCGTATCAACCAGAACATTCAAGGGTCACGCAAAGAAAGCCGCAACAGACTCTAAGGCCTGAAGACAGGTCGGATTTAGTTATCTTATAAATAAGACAGATTGAAAGGAGGTTTCAACAATGGCTAATGGACATAGATCCCAGGTAAAGAGGGAGAGAAATGAGAACAAAGATACAAGACCTTCAGCAAAGTTATCTTATGCAAGAATTTCAGTAACCAAGGCTTGCTTCGTTCTCGATGCCATCAGAGGAAAAGATGTTGAAACAGCAGTCGGAATATTAACATATAACCCAAGATATGCATCACGTGTGGTACTTAAGCTTTTAAATTCAGCTATTGCCAATGCCGAGAACAACAACGGCATGAGCAGAAATGATCTCTATGTAGCTGAGGCTTATGCCAACAGAGGTCCTGTTATGAAGAGGATCAGACCTAGAGCTCAGGGCAGAGCATACAGGATCGAGAAGAGAATGAGCAATATCACACTTGTTCTTGATGAAAAGTAATCAGGACGAAAGGAGAAATTATGGGACAGAAGGTTAATCCTCATGGTTTAAGAGTCGGTGTTATTAAGGACTGGGACTCAAACTGGTACGCTGAGGACGAAAAGTTTTCTGACAACCTTGTAGAAGATTACAAGATCAGAAAGTTCGTAAAGAAAAAGTTATACAGTGCTGGTATCTCAAAGATCGAGATCGAGAGACCAACAGATAAGATCAGGATCATAATTCATACAGCAAAGCCTGGTTTCGTTATCGGCAAGGGTGGCGCTGAGATCGAGAATTTAAAGAAGGAGATCGTCGGTGTTCTTGATGATCCTAAGAAAGCACTTGATATCAAGATCATGGATATCAAGAATCCTGATAAGGAAGCACAGCTCGTTGCTGAGAATATCGCACAGCAGCTTGAAGCCCGTATCTCATTCAGAAGGGCTATGAAGTCTGCGATCGGCAGATCGATGAAGTCTGGCGTCAAGGGTGTCAAGGCACTCTGCTCAGGACGTCTCGGCGGTGCTGATATGGCCCGTAAGGAGTTCTATGTTGAGGGTACTATTCCTCTTCAGACCATTCGTGCAGATATCGATTATGGTTTCGCAGAGGCAGATACAACTTATGGTAAGGTCGGTGTTAAGGTATGGATCTACCATGGTGAAGTTCTTCCCGGAAGAAAGAAGAGAGTATTCAGCAAACCTAAGAAGGAAGGGAGCGGTAAATAATGTTAATGCCAAAGAGAGTTAAGCGCAGAAAGCAGTTCCGTGGTACCATGACCGGTAAGGCGCTTAGAGGAAATAAAATAACAAACGGTGAATTTGGTCTTGTAGCTCTCGAGCCTTGCTGGATCAAATCCAACCAGATAGAGGCAGCCCGTGTTGCCATGTCACGTTATATCAAGCGTGGCGGACAGATCTGGATCAAGATCTTCCCAGACAAGCCTGTTACAGCAAAGCCTGCTGAAACACGTATGGGTTCCGGAAAGGGTTCCCTTGAGTACTGGGTAGCTGTAGTTAAGCCTGGCCGCGTTCTTTTCGAGATCGCCGGCGTTGATGAGGCAGCCGCAAAGGAAGCTCTCAGACTTGCATCTCATAAGCTTCCTGTACCTTGTAAGATCGTAGCTCGTGAAACTTCAGAAGGAGGTGCTGACGTTGAAGCATAAGGATTATATGGAACAGCTCAGATCAAAGTCAGTAGAAGAGTTAAATGCTGACCTTGAGGCTTCAAAGAAGGAACTTTTCAATCTCAGGTTCCAGAACGCAACTAACCAGCTGGACAACACCGGCAGGATCAGGGAAGTAAAGAAGAACATCGCGAGAATCAAGACTCAGCTCGCTGCAATGTGATTATTCAAAGGAGGATATTATCGTGGAAGAGAGAAATCTTAGAAAAACACGTGTCGGCAAAGTCGTAAGCGATAAGATGGATAAGACTATTGTAGTAGCTGTTTTGGATAACGTTAAGCATCCGCTTTACAATAAGATCGTAAAGAGAACAGTTAAGCTTAAGGCTCAGGACGATGAGAATACATGCAAGATCGGTGATACAGTAAGGATCATGGAAACAAGGCCGCTCTCAAAGACAAAGAGATGGAGACTTGTTGAAGTCATCGAACGTGCAAAGTAATTATAATAGAACCTATTGTTAGAGAAAGGAAATTATTATGGTACAGCAGGAAACAAGACTTAAAGTAGCTGATAATACAGGCGCTAAGGAACTTCTCTGCATCAGAGTATCAGGCGGATCAACAAGGAGATATGCCAATATCGGTGACATTATCGTTGCTTCTGTCAAAGATGCAACACCGGGCGGCGTTGTCAAAAAGGGTGACGTTGTCAAGGCTGTAGTAGTTCGTACTGTTAAGACTACAAGAAGACCTGATGGTTCATATATCAGATTCGATGAGAACGCAGCAGTTATCATCAATCCGGACAAGACACCTAGAGGAACACGTATCTTCGGGCCAGTAGCTAGAGAGCTCAGAGATCATCAGTTCATGAAGATCATTTCATTAGCACCAGAGGTATTATAAGGAGGTGGCGGTATGGCAGCCAGTAAGATTAAAAAAGGTGATACCGTCAGGGTAATCGCCGGTAAGGATAAAGGTCGTGAAGGAAAGGTCACACTTGTGAAGGACGGCAAGGTCACAGTTGAGAATATCAACCAGGTAACCAAGCATTCAAAGCCTACACAGGCTAACCCACAGGGAGGCATTACAACATTCTCAGCACCTTTAGATATTTCCAATGTTATGTTAGTAAGCAACGGCAAGGTTTCACGTGTTGGTTTCAAGGTAGACAGCGAAGGCAATAAGGTACGTTATGCCAAGGCTACAGGTGAGACTTTAGACTAAATAACAGAAAGGAGAAAGAGATACGATGTCTCGTTTAAAAGATACATACAGTAAGGATATAGTACCTGCTCTTGAGAAGAAGTTCGGTTATAAGAACGTTATGCAGGTACCTAAGCTTGCCAAGATCGTCATCAACATGGGCGTTGGCGAAGCAAGAGAGAATTCAAAGGTCCTTGACAAGGCAGTTGAAGAGCTCGGTATCATCACAGGACAGAAGGCAGTTACAACAAAGGCCAAGAAGTCTATCGCAAACTTCAAGTTAAGAGAGGGAATGCCTATCGGATGTATGGTAACTCTCCGCGGCGAGAAGATGTATGAGTTCCTTGACAGACTTGTAAACCTTGCTCTTCCTCGTGTACGTGACTTCAGAGGTGTTAACCCTGATGCATTCGACGGCAGAGGAAATTATGCACTTGGTATCAAGGAGCAGCTCATCTTCCCTGAGATCGAGTATGATAAGGTAGATAAGGTTCGTGGAATGGATGTTATCATCGTAACAACAGCCAACACTGATGAGGAAGCAAGAGAGCTTCTTGCACAGTTCGGTATGCCATTCAGAAAGTAATTGATTTGGTTCGTTTTATATAAGAATTGGAGGAAATTTCAATGGCTAAGACTTCTATGAAAGTTAAGCAGCAGCGTAAGGCAAAATTCTCTACCAGAGCTTACACACGCTGCAGGATCTGCGGACGTCCACATTCAGTACTCAAGAAGTACGGTATCTGCAGAGTCTGCTTCCGTGAGTTAGCATATAAGGGAGAAATTCCTGGAGTTAAGAAAGCAAGCTGGTAAGGAGGAATATAAAAATGATAATAAGTGATCCAATTGCAGATATGCTTACAAGAATACGTAATGCAAATACTGCAAAGCATGATACAGTAGATGTACCAAGCTCAAAGATGAAGCTGTCGATCGCCGACATTCTTCTTAAGGAAGGATATATCAAGAAATACGATATTGTTGAAGTTGACAAGATCAAGATGATCCGTATCACACTTAAGTATGCTGATAACAAGAGTGAGAGGATAATCACAGACTTAAAGAGAATATCAAAGCCTGGTCTCCGTGTTTATGCCAGCGCTGATGATCTTCCTTCTGTACTTGGCGGCCTCGGCATTGCGATCGTTTCAACAAACCTTGGCGTTATGACAGACAAAGAAGCAAGAAAGAACAACGTAGGCGGCGAAGTATTAGCATTTGTATGGTAATACATCCCCACATATATAATAATGGAGGTACACGGCATGTCACGAATCGGAAGAATGCCTATCGCTATACCAGCTGGCGTAACAGTTGATATTGCAGAAAATAATACAGTGACTGTGAAGGGTCCTAAGGGAACACTCACAAGGACACTTCCTGCAGAGATGCAGATCGAAAAAGACGGCGATGAGATCAAGGTTTCAAGACCTAATGACCTTAAGAAGATGAAGTCATTACACGGTCTTACAAGATCTCTTCTCAATAATATGGTCATCGGAGTAACAAATGGTTTTGAGAAGGTTCTCGAGATCAACGGTGTTGGTTACAGAGCACAGAAGCAGGGCAAGAAGCTCGTACTTCACTTAGGTTACTCACATCCTGTTGAGATGACCGATCCTGAAGGAGTTGAGACTGTTGTCGAGGAAACAAAGATAACAGTTAAGGGAATCGATAAAGAAAAAGTTGGCCAGTACGCTGCTGAAATCAGAGAGAAGAGAGCACCGGAGCCTTATAAGGGCAAGGGTATCAAGTATTCTGATGAGATTATCAGACGTAAGGTCGGTAAGACAGGTAAAAAATAATTAAAGGAGTGAAACAAAGATGATAAGTAAGCAGTCAAGAAAAGAAGTACGTGCTAAAAAGCATATGAAAGTCCGCAATCGTCTTTCAGGCACTTCAGAAAGACCACGTTTAGCTGTATTCAGATCCAATAATCATATGTATGCTCAGATTATTGATGATACAGAAGGTAAGACTCTCTGCTCAGCTTCAACTCTTCAGAAGGATGTCAAGGAAGGCCTTGCAAAGACAAACAACGTAGAAGCAGCCGAGAAGCTTGGACGCGTTATCGCAGACAACGCTAAGGCTAAGGGTATTACAAAAGTTGTTTTCGACAGAGGCGGTTTCCTTTATGCAGGTAAGGTAAAGGCACTTGCTGAGGCAGCCAGAGAAGAAGGATTAGAGTTTTAATAGGAGGAAATCTAATGAAGCGTACTATTATAGATAGCAGCAACATGGAGCTCGACGACAATGTCGTAAACATCAAGCGTGTCACCAAGGTAGTTAAGGGTGGCCGCAACATGAGATTCAGCGCTCTTGTTGTTGTCGGAGACAGGAACGGACACATTGGTGTCGGTGTTGGAAAGGCAGCCGAAATTCCTGAAGCTATCCGTAAGGGCAAGGAAGAGGCTACGAAGAAGCTCATCGAAGTACCTATGGATGAGAATGGTTCAGTTCCACACGATTATATTGGTAAATACAACAGTGCACAGGTTCTTATCAAGAAGGCTCCTGAAGGTACCGGTATCATCGCAGGCGGTCCTGCCCGTGCCGTACTCGAGCTTGCAGGATATAAGAACATTCGTACAAAGTCACTTGGTTCCAACAACAAGCAGAACGTCGTACTTGCAGCATTAACAGGTCTTTCAGAGCTCAAGAAGCCTGAGGACGTTGCCCGTCTTCGCGGCGTAGCTGTTGAAGATCTTGTATGATGAAGGAGGTTAACATGGCTAAGACACTTAAGATCACATTAGTTAAATCTCCTATCGGAGCTGTTCCAAAGCAGAGAAAGACTGTTGCAGCCCTTGGACTTAAGAAGGTCAACAAGACAGTTGAGCTTCCTGACAATCCGGCTGTAAGAGGCATGATCTGGCAGGTTCAGCACCTTGTAAAGGTAGAAGAGAACTAAAGAATATCATCAAAGGATATAAACGGGAGCAAAGGGTCTTTCCTTTTGCTTCCGGTTTATGTTATATTAAAGAGCGAGGGCGTCACATGGGCAAGACTCCTGTCACCCGTGACGGAGATCTGTATGATTTCCTTAAAGCCCGCTAGTGTATAAAAGGAGAATAAAATGAATTTAACAGATTTAAGACCTGCAGAAGGTTCAGTTCAGAGCAACAATTTCAGACGCGGCCGCGGCCATGGATCAGGAAATGGAAAGACAGCCGGCAAGGGACATAAGGGTCAGAAGGCTCGTTCAGGAGCACCAAGACCAGGTTTCGAAGGCGGTCAGATGCCATTATACAGACGTCTTCCTAAGAGAGGATTCACAGATATCAACTCTAAGAAGATCGTTGCCATCAATGTTGACAAGCTTGAGAAGTTCGACGATGGCGATACGGTAACAGTTGATAAGTTACTTGAAGAAGGCATTATCAAAGAGACATATGACGGTGTTAAGATCCTCGGCAACGGAGAGCTTACAAAGAAGTTAACTGTACAGGTTAATGCATTCAGTGCTAAAGCAAAGGAAAAGATTGAAGCATTAGGTGGAAAAGCAGAGGTGGTCTGATAAATGCAAAAGATAATTGAACAGATTCGAAATTGCTTTAAGATCAAAGACCTGCGCAACAGGATTCTTTACACTCTGGTTGCGCTCGTTGTAGTCAGAATCGGTTGTCAGTTACCTCTTCCAGGCGTTGATTCAAGTTTTATTCAGGACTGGTTTGAGCAGCAGGATGCTATGGACTTCTTCAACCAGCTGACAGGTGGATCGTTTGCACAGATGTCGATATTCGCGTTGAATATTACGCCTTACATTACCGCATCCATCATCATTCAGCTCCTTACCATTGCAATTCCCCGTCTTGAGGAGCTTCACAAGGATGGTGAGTCTGGAAGAAGAAAGATGACTGAGTATACAAGATATCTTTCAGTTGTACTTTCAGTAGTTGAGGCTGTTGCCATGGCCATTGGCTTTGGTCAGCAGGGATATCTTACAGATGGACTGACATTCACATCAGTCATGATCTGTATCGTATCGCTTACGGCAGGCGCTACATACCTTATGTGGCTCGGTGAGCAGATCACAGAGCACGGTATTGGAAATGGTATATCTATCATACTTCTTTACAATATCGTATCCAGAATGCCATCAGATATGCAGACCCTCTTCGAGAAGTTCGTTGCAGGTGCATCAAATGTAACCAATCAGCTTATCGGAGCTATCCTTATCATCGTGATCATAGTAGGTACAGTAGTACTTATCGTATATCTTTCAGATGGTGAGAGAAGGATCGCAGTTCAGTATTCCAATAAGACACAGGGCAGAAGGGTCATCGGAGGAAAGTCTTCACACATTCCTCTTAAGATCAACACAGCCGGCGTTATCCCGATCATCTTCGCCGGTTCACTTTTCCAGATGCCTATTGTCATTGCACAGTTCGCAGGTGTTCAGCCTGGAACAGGTATCCATGCAACAACATTCCAGAAGTTCTTAACATATCTCAATCAGAATGCATGGTTCAATATCAACAGTGCATCGCAGTTCAAGTATACGATCGGATTTGTAGTATATGTTGCGCTCATCATATTCTTTGCATATTTCTACACAGCTATTACATTCAATCCTGCAGAAATATCATCCAATATGAAGAAGAGCGGCGGCTTCATACCTGGCATCAGACCTGGCAAGCCAACTACAGACTATCTTACAAATGTGTTGAATAACATCATTATGATAGGTGCTATCGGTCTTTCTATAGTAACATTTATCCCTATCTTCTTTTCCGGAGCATTCGGAGCAGACGTATCCTTTGGCGGCACATCCCTGATCATTATAGTAGGTGTCGTACTGGAGACACTCAAGCAGATCCAGAGCAGAATGGTCGTAAGACACTATAAGGGATTCGTCTCATGATGCCACTGGTGAGGAATTTTTAAGGCACAGCTGCTTTTCGCAGCCTGTAAAGCTGTATCTTAAGTTCTTTAACGCCGCAGCTCATGAGTATGAAACGATATGAAACATCGCGGAAATGCGAATGAGCTGCAGCATGAAATAATATAATCGTTGAAAGTCAGACGTTTTTGGTTTATCATAATCAAAGACGTCTACTTTTATGTACGTAAATTTTTATCAAAGGAGAAGTATTATGAACATTATTATGCTTGGCGCACCTGGTTCAGGAAAAGGAACACAGGCAGGCAGGATCGCTGAAAAGTATGGTATTCCTCATATCTCAACAGGAGATATCTTCAGAGAGAATATCAAAAACGGCACAGAACTCGGAAAACAGGCAAAGGCTTATATGGACAAGGGCGAGCTCGTACCTGATGAGTTCGTATGCGACCTTGTACTTGACAGGATCCATCAGGATGACTGCAGCAAAGGCTATGTACTCGATGGATTCCCTCGTACCATTCCACAGGCTGAGATCTTCGACAAGGCTTTAAAGGATGCAGGAGAGAAGATCGATGCGGCTATCTATATGGAGCTTTCTCTCGAGATCCTCAAGGAGCGCATGACAGGCAGACGTGTATGCCCTAAGTGCGGAGCAGGATACCATATCGTATCTATTCCTCCAAAGGTACCTGGGATCTGCGATGTATGCGGAAGCAAGCTCGTAACAAGAAAAGACGATAACATGGAGACTTTCCTTAACAGACAGGATGTATACAATAAAGAGACAGCACCTCTTGTTCCTCATTACGAGAAGCAGGGCCTTGTATATACGATCGAAGGCAAGAAAGGTCTCGAGCCATGCTGGGAGGATATCCAGAAGGTTCTCGATCCGATGGTCTGAAAATACGGGTGAAAGATCATACAATGTAAATCAAAGCAGTCTGCCGGCATGAAAAAACGGGCATGCCTTTTAAGATAACGGGCTATGGCCGGCGGGCAGTTTTCATTATACATTAGAAAAGGAACATGATCATCAAATGGCAGTAACGATTAAGACAAAAAATGAAATACAGCTCATGAGAGAGGCCGGTGAGATTCTCTCAAACGTACATGATTATCTTGAGGAGCTCGTAGAACCGGGCATCTCAACATATGAGCTTGACAGAAAAGCAGAAGAATTCATAAGAAAGAATAACTGCGAACCATCATTTAAAGGATATGATGGTTTCCCTGCGTCAATATGCGCATCAATTAATGAACAGATAATTCACGGAATTCCCGATAAAAAGACTATACTCCATGATGGAGATATCATTTCCATTGATACAGGTGTCATCTGGAAAGGCTATCAGTCAGACGCAGCCAGAACATGGACTGTAGGAACTGTTTCGGAAGATGTTCAGAAGCTTGTTGACGTTACCCGTCAAAGCTTCTTTGAAGGGATAAAGAAGGCAAGAGCAGGCGGCCATCTCTTTGATATAGGGAAGGCGATTCAGGACTATGTTACACCATATGGTTTCGGAATAGTCAGAGATTACGTAGGACACGGCATCGGAACGGATATGCATGAGGATCCTTCAGTACCTAACTTTAAACCTATCGGCCGCGGAATGAGGCTCGAAGCAGGCATGACGCTCGCAATAGAGCCGATGATAACTCTTGGCAGCTATGATGTGGAAGTGCTCGATAATGACTGGACTGTAGTTACCGATGACGGGAGCTATGCTGCTCACTATGAGAATACTATCCTTATCACAGACGGTGATCCGGAGATACTTTCCCTCACACATGAGCCAAGGTAATTATGGACCTTATGCATCATGAACTTAAGAAAAAGTCATCCGGATCATTTCAGGCAGTCGTGAAAAGCATGTTAACAGACGATCGGGCTTTATGCAGCCTGATCATTATGAAGTAATAAAGGCCCCTGTCCGGCACTTTGGCGGGGGTCTGTTATTGTAAAAGTACAAAGAAAGAGGAAGATAACAGATGTCAAAAGAAGATGTAATCGAAATTGAAGGCATTGTAGTTGAAAAGCTGCCAAACGCGATGTTCCAGGTCGAGCTTGAGAACGGTCACAGGGTGCTTTCACACATAAGCGGCAAGCTCAGAAAGAACTTCATAAAGATACTTCCGGGTGACAAGGTCACAATAGAGATGTCCCCTTATGATCTTTCAAGGGGCCGTATCATCTGGAGAGATAAATGATCTGCTTCTTTAGCATTTAAGGTTTTTAAGTATCATTGGCTTTTTATTTTATAGTGCTCTTCCCGGGCCAAGCAATACCCGTCGGGTGCAATTCTTTTTTTGCTGATGATACTCGTAAACCTGTGTTCTCAAGGCAGTATTTCCTCACTCCCGTGGATAGATCCGGTCTGATCGGGAGCTGAAAAAGGAAAAAGTTGGAAACAATACCGGGAATAAAGGACATGTAAGCCGCATAGATACGCAATGTATAAGAAACTGCAAAAAAATGCAAAAAAATCAAAAAAGTGCTTGCATTTTCCGGAGACCCATAGTATAATCTTATTCGTTGTTGACAAAACGGTAGAACATTTAACAGATCGAATGTACTTCCAATGTTGATAATAAGCGCTTCTAGCTCAGCTGGCAGAGCACCTGACTCTTAATCAGGGTGTCCAGGGTTCGAACCCCTGGAGGCGCACTTTGAAGGTCCTTGTTTGGCAGTTATATTACTGCTGGGTAGGGGCTTTATTTTTTTTGCCTTTTTGAAGATGAGACCTTTTTAACAGATGGGACTTTTCTTTTTTACAAATGGGACTTTTTTAGAAGAAGCCTTTTTTAAAAGAAGGCTTTTTTAGATGAGTTTTTTGGCAGAAGCTTCTTTAATATATGAGGCTTTAGCTGAGAAGCAAATATAGACAGTTAAGTTCATAAATGTTATAATATAAAAGATTATGTACGTGGTTTATCAGCGCAGGCTGTTAATACAATTGAAAGAAGATACTACTATGAGCATTATTCGTGACGAATCATTATATCCTTCCGGAGATCTTAAGATCGAGTGGGTCAGAAGGAACTGCCCGCTGCTCAGAAGTCTGGAGGACGATTTCAGGCGGGAGCAGCCTTTTAAAGGCAGGAAAATAGCTTTATCCATTCACCTTGAAGCAAAGACCGCATACCTCTGCAAGGTCCTCAAAGCCGGCGGGGCCCTTATGTACGTTACAGGCTCCAATCCTCTCTCCACCCAGGACGACGTGGCAGCAGCCCTTGTCCATGCCGGGCTGAATGTTTACGCATGGCATGGAGCTACAGAAGAGGAATATAATTCACATATCAGAGAGACACTGTCTCACGATGCCAACATCATCATTGACGATGGCGGCGATCTTGTACACATGCTCCATACAGAGATGAAAGACAGATGTAAATATGTTATCGGAGGCTGCGAGGAGACAACTACCGGTATCATAAGGCTTAAGAGCATGGTTCGGGAAGGTAAGCTCGAGTTTCCGATGGTTATGGTAAATGATGCTGATTGCAAGCATCTTTTCGATAACAGATATGGTACAGGTCAGTCAGTGTGGAATGGTATAAACAGGACTACCAACCTTATCGTCGCAGGCAAGACCGTAGTAGTTGCAGGCTATGGCTGGTGCGGCAAGGGAGTTTCCATGAGAGCCAAGGCCTTAGGCGCCAGAGTGATCGTAACAGAAGTAGACCCGATCAAGGCTATAGAGGCTGTAATGGACGGCTACGACGTCATGCCTATGAAGGAAGCGGCCAGATATGGTGATTTCTTCGTAACAGTAACGGGCTGCGCCGGAGTAATCGATGAAGATGATCTCATGGAGATGAAGGAAGGGGCAATACTTGCAAATGCCGGCCATTTCGACGTTGAGATAGATATGAAGAAGCTGCGCGAGATAGCTGTTGAGGCAAAGGAGATGCGTCAGAATATCATGGGATATACACTTCCAAATGGTAAGCATATCTACGTGCTTGCTGAAGGAAGACTCGTAAATCTCGCAGCAGGCGATGGACACCCTGCAGAGATCATGGATATGAGCTTTGCAATACAGGCTCTTTCAGCTAAGTTTCTTGTTGATCACGAGCATGATGATCTTCCTAAGCTCATAAAGGTTCCACACGAGGTCGACATGGAAGTTGCGAACAGGAAACTTAAGTTCCTTGGAAAGCAGATCGATACTCTCACACCTTTCCAGGAAGAGTATCTGCACAGCTCAACTGTTTGATGATGGCTGCATGATCATGAAGTTAAATGCAGCAGGAAACAGGAAGTGTGTAAATAAGGCGGATCTGTATGATTATCATGGAGATCGCTGATATAGATCAGTCTTTGATAAATATAGAAATGAGGTACATATAATGGACTCAGAAAAAACCACCATCGTTTCGGGCATAGTCGGCATGGGAGCTCTCCTGGCCGAATTCATATTTCATAAGGAGCTCTCAGAACAGACAGGCGGTCTGGTATTTGCCACCATCCTTGCAGTCATAATACTGGTATGTGTATATCTGACCATTGACGGCATATTGAAGCTCATTAAGGAAAAGGCGCAGGCAGAAGAAGACAGGCAGATAAAGCTTGCAAATAAGTTCTGTACCATCCTTCAGAATGAGATCAAAGAAGAGATAAAGATCCAGAAGGCCATTTATGTAAACTTAAAGAACGTAAAGGATATGATGGGTGAGGATCACGACAGCACCGTTGAACAGGCTCTTACAGAGGTCAAGAAGCAGGAGAGCGTTATCAATGCGGCCAAGATCATGGTCAAGTATTCCAATCAGAACAGCCAGGAGATCAGGAATATGCTTTCGGGCATCACAGATATTCTTAAGGAAATTAATGAAACTTCTCCTGTTAAGACTGTAATAACTGAAGTTCATACTAAAGATGCATCCTATGAAGAAGCAGGGCAGGCATCGGAAGATTCTGAAGAAGCAAGGGCTGCAGCTCTGAAGGCAGCACGTCAGGCTGCTGAGCGTAAGAAGAGAAGAGCAGCTGCCGCAAAGGCCGCCCAGGCAAGAAGACAGAGAAGCGCCGGCGGATCTGCCATAGCAAGGCTTTCAGCACATACAACTACTGAGAAAGATGAAGATGACAATAAGGAAAAGGCAGCAGAAGAGGCAAGAAAAGCAAAGGATACCGCAGAGGATTCATTGGATGTGCTTGCATCAGCAGTAAGCCATGCAGCAGAGGCTATAAAGGCTGCAGATGCAAAGTCTGAAAGCAGTCTTCATAAGGCAAATGCAGCTGCAAGCACGAAAATAGAACTGGATAATACAGATAAAGAAAAGAAGGCTCCGGAAGTTAAGACAGAGAAGTCAGAGAAAACTGCAGAAGTTAAGACAGAGAAGTCAGAGAAAACTTCAGATGATAAGAAAGATAAAATAGCAGCAGATAAGGAAGAAAAGCAGGATACTTTAGCCGGAGACAGCTCTGATAAAGAAGGTAATAATGGCAGTCCGGCAGCTGATGATGCTGCTGCAAAAGTACCTGCAGAAGATGATCCGGCTTTAAATGGCAATGCTGCCTCCGATACGGCTGCAGCAAATGCTGATGCCTACAATGACAGTAAAGAAAAAAAGTCAGATAGGGCAGAAGATAAAACCAATAATAAAAATGCGGCAGATGCCGATACAGATGGGCCTGACCAAGAAATATCCGGAACTGCAGTAAATAATGAAAGCGCAGAGGAAAAGCCGGATCTGTTTGACTTTACCCCGATTGATACAGCAGCTGTTGAAAAGAAAGGTAATGCCGATACAAAAAAACAGGATGTGGAAAATAGGGATCAGCCTGTCACTGCTGAGGAGAGTGCAGAAAAGGAGCTTTCCACAGTTATTGCGGAGAAGGAGCATTCCTCAGATAGTGCAGAAAAAGGACATTCCGCGGATAGTGCAGAAAAGACAGATACAGCTTCAGATAAGAAACCTGAAAAAGATGACCAGGCAAATGAGGAGATCAAAGCAGCTAAGAATAAGAAAGATGAGAGGTCTGCTTCAGATCCGGCAAAGGCTCCGGCAAAAGCCGCGCCTGTAAGTTCAGCTGATATTAATAAGGCTTTGAAGATAGAAGTCAAGTCAGATAAATCAGATACAAAAAAGAGCGGCAGAGCTGATAATAAGAAGAATGCAGGAAGAAATGCTGAAAAGCCTGGCAAGCCAACTCCAAAGGCTACAGACCGTTTAAGTCTCAAGGGTAAAAAGACCAATAAAGATAGTAACGACAATTCAGAAAAAAAGAATGATGTCAGGAAGTCGGCCAATAATAAGAAGGCAGCTGACAAAACGGGAGCTGACAAGGCTGAAAAACCTGTAGATTCAGATATTGCTAAGGATACACTTGAAAAGGTAGACAGCTTTGAGATCGCTAAAGAACTGAATGACGTTTCCAATGCCGTTGATGAAGAGGAAGAAGAGCGTGACGCCAGAAATGCAGAGGCAAAAAAGACTGAAGTAAGTTCAGATGATGAAGCAGAGCTTGATAAGAGTCTTGAGAGCTTTCTTAAAATGGCCGACAGTGACACCGATATAATGGATGATGGTAAAGACATCACGGAGAAGACGGCTGTAGATGACGGCAAAGCTCTGAATGCCGATCTTTCAGCAGAAGATATTGCAAAGCTCTTTGCAAGCATCAAGTAATTATATAAAAAATGGCAAAAGGCTTATAGATACCTGAAAAATACACGGATGCATGAATGTATAGATGCTGATAAAGTTAGCAGGAAAAGGGTCATTTGATTAAATGGCCCTTTTATATTTTAGAAAGGAGGCAGGGTATGCCATCGAAGTGGAAAAAATTCAGAAAATATGTGATCATCGGCATACTCTGCCTGGCTGCCTTATTTGCCATTAAAAATGTCCGTGTTACAAGCGTAAAGACTCATGAAAAAGAGCAGACTGCATTAAATCAAGGCCTTGGAGATGACGGCATAAAGATTAATGGTACTGTCGGGAATAATGTATTTAATTTTCCTGAAGGTGGAGGCAGCGCTTATATTGAAGACGGGCAGCAGACGGATTCCGGCAGAGAAAGCAATGTTAAAGCAGAAGACAAGGGTAAAGCAGAAGACAAGGATGCAGCGGAAGATAAGGTCACAACAGAAGATAAAGATGGAGCAGAAGATAATGGCCTAACATTTGACCGTGCTTCGCAGGGTGGTAAATCTGCGGATAAAGCCTCTGACAGGGATAGTGATAAGATCTCCCCCAAAAATAATGATAACGATATTTCTGGTAAGTCAGATGGTATTTCAAAAAACGGAGAAAAGGCAGCTGATAAAAGGCGCCATAACAACGGGCATACTAATAGCGAAGGCAGCTCCGGCAGAAATACAAAAGGCAGTCCGGATGACATAATAGATGTAATAAATGGAAACTCAGAGGGGCAGTCAGAGGAAAAAGCAGTCGGGCAGTCAGCAGGGAATACGGTTGGCCAGTCAGAGGGAAAAGCAGGCGAGCAGTCTGCAGGCAGCACAGATGTGCAGTCACAAGCAAATGCAGATGCTCATAGCTCTGCAGCCGGTCAAAGTACAGTCGTGGAAAACCCGGAGAATAAGAGCCAGGCGGCAGAAAACAAGTCAGGATTCGCTCACCAGGATACAGGTTCAGGCAAAGATGGAGAAGCTGCAGCAAAGGAAGTAAACTGTACTATTACCATTACGTGTACAAAGATCTCTTCCCGACAGGACCTTGTCCCTGAAGGCGTCAGAAAGTATGTCCCTGATTCCGGCGTAATACTGGCAAATACGAGTGTAACCGCTGAGAGCTCTAAGACAGTCTATGACGTTCTGAATGCAGTCTGTAAGGCGGCAGGAATAGCTGTAGACGCGACATTCAGTCCGACCTATAATACATTTTATGTACGCGGCATCAATCACATCTATGAGAAGGCTGCAGGCGGGACCTCAGGCTGGATGTATTCAGTAAATGGCAGGGCGCCTATGGTCGGCGCCAGCGCCTGTAAGGTCAAAGAAGGCGATGCCATCGAATGGTGGTACACCATACCGGCTGATGCCTGAGCAAAAAAAGCGTTCATTGCAATCACTAAGGCAGTAAAAAGTGACATAAGAATCTGGCTGAATTTGTTAATTCAGGGTATATTATTCTAATTATCTGAGATAAAAAATCTATATACTGGCTGGGATACTAAAGAAAAAGCAGGCTGCATAGAAAGAACAGGAAAATGGCATGAAAAGAAAAACAAAGATGATATTCAGTGATTTCCACCCGTTCGTTTGCCTGCTCTTTATCGTCCTCGTTCTGACCTTTACATTCGCCTCTATTAACCCTCAGACGGCACTTATCTCATTCATCCTGGCCTATCTGACAGTGGTAAGGCTCTACGGCTTAAAAGTCACAAAACAGCTCTTATTTCTGGCAATACCGGTCATAATATTTGCGGTATTCATCATCCCTTTATTTTCACACAATGGCGTGACGCCAATTTTTTATATCAATAACATGGCTGTTACGGTCGAGACCATAATATTCGGCCTTGTGGCAGGCTGTATACTCATGGCGGTCATCATGTGGTTCTACGCGGCGAGGATCTTTTTCGACGATGAAAAGTTCCTCTACCTTACATCACGAATCTTTCCGACAATAGCAATGCTCATATCTATAGCATTCCGTATGATACCTCTTTTTGTCCGCAGATACCGGATGGTCTCGGAAGCCCAGCAGGGCCTGGGCCGGCGAAGGCATGAGATGAATTTTACAAAAAAGATTTCATTCTTTATGAAAAAGATCTCGATCCTTATATCCTGGTCTCTTGAAAAGTCGATAAATACGACCATTTCAATGGAGTCGAGGGGCTACGGCAGCGGCAGAAGGACATATTTTCATTTGTTCAGATTCAGAAGGCGGGATCTGGGAGCTATGGTATGGATGTGCATCCTGTCAGCATATCCCTTCATTATGGAATTTAAGGGGTCATTCAAATGCAGCTTCTTCCCGGAAATGCATTGGGCACGGGTTGACCTGCCGCATATCATGGCCCTGATAATGATAGCACTCGTATGCGCTTTCCCGTTTATTGCCCAAATGGCGGACAGGCTGGTGCTTTTCGCTGACAGCAGAGTGGATAAATGATTAATTTCATTGTATAAATAATTTCAGACTTCACAAAATGGAGACTCGTATGGATAAGAATCGGATTCATGATAAACAATACAATATTTCGGTCATGGATGAGAAAGTGAATTTGAAGGATGCCGATATCAGGGGTGCTTATTTTAATGATAAGCATTTCAGGGACACTGCTATCAATGATGGACATTTCAGTGGCACTGATATGTATGACGATCACACGCCGCTCCTTAAATTTGACAGAGTATCCTTCCGCTATCCGGGCACCGGGAAACAAGCCATCGAGGATATCTCATTTACTGTTGAGCCTCAGGAATTCGTGGTCATCTGCGGACAGTCAGGCTGCGGCAAGTCTACCCTCCTTGCCCACATGAAGAAGAACCAGATACCATTCGGCAAGGGTTCGGGGCAGATGTACTTTAAAGGGACTCCGATCGAGGAGCTTGCTGACAGAGAGTCGGCAGCAGAAATCGGCTTTGTCCGTCAGGATTTCGAAGGTCAGACAGTAGCCGATAAAGTCTATCACGAGCTTGCTTTCGGTCTGGAAAGCATCGGTGTGCCTCTGGTTGAAATGAGAAAGAGGATAGCCGAGACTGCTCTTTATTTTGGACTTGAAAAAAACTTTCGAAGAGAGACAGATACCCTTTCAGGCGGTGAGAAGCAGCTTCTAGCTCTCTGTTCGGTAATGGTCATGAGACCTGAACTGTTGGTCCTTGATGAGCCGACCAATCAGCTGGATCCTGCTGCGGCAGAGAGCTTCATAAACAGCATAGTCCGTATCAACCGTGAATTCTCTACCACGATCGTGATATCGGAGCAGAGGCTTGGCCTTGTGCTTCCTTACGCGGATAAGGTCATAATGATGCATCAGGGAAGGATATTTAAGGTGGTAAGACCTGATCAGATACCACAGGCGGTATATGACTTCAAAGAAAAGTTTGGAATAGAATATCCGGCAGCATCGGCATTGCCGGTTGCGACGCAGATCTATATCGGGACGCATGAGGCATCTGCAAAGGGAGCAGTAAAGAATATAGAGAATCACCAGTCTGATAAAAGCATTGACAATGCCGTGGAAGGCAATGGCAGCTGCTATTACCAGGATCCTGAAAGCTGTGGCAGTGCCGGAACAGGCAATGTCAGCGGTCGGCATCATGATAATAAAGTCCCGCTCACTGTGCGCGATGGAAGAGAATACATAAGAAGAATAACGGAAAACAAGGCATTACATGGCAGGGCGAATGAGGATAAAGCGGCGGTTTCAGTATCTTCTCCGATCCTCACCGCTTCAGATATTGAATATTCTTACTCATCTGCAGAGCCTGTTCTTCGCAGCGTGTCACTTAAAGTGCCGGAAAAGTCTGTATTTTCAATACTTGGAGGTAATGGTTCCGGAAAGACGACACTTCTTAAAGTACTCGCCGGTATTTATAAGCCCGTCAGAGGAAAGGTGCGCTGTAAATATAAGAACGCTTACCTGAGTCAGGATCCGCTTGCAATCTTTACTGAGATTAGTGTCGAGGATGAGCTTGCTGAGAGCCTTAAGCCTTATGAAAAGGATGACAAGACTTATACTGACGAAGAGATCAGGCAGAAAGTAAACGAAATGCTTATAAAGCTGAAACTAAACCCGCTCAGGAAAATGCATCCATATGACCTTTCAGGCGGCGAGGCACAGCGGCTTGCCATTGGAAAGATACTTTTGAGAGATCCGGATCTGCTGCTTCTTGATGAACCGTCCAAAGGCCTTGACGCCTCTTTCAAGAAGGAGCTTTCAGAGGTATTACAGCAATTAAAGGGCGATGGCAAGACCATTATAATGGTCTCGCACGACCTGGACTTTGTCGCTGAGAATTCAGACTACTCTGCCCTGCTCTTTGATGGGGAGATACAGATGGTCTCAGACACCGCCTCATTTTTCAAAGGAAATCTGTATCTGTCTACGGATGCCAGAAGGATCTGTCATGACTATCTGCCTGATGTCATCACGACCGGGCAGGCGGTAGAAGCCGTAAATGCTCTCATGGTATCAATATAAGGGAGTGAAAACATTGGCGGTTTATGCATTAAATGGCATTTTGTTCTCTATATAAGGATATAAAAATATTTTTTATATAACATTTGAATGTGGGCTTTCGACTCTTAACATTAAAAAGACTGGCCGTTCAGATAATTTTATTGTTATCGATCTGCATAATTACAAGAAAGGAGGAACAGGAAGATGAAGGCGGAAATAAGAAATGAAAACGAATCAGATTTTAAAGCGCCATCGACTAAGAAAACTGATACCACTGCACCTTTATCATCTTCCCGCCGCTCCTTCGACGAAGAAAAGATTGCTTCCATGATCAGGCGTGAGAGGATAGTATCCGCTCTGGTGATAATCCTGCTGGTTCCGGCAATACTGCTTATTTCCTTAAGTATGAACATGCAACATTACATAGTCATGAGCTTTATAATTCTTGCGGCGGTGATGCTGCCATTCTTCGTACTGTTCGAAGCAAGAAGGCCAAAGGCCCGTGACGTGGTGCTTATCGCGGTCATGACCGCCATTACGGCAGCGGCAAATACCATTTGTACCCATAGCTTCCCGGTTCACGCCGGTACGGCTATGGTAGTGATAACCGGTATTTCACTTGGACCTGAGGCAGGCTTTCTTACAGGTGCTCTTGGCCGCCTCATCTGCAATATTTTTGACGGACAGGGACCGTGGACCCCATGGCAGATGACATCCTGGGGCATAGAGGGATTCCTTGCAGGACTGTGCTTCAACAGGGTCGACATAAAGGCCGGTTCCATCTTCGACCAGACGACACAGAAGAAATCCACGTCTTTAAAAATCATTGCAGGGCCTGTAATCATGATAATAGGAGCTGAGCTTGCAACTTACCTTGTTTTCATCATAACAGGCGGAGGGCATTCGTCTTCCATACGCGAATTCTTTGGCATCCGGACCTACTTAAGCGGCCTCATCGGACTCATGCTTGGCCTCATAGTCCAGCATAAGAAGCTTCCGGCTGATTCCATCACCATGACCGCCTTCACTATTGTAATAACATTCGTAATATACGGCGGCATCATGAACTTTTCCAACATGCTGATGCAGAACATTCTTGACCCTGAAAATACTGCCATATCCCTTAAGACCTTAAGGGCAGTCTACTTTACAGGTGCCCCTTACGATATCCAGCACGCCCTTGGTGCCGGAGCCTGTATCTTCATCTTCGGAGAACCTATGATAAAGAAACTTGAGAGGGTGAAGATAAAGTTTGGGATCCTGTAAACTGTAGATTAAGTGATTTATGTATATGATAATCCGCTTAATCTCACTATTTTTAGTAGATTAAGCGATTTATCCATATGATATTCAGCTTAATCTTCATCTATGTGATATTATGTCTTTAGAAAGAAAGTACGTGGAAAGTAAGCAGAAAGGGGGAGACCTTTATGGAATCATACAGTAATTCCGCAGAAAATAAAGCTATAGCACCCGTAGACATTCAGAAAGAGTGCAGCAGTTACCTGACAGGAGCAAAAAATGAAAGCCGTGAAGATACCCGTCCGGTCAAGAAGATAAGCGATTCGATCACAGAGACGTCCCGCATAGTTGAACACAATGATATCAATGCCGAGAACAGGCTCTTTGGCGGCAGGCTCATGGAATGGATAGACGAAGCTGCAAGTCTCACTGCTATCCGCCATTCTGAATGTCGCATAACTACGGCTTCTATCGACAACCTTGAATTCAAGCAGGGAGCCTACCTTGGCAATATCATTGTGATAAGGGCAAAGATCACCCATGTTGGCCGCACCTCTATGGAGATAAGGGTCGACAGCTACCGTGAGGATAAGGAGACAGGTCTCCGCCATCCCATAAACCGCGCCTATCTTGTCGTTGTATGCATCGATGACGAGGGTCATCCAAAGGAAGTCCCATACCGTGTTGTGCCTGAGACTGTAAGCGAAGAGGCCGAGTGGGAAGGGGCACTGAAGAGGCTCAAATACAGAAAAAAACGTATAAAAGAAGGATTCTGAAGCTGCATAATCAAAATCGGCATTGACATATATCAATGCCATTTTTTTGACTCGCCAAGGTTAAATGGCCAGGAAAATCATTTTACATCCCTTAATTGATTTCGTTAATTTATCTTTATAATTTGTAGTATAATATAGGGTGTAACTGCAGTATAGTTTTCAAGGAGCAACCCATGCAGAATCTGCTTTTTAGATCGGTATATTATTACGATCTGGATATTGCCGCCATAGCGAACGGCCTTGTCCTTTTATTTTTCTTCCTTGTCATGAAGCACTGGAAGGTAAACTTTTTCCGCATGGCTGTTTTTCGCCTGATGGTGATAAACAGTCTTTTTTCTGCTACCCTGGATATAGTTTCAGCTTATTTTGATCATACATCCAACTGTCCTCCGGGTTCAGAAAATATCTTTATCATCGGTGGATGGATCTCCAATTATCTTTATCTTGCAGTTCATAATCTGCAGGCTCCCCTGTATCTGATATATATAATGGTAGTTGCCGGGTTCATAACCACAAAGAACAGGAAAAGCAGTATATTTAAGATACTTATACCATATCTGATCGAAGTGGCCATCCTGACTCTGGGCATGGTGAATGGTTCGACTATTTCCTATTCGATCGATGAAGGCTACAGCCATGGCAGTTTATTTGTATTGATATATGCTATATCCATAGGATATGTAATAGCGGTATTTGCGGCACTTATCCGTAACGGAAGGCTTCTTTTGCGCAGGGATCTTATAAGTATTACAGTCCTCAGTGTTGGCGTTCTCATAGCTGTTTTCCTGCAGATAATATTAGGAAACGTCCTCGTGGAAGTCTTTGTTCAGTCGATACTGCTCGTATTTATAATCATTGCAATAGAAGAGCAGGATGTTCTTTATGATCCTAAGACCGGCTGCTGCAATCTGCAGAGCTTTAAGGAACAGGCAGAGCTTAAGTTTAAAATCAGGCAGAAAAAGGACCTGATCATAGTAAAGACCGACGGGTTCGAGTTTTTTAATAAGTTCCGTTCTGTCGGTGAAGGTGAGCTTGCAAAGAGGATGATATCCGGCTGGATAAAGGACCAGACCGGAAGCGAGTATATATTTGACTGTGAGAATGATGTATTTACAGTATTCGTCGACCCTCAGACGGATGAGGAGGTAGAAAGCTTCTATAAGAATACCCTTGAAAGATACAGAAAATGGGAATACAACGATGTTATCAGACTGAAGATGGCCCGTATTCGCATACCTGAGGAGGCGGACAACTTAAGCGCTCTGCTTATATTCCTTAAGTCCGACTTTAAAGAGGACAAGAACCGGCCGCATATGGTGTCTGAGCATGAGATCGCAGCTATCAGGCGTGGTTCTGAGGTCGAGCGGGCAGTCATGCGCGGTATAAAGGGTGACAGCGTTTGGACAGTCTTTCAGCCTATCATGGATAAGAATGGTAAGCTCCATGCGGCTGAGGCACTTTCCAGAATGAATGACCCTGCTCTGGGAAGTGTTCCTCCATTTGAATTCATTACAGCAGCCGAGAATAACGGCCTTATCTGGCAGTTAGGCCTTAATACCATTGAGAATTCCTGTAAAGTCTTGAGCGAACTGCCTGAGAACAAGCGTCCTGAGTATATAGAGATCAATCTTTCCCCTGTCCAGTGCGGCCATGGAGGGTGTCTTGAAGCATTTATGGCTATTCTTGACCGCTATAAGATCAAACCGTCTCAGATCAATTTTGAAATAACAGAATCAGCAATGATACAGAACATGGATGCATTTATCCGTGAGAAGGAAGACCTTGCCGGCGTTGGATTCCGCTTCTCCATAGATGACTATGGCAGCGGATTTTCCAATTATTCATATGTAAAGAGCGTAAAGCCGGAATGTGTAAAGCTCGACCGCGATGCCCTGCTCGATGCTGATGCTGACGAAAAAGAAGCGCTGTACTACCGCGATACAGTCCAGATGATGAGAGATATGGGCTACAGGATAGTTGCCGAAGGCGTTGAGACCGAAGATCAGCTTAAATTCGTACGTGATGCGGGAGTCAACTTCATCCAGGGCTACTACTATTCAAAGCCTGTAAGGGCAGATGAGTTCAGGAAGTTCTGTCTTAATTGCTGATATATATTAATATCATTGGGGGATCTGTATTTTAGTGTATTACTTTCTTATACCGATAAAGCATATAATACTCTTCATCGCACGAAACCGAGCCCCCGTGTCCATATGCGCGGACCTTTATGTAGCGGTGCTTCCAGATCGGGAAGCTTACTCCCTTTTTGAGCTTAAAGCTTGTCTTTTTCGTAGTTCCCATCTTTTTCCATTTTTTATTATCCTTACTGTAATATACCTTATATTTCTTAGCTTTTGGAACCTTTTTCCAGTAAACGACAACAGACCGGCTCTTTACGGAACTCTTTGTCTTCTTTATAAGAACCTTTGGCTGTGTGATCAGGTAAACAGTTGATGATGCAGACTTTCCAGCAGCGGTCGTAAAAGTGAATACGACGTAATAGCAGCTCTTCTTCATTGTGTAATTGCAGAAGTCATTTAAAGGTATTTCCTGGTATGTGATGGTCTGCATAGCACCGGAATATAAAAGTTCATCATTAACCGCATTGTAAACGTCGTAATTCAGCGTGCTGTGAGGTGCAGTGTTCGTGATCTTTCCAACGAGGTAACCGGTGTTGCTTAAGTAAAGGTTTGTAACTACAGGAGCCTGGGAAAGGCAGCTCTTTTTAAGCTGCCTTTTTTGTTTGTAAAAATAGTGCCGATATGCTATACTTTGCCCGCACCGGTATTCATCAAATGATGAACTTAAAAGGGAACTTAGTCAGAAACTAAGGCAGCCCCCGCTACTGTAAAAGTAAGGATAAGCACGGGTGGAATGGCGTTTTCATTGATCTGTATGGCGTTTTATATGTATGCGTGACGCTTTAACCGCATGCCGTCACATTGGTCTTTGATCCCATTTCCGCGCCACTGAGGCCGGGAGCCTTGGGAAGGTATGTGCTTTTATGTTGTGATCTGTTTTGTCTGCAATTTTTTAGGACTTTTGTCCTGATAAAATTATTTGAAAGACAGATCATGTAAGCTTTGAGCCAGGAGACCTGCCGGTGCCGTAAATGTAAATCTTATTTTTCATGCATTTACGTACTTTCATGCTTGCTTCGGAGGGAAGCAAAAAGGAGGAAATATGAGAAAATTTTTCAAGAAAGTCCATGTACTTTCAGTGACAGCGGCAAATGTATCAAAGTCATTAAAGACCAGGACATTCGCACGCGCAGCAGCAGTAGTTTTATCCGCAGCAATGGTATTCACAAGTGTTCCGGCAGGCGTATCCGCAGCTGAAGGCACTGATGCAGCCGCCCGGACGCAGTCAGTAACAGTTGAGACTTACGTAAATCAGCTGGATGCCGCCCAGAAAGAGATCGGGATCCTGCAGAAGCAGATCTACAAGGACGTATTCGAGGATGGAAAGAAGGTTCCGGGTCTCGAAGACAAGACTAGTGTATATGCGGCCTATGTACTTAAGAAGACAGGTTTTGAAGCTCCTGAACTTTATAAGGCTATTATAAGTAAACTTAAAGGTCAGTTTGATGAGCTCAATAAAGATAATAAGACAGGCGCTGTATCCGGTGCAAGCCTGACAAAGACTGTCTATGACGCTAATTGGAATCAAACATCTGAGACCAGGAATATGACATATGAAAATATCAAATGGCAGGGCACGGCTTCCGATCTTTATGCCAAGACAGTCCTTTTCCTTACCGAAGCAGGTGAGGATGCCTCAGCTTTTGAGAATACAGATCTTGTTGCCCTTATGACAGCAGATGACGTATATGATGCATCATATTATGCATATGGGAATTACGGAAGAGAGGGAATAGTCCTCCAGGCACTTAATTCCAATAAGAATTATAAGATAAACGCAGCTAATAAAAAGCTTACATCCGTTGATCAGCTGATAGACAGCCTTGCAAAGGATGTTGAGACCCAGGAGGCATCGAACTACGGTATTGATGGCGTGGCAATGAATATTGTGGGCTTTGGCAATTATTCAGATAATGCAACGGCTGCTGCAGCAGTAAAAAGCGCCCTTACATTCCTTTCTGAGAAGCAGGAGAAAGATGGCTCATACGGTAAAGGTTATTCAGGCGGATATAATTATAATACCCAGGGTGAAGTAATGCTTGCCCTTGGCGCTAATAACGAAGGTGCTTTCTTTAATGGAAAGTATAATTTTATTAAAGAAGGAAAGACTCTTTTTGATGGCGCCCTTCTTAATGTTGATCTCAAAGAAAACAAGGTAAATACTAATCTTGAAAAAGGCTATGGAGTTTATCAGCTCCTCGAAGGTCTTGATGCTTTAGTCAAGTCAACAAAGGCCAATGACTGGATAGTTAAAGCCTATTATGCTAACAAGGCTCTCACAACAAGCCTGTCTGCGGTTACAAAGGAAAATGAAGCACTTTCAAAGAGCGCGGTTGCACTCACTGCAAGCGCAGCTGCTCTTAAGACTGAAATTAAGAACCTTACAGCAAGTAAGGAAGCCCTTACGGCAGAGAATAATAAGTTCAGGGCTTCTGCAGTGCTTCCTGATAAAGATTCTGTCCTTGTATCGGAAAATGCCTCATATAAGGTAACAAAGTCCGCAGCTAAGGTAAATGTGACTTATGTCGGAGCAACAGGCGCTGCAGCAACAGCCGCATCAGTCAGGGTCCCTGACTATATCGTGATAAACGGTGTTAAGTGCCGCGTCACAAAGATCGCTGCTTCAGCATTCAAGGGCAATAAGAATCTCAAAGAGGTTACAGTAGGCAAGAACGTTACTGAGATCGGTGCCAATACTTTTTCTGGCTGCAAGAGCCTGAAGAAGGTAACACTTAAAGGCACTTCTCTCACAAAGGTCGGCAAGAACGCATTCAAGGGAACAGCTAAGAAGATAAAGATAACAGTACCTGAGAAGGCAAAACTTAAGAAATTAAAGAAGCTCTTCAAGAAAGCCGGAGCTAAAAAAGCAAAGTTTAGTAAGAAGTGATAAAAGGCGATCTTAAAACATCCTGTATGATAATGATAAGGCAGGATTCTAAAAGCTTCAAAGGCTGATATCATCTGAAATCAAATGATATCAATAGTTTCAAGGACCCATGTCATTTGAAAAGTCAAATGACATGGGTATTTTTATTGACTTTATAGATAATTTCTGCTCTTATGCATTTACATCTTTTCAAGATTCGGCATTTATTAATTTTTACCATATGTATTAAAGGTACATAAAAGGAAACATCATGCTGATAGAAAAAAGCTTAACCTGGAACTTGTAAGACTGCAGAACATAGTAAATGAGGATTGACAGAGTATATGCCAATATCAGTATCTTCTTGAAAATTGATACTATAAATGCTAAAATCAACTCTGTATGTTTTGCAATGAAATGTGAGCATGTTTTGCAGGCAGGAAAAGCCTGTAGTATTAATAATCAATATGGAGGACTATCATGGAAAAAACACTTGATAAGATCGTTGCTCTTGCAAAGGCAAGAGGATTCATATATCCGGGCTCAGAGATCTACGGCGGACTCGCAAATACCTGGGACTACGGAAATCTTGGTGTAGAGCTCAAGAATAACGTAAAGAAGGCCTGGTGGCAGAAGTTTATCCAGGAGAATACTTACAATGTCGGCATCGACTGCGCTATTCTCATGAACCCGCAGACATGGGTAGCTTCAGGACATCTTGGAAGCTTCTCAGATCCTCTTATGGACTGCAAGGACTGCCACGAGCGTTTCCGTGCAGATAATGTTATCGAGGATTACATGAAGGAAAATGGCATAACTCCTGAGAAGGGTCTTGACGGCTGGACCAATGAGGAGATGGAGAAGTATATCGAAGAGCATAAGATTCCCTGTCCATCATGCGGTTCTCACAATTGGACGGAGATCAGACAGTTCAACCTTATGTTCAAGACATTCCAGGGTGTTACAGAGGACGCAAAGAATACGGTCTACCTTCGTCCTGAGACTGCCCAGGGTATCTTCGTAAACTTCAAGAACGTACAGCGTACATCAAGAAAGAAGATCCCATTCGGAATCGGCCAGATCGGCAAGTCATTCAGAAATGAGATCACGCCCGGCAACTTTACATTCCGTACCCGTGAGTTCGAGCAGATGGAGCTTGAGTTCTTCTGCGAACCTGATACAGATCTTGACTGGTTCAGGTATTGGAAGGATTTCTGTGTAAACTGGCTTACATCTCTCGGCATGAAGAAGGAAGAGATGCGTATCCGCGATCACGAGAAGGAAGAGCTTTCATTCTATTCAAAGGCAACTTCAGATATCGAATACCTCTTCCCATTCGGATGGGGCGAGCTCTGGGGCATAGCAGACCGTACAGATTACGATCTTTCACGTCATCAGGAAGTATCCGGCCAGGATCTTACTTATTTTGATGATGTTAATAATAAAAAGTATATTCCATACGTCATAGAGCCTTCACTTGGTGCAGACCGTGTAACACTCGCATTCCTCTGCGGTGCTTACGATGAAGAGACACTTGAGGATGGTTCGGTAAGGAATGTTCTTCATTTCCATCCGGCACTGGCACCTGTAAAGGCCGGCATCCTTCCGCTTTCAAAGAAGCTTGCAGAACCGGCCGGGAAGCTTGCTGCTGATCTTTCAAAGAAGTTCAACGTTGAGTATGACGACCGCGGAGCTATTGGTAAGCGCTACCGCCGTCAGGATGAGATCGGTACACCTTACTGCATAACCTATGATTTCGATTCGGAGGAAGACCATAAGGTAACTGTCCGTGACAGAGACACCATGCAGCAGGAAAGGATCGAGATCGACAGACTCGGTGAATATTTCGAAGGAAAATTCGATTTCTGATCTGCATTATTTATCTGGATGGAATAAATTTAATACAATAAAGATTTATTGCTTTAGCAGGGATCCTCATATATTGGCTTTGTATTGGCATGATATTGGCCTTAAGCTTCCCCTGCTTAAAGTTAAGGAGATAAAGATAAATGGAAAGAGTCCGGAATAAGTTCTTCATGAGATCCATATCCCTGATGCTTACCATTGTCCTTGCCTTTTATTTGCCGGGCATGCCGGCTTATGCAGAAGAGGCAGGATCGCCGGTATCTTCTTCATATCAGGAACAGGATCCGGAATCTGAAAGTGACTCCCGGTCAGCTGACACTGTATTATCAGAAGATACATATTATAGTGACCTCTTTGATAAGGGCGGTAAATTTATTAATTTTCAGAAATGTACTATAAAGATCACTGCGGATCCCGCCGGTCCTGTAACTATAAAGAGGACTCTTAAAGGTCTTCTTGCGTGTCCTGAAAATGTTCCTGCGACATTTGAAAGCATCAAGGCTAAAGTGAGCGCCGATAAGGCTGATATCATAAAAGCAGGGGCTGAGACTGACCGGGATAATGACAGGGAAAACGTGATCATAACGATAGAAGCCGCAAAGGATGCACCTGCATTGGATATCACCATTCCCGTGCTTGCATCGGTATGTACAGTAGTTACTAATACTTCTCTTAATGCTTCTGATCCGGCGTCAGGGGCAGGCGCACTCATGTTATCCGGAGAAGCCAATCCGCCGGCAACTAAAGAGGCAGTTATTACTGCTACTCTTGCAGCTGTTTCAGTACATATCCAGACTGTTGGCAAACCGGCAGAGATACCATTAAAAACAGCTTCGCTCCGTTTAAGTAAGACGAAAAGCCTTATAACTATCGGTACATCTTTAGAGTTTCCGTTCACCGTGAAAGCTGCAACGGGAACATCTGCAGAGCCCGTAAATGTATCCGGCAATACCGATTCGGACTCATTTGAAGCTAAGGTATCAGGAAATAAACTTATTATACAGGCAAAGCCCGGATCGGTTCGGGGCAGTAAATGTAAGATCACTATTAAGTCAGGTTCTTCTACGAGCACATTAAATGTCACTATCAGGAATGAGGCAAGGATCCTGAAGCCGTTAAAGAAGAAAAAGATCTATAAATACAGGAAGGGCCGCAGGATCAGGGTATATTTTAATATAAAGGCCGTCAACGCAGATCTTCCTGTAATAGATGATATTTCAGCTGTCAGGAAAGGCGGGGCCTTTACTGTTGTGAAGCAGAAGGATAAGAGCCGTGCAGTCGTAAAAAAGACTAAAGCATATATGACTGTAAAGCTTAAGAAAAAGGGGACAGGACGGTTAAGACTCATAGCAGGCAGTAAAAAGTCCGGATTTGTCATTGTTAAAGTTAAGTGATAAATATAAGGATCACCCGGAAGATCTTTATATCATGCTGCCCGGTAAAGGGCAGAAAATAATATGATCGCAGCTAAAGCTGCATAATAAAGGAAAGAGAGAAAATATGGCAGACGATAAGAAACTGGTGGAAGAGATCACACCTATGGAGGAAGATTTTACCCAATGGTACACAGACGTATGCATAAAGGCAGAGCTGGTATCATACTCAAGCATCCGCGGCTGTACAGTATTCAGACCGCTTGGATATGCTATCTGGGAGAATATAAGGAATGAACTCGATATGCGCTTCAAGCAGACAGGCGTTGAGAATGTATATCTCCCCATGTTCATACCTGAGAGCCTTCTTGATAAAGAGAAGGAACACGTTGAGGGATTTGCGCCTGAAGTGGCCTGGGTCACCGAAGGAGGACTTAATAAGCTTCCTGAGCGTATGTGCGTCCGTCCTACATCAGAGACACTTTTCTGTGATTTTTATAAGGACATTGTTCATTCATACAGGGATCTTCCAAAGGTCTACAATCAGTGGTGTTCAGTTGTAAGATGGGAAAAGAATACAAGACCGTTTTTACGTACCCGCGAGTTCCTGTGGCAGGAAGGCCATACGGTTCATGCAACAGCCGAAGAGGCAGAGGAGCGTACAGTTCAGATGCTCGATCTCTATGCTGATTTCTGCGAGCAGATACTGGCCATCCCGGTTATAAAGGGTAAGAAGACCGATAAGGAGAAGTTCGCAGGCGCTGAAGCAACATATACTATCGAAGCTCTTATGCACGACGGTCATGCTCTTCAGTCAGCCACATCGCATAATTTCGGCGATGGCTTCGCAAGGGCTTTTGGCATCCAGTATACAAGCAAAGACAATAAGCTCGAGTATGTACATCAGACTTCATGGGGATTTACAACAAGGACTATCGGAGCCATGATAATGGTACACGGCGATAATTCGGGACTTGTGCTTCCTCCGCGTATCGCTCCTGTTCAGGTAGTTATCGTACCTATCAGGCAGAATAAGGAAGGCGTACTCGACAAAGCTCATGAGATAGCGGAAAAGCTCGGAGCATTCTCGGTAAAGGTCGATGATTCCGATAAGTCACCGGGATGGAAGTTCGCAGAGCACGAAATGAAGGGCGTTCCGCTTCGTATCGAGATAGGCCCTAAGGATATCGAGAATAATAAGTGTGTTGCCGTAAGGCGTGACACACGTGAAAAGTATGATATTAGCCTCGATGAGGTAGATGCAGAAGTCGCAAAGATCCTTGAGCAGATGCAGAATGATATGTTTGACCGCGCAAGGAAGCACAGGGATGAGCATACTTACACAGCGAAGGATTATGAAGAATTCAAAGAGATCATCAATACAAAGCCTGGTTTCGTAAAGGCTATGTGGTGCGGTGATCAGGCCTGCGAAGATAAGATCAAGGCTGATACCACTGCTACTTCACGCTGCATGCCGTTTAAGCAGGAGCACATATCAGATGTCTGCGTGTGTTGTGGAAGACCTGCTAAACATATGGTCTTCTGGGGCAAGGCATATTGATGCTTCTTTAGTATTTTTTTACGGAGGCAGGCAATGGAAGATCGTTCTGTTTTTCATCTGCTGACCTCTTTATGAAAATGATATTATAACTGCTAATAAAAAGACCACCGGCTTTTTAAAAAAGCTGATGGTCTTTCTTGATTTACAGATCAGATATTTTTTACAGATCATATATTCAGATGAATCGGTTCTGTCCGGCGTCGTATGTGTAATCGAGTTTTTTGAGGGCATCGATAATATCGGCTTTGTCGACTCCCTCACTTGCACAGAGCTCATCGAGGGATGGGTATCTGTCACGGAGAGCGGTGTTTATGACACTGAGTAAGATCGCCGGGTCTTTTGGAATATTCATATTTTCTCCTTTCAATTAAGACTCACGGAATTGATGAGTCCGACTATCTTATCGATGGAATTGTTCATCTGTGACTTTTCCATTGCATTAATATATTTATCACGATCATCATACAGGGCATTTATCCTCTCAGCAAGGACATTATCTTTAATATCTTCTTCCTCGAGAACGTCAGCATAGCCCTGCATCCTGAAGGAATTTGCATTAAGTATCTGATCTCCGCGGCTTGCGTTTGCGGAAAGCGGTATAAGAAGAGCAGGTTTTCTTAAGGCCAGAAGCTCACATATGGCATTAGCTCCGGCTCTGGATATGACTACATCTGCCGCAGCAAATAGGTCCTTAAGTTCATCTTTTATAAATTCAAACTGGACGTAGCCGTCTTCCTTTACTGTCTCGTCCACCTTACCTTTACCGCAGAGGTGGATCACGTCGAAGCGCTTCAGAAGCTCCGGAAGGGCCTCTCTTACAGCATTATTTACGTTCTGTGCCCCAAGGCTTCCGCCGATCACCATGATCACCGGCTTGTTTCCTGTGAGGCCTGCGAATTGAAGACCATTTATCTTTGAGCCGGTGAAAAGCTCCTGCCTTATGGGGGTTCCGGTAAGCACTGCTTTATTATCGGGTATCAGCTTAACTGTCTCAGGGAAGTTCGTGCAGACGCGGGCTGCAGAAGGTATGCATATCTTATTGGCAAGGCCCGGCGTCATGTCAGATTCGTGAATGACGGCAGGGATCTTAAGCTTCTTTGCTGCAAGCACAACAGGGACTGACACGAAGCCTCCCTTTGAAAAGATCACGGAAGGATTTAACTCTTTGAGTATCTTTTTTGCCTGTGAAAAGCCTGCAATGACTCTGAATGGGTCTGTAAAATTCTTCACGTCAAAATATCTTCTGAGCTTGCCTGTTGAAATTTCATAATAAGGGATACCGAGTTCAGTGATAAGCTTTTTCTCAATACCATTCTTCGAGCCGATATAATGTATTTCATAGCCCTGTTTTTTCAGCTCGGGGATAAGAGCTATATTAGGTGTAACATGTCCGGCAGTACCGCCGCCTGTAAGAACTATCTTCTTCATTAACAGCCTCCATTGATTCTTCGCGTTAAAGGCGAGTAAATATTTCAAACAAACAGTATAGCAATAAAGGCACCGATTTACAAATAATTTAAACTTATAGTTTTCGATTTCTATCGGGTTTGCGGTATAATCAGCCTTTTTACTTTCTAATATCACTTTGCGGTCAGGCAATGCTCTCAACAATAGAGGCTGATGATACCGCAAACCGTAGTAGAGAGAAGTAGAATATGAGAAGTATATATTAAGAAAAAATGAATTTTCTCATCGTAAATGATTTCGGATGTTGCTTTTTTTGGAAACTGTGCTAATATTATACGGTTTCGTGTAATTGAAGCTGCATATTTTTATTTATGAAAGCTTAAGGAGATATGATGAAGCAAAAGACAGTATTCCAGCTCTTTGTACCTATTTATTTTGAGGTCCTGCTCTATATGCTCTCGGGCATGGTAGACACTCTTATGCTCTCTACTTTGAATGACCAGGCCGTTGGAGCAGTTGGAACAGTAAATACATACTACAACCTTTTTATCACCATGTTCTCGATCATCTCGACAGGTATGATCTCAGTTGAGACGCAGAACATAGGCGCCGGCAGGTCATATGCTGCAGTCCGTGCCAAAAATATCTCTGCAAAGGTCAATCTCATATTCGGTGCCATAGTATCATTGGCTCTGTTCTTCTTTGCAAAGGATATCCTTACAGCAGTCGGCATAGCGGATGAGCTCCTGTCTTATGGCATTACATATATGAAGACAGTTGGACTTTTCTGCTTTTTAAATGCCCTGATACCGGTTTATGCCTCGACCTTAAGATCCTTTGGCCATTCAAAAGAGCCTATGATCGCGACCGTCATAGCAAACATCATCAATATCGTGCTGAATTCGGTATTCCTGTTTGCCTTGCATATGGGAGTATTAGGTGTGGCCCTCGCTACAGTCATTTCCAGGATCGCAAATATCATGTGTGTTATCATTATGGAAAAGCGCCTGATAAATGAGAAGGAACTGAAGGCTGAAGATCCATGCGATGATGTCACAGACAGAAAGATCCTGGGACAGATCATTCATATAGGGCTTCCGTCAGCCTTTGAAAACATCCTTTATAATATTGCGATAGTTATCATCACAAGGCTTTTAAATGGCATGGACAGTGCCGGTTTCAATATTACTGTCAGGTCATATGCCATCACCATAAGCAACTTTTCAGCAAGCGTGGGCATTGCACTCTGCCAGGCAAATGCCATTGTGGTAGGCTGGAAGATGGGGAGTCTTGACTTTGATGCCTGTGACAGGACAACCCGAAGGTCAGCATTCCTGGGAGCAGTAATTGCGGTAGGGATCGCCCTGCTGCTTGCAGGCACCTCACCGCTTTATATGAAGATATTTACCGATAACCCCGACATGGCATCGTGGGTTACAAAGTGTCTCTTTGTCGATATAGTCCTTGAGATCGGCAAAGCCTGCAATGTAGTCTACGGATCTGCGCTGAAGACTGCCGGAGATGTCATCTTCCCTATGGTCATAGCAGTGATCTTCATGTTCCTGCTGGCATCCGGCGGCACATATGTACTGGGGCTGAAGATCGGACTCGGAGCCTTCGGGTCCCATATAGGACTTGCAATGGATGAATGCACAAGAGCGGTATTTATGGGATTCAGATGGAAGAAGGGCGTCTGGAAGCATACAGGACTCTTTTCCAGGGAGAATGCCTAGAGTCCGTTTAAAGATTTTTCAAAATATTTTGATCCTGGCAGACTTTTTCAGTCAGGTTATTAACAGAAAATGCATCCGGAAATGCAGCAGGAAATATTATAGATAAAATTTATCAATAATTTTCCGCAAATTTTAGTGAAAATAGGTTAATATATCATATATACGTTATTATTTATATTTTGTGACAGAATATCATGAGGAGAATTATTATGAGTGAAAAAGAATTTAATGAAAATATCTCAGCGGCTGAAAAGTCATTGGAAGGACAGAAAGAGAATGTAAGTATGGAGGCTGAGAATGTGCCTGCTGACAATAAGTCCGGAAAAGCTATCCGGGATCCCGGGCAAAGAGTAAAGGCCCTTCAGGGTTACCTTAAGAGATTGAATTCCGGTGAGGACTTCGACAGCGTAAAAAAGAGCTTTGTAGAAGAGTTTGAGAATGTTTCATTTAAGGAAATAATTGAGGCGGAACAGGGTCTTATCAAAAGCGGCTCACCGATCGATGAGGTCCAGCGTCTCTGTGATCTGCATTCCGGCCTGTTCCATGGAAAGACCAGGGGCGAGCTTCTTGTAATGGAAAGAAAAGCCCTGCTTGAGGCTCAGGGGGAGGTTGACGATTCTCTCAATACCGACAGGTGGCTGGAAAATAAGATCCCAAAGTTCAAAGATTGGAAGTCCCAAAAAAGGGTCGAGACTAATGTGAGCATTTATACACTGCCTGAAGGTCACCCTATATGGATAATGAGCGAGGAAAACGAGGCGCTTGAGGAAGTTCTTCATATATTGAATGTTCAGGTAGATATTTTATCAGACTCTGTAAATGCTCTTGATGTTGATAACAGGCGCACGAAAAAAGCATTCAGCGCTCTTAAAGAGGGTATACATAAGCTCCGCCGCATCAGGATACTTTATAATAAAAAAGAAGAAATATTCATGCCGATGCTCTATCATCATGATATAGTCGGGCCGATGGATGTTATGTGGGGCGTGGATTCAGAAATAACTGACAGCCTTGGAAAATGTGATTTTGAATTTAAAAGTCTGACTGATCCATCTGAGCTCAGGATAACAGAGGCTCCGAAAGCAGAAAATGATGCATCTGATGCAAAAGGAAGCAGAGGATCTAAGGGCAGGGGGTCTTTAACTGTTCCTGATGCCAGAAAGTATATCTCACCTCTTCTCGAGAACATAAAGAAAACGCTTACAAGAATAGAAGAGATGATCTATAAGGAGAATAATATATTCTTCCCTCTCTGTGTTGAGAATCTCAATGATGATGAGATGATCAGCGCCTACAAGGATATCCCTGAGATGGGCTATGTATTTATTGACGAAACTTTAGTTCCGAAGTGGTTATATGGCGAGGAAATTTTAAAGAGGAGGGAGATGTTTGACAGCGCCAATGAAGACAAGAGCTTTCTTGACGGTATCATCCGGTTTGATAACGGCTTTGCAACAGTTGAACAGCTGAAGAGCATAGTGGACCTCCTCCCTGTCGACCTGACATTTATCGACGCTGATAATAATAATCAGCTCTTCGTTAACAATCATAAGTATTTCCTGCGCCCGTCATCAGCGCTTGGACGCCCTGTCATGGAGTGCCACCCGAAGAAGATCCATTCGATGGTTAAGACTCTTCTTGAGTCTTTAAAGAATGGTACAAAGGATTCAGTCGAGATGTGGTCGCCTGATCCGGAGCGTCCCGCACGTATAATATATGCGGCAGTCAGAAGCAGGACAGGTGAATATCTTGGGACTCTGGAGATAGTACAGGATATGACTGATATAAGGGAACATTTCCTGCAGGGCAATAAGTAATGTGTCAGCTGATAAAACTATGATGTGTGTGCCAAAGGTACTTTTTGGCACTTACGTCATATTATCAGCAGTTTAATAGAGCATTTATTATTGCAGGATCAATATATAAATAAACGTTTGAAAGGGTAAGCAGATGAACCGGGTAAGTGTGCCCAGGTCCATCTGCTTATTATATTATGAGAATACTAATAGCGATCGATTCATTTAAGGGCAGCCTTACTTCAGATCAGGCGGCTGAAGCAGTAAAAGAAGGCATTAAAAAGTTTGCAGCAAAAGCCCTGGAGAATACAGGTAAAAGCCCTTCATTGGCTGTAAAGAATAAAGATATTATCGAAGCTTCAGATATGAAGAGTCAATATAACATCGCTGACATCAATATAGATGTAATACTGTCTGCCGATGGAGGCGAAGGCACCATGGATGCGGTCAGGTCTGCCCTTGCAGGGTCGGCCGTATCTGCTGGCTCAAAAACAGATGAACAGTCAAAAGCTTCAGATCTCTGCGAGCTGACATCCGGTTCGCAGATAAAGACCATAAACCTTTGTATCACCGGTCCCTGCTTTGAAAAGATAGACAGCGATTATTTATTATTTTCAAATGATGAGATGATCACTGCAGTCATAGAAACAGCCAGGTGCTGCGGTCTGCCATTGATACCGGAGGGCAGGCGTGATCCATCTCTTTCAACTACCATAGGTATAGGTGAGCAGATAGTGGACGCTTTTAATAATGGGGCCAGACGATTCATCATAGGACTCGGCGGGTCCGGTACCAATGACGGCGGCATCGGTATGCTTTCCGCATTAGGCTTTACCTTCAGAGACAGATCAGGAAATGAAATAAAGCCTTGCGGCAGATTCCTTTCTGATATATATTCCATTGAATATAATGAAAACATAGGCATTAATGAATGCGAATTCATAGCAGCCTGCGATGTAAGGAATCCTCTTACGGGCCCCGATGGATCGAGCGCTGTATTTGGGCCGCAGAAGGGAGCTGATCCTGACATGGTGAAGGCGCTGGATGAAGGCATGAAGAATTACGCTGCAGCAGCTGAGCGTTTTCTGTGTCTGACTTCCGATGATGAACCTTTATTATATAAAAGAGAAAAAAATGACCACACGTATCCGGGTTCGGGCGCTGCGGGCGGCTTAGGATTTGCCATCCACGCATTCCTGGACGGACAGCTGATCAGCGGGTCGGAGCTTGTGATCAGACTTTCCGGTATGGAAGAAAAAGTAAAGGCAGCTGATCTGGTCATAACAGGTGAAGGTGCTGTAGATGACCAGACCGGCATGGGCAAATTTCCAGAAAAGTGCGCTGAGCTTGCCCGCAGATATAATAAACCTGTCTGGGCATTTACGGGAATAGATCGTCTTAAGGGTCAGGATCATAAATTAAAGAAGGATATGGGCCTGAACAGTACAGACACAGCTGCAGCAGGCAATGGGAGCATCTTTGACCGCATTATAGAGGTCGACCGCCATGGCATGGATCTTAAGTCTGCCATGGAAACCTCTAATGCATTCAATAATCTTAAAGATACCGTATTTGCTGCCTTTGAAGACATAATATGAGTCAATGGAAAAAAGAGTTCACAGAATTTTCACAAAAATTATTAGCACTCACTCTTGACGAGTGCTAATAACCGTGATATAATTCATTCCAGAATCAAGGAAGAAAGACAGATAACAGATAAGATAAATGAAGATCAGATATGGATCATATGAAGGCTCTCGATTGAAGCTTCTTCAATATTCATTGAGGATCTTAACTGGAATCTTAGATTAAAGGATCTGTCAACTCCCTGATGAGAACACAACTGACCCCGGAGAATGATCATTATAAGCTTTATCATGTAAGCTTTTTAAAAGATCATCCGGACGGGAATAGGTAAAGCATAACTGTGGGCTGTGACTCACATAACATAAAAGGAGGAATGACTTATGTTATTACCTGATTTCTTTAGAGACAATAGTACAAGCAGTTTATTTGATGATTTCTTTGATGACAGCTTTGCTGCTCCAATGAACAAATTTTATCATTCTTCAGATATCATGAAGACCGATATCTATGATAATGGTGACAGCTATGAGATAGGCATTGAGCTTCCCGGCATCAAGAAAGAGGACATCAAGGTCCAGCTCAAGGAAGGATATCTTACAGTTTCCGCCGAGACCAAGAAGAAGAATGACGAAAAGGATGAAAAAGGCAAATATATCCGTAAGGAAAGATATTATGGAAGTTCAAGCCGCTCATATTATGTAGGCGACGAGATCAAAGATGATGATATCAAGGCTAAGTTCGAGGACGGCATCCTTAAGATCACGATCCCTAAGAAAGAAGAGGAGAAAAAGGTCGAAGAGGATAAGTTTATTTCCATTGATGGCTGACGACCCCCAAAGATGCTGGTGAATTTTTCAAAAAGTTTCATCAGACTCCTTCCTTTAATATTAAGACCAGAAGGCGATGAACCTTCTGGTCTTTTTTATTGAGAGGTAATTCAGTGAGACTTGAAGATTGGCCGGTATTTGGTTTCAGGAAAAGAGGGGTATTATGAATGAAAAGGATTATTACAAAATTTTAGGATTGGAGAGAAACGCTTCTGACAACGAAATAAAAAAGGCTTTCCATAAGCTTGCAAAGAAGTACCACCCTGATGGAAATCCCGGCAATAAGGCTGCCGAGCAGAAATTCAAGGAAGTAAATGAAGCTTATGCGGTCTTGGGCGACCCTAAGAAACGTAAAGCTTATGACCAGTTTGGCTCTTATGCATTTGAAGGCGGCTCTGCAGGCGGCGGTCAGGGAACTCCGTTTGACGATCTGTTCAATAATGTGCATTTTGGCTCCGGGGGAGGCAGCCGGGAGTTTCATTTCACGGATGGAAACGGCACCCATGAATTTCACTTTACCTCAGCCGGTAACGGTGGTGACTTTAATTACAGCGGCATGGGCAATGATTTCTTTGGAGATATTTTCTCTGATATCTTCGGCGGAACCGGGCCGGGCACAAAGACAGGCAGCTTTGGCAGCGGACCCGGAGAAGGCAGGAGTCAGCATGACAGCTCATTCTGGTCGGATACAAACAGTCAAAAGTTCTCAAATGAACGAAAGCCTTATGGCAGCGGATTTGAAAGGATGGGCAATGATCTGTATACAACAGTTTATGTCCCGTTTCCCACCGCAGTGCTGGGAGGCGAAGTTAAGATTCGGACTCTTAATGGTGCCGTTATGTGCAGGATAAAGCCGGGAACCCAGTCGGGCACAAGGATAAGGCTCAGGGGCAAGGGATTGTCTGATACGGAAGGAAAGACCGGCGATGAATATGCAGAGGTCCGTATAGAGGTACCTGAAAATCTATCAGAGCATTCCAAAAATCTCCTCAGAGAATTTGAAGATTCGCTGGGTAATTCCAGAGTCCGCCATTAAAGAAAAGCCGAGAGCGCATACTCCCGGCTTTTTTGCATGTCTTAACCAGTCATGTCTTAACCAGTATTGAAATAAGGCTGCCGCAATCCCGCTGGCTCTAGAAAAGTTGCGATCCCGCTGGCTTTAGGCAATGAGAAGTTCGCCTGCTATCATAATTTCTTAAAAAAATATGGAAAAACCCTTGACAATCATTTTTCGCCGTGATATTATAAAAAACGCTGACGGAAAAAAGCAGAGAAAGAGATTTAAGTTACAGGTTCCTTTGAGAAGCTTGTGTAGACGCTTATTTCAAAGGTCCTTATTTTTTTCACGCTTCTTGTCAGAACAAAGTTCACTTTCACTTTTGATGTGATCATAATAAAGTGAACAGCAGCTTGAAAGTTAAATAGCAAGACAAACCTGAAAATTCTAAATGAATTAAGTTTTAGTTCAA
>JAZASR010000014.1:0-48910 GCA_036343175.1 Lachnospiraceae bacterium
GATGTGGAGAACTGGTGTAACTGCCTCCCAAGGAAGGTCCTGGGTTACAGAACCCCGGGTGAAATCTTCGAGGAGGAAATCGACCGAATCTACCAGGCTACTGCCTAGCGGAGGGTGTCCAACTTGTTATTGCAATTTACCTTCGGAAATCAATGTAAAAAGTGACTAAGTTTCGAATTCATCCGGATTCGGATCAAAGTATACATTTCCCGGAATATCAAGCCCATGTGCTTTCAGGTTTGTCCGTACAAGCGCTGCAATAGCAGTATCCATATTCATGACAGGAATTTATTTCGCTGCGCCTTCGGAATCTGATACCGATCACATAGTCCCGGCAGCTTGCTTTTGATAGTATCCCGGCAGACTGCAGCGAATTCTTTTGCATCATGTTCATCTACATGAAACAATTCGTGAACTTCTATAATATCCTGAATCGTACTCAATCCATCCTGTCGATACATTGCATGCTGCCATCCGTCCGGTGCCGGATTGATATCAAATACGGGTGACAGGTTGATTTCATTGTTAATCATCAGGAATCCGTGATTACGTAGGTGGTCGTCTGTGTTGCTGGTCAGCATAGAGAAGATAATACGTCGGTAGAGTTCAGGGATATCTTTGGTATCACCGATAGCTTCCATGAGATCAAGAATATCATAGTAGCCGAGATGTTCAGGATTCCCATCCGCTGCGCCCAGCATTGTCATGGCTGAAAAATAGGGGATGCGGGTATCGTGGTCACGGTCGAATCGTCTGGATAAAAAAGTTGTGCCATGGTCAGAGAGTTTTACGGCTTTCGTTTCAGGAACATTTAATCCGTAGACTCTGGCCAATTCATTTTCGATGGCCTCCCATGCGCCGACATCGTAGGTATCGGTCTTTGATGGAAATTTTGCAATCCAGAGATCATTTTTTTCGTCAATGACATTGGCTTTTGGCCTGGCACCGCCGAGTGAGGATCCCTGGACGATGATGCGCCTTAAACTGTCAGAAGCTGTTCCATTCTCAATATCGTAGCTTGCCTGCTCCAGTTCTCGCAGTGATAGCATTGGAGGGATCCTGTCACCATCAGATTCGAGGAATGCATCCGTATCCGGGTCATAGAATCGGAATGCTCCGGTACGGAGATAATCGCTGAGATGAAGCAGATAGTCCATTTCGGTTAAGCGTTCGCCGGGACGGCTGAGCTGAATCAGAGTACGGCCCCAGCGGTCAGGTGCACAGTCAGAGAAACAACCGAACATGGATTGTTTATACTGTTTACCGGCGTAATTTTCGATATCCGGTCCGAAGTAGGCGGTCGGATGATTTTTCAGATATGTTTTGTCAAAGTCAAATGAGTAGACTTCATTGCCATGGGATGTCTCTTCGGTGAGGGTGCCGACGATATCAGCATTTAAGTATACAATGACGCTGCGCATGGCTGACCTCCTTTCACAGAGCTTAGATAATTACCGATCACGTTCATCTTGTAAGAGTCTGCCAAGCGGATCGTCTTCAATGATCTTGTTCAGTTCAGTCTTCATTCCGAGGCCGTTTAAGACCTTCAGATATGCGCCTATGGATACGCCCGAATCTCCGTGCTCAATTTTCCAGACCGTCTGGCGGGAAATGTTGGCGCGGGAAGCCATATCGTTGATCGTGATCTTACGGCGTTTTCGAGCCATGTGAATACGGTCACCTAAGGCGGTTAAGATCTTCTGCTGCGGCGGTGGCAGCGGAACGTGATGCGATTTCTGTGAGGGAGATGTGGACATAGATTTCAAAACTCCTTATTATTACAGGATATGTTAACTATTCATAACTATTATAATAAAATGTTAAAATTAGTCAACACCGAATAGATAATGAGGATTCTTGGAGTCAGCTTTTTCTATCTTATTTTCTTTCAGTCTGCTGGCCTGTCCGAGAAGCGGTACATGGACCGGCGGAGTTCGTTGCCCTGGTCGTAACGCTTGCCGCCCCAGTAGATGCGGCCCTGGACCTCGCACTTGTCCGAAAGATGGACGTCCTTCATGATGTACTTAAGAAATTCCTCGAAGCCCGTCCGGTCAACGATATAGCCGATGTGTTCCTTGCTCTCGACAGCGTCCCTGTCGAGATAGTCGTCGAGGTAGTCGTAGACATTCCTGATCATCTGAACGACACTGTCCTCGTCCGCCCACTTGAGGAAGTCCTCCCCAAGCCGTGGATTCTTCTTTCCGGTACGGCCCAGCAGGGTCACACGGAAGTAGTGCTCGTCGGACCGCGTCCAGGCCCTCGTCGGGCAGTAAACGACGCAGACACCGCAGCCGATGCACTTGTTTATATCGCGGACGATCTTTCCGTTGACCACCTTCAGTGCCCCGACGGACCGTCTGGAGCAGTACTTAACACACTGTTCACAGCCGACGCAGCGAGACGGATCATACTGTGGCTCCGTCATGCCGATGATGCCGAAATCATTTAAGCGCACGTGGGCGCAGTCATTGGAGCAGCCCGTGCAGGCGATCTTCACGTGATGATCGCTGGGATAGATCTCGTGATCGATGCGCCTGGCCAGGGCCTTTGTGTCGTAGCAGCCGAAGGGACAGAGCTTTTCGCCAGGACAGGCAACGACGTTTCGCGTTCCGGAGGCCGGATAGCCGGCGCCCTCTTCTTTCTGATTGACCTTCGTATGATCAATGATAGACTGCAGGGCCGAATTCACTTCTTCGACATCCTCGAGGGCGATGCCGGGGATCTCAAAGCCCTGACGGTTTGTGATATTCACAAGTCCTTTGCCGTACTTGGCGGCAATTTCTATGACTTTTGCCAGAGAATCCGTATCTATTTCGCCGCCGGGCACACGCACACGCGACGCTGTCTCGCCCCGCACCTTGGAGAAGCGGTAGGCGTTCTTTTTCAGCTTCTTGAGATCAATATCAAGTTCACCCATAATTTTTCGCCTCCTTCAGTCAACCAGGAACCTGGCCTGAGCATAATTGAACACCGGTCCGTCCAGACAGATGTATGTGCTGTTGACACGGCAGTGACCGCACTTGCCAAGGCCGCAGCACATCTTCCGCTCGTGGGAAACGATGATGTTTTCATCTTTGAAGCCCTTCTTCTGCAGCTCTATGATCGTGAACTTCATCATGGGCGGCGGGCCGACAACGACGGCCTTAGCCGTAGAAGGGTCCCTCAGGGGCAGGTCTTGTATGTACTTCGTGACAAGACCGACATTTCCCGTATAACCGTCGGGCGCCCCGTCAACGGTGAGGATGAGATTCAGTTTCCTGTCCCAGATCTTCAGGTCATCACGGAAGAGCATGTCGCCGGGACTGCGGAAGCCGACAACCACGTACTTATCTTTCGCGTCCGGCATATCAGCAAGGGCCCTTATGACGCCGCGAACCGGGGATACACCTGTACCACCGGCAACGACGACTGTTTCGCCGTCCTTGAAGAGATCAGTATCAAAGCCGTTTCCGTAAGGACCGCGAAGGAGGAGGGACTGACCCTCGTATTTTTCAAAAACTTCATTCGTGACGCGGCCGACGCGGCGGATCGTCAGATCGACAGACCCGTCTCCGATACCGGAAACGGAAATGGGCGCCTCGCCATACCTGGGCACAGAGACTTCAAAGAACTGGCCGGGCCTGACATCGCCGTGGAACTCCATGACGAAAGTGTATTCCTTCTGCGTGTGACGGACCACCTTCAGAATTTTCGAAGGGAAGGGAATATAAGCGTTTTCACTACTCATTATGCATTCTCCTTTCCGGCGTTCTCTGCTGCTTCAGCAACCTTATGAATAATATTACTGTAAGAAATGTACTCGGGACACACATCGTCACAGCGGCCGCAGCCTACGCACATGTCATTCCTGAAGCGCTTTCTGTGATCGCAGATCTTGTGCAATACCTTGAAGCGCATCCGCTCACCCTGAGTCCTGCGGTACTGGCCGCCTCCGGCCACATTCGTAAAGCCATCGACCATGCAGGATGCAGCAACCCGGCGCCGCTCACCGACTCTGCCATTTTCAGTATAGAAAACATCCTGCATGGTATAGCAGGTGCATGTCGGGCAGACGAAATTGCAGCGGCCGCAGCCGATGCAGCGGGAGGTGTACTCATCCCACAGGCTGTCCTTCAGGACTTCCATCGGGATCTCGGCAGGTATGCTGACCTTGACGGTATTCTCCGAAACGAAAGCCGGTGAGACATCCGTCTCTGCCACTGCATGGGCGGAAAAGAGCTTCTTGAGAGAAGAAAACTCTGCCCCTTCGCAGACACTGACGGACACGCCCCCATCCTCTTTCGGATTCACGGCGAAATCATAGCCGTTCTCAATGTGATTCGTCCCCATGGATACACAGAAACAGTTATCAAAGCTCTTCGTGCAGCCGATCAGGGCAAAATGAAGAAGGTCTCGCCGGCGCTGATAGAAGGGATCCTTCGCTGTTCCGTTCTCAAGATAGATCTGGTCCTGCCTCTTCAGGGCATGCAGGTCACAGGAGCGGAGGAAGACAAGGATCGGCCTCATATCGAGCTCGGCTTCGTTAACATGGCTCTCCGTAAAGTAGAAAAGCGTCTCTGAAAGCGGCGTCAGCACTTCCTTAAAGGAATAATCGGACTTTGCCTCAAGTTCGATGCTGTCCCCCTCTTTCACTTCGTCATAAATGATGACATCCGTATCGGTAAAGCGGCCCTTGCCGGCCTTTCTTACCGGGGCGAAGATCCGCCACTTCCCGGAAAGTTCCCGTATGACTGCAGGAAATCCCTCCCGGTCCAGTTCATATCCCATACATACCTCTCTTTCTGTGTACGAAGGACCCCTTTTCCCATTGAATCCGGCTTTTCGTACCTGCCTTCAAAGTCCCGTTCCCTGGGGGTCTGGTACTGTTATCAAACTGTGAACATCAATTTATAGTATAAATAATTACCAATACCACACCACATTCCATGCGAACTTCAGTATATCACTCTTAGGAAAGTAATATTCCTTATTTTTACATTTTATTAACAGTACCAGAAACCACCATTTTCATTGGTAAGGGAACATACTCCCAATTGCGCATTACTCCAGACCTGTTATCATAAAATAATGGGGCGGACGAGGCTTTTAACTCGTGACCTCTTCCGTGTGAGGGAAGCGCTTCTCCACTCCGTTCCGGTCGGCTCAGTGCCGAGGTCCCCCGGACCTCGTGAGCCCCGGCTAAAGCTGCCATCCCATAAAATTCATTATACTACTTTTTACATAATTTAAAAGTCTCAGGGGTCTGGTACCAGAAAGCCATACCACACAGTTCATTATACTTCTCATCACTACAATTCAGAGTTTCTTGAGATAAAATCTGTTCATACCGCCATGTACCACGGATTCCGGTCTCGATATACGGCTATACCCGGTTTTTTCATATATATGTATCGCTGCCTTGAGATTGGTATGAGTCTCAAGATACATCTGCCGATATCCAAGTGTTCTGGCCTTCTCTTCTATCATGCCGATCATCTCATAACTCAAATGCCTGCCTTTGGCCTCATCAGACAGATAGAGCTTCTGCAGTTCAGCAGTTTCCGAAAAAGCGTTAAACTCAGCAAGTCCAATGCCGCCTATGATACGATCATCATCTGAGATGACAACCATGTAATAACGTTTATCCGGAGCCTCCAGATAAAAATCACTGATATTATCCAGATTCGGATCAAAGCATACAGTTCCCGGAATATCAAGCCCATGTGCTTTCAGATTTGTCCGTACAAGCGCTGCAATAGCAGCACTGTCTTCTCTCATAATTTCTCTATATCTCATTTTTGCTGTGCATCTCCTGTGAAAACCCCGGGGTCTGGTACTGTTTAACAAAAAAGTTCCTTCAATACCCAGTCAATTCCCTTTACCACGCGCAGCTCGCTGTCTTTAAAATGGTTTCCCGGATTCTGTTCATATACGGAAGCCGTTCCTCTAAGCTTGCAGTTTTTGGCAAGATTTTTCATAACATTCTCCGTAACCTGAAGGGCGGGATTTGAGACCCTGGTCTCTTTACTCCCAAGTGAAAAATAGACTGCATCCGGCTTTTTTCTGAATTCAGTTTTCAGAAAATAGTCCTCGAAGCCGGGGTACCATACGGATCCTGATACGCTGAGTACTCCATCGAATTTGTCAGAAATAAAGGGTGCATATGCTGAAAAGAGACCGGCCATGGAATAGCCTGCAAGTATTCTTTTTCCTGGTTTCCAGGCGAGTTCATTCTCTGCCCAGGGCAGTATTTCATTTTCCATAAGCTTCATGTGCTCTGCGGCATGGCCGGTAAAATGATCATCCTTTGTAACCACCGGTTCATGCGGCCATGGTGACAGGTCACTGTCCCAGGAAAGGTTTGAAATTGTTACGAGGTGAAATTCCGGCACTCCTATCTCTGACGCCATTCTGATCACTTCTGCTCCAGCCTCGATGTAATCATTTGAATAGATGAGCGGTGCATCCGGCTGTTTGCATGGATACAGGATCACTCTCTTCTTTCCGAAATATTTTTCTTCCATATTTCGCTTCTGTTTCCTTTCTTACGTCTGATCGTTTCCGATCATTTCCCATCTTCCGTCTGATCGTTTCAGATCATCATCCATCATTTCAGAGCCGATTTCCGACCTCCGCTGCTGTTCTTCCTGCGAAACGCCTGAAGAGCGCTAAGTTTTCCTACTTGATTTATAAATTACCAAAGGTTTCGGAAAAATCGGCCTTTGGCAGTTTATGTTTCTTTGGGTCGGAATAGGTCTTCAGCAGCAAAATGCATGAGGAACATATTTTGTCTCAAAATCTTCTTCTATGAATCTGCTGTAGAATATATCCTCGTTCATAATATTCAACTGAGACAGGTGTCTGAAAATATACCTGTAATAAAACATAGAAAGATTGTCTGTGACAATGTATCTGGATTTTCTCTTATTCCCTTCATCATTAATTGGTGCTTCCTTCTTTATAAGTTCCATCTGCGCCAATTTTTCGAGAACATCAGCAAGCGCCGGACCACTGCTGACATGCGATTGGGATAAAATATCACTGAATCGCATAACGCCGGCCGCAAGCGGCTCGAAGACTTCATTCGCATTTTCAATCTTCGATATTTCCGACTTCAGGTACATTGGCACTTCATTTTCAAGACGGGATCCATTAGATGCAATCAGCCCTGTGACCAAAGTGATGTGCTGCCTTTAAATACACACTTATCCGCATACTCACTATTCTCAAGCTTTTAGCAGCATCATTACAATGAAGTAGTCACGTTTCACGGCTGCTGCGGGAATACCGATCCAGTGAGCCGTAATTTCAATAAGATCGGCAAAATCATCTTTTTCCAATCCTGTTCTATACTGCTGCATTCATATTGATCTGAAAACCGTCCAAGCGGTTCCTGACACCCGGTTATCAGTGGTTATCTCTAACTACCTTTTCAATGCAGAAAGATCCACTTCATAGATTATCTGCTTTTTACCCGCATCAGGTCTCCTCATGCAGAATGACATATACCATGGATAGTATATGATTCCGTTTTCTTCCTCTACATTTCCTTTGCAGAAAACATAAGCTGAAAGAAGAGGCCATTTGCCAGACTCCATGATGTGATCAAGCGCCGCATGTTTCTTATAATCATTTCCGGACTTGATCTCCACGGGCCTGATCTCAGCCCCTTCCTGCAGGACAAAATACAGTTCACCCATGGATCTCCGGTCAAAAAAGCGTATTCCAAAGCCGTGGGCTACAAATTCCTGAGCAAAATAATTTTCAAGTATACTGCCCATATTTACAGAGACATCACCTTTCAGAAGATCCATCTGGATGTCCTCCATACCTGATGCTGCCAATAGGCCGATATCACTTTGATATAGTTTAAGCAAACTAGCCTGCTCGTTTAATTTCAGAGGCACTGCCGGTTCCGTTACGTTGTAACAGGGCAGCGCAACAGCCGCATCAGACAACCAGATGAAATCACTTTCAAATTCCCGCATCCTTGCTTTTTTTGAAAGATCAGCAAGGATAAATCTTCTGTTCTTTGAATTCAATTCAACAGGAATATAGTCAAAAATTCTGCGGATATTTTCTTTTTCCCTGTCCGGGGCATACTTGGCTATATCCAATCTGTACATTCTGATTATATCCCGCTGGATTCTGATCACCTCGGCAATATCGTGATGACTGATATAAGCCTGCACTGCAGCAGGCATTCCTCCCACGACCAGATATGTATAGAACAACTTATTCAGAGTGTCATGGATCACCGGATCCATTGGTTTCTTTTCCTTGAAACATTTTTCAATATCCGAAATGATTTCATAAGAAATCCCATTGGCGATAAAATATTCTCTCAGATCCATGGGATACATCTGCATTTCAGTCTCATAACCAACAGGATAAGATGGAACCTCTCTATAATTGATCCCTAATAATGACCCGGACTCAACAACTGGAAACCTTCCGGAATCCACTAGAAATTTAATCGCAGTCCTTGCCTTCGGGCATTCCTGTATCTCATCAAGGAATAGATTTCTTTTTCTATCGTTCGTTCCAGCATAAAATTACATCTCCACGTTATACATCACGAAATTCTAAATTCTTTCTACTGGATAATACACGTTATGCACCACGTTTTGCAACATAAAAAGACAGGTTATTCCCACGTTTTGTATCACGGATAGCAGTATTTGAAAGGAGTATCGATGTATCTGCGCCCTTTAATATCATATCGTTGTGCCTTTTCGATCATAAATGCATCAATAAGATACTCGATATAGTTTGCAATCGTATTCTTACTGATACGGATGCGTTTTTTCGTCTTAAATGTGTCGCTGAGTTTTGTCGGATTGGTAAGCGATCCTATTCCTGATGCCAGCACATTCAGAAGCTCCTCAAATTCTTCCTTATTTCTGATCTTGTGCCGAGCCGTGATATCCCTGATATATGTCTCTTTATTAAGATCCCCCAGAAGCTTCATTTTACTGTCTATGCTCTTTTGCAGAACGACCGGCGGAAGTCCCCCGAACTGCACGTACTCATTCCACCCTTCATATTTGTTCCCGCTGTAACAGGACATAAATTCCGAAAAGCTGAGCGGATTCAGATGTATCTCGTCACCACGACCGCTGAATTCCGTAATGACCTTGATCAGTCCATTACCCCGTTTCTCAATAAGTTTATTTAAGTACCGGTCTCTTTTTATCTCTATAGTATCCATAGTTTCCTCCTATTGACTTTTTCCGCACCAGCACACCTTTTTAGTCAATATGATTTTATCGCATTTTGTTTTCATCTGAAAGTCTATTGACTTTTTTCGCACATATCCCCGCAATGACAGCTCCGGTATATCCAATAATTGTATGCTGAAATACCGGATCGTCCGCTCCGGGCGGACAGAATATTTTCTTAAGATGTATTTCACTTGCTGAATCATATATCTCGCTCCATTTTATTTGATTTTCTCAGCCGATTCATGCTTCAGCCGGTAATGTTCAGATAATCTCATGCCCGTTTTTTGCGTCACATCCTTTGGTGTTTCAAAAGGAATCGGTCCGCAAACAGAAAAATCAAGCCCATATTGTCTGAACTGGTCAAGAATCGCATCAATCATATCTTTGTAATCATTCAGTGTAAAGCTTCCTACATAAGAGAGATTAAAGGTATTTGCATACGTCCGTGACATAGGAAGAAATGCTTTCAAACGTTCATCCAGCGATTCCATTTCATAGCGGTAATCCTCTGTCCATTCCTCGTTGTTCTCCATGACTTCAAAGCCGTCTCTTGTCGTCTCCGCCTCTTCAAACGGGCTTACATTCTCTCTGCAGTGTGCGAATAATGGATGTACCGCGCTCCATAAAAGGAAGGATACTCTTCCCCGGCATAAATCACGGCAGGCTCTGCCGCTGTTTCCTCCGCCCTGCAGAAACTTGCAAGATGCCTTAAAAAATCGCTGTTCGGTGTCATGGACGATTTGATCTCAAAAGGATACAAATGCCCTTCCTTTTTTAAGACCATGTCCACCTCAACACCCTTTGCCGTGCGGACAAAAAACAGATTCGGTTCCTCTCCGGCATTCAGCCGTGCCTTCAAAGCCTCGGATACAACAAGATTTTCAAAAAGCTGACCGCGTAATGGGTCTCTGGAAACCTGTGCTGCACTCTCCAGGCCGATCAGATAAGAAGCAAGTCCAACTTCAGAAAAATAGACCTTTGGTGATTTGACCTGCTGTTTGCTAAGGTTTGAATAATAAGGCTTCAGCAGAAAGACTACAAACGATGCTTCCAAAACGGACAGCCATTCCCTCAGCGTAGTAGATGATACTCCCACTTCTCCGCTCATAGCTGAAAGATTCACGATTTGGCCTGTTCTTCCGGCAAGAAGAGTCAGAAACCGAAAAAAGGTATCAAGATTCTTTACTTCCAGAAGCCCCCGCAGGTCCCGTTCTACATAAGTTTCGAGATAATCACGATAATAGATATGCGGCTTTCGGGAATTTGCCCGGTAGAGTTCCGGCATGAATCCTCTGAGCAAAAGAGAATCTATATCCGAAATATCGTAAGCTCCGGAATCATGCTGAATCTCTTCCATGCTGAGCGGCATCAGCGTCATCAGACTTGTGCGCCCCGCAAGTGACTGGGCAACACCCTGCTGAAGTAATGGCTGGTGACTTCCGGTCAGAATAAATCTGCCGTTCTTCTCCCGGTCTGCATCAACACGGACCTGTATCGCAGACAAAATATCAGGTACACGCTGCACTTCATCGATGATAAGGGGTTCTTTATACCGTGCGAAAAAACCTTCATAATCCGTTATAGCCAATTCTCTGGTTTTAGGATCTTCCAGATTTACATAATTGTATTCAGGGAACAGGCTGCGAACCAAAGTCGTTTTCCCGGACTGTCTCGGCCCCAGCAGCGTTATGACCGGCACCTGAGTAATGAGTTCCAGCATTTCCTTTGCTAAAGTTCTCTCAATCATATACAAGCCATCCTTTCCAGATAAAGAATAGCATTGAAGGGCATATTTTTCAAGTTGCACTTTTGTTTTAGTCCATAATGTCTGGTTCCCGGTACCCCAGCTGGACTGCGCCTTTTACAGCCTCTTCTGCCTGTTCATTATCCAGAAGCCATGTGCCAGTTATTCCTGCAGCCCGGTTCAAATGTCACGTTGTGGATCGGGATCTGCTCATTTGTCAGCGGAGCAAGGTATGACTGCCCGGTGAAATATTTTGCAAATGCGTCGTTCGGTTCCCCGATCAGGAACATGATCTCCTTCTTAAACTGAGCGAACGAAGTAAGCGATGCTTCTTGCCCTTCAGGGCAAGAAGATAGGCTCGTGGAAACCTCTTGCTCTCCGGCGCTTTTCTCCTTCCACGCCATCATTTGGTCCATTATTTTACGACGCACGTTTTTCATTCGTTTATCTTTTCAAGATTTATTTTTGCTGCTTTTTTCACATTTTCACGATTTATGCAACCAGAAAAATACACCTTTTCAAGTTTATTGGCGATTTCACAGAGATGTCTATAAAGACCTGACATGCATTTATTCGGCGAGAGATATAGAGCCGTTAGACAGGCAAAAACAGATATGGCTGAAAAATGCGCTATGGGTGGTGCTTTTTATGAAACACATATTACAGGTGAAATAATCAAAATAATCAAATGATATTCCTTTGTAAATCTTTTTCCGCGTCATTTATACATCTGACAAGGGATTGAAAATTTCCGCTGTAAATATTTTTAAGCAGGCGGTCAGTAGTTTTTAAGGCTGTGATCATCACATCCTCAGGAACTATATGCTTTGAAAGAATGTCTGCATATTCATCCAGGTCGACAACTTTTATAAGCCCGTCTGGATAAATTAGGACATCTATCATGAGATCGGTAAATGTATAGGTCTTTGTGTTCTCATCATAATCAGTCTTTATGATATCTGTGTACCAGTAGACCAGATCGTGGTTCTTATCAAATATTTTGCTTATCTTGTATCCCTTTTTCAGGTAATAAGCCGAAATACCGGAGTCTATATCCTTTCTGGGGTGGATCACGTGCCAGCAGGTGAGGATAAGATCGTCCGAAACAGAAAGAATAGTATCGCCTTTAAGCTCGATCGCTTCATCCGGTATATATCTTTTCCTTATTAAATGAAGATCCTCATACATACTCCTGCCCCCTGTCTCATTGGAATTCTCTAATTCAAATATAATAGGCAATTATAACCTGTATAGTAAAAAATGTAAAGAAAAGTAAAGGTCAATATGCTTTGCATGACCGGAGAATTGCTTATGATCTATGTGGCTGGTGATAATATGCAGCCAGTATAAAAAGCCCCTGTGCTTTATGCACAGGGGCTTCACAAGCCTATAACATGACAGATATCTGTTACTTGGGCTTCACAAGTCTATAACATGACAGATATCTGTCACTTGGGCTTCACAAGTCTATATCATGATAGATATCAATCAGCGTCTCTTACTGCTTTACGTACTGCGAGAACAGATCCCGGAGCTACTGAAAGCTCATCTACACCCCAGTCAAGGTACTGCTGGGTAAGTGAGGTGTCTGCGCCAAGCTCGCCGCAGATGCCTGCCCAGATGCCTGCCTTGTGGGCATTCTCTATTACCATCTTTATGAAGCGGAGAACCGCAGGGTGGTGAGCATCATAGAAATCACCAAGCTTTGTATTCTGCCTGTCTATAGCGAGTGTGTACTGGGTAAGGTCGTTCGTTCCGATAGAGAAGAAATCGACCTCCTTTGCAAGTTCATCACTCATAAGAGCGGCTGCAGGCGTCTCGATCATGATGCCTTCCTCGACATCGCCGATCTTAACTCCTTCTGCTGTAAGCTCCTCACGGACTGACTTTGATATCTCCTTGATCTTTCTGACTTCGTTCACAGATATGATCATAGGGTACATGATGGAGATAGTGCCGAATGCCGATGCCCTGTAGATGGCACGAAGCTGTGTACGGAATATCTCAGGTCTCTTCAGGCAGATCCTGATAGCGCGGAGACCCATAGCCGGATTGTCTTCCTTATCGAGTTTGAAATAATCGACCTGCTTATCAGCGCCTATATCAAGTGTTCGGATGACTACCTTCTTGCCGCCCATTGACTCAGCGACCTTCTTATATGCTGCGAACTGCTCATCCTCTGTCGGATAATCAGAACACTCCAGATAGAGGAACTCTGATCTAAACAGGCCTATACCGCCTGCGTCATTCTGAAGTACAAGTCCCATATCCTCAGGACGTCCGATATTTGCGAATATATTGATCTTCTTTCCTGACTTTGATATGTTCTCCTTGCCGACAAGCTCTTTAAGAAGAGCCTTTCTCTTATCCTGCTCCTCTACCTTCTTCTGGTAGTCTGCAATAACCGCATCCTCAGGATCAAGTATAAGTACAGGAGTGTCTCCGTCAATAACTGCTGACTTGCCGTCCCAGGCTTCATTAATATCAACGCCCATGATCGCAGGGATTCCCATATTCCTTGCAATGATCGCTGTATGAGAAGTCGTGGAACCGAACTTCATAACAAGTCCTACAACATTTGACATATCCATCTGCATGGTATCTGAAGGAGCAAGCTCCTCTGCTACGAGAATGATAGGTCCGTCTGAAGTAAGGTCAGTATCATCGGACTTTCCCAGAAGGACATTGACCACTCTCTCCGATACATCCTTGATATCAGCGGATCTTGCAGAGAAGTACTCATCGTCCATGTTTGCAAACATCTCAGAAAAGTTGTCACCGGTCTGTGCTACGGCATACTCGGCGTTAACTTCCTGTGAATCAATGATATTCTTTACTGAATCATTGTAGTCATCGTCATCGAGGAACATAGAGTGTACATTGAAGATCTCGGCAGAATCCTCGCCAATCTCCTTAACAGCCTTCTCATAAAGACCAGCGAGCTGATCCTTGGCTTTATCACGGGCTGCCTCATAGCGGGCAAACTCGGCAGCAGTATCATTGACATGCTTCCTTGTGACCTGTGATTCATCTTTTACGAAATACTTAATCTTACCTATGCCGGTACCGCCGACTGTCTTTAAACCGGTTACCTTTTCCATTAAGCTTTTACCCCCTTACAATGTGAAAATCAAAGATTTTCCTTGAGGAACTTCTCCATAGCTTCTGCTGTAGCATCCTCTGATGCTCCCTCAACGCTTACATGTACCTGGTCGCCCTGCTTTACTCCGAGCTGCATAAGAGCCATGAGCTTTGTGGCAACAGCTGACTTGCCGTTGAATGAGATGGTAATGGTATCAGGGTGTGACTTTGCTTCCTTTACGAGAAGACCTGCCGGTCTTGCGTGGATACCTACTTCGTCTGTGATTACGTAATCAAATTCCTTCATGTAAATTGCCTCCTTGAAATTATATAATTTTTGCATTTTATACCAGTGAAAGCGCCATGGAACTGAAATCGTTGTCACATCCAGGATCTGCCGGAAATTCACGAGTGTTCCGCACTTTACAGTCTGTAGCAGTCATCCCGGTTCCATTCAAATTCACTGAAAACAATGTTATAGTTATCATATATCCAAAGGACCCTCAAGTCAAGAAAAAATCCCGTAAACAGTTAAGTTTACGGGATCTGATGACATTATCTAATATAATGCTATAATATTATTACTTTACTTCACAAGAAAATAATGAAAGTGAAGCTGTACAATCGAGATCTATTGCTTCTAATGCAATAAAGAAGGCTATAAAAATTGTTATTAGAAATAAGGACTGATTAATAAATACTATAGGAAAATACATTGGTCAGGATGCAGCTGCAGCAGTAGGAAATGTTGTACATGATTTGACGCCGACATTAAGCAAGTTACTCAAATACGAAGACCTGGGCTGGGATACAGTTCAGGGAGTATGTAAATCAGCACTTATTTCTATGGGTATGAAATCAACTACTACAGGAGTAGTCGCATATTATATTAGAAAAGGAATGGAATGGATAATATGAATATAAATGACAAAGAATCTGATCTATATTTTATAAAAGAATCGTTGCTTTTTTTAAAGCAGGAATTACATCTGGAAAATAGATCCGTCGCATTTGAATGTCTGGAAAAAGGGATCACCTTTGAAGAATTAAGAAATATAGAAAATTATTCTTTTGAGCTGAATATGCTTTCAATAGAAGAAATGCCTGAATTAAATGTAATAACAGACAAAATAAGGGAAATCGTAGATTTTGAAAAATTTTCAAATAAAGCTGCCATTGATCTGTTATTAGTGTTGTATTATGAGAATAGAATTCCCTGTATGAGTAAAATATTAAAAAAGAATGGATTAAATTATTAGTATCATTATCCCTGCTTCAGGTATTTAATAAATATCTGGAAGCAGAGGATCATTAAAAAATATTGATAACATCCGGTATTTCTGCCGGTTTTGGTTCTACTATCACCTTACGACTTTTCTTTGCCTTACGACCAAGTTCATCGGTTACAGAGTAAGTAATTTCATAGGTCCCGGGCGTATTAATATCTATGTAACCTTTTATCTTCACCCTTTTTCCGATATGCTTTTTGAGTGAACTTACTGCCCGGACACCTTTCATAAGCCTGTAGTCCTGATTCCCCTCAGTAACCGTTAAAGGACCTTTGATCTTTATGGAAGGTTTAAGCTTATTATATGGATTATCCTTTGACCATATGTCCGCAGGGTCCCAGCCATTCTTTAAACAGCGCTTCAGACGCCTGGGTTTGCCGAGCGGACCGGGATCTTTATCATCATAAAATGTTACTGTGGTGCCGGACTTTATATTAAGATATATCCACCTTGCATCGGCTGCATTGAGGCGGACACAGCCCATGGAAACAGCCTTCCCAAGGCCTTCATATTCATTACCTTCGAGTGTTGACGGATCCATGTGCAGATATGGTACTGAATGGAAAAGTATATGACCTTCGATCCTCGTCGCGTACTGAGCCCAGACTCCGCCAAATACATTTCTCCAGGCATAGCGCTGCCCATTTAACTTATATGTGCCAAATGGAGTATGAGTCCCTGTGGAGCATAACATGGCCCTTACCGGGATGTACTTTCCCTTTTTATTCAATTTATAGACGGTGACAGTATTGGCCTGCCTGTTGACCATGATCTTGTAGTTTGAAGCATCAGCTGCCTGTGCTTCAGAAGAAAGAGTGAGCCCCCAAATGAGGCAGAATACCGCCATAAGTAAATATAAGTTTCCTTTTATATGCATAAAGATAATAAACCTCACATACTGATATTTTTGACCTTATTGTAATAATATAACACAAACGACAGAATATAATGTCACTTTTTGTAAAATGCTGCACTATATTCTGCCGTTTTTCGCATTTAATTACTTTTAATATTATAGGTTTTTCTGCATCTTAATACAACAAGATCAAAATTAGATATCATTATCGGGGAAGAGCCAGGTAAACAGCAAAAATCACAAGTAAGATCCCAATAATCGTCATACTCGTACTCACGATCTTATTCTTAATTACAGTAGATGACAGAGTGATCATAATAACTCCAATTATAAATGATAACAGCATAACAATAAAACCCATTTTTTTAATCTCCAATCTTAATAATTCCAGGAAACATTTCTGCAATTTCCTTATCATGAGTAACGAGCAAAATAGTAGTATTTTGTTCTTTATGCAGATCGAAAAGCAACTCTATTATTTTCTTTTTGTTTTCATCATCGAGAGACGCTGTAGGCTCATCTGCCAGAATTATATCAGGCTTCATAATGATTCCCCTGGCAAAAACTGCTCTTGATCTTTCACCACCGGAGCAATTTACAGGTTTCTTTTTTAGAATATCTTTTATTCCGATAGAATCGACAATTTCCTCAAAATCATTTTGGAACTGCGATAGATCCTTTTCTTTAGAATAAAGAAAAGGAAGTTTAATATTCTCCTCGACGGTTAAAGAATCAATAAGCGCTGAATCCTGCAGAACAAAGCCTATATTTTTATTCCTGAGCCCGGCCTTTTGGGCATCACTTAAGCCCTCAACATTTTTTCCGAACAAATAATAATCACCGTCAAAATCATCGTCAAGCAAACCGATAATATTTAAAAGTGAACTCTTACCGATGCCGGATCTTCCAATAATAGCGATCTGTTCGCCCTCTTCGACATCCAACTTAAAGTTTTTTAAAATTGATACTTGGTTCTTTTTATACTTTTTTTCATTAATCGATAATGAAATAATCGGATTCATTGCATCACCCCCAGTGAAATTGGAATTTTCTTCATATTGACTATAATAATTTTAATAATAAAAAAGATTATAATTGCATTTAATAATGCTGCAAATAACAGAGCAAGATAATCTGCCCCGATAAATCCAAATAAACCTATTGTTATTTCAGTTGAATTCTTTCTGCCCCATTTTTCTGCGTTTGCGTAAATATTAGCAAATACCACAAAAACCATAACAACTGCAGACATACAGGCATAGTATCTGGCGAAAATATTTTTCATTTCATTTAAACTTAGACCCACTAGCATATTGATAGTAAAATCCTTAATACCCAGCTTTAATAAACTGATAGAATTCCAGATACACATAAAGCTCAAAGTCAGGGCCAAAACTATAAAAACGATCAGCAAAATAATTATCGTATATCGATAGTAATCTTTAAAAAACTCTATATTTTCTGATTGGCCGGAAAACGAAAGTTCTACATTTAAATTATCTCTAAAATAATCTGCCAGTGACTTACAGGCCTTTTCATTGGAGTGCATAATTATAATATTTAAAATAGCATTAACATAAAAATTCAAATTAGCTTTTTGAATTGAGTCTGCATTTACCGGAACAATTATTGAGTAATTAAGATAAGTCTTTGAATTGAGTACATACAGATTTGACTGACAGGTATTCCTTTTTAAAATTCCTGTAACCTTATACTTTACTGTTTTTCCAAAAACAGAATCTTCGTATTCGATAATGGAGCCTATTGGATATTCTTTTCCTAACCCGTTTCCGACTATTACAGGTATACTATCGTCATTAAAAGAGTACTTAAAAATATCCTGGCTGCCCTCTTCTACACTGAAACCTTTTAATTTATAAAAATTTTCATTAAGATAGCTGAATGGAATTTCAAAATCATGTCTGTTAGGAATATCACAAAGGATACCATCTGCATCAACTGCGTAATCATAATTATCATCTAAATACTGAAAAGCCTCACGAGTCTTTTCTAATGTTATAGCTGACAGATCAGGCGCATTTTCTGAAATGTTAAATACATAAGTTCCGTTTTCCGTGATAGGCTTTATCTCATTGAAACCGTTAAATACCTGAATCAAAGACCTTGATAATTTAAAGCTTGTAAAGTCCAAAGAAAAAAGTACAATTATCATTGTCAACGACAGTACCCATCTTTTTATAAAGAAGTTTTCAAAGAAAAATCTAAATGATTTCATAGTTTTTTTAAACCCACAGCACTGACAAAAATCAGTATTACTAATAAGCAGTATAAAAACAGATACGTTTTAATAATATATGAATTGATCAGGCATATGAAAATAGAAATCAAAAAACAAATACTTAACAGAAAAAGGCATTCCAGAATATAACGAAAAATGATACTATTAGTAGTATCACCGGTTAAAATCCTGCAAAAGACCTCTGTCTTTTTTTGATTGACCATTTTATAATGAAACATTACCGGTAAAGCAATAACTATAATTAACGCCATTAATCTGTAATCAACAATATCTTTTATTAACATATCGATAACAGCAGATTCCCAAACTTTACTGCCTGTAATATCAATAGTGATATTTACAGCAAAGCAAAAAAAATATATTGCTGACAATTCGAAAAACTCATTCAATCTGAATAATGATTTTCTCAATGCAAGCCTCCTATATTTTTCAATGCGTAAGTATTACTTTGTCCAATATACAAACCTGATTAATGAATTTCTATTATTTTTTTAATCCTCTGCCCCAATAAAAGTGAGTCGTATATTTGTCACCCAATCTGATATCGTCAGTTACAGTTCCTTCAACTTTTCCAGTATAAGCGATCTTATTCATCAATACCTTTCCGTTTCTGGAATAAGAAAAGTATGTATATATAGGAGATTCATCATAATTCCAGGCTGATCCGGTATACCAGAACTGTAAATGCTCTGTACTGGAAGCACCGCTATACTTATTTCCAAATGATGCTGCTAAAGCAACACTGGTAATGCCCAAAGATAAAACAACTGCTAGCAAAAAACTTACTCCCTTAAATGTAAATTTTTTATTCTTATTACACCTCCAAAATTAATATAATATCAGTTGAGATATGTATTTTGACTCATAACATATTTACATCTAATATAGTTTAAGAATACCACTTAGCTTATATTATGTCTAGAAATTCTAAATATAATTAAGACTGATAATTAAAACTTTAATTTTAACGATTATTTCCCGGCTTCCGCCACTCAATAAAATCATAGCTTTCGACTATTTCAAAAAACTTTAAAAGTCTGTCATAAAGGGGCTCGGCTTTTTTTCCAAACTTTTCATGCACTTTGCCGGCAATGGCTTCAACATTATTTTCCCCATCTATCTGCTGCCATATGAAGCTTCCTGTCTGATCCAGATGAATATAAGATATCTTCGGCTTCTTTATGAGCTTCTGCATGATCCGGTTCATGGCACCGCGGTTCTCGATCGACAGGGTAACAAGACCGTCATCCCCGACCTTCCAGTCATATATTTTTTTGGCAATGACCGGAACATATGTCTTGTAAAGGGCAAGAGCTTCGTCTCTCGACATCTTATTTTTCTTCTTCAAAATATTACCTCACAAAATATTAGGCTTCTTAATTTTTATATTATATGATATGCGCGCCGGAAGTCATACATTTCCGAACACTTCCTGTTTTCTTTCATCATCAGCCTCACTAACTAAAAGCACGGTGCTAAAGTTTTCTCACTCAAACCGTAAGTGGTCGGAAAAGCTGATTAAATAAATTCACCGGCAAAGGTCCGATGCAGGCCGATTGCCGGTGAATTATACTGAAAATAATGATCAATAATAATCAGGACTTATCATTATCAGCATTTATTATTGTCATAATAACCTTAAGCTTAAACATCAGATCTGATCATATCAATCTTTGCTGTCCGTCTCTGCTTTTGCTGCCTTCTTCTTGCCAAACGTAAACTTAACAACAAGATAGATCATGAATGCAAATACAAGAGCTGAGCAGATGGTGCCTGCTGCAGGCGAAAGATGCATCTTTGCAGAGAGATCGATCGCATCGCTCACACCTGCAACTGCCAGGATCGCGAGAACGATGCCTATGATACCTTCGCCGGCTATCATACCTGAGCAGTAAAGGATACCGCGGTTGACTGTTGACTTCTTTTCCTTCTCATCCCTGTACTTCTTCTTATCGAAATAAAGACGTACAAGACCGCCTATCATGATGCAGGCATTGAGCTGTACAGGAAGATAAACGCCGATAGCGAATGGAAGTACAGGAATGCCAAGGATCTCCACTACGACTGCAAGTACGATACCTGTGATAACTAAAGCCCATGGAAGCTTGCCGCCCATGATGCCTTCTATGATCATCTTCATGAGGATAGCCTGCGGAGCGCCAAGTTCCTTAGAACCAAAGCCCCATGCAGCATCGAGAAGGTAAAGAACTACGCCGATGGTAACTGCAGATACAATAACACCTATGATCTCGCCTATCTGCTGCTTCTTAGGCGTTGCGCCTACAAGGTAACCGGTCTTTAAGTCCTGTGAAGTATCACCGGCAATGGCTGCGATGATACAGATGATGGTACCGATCGCTATGGCTGTCTTCATACCTGAGGCACCTGTGTCGCCGCATGCCTTTAAGATGATGGTCGAGAAAAGAAGGGTGGCGATCGCCATACCTGATACAGGGTTATTTGAAGAACCGACAATACCGACCATTCTTGAAGAAACTGATGCAAAGAAGAAACCGAATATCGTGATGAGGATCGCTCCGCCTATGCCTACAGGAATCTGAGGAAGAAAAGCGGATACTACAATGATAACAGCTATGCAGATGATGACCGTCTTCATGCTGAGGTTCTGATCAGTACGAAGAGCAGAGCTGCCCTGACCCTTTGCAAGGTCCTTCATAGAATCGCGAAACGTGCGGACTATGAGAGGAAGCGACTTTATAAGGGATATAATGCCGCCGGCTGCAAGTGCACCTGCGCCGACATAACGAACGTAGCTGCCCCAGATAGCTGAAGTGCCGCCTTCTGCAAACATCTGGGAAATAGGTGCAGTACCGGGATACATGATCGCGTCACCGCCGAAAAGTACAATGAGCGGGATGATGAAAAGCCAGGATATGAGTCCTCCGGAAAACATATATGATGAGATCCTTGAACCGCAGATATAACCGACTGAGAATACAGCAGGATAGATCTGTGTACCTATCTGACCGCCATAGTTGCCTATGCCGTGGGAAGGTGTATTGATCTCACTTGGAACCGCCTTAAGACCATCGATTACGAACTTGAATGCGGCAGCAATGCCAAGGCCCGCAAATACGGTCTTTGCTGACTCTCCGCCCTCTTCTCCTGCCAGAAGTACTTCCGCACAGGCTGTACCTTCAGGATATGGAAGGACGCCGTGCTCCTTAACTATAAGGGCATTTCTGAGAGGTACCATGAAAAATACACCCAGAAGACCGCCGACCAGGCAGAGAAGCATGATCTCTATAAGATTCGGCTTGTCCATGAGCCCTTCCTTTGCCCAGAGGAACATGGCAGGAAGTGTAAAAATAGCACCCGCAGCAAGTGACTCACCCGCTGAACCAAGTGTCTGAACGTAATTGTTTTCAAGGATGCTGTCGCGCTTCATGATGACGCGTATAACACCCATTGAAATAACTGCAGCCGGAATCGATGCAGATACTGTCATGCCGACACGAAGGCCTAAGTATGCATTAGCTGCGCCAAAAACTATGGCGAGCAGGCATCCCATGATGACTGAAAGCACCGTCATCTCAGGCATGATCTTTTCTGCAGGGATATATGGCTTGAACGTGGAATTGGAATTATTATTGGAATCCATAATTTCCCCCTGATAAATAATATTTTCCTGCAATCAGGAACTTGACAATTTTACCACATTATTTACGAAATTAAAACAAAAAAATATGAATTCCTTGTGCATTATGTGCAAATACTGCTTTCAAATATTTTTCCTATTAAAAATATTCACTGTCAAATATATCAATATATAATAAATTCCTGTTTGAATAAGACATCTGATAAGTCCCTGCGGTTCTAAAAAATAGCCATTTACTGTTAACAGAAGGACAAATATCCTGCAGTGGTATCTCCATTCGACAAATGAAACGATTGCCGCAAGTACCATTATACCAGCGCGGCTAAGCATTGAATAATCCACAAGCACAAGCAGGAGAAACAGCAGAAAAGTCCTGTTAAAGAACATAAAAAACGGAACTAAAATACCTGGGAATGCGTGCATGAAAAATTGCCTGTGAAAGCTTAAGAAAAAACTGCTGTTTGCACTATCCCAGTTATATAAAGGCAGCTTCAGGAATAAAGCAGTCACTAAAGACAGAATGAAGGTCATGGCAGAAAGTACAAGTGAAAAGAAAAGCCCTGAAAGGATCTTTTTACTCCTTAATCCTGGTCTGGAACCCGTTCTGAGTGCGAACTGATATTTTGAAAGATTTACAATATTCGTTTCATAGTAAAGCATGATCGATGGCATGGCGATAAGGCAGTAGCTGACCGGATCCAATACAAACGAATATATATCAAGACTGCATGAATACGGTCCTATGCCTTCTGTATCAAAGAACAGCATGCATATAAAAGATAAAGCAAACCATACAAGAGCTATCCAGAGATTAGTCAGCATTCTTTCCTCCCTACCCAGTAGACAGCAAGAGCGTTTAAAAACAGAATAGCAAGAGCTATTATGTATTCAGATATGAAATGGTGCTGAAATCCAGATATAAGAAAATAGTTCGGTGACAGATCATCACCTGTGAGGCCGAAAAGTGCATAAGTAAAAAAATATACAAGAAAAGGGAAAGCCGCGGCGCTAAAACGGTGCTCAAAGATAAACACACCTGTCATGGCAAACAGTGAAATACCCCCCGCAAATATTATGTCATACAGCATAAAAAGCAATGTATGAACAAGAGGATGCTGATAGTAAAGCCCTGTGTCAAAGCACCCGGCAAGAGGTCCAAGCGACATAGGAGGCTCCGGAAGAGTCATCGGAAACCTCATAGCTGTGAAAAGAAAGCTTGAGACCAGTGGGATCAGTACCACTAAAGCGGCTGTACAGAAGTAGGCCGCCTCCTTAGCAATAATATATTCTCTAATGGCTCCTCTTAACTTATACTGATAAATATACCCGCTTCTGACATCGTCGAAAAAAGTCGTACCGCCCGGCATCACAGCCAATATAGGGATAACCATAAAGAAAAGGTAAGTCTCTATCTGCAGACAGTTTCCTCCTATCCAGTTATAGTATGCGGATTCCATAAGTTCTCCACCCATTACTGTATGGGATGGCTTCCACACAAAGAGGATCTGATGCCATAATACAACAGCCATACCAAGTATTACCGAAAGTAATGCCTCTTTAGAATAAAACATCCTGCTGAATTCTGTATTAAATATCTTATATATATTTACTGCATTGATACGCTTCTCAGTCATCTAGAACCTCCATTCGGTCTTGACGGGATATCTGCTGAAAACCAGATAATTTCCTGCCTTCTCCGGATCACTCCACTCCTCAGAAGTCAAGTATACTTCCGAGACAACAAAGGGAAGGATGACATTCTTTTCCTCTCCAGCATTTATCTTAAGATAAATATCGCAGTCATTATCCATATGAAAACACTCGGAATCAACTGAATTCCAGTCATAACTGTCTGATTCTATCATGATGCGGACCAAAGCTATCTTCATATCTTTTTTTCCTTTATTTTTAAGGGAAATATTTACCCTGCAGACCTTCTGGGCACCTGTAGCTTTATTGCCGGTCACTACCCCTTGATATTCTGCCAATGTCTCTTTTTCTGTGAGCCAGTCAACTTTATCTACTGACATCATAATATCCTTATATTCATCATTATCAAGGCTATGGCTGGTTCCCTCCTGAACCTTCACTATTATTTTATCAGGGTACTTTACATTAACATAAATGATCCTCGTAGCGACCGTTGTAAGGAGTACTGCAGCAATAATGACCAGTATGACTTTATGAGATCTCCTGAGCATTTTCTACTACCTTTCCTGCACGCATATAGATAATGTCATCACATACGGCATTTATTTCCTCTTTATCATGTGAAGTGATTATTAAGAGATTACCCTTCTCCTTTTCTTTAAATATTTCTTTATTCAAAGTCACTATGCTTTCTTCGTCCAAGGCATTGGTCGGCTCATCAAGCAGTATGAGCTTAGAGCTCTCCATGAGAGCTGCAATTACACCTATCTTCTGCTTCATTCCCATAGAATATTTTCTGAATTTTTTGTGAGATGCGGGATCCAGTCCGAATTCTATCATATATTTTTTTATCTGATCATGGCTTGTTCTTTTCCTTATGTCTGCCAGTATGCATAGATTTTTATAACCGGTCATGTTGCTTATGAAGCCCGGTGCCTCTATTAAGGCAGAGACATCCTCAGGGAACCTGCCATTTTCTCCTATGATTTCCCCTCCTACCTTAATGGTGCCGGAGCTTAAACTTATAAGTCCGGCTATGGCCTTTAGAAGCTGGGTCTTTCCTGAACCATTTCGTCCGCATATTCCATAGATCTTTCCGCGCTCAAATGACATGCTTACATTATCTAACACCTTATTTCCGGAATATACCTTTGAAACATCATTCACTTCAACATACATATTTATTCTCCATTATGATATCTATAGTGTATTGAAAATATCCCGGCTGCCGTTGAAACCAGTATTAACAGCATACAGAGCCAGAGGCCGGCTGCCGGGTCGAATCTGTCATCTTCACTGCCGGATATATAGCTCATGACCATCATATACCTGGCAAGTATTATTTTTTTATTTGAAAATATAGCTCCGATAAATATGATTATCTCGCCTATCAACCCTACATAGGCATTTACGCACTCAGAAAGTGCCATACAGATCAGAGCCGCAGCATAATCGCACATAAGTGGCATGACTGCATATACCAGTATATCTGCATTTTTTCCTTCTATAATAAACGAAAGACTTTCATCTAGGAAGCCTTTGGCTCCATTAATCTGCATAAATATTGCTGACATAATAAATACGCTTATATATAACAAGAGCATATACAGGAACAGCCAGATGATCTTGGAAATCCACAGGAAATACCTGCTCTTTATTCTTGTAAGGATATTTATTTCTGAAATAGCAGAGATATAACTTAAGTACCATAGAGCTCCAAACACTATGATACCATGGAAGAGCAGAAAGAGCATTGGAACGTCGAGCTTGTTATCATTTGCAATAGTATCGAAATTACGGCACCCAATTATAAAAGGCACATAGGCAGATGTAAGATATCCGGGGTCCTCTATCGTCTGCTTATGAAGCAATAATTCATTGATCACGATCAATGCTGCAAGGCCCAGGGCCACTTTGACAGTCAGAGGGAATGAACATACAAGGTCAAGTCTTAATGCCGACTTCAATTTGCCATTGCCAGTTTCCAGGATGCTTTTACTTTTTCTCTTCATATTCTTCTATTATGTTTTGAATGTCATCGACTTCGAAAAATCTGTTGCCATCGATATCCTGAACACCGGAAGGATTTACATTTATTACCAGATTCTTTATATTTTTTATAGAATGACTTTCGATTGCAAATACAATATCAACTGAAAGTGAAGAGCCCCTGCTCAGCTTATTATCAAAGTACGTATTATCATGCTGTCTGTCAAGCACAGAGCTTGTGATCGGATGGGAAGAATCAGGGTCGACATGGTTAAAATCATTATCAAATGCAAAGATATGTAAACTATTAAGCCAGACCTCATCTCTTATTGAATCAAGGTTTGTAAATTTTGCGCAAATAACAAGATATGTCTTATCCAGTCCATCCAAATTGTCTATTTCATAAAAATCTTTTACAGGGCCTTCGGCCCAGCTGCTTTTGAAGTCATCAGTAAGATAGATGCTCTTAATATCATACTTTATTCCCATAAGCTCAAATGGCTCATACTCCCTGCACCAGAGCATTCCCTCAGGATCCGCCAAATACCAATTAATACTATCAAAGACCTTCTGGTGCCTGAGATACACTTCAGATACCTGAGACTCTTTATCGTCCTGCACATTCTGACTGGAATTTGAGGTCGGAGAACTGCTTTCTTCATCGCCTGGATCATTCTTATTTACTGTACGACCTGATACATGATCCTGCTTCTGAGTATTGATCTTTTTTGCATACCTCATGGCTGCAATATTTTTACTGATAACCGGTTCAAGCTTAATAAACCCAAAAGCACCTATTACTGAGATCATCAGCAATATAATGATGCATCTGAAAACCCTGCTAAATTTTGAATGATTATTATCGGAAGACATACTTTATCCTCCAAATCCCGACATATTATCAGGGCTCCATACTCCTGAATAGGTATGACGTTTGTGATCATTTGATGATATGGCAAGATATGTAGCAGAAAACCCTAATTTATGTGCATCATTTTTAAAGTACCAGCATTTTCCAGGATCTAATGTATGCCATGGTGTAGAATAATCATAAGAGAAAGGATCTCCCGATTCGCCATTACTTATTCCACGCTTTGCCTCAGCTGCAAATCCAAACTCATTTCCACTATAGAGTTTAACATATGTATAAGTATTATCAGTTTTTCTTCTGGCTTTAGTAGTAACATCAGAACCATCACCATTATAATTAAAATAAAACGAGCTGTCTTCTGAATTATTTGCAAAAGTAAATGGAGAATAATTCAAATATAATACCGATATAAACAAGATAAACAAAAATGATTTTACAACTTTCTTAGACATATATAATACCTCCTGAAAAATAAAATTTTTCTGTTTTCTCTATAATATTTAAATGTTAATATATTTTTGTGATAATGTCAAGACAGTATTAAATATTATTAATATTTTCCGAAATAACATTAATTTTATTCTCCCTGTTTTCAGTAATTACATAGAAGATGATTGCCATTGCCTGTGACACAGCTGAAACTATGCAGAGCCCGAGGGGGCTTGTGTCATATAGAACACCTAAGAGCCAGCTCCCAAGGAACCAGGCGATGCCGAAGCCTGTCTCAAAGATTCCGAAACCTGTACTTCTCATGGATCTGGGAATGATAGTTGAAACTGCTGCTTTCATGATGCTTTCCTGGGCTCCCATTCCTATGCCCCAGAGCACAATACCGGCAATTATGAGTACCGGCGACTTTGATATAAAAATGAACCACGCAAATGGAATGCTGAAAAGTGTGGAAAGCATCAATGCCTTAAGGCCTATCTTATCATAGAGCCAGCCAAAAACAAGCGCTGCCACAGCGTCAACTGCCATGGCAATGGCATAAAGAAGACTAAGTGAAGCCTCAGGAAAAGCTCCGGTCTTTGCTGCGTGCAGGGTTATAAGAGGGAAGTCTGCAAAGCCGAATGCAAAGAGGCATATGGCGATCATATAGAAAATAAATGATTTCCTTACTTTAAATGTCTCTTTCTCAGCCCTTTCCTTTTCAAACATCTCTGGGTCCGGATATTTGTACTTTGACAGGAATATAAGCAGCATTGTTATCAGGGCGGGAATACCAAGAAGCAGAAAACTCAGCCTGTATGTATGGAAAAGATCACCTGTACCGGCCCCTAAAGCTATAAGAAAGAGGGTAACAGGCCCCAGGAAAGCTCCCAGCTGATCTAAGAACTCCTGATATGCAAAACCTTTACCGGTTCCGATCTCACTGGCAGCAAAGCTCACAAGGGTATTCTTGGCAGGCTTCTTTACAGCCTTTCCTGTTCTCTCCATGATGACCAGAGCGCAGGCTATTACCCAGCCGTGCTCAGGAACCAGGGCAAGGAGCGGTACCGCGAGCATCTGCATGCCATAGCCCGCTATCACAAGGGTCCAGTACTTTTTTGTCTTATCAGCAATGATACCGGATATTATCCTCAGAGAATAACCGCACAGCTCGCCAAAGCCCGATACAAAGCCTATCGCCGCTGCAGAAGCGCCTGTAAGGTCCAGATACTCACCGAGTATGCTCCTTGCACCTTCATGGGTCATATCAGAAAAAAGGCTCACGATACCCATCAGGGTAATAAAGGCGAAAGCGCCTGCCTTTAAACTTTTATTCTTATCAGCTTTCAATAATTCATCATCCCCCCTGAAGCTGCTAAAGTAACCAATAAGATCATTATTATTACAAAATAGACAACGAACATTATAGCAGTCATGATAAGGGCTGCCTGGCACCAGGTCTTTCTCGACTGGAATTTCGGCTCTTCAGGTGTACCGAAGCCCCACACAAAAAACATGATCAGGTTGACCAAAGGAATACACATGATAAGTGTAGTTATGATCCAGTCCTTCATGGTCATATAATGAGGGTCGCGCTTCAGACTTTCATTGTACATCGGGCTCCCGACCGGCGGAACCTGTGTGTTATTGTACTGTGGTCCCGCATTCATCTGCGGGCCTGCGCCATTCTGAGTCCCATTATTATATTGATTTCCCTGACCATACTGCCATCCGTTATTATCCTGCGGGCCTGCGCCATACCGTGGGACATTGTTATACTGTGGTCCCTGATCCTGATCATTAAAATTATCTTCCATAATGTTAACTATGAGTATATATGATACTCATATCCTCCTTCCATTTAAATAGATGAATGTATTAATGCTATAATACACTAATATGATCATTATAGACGGATATATTAATAACTGGTAAAAGTTTACATCAAATTTAAGTTAATTATACAATTTCTAAATGATGAACTGTCCACGTCTCTGAAAAGTAGTGTATTTCCGGAATGGTTTATATGAAGAACTCAATAACCTTATGGATAGCCAGATCCATAAGCTGCGGGTCGCGGAATGTATGATCCGCGTTTTCAACAGGGATAAGCTCTATTACATTATTCTCCGCAAAGCTTTGTGAATCCTCTATTGGCACTATTTTATCGTGAGTTCCATGCAGTATCAGTATGTCATCTGCGTAGTCAAAATACTCATATTTTCTGACATCATTCTCCTTTAAAGCATCCAGGAATCCCTGATCCATCTCCATCTTTCTGTCAAAGCCAACCAGCACATGCTTGCCTCTGGAAAGCTTTTCCCTGTCATCATCGATAAGGTAATTACTCATAAGACCATACATATTGATACCCGGGCATCTTAAAGCAGTCCTTTTAAAAGGACAGCCACGCTTAGCCATATAGACAAGAGTCAGATACCCGCCGAAGCTTACCGAATAGTTGAATACCGCCTCAGCATGGAAGCTCTTCTTTGCATATTCAACAACCTCCTGCAGGTAATCCAGACATTCTGTAAGATCAAGCTTCTTCCTCGCGTCCTTTCCGTGACATGGCCAGTCAAAGGCTATGACTATGTCTTTTTTCTGCTTGCCAAGATACTTTTCAGCAAACTTTTTAAGACTGCCCTGATCCTTATTGCCGCCAAAGCCATGAGTACAGATAACCGCCCTCGGAAACTCTCTTGCCTGGACAGCAGCAAAGAAAATGCACCTTATGCTCCTGCCATCTTCATTTATATCAAAATTCTTTTCTGTCATATCTTTATGTAACCTTATTATATACTGTTATTCAGTCCTGTGACATGAAATTTTCGTTGCTTACCCAGCTTAAGTGATGGAGTTTTCCTTCAAGCTCCATATTTTTAAAACCGTTCTGCCTCAATGCCTCATAAAGGACTATGGATACTGAATTCGCAAGATTCAGTGACCTGATATTCTCATTCATGGGTATGCGGATGCATTTTTCAGAGTGCTGCACGAGGATCTCCTCAGGTATGCCTGCACTCTCCTTGCCGAACATAATATAACAGTCCGGGTCAAAATGTGCATCCGAGTACAGATTAAGTCCCTTGGTTGTGGCAAAATACATATTGCCCAGCGCTTCAGGGTTCTTTGCATAGAAATCATTGATGTCATCATAGACCCGGACAGAAAGCCTGCCCCAATAGTCCATGCCTGCCCTTTTCAGGCTCTTATCATTTATCTTAAAGCCCATCGGCTCTATTAAATGCAGATGTGTACCTGTGGCACAGCATGTCCTGCCTATATTCCCGGTATTAGAGGGGATCTCAGGTTCAAGAAGAACAATATTCATGACATTTACCTCTATGCTTATTTGTCTTTAGTACGTTTATTGATATATTCAGCCTTGTACTCTTATTTGTCTTTGGTATGTTTATTGATATATTCAGCCTTGTACTTGGAATATACTATGGTCTGGTCATGATATAGTCCATAATATCCCGAAAGCAGGTAACTTATGCTGATCGCGATCAGAAAATATCCGACGCCCTTATATCCAAAAAGCTCAAAGGCTATGAAGAGGGATGTTACCGGGCAGTTTGTGACCCCGCAGAATACCGATACCATGCCGACTCCCGCACAGAGCGATGGTGAAAGTCCTATTATATTCCCCATGACTGATCCGAATGTGGCACCTACAAAGAAGGATGGAACTATCTCGCCGCCCTTTAAGCCTCCGCCAAGCGTCAGCGCTGTCAGTATCATCTTGAAAAGAAAGGCAAATGTATCGGACTTTCCTTCGACCGCACCCCGGATGACATCAAGACCTGCTCCCATATAAATATCAGTCTTCAGGATCAGGGTAAGGAGTATGATGATCACGGATGATACTGCTACCCTTAAGTACTGATTATGGAATCTCTTCTTGAGGAGATCTCCTGTTCCGTGAAGTATCATGCAGAAGACCGCGGAGAGGTATGCACAGAGTATGGCAAGTATTATGATCTGTATTACAGGAACGGCTGAAAAACCCGGTATATCCTTTAGGATCATTGCTGAAGGCCTGACGCCGAAGAACTTGCCAAGCTCAAATGCTGTGATCGATGCAAATGCACATGGAACCAAAGCCGCATAGTACATGACTCCGACCGATGCGACCTCCATCGAGAATATGACCGCTGCCAAAGGGGTGCCGAATACGACAGAAAAGGCAGCGCTCATGCCCGAGAGGACCACTATCCTCTGGTCCTTTTCGTCAAATTTGAATAGGGTCCCCAATGCAGATCCGATGCTGCCGCCGATCTGCAGGGCAGCACCCTCACGACCCGATGAACCGCCGAAAAAATGCGTTATAAGTGTGGATATAAAAATTAAAGGAGCCATCCGGAAGGGAATTGGCTCCTCTGAATGAATGGATGAAAGGACAAGATTAGTGCCGCGATCCTTGCTGTAGTGGAGACTCCTGTATAAGAATACTATAAGGAGACCGCCAAACGGCAGCAGGTATATCAGCCATTCGTGTTCATTCCTGAAAGAGGTGGCCGCATTGAAGCAGAGTACGAATGCTGTCCCTACCGCTCCTATCACGAGTCCCGTAAATATAGAAAATATGGCCCACCTTAAGAATCTCAGGAAGTTATTTATGATTCTTAATGCATAGAATTTAATTAATTTTAATTCTCTCATTATCTGTCGTTCTTAAGCTTATGAGAAGGTACGAGCTTGTCTATGCCTCCCATGTAAGGTCTTAATACCTCAGGAATTGTTACTGTTCCGTCAGCCTGAAGATGATTCTCCAGGAATGCGATTAGCATACGGGGAGGAGCAACACAGGTATTATTGAGCGTATGCGCAAAATACTTCTTTCCGTCCTCACCCTTGACACGGATCTTGAGTCTTCTTGCCTGGGCATCTGAAAGGTTAGAGCATGAACCGACCTCGAAATACTTTTTCTGCCTTGGTGACCATGCCTCAACATCGACTGACTTGACCTTAAGGTCAGCCAGATCTCCCGAGCAGCACTCAAGTGTTCTTACAGGTATATCAAGGCTTCTGAAATAGTCAACAGTGTTCTGCCATAATTTATCGAACCAGGCCTTTGAATCCTCAGGCTTGCAGACAACTATCATTTCCTGCTTCTCAAACTGGTGGATACGGTAAACGCCCCTTTCCTCTATACCATGAGCGCCCTTTTCCTTTCTGAAGCACGGTGAATATGATGTAAGAGTCTTAGGAAGCTCAGACTCCGGAATAATGGTATCCTTGAAACGGCCGATCATAGAATGCTCGGAAGTACCGATGAGGTAGAGATCTTCCCCCTCGATCTTATACATCATCTGATCCATCTCATCAAAGCTCATAACGCCGTCAACCACGGCACTTCTTATCATAAATGGAGGAATAACATATGTAAAGCCGCGGCCGATCATGAAGTCTCGGGCATATGCAAGTACTGCCTCGTGGAGTCTTGCAATATTTCCGATAAGATAGTAAAAGCCGTTTCCTGCAACTCTTCCGGCAGCATCCATGTCGATACCGTCGAAGCTCTCCATGATATCTGTATGATATGGAATAGGAAAATCCGGGACAACAGGCTCTCCGAATCGCTCACGCTCGACGTTTTCAGTATCGTTCTTTCCGATAGGAACACTTGGGTCGATAATATTAGGGATGACCATCATCCTCTTCGTGATCTCATCGACAAGCTCGGCATGCTCTTTCTCGAGCTCTGCAAGGTGCTCGGCATTCTTTGTAACTAAAGATTTTCTTTCCTCAGCCTCTTCCTTTTTGCCCTGGCTCATCAGCTTGCCGATCTCGGCCGATATCTTCTTTCTTGACTCACGGATAGCATCGGCCTCCTGCTGATTGGCTCTTGCTTTCTTATCGAGCTCTATTACCTCATCAACGAGAGGAAGCTTCTTATCCTGGAACTTCTTTTTAATATTTTCCTTAACTATATCAGGATTCTCCCTGACAAACTTCAGATCTAACATTTCACCCTCCAAGGTACTAAAAATTCATCCACTATTTAATCACAATCACAGTTAAATGTCAAAATAAGCAAATAGATTCAGTCATTTGCTTTAAGGTAGTATTTTTCAAACACGCGGTTTCTGACAGCATTATGGAATCTTGTCCCTTCAAATATGTCAACGCCTATTTCGCGTACAAACTTTTCCTGCAAAGCTGTATGTACGCTGCCGCAGTAGACTTTTAATCCCAGGTCCCGCACCAGCTCTATTATCTTGCTGAAGATCTTCTTATCGCGCTCGCTGGTCATACGATCATTTAAATACTCACCATGGAACTTAATGCCTGTGACAGGCAGACGTCGGAGCTCATTGACAGCAATGTGATCGGAACCGAAACGGCTTATGACTATACCGTAGCCATAAGAACCAAGCTCCTTAAGAGCTGACTCAAAATCAGGCGTACCTGCTGCAAAGTATCTTTCCGCGAATTCAAATATGAAGTCAGAAGGCTCAAGATTATTCAGCTCAATGATTCGATTGATCCTCTTTACTGCACGATTGGATGATATCTGGCTGGCGGTGAATTCGATAGATGCAGGTATGACCTCATTGCCCTGTGCCTTCCATGCGCCCAGGTTTCCTGCGACTTCATTCAATACGTAGAAGCTGAAATCTTCAAGCCTTGTAGTCCTGCCCATGAGACGCAGGAGTCCGTTATTATCGATGTAGCTGCCGTCACGGAGCATGATATTCGGTACGACCTTACATCCTATGACATTATCAGGAGTCCCCTGGATCCTTGGAAGATATGTGATATCAATAGTCTTTTCGCGCATAGCCTTCCTGATATCATCGATCATCTCTTCCTCATGGAACTTCTCGACCTTCATATCTTCAGAATAGATGGCATAATGATTGCCCTTAAGGCCCTTTATGCTCCTTCTTGCAAGGTCAGCCTTCTCGAGCATCCGGTTTATATCATAGTCCTCATCATTTATCTCATAAACACCAATGGAAGCTTCAAAATGCTGATAATCCTCAGGCATATCATTCTCTTCCTGATAGTCTATGGCAGATGTCAACGCGCTTATAAGTTCGCTTCTGTCCTTATATTTGCTGAATATTACGAAATAGTCGCCGTCAACTCTGGAGCAGAGGTCGTTGTAGGCAAGCTTTTCTATGAGGATCTGGGAAAAGCGTTTTAATATCTCATTACTGATAGAGAATCCGTAATGCTGATTGTACCTGTGGAATTCATTGATATCTGCACATATCACGGCGAATTTTTCATTTTCCTTTCTATGGGCAAGCAGCGTATCTGCCCCGTCATAAAAGTTAACATATGGAAGAAGGCCTGTTACGGAATCCTTCTCTTCATCGTGCTTAAACATTGCCGAGTCAGCAAGCTTTATAAGGCGGCTCTCACTGTCAGCCTCCTTCATACGTGTACCTACAGAGATCTGAGCAGTATCCTCGTCCTTAAGTCTTGTAACACCAAGCACACTTACAGTGTCATCATCATTCTTCTCTCTGTAGGCACTTACCTTGTAGATCTTATATCCGTTATCAGAAAGCATCCTGAGCTTAAGATTGAATTCATCCGCCCCATTCTTAAAGTTTGAAAAGGCTTTTTTAAGCTTATTGATGTCATCAGGAAAAACTGCCTTCATGAATGCTGATTCAGGTGTCAGAGCCCCCTTAATGACCTCCGCCTGTGAATATGTCTGGTCCAGAGCCCCGCTCCTTACGAGCAGGTCATCCTGATACTTATATTCCCATATGGTCTCGTGCATGACCTCGGCGATCTTTGTCAGCCTGTTCATGCTTGCCTTGAGAGCGCTTTCCGCTTTTTTTCTGTTCGTAATATCCATAATGACGCAGAGGTAGACTATGCTGCCATTACGGTCATCTATCGGCTTGCCATTTACATATGACCAGCGGATGCTTCCATCCTTTGCAACTATTCTGTATTCGAGGCCAAGCATGCCCTTGTTGTCCACTGCGCTTTTAATCAGGCGGCTTACGACCTCACGATCCTTTTCATATATAAGGTTTGCTACCACGTTATTGAAATTTAAGTTATACTCTGCCCTTGAATATCCCGCAAGCTTGAAAAATCCATCATTTGCATAGAGAAGGGACAGATCATCCATCTTAAGCTTTATGACTCCTCCCGGGATAGAGTCATTGATGAGCTGTATTTCCTTCTTGGTGCCATAGGCATCCGTGATCAGATTCTTCATGTTTGTCACATCAAGGACAGTACACAGAAATACAGGACCGGATGTATCGAACTCTTCATGGGCAGTAACATTTACCCATATGGTGGCTCCGTCATCCTTCTTTACAGGCATCTCGAGCACCACATCTCCGCCTGCCGATGACTGTCTTGCAACCAGGGCCCTTATCTTCTGTCTGTTCTCAGGAAGAAAGAAATCCATGATCGACCATTTCCCAGGTACGAAATCTTCCTTTTTCTTCCCCATAAGAGTAAACAGGAAATCATTGGCATACATGATACGATCCATGCTGCGGCTGACTATAAGCATGCCGACGTCCGCGCAGTCAACGAGCTTTTCATAATAATCCTCTTTGTTCATAAATATTGCCCTCCTATATATTTGAAATATTAAGCTTTCTTAATGACCTCATAAATGCTCTGTTTTCAAGTCTTCAACAATATTAAATGTATACTTCCTTTAATGCCTTTTTCTTAAGCTGAAAATGATTTTTTGAATAATCAATAAGCCCCTCACGTTTAAGTCTCCCAAGCTCACTGGACATGGCGCTTCTGTCTACTGACAGGTAATCTGCAAGCTCCTGCCTGTTATATGGTATATCAAATGTACATTTTCCCGTATGCTTATATACGCTTGTGAGATAGCTCAGGAGCTTCTGTCTGGTGGTACGCTGAGTCACATGGCTGATCTTCTCATTCATATCGAGATTTTCCATCGCAACGACCGAAAGCATATTTCTGATCAGCTTATTGTGATAGTCACACGACCTTTCGCAGGTAGTAAGTATGCTGTTGGCATTCAGAAGCAGTATCTCTGTGTCTTCATTGGCATATACAAATACGTCCGACAGGGCATTGCCCGCAAAAGCAAATGATTCGGCATAAAGCCTGCCAGGGCCCCTTTTATCAAGGATATTTATATTTCCCCAAAAATCATCCTTTGATATCATTACTGAACCTGACAGAACAAGTCCAAAATTCAGTACTTTATCCCCATCACGCATAATAGTCTCACCTTTTGAATAGGGCTTCTTTACAGCGTTTGTGCACTTTATTACTTTTTCGATCTCTTCATCAGACAGATTCTCGAAGCACTTCGAGCTCTTTATTACTTCGTAATCCTTATCTGTCAGTGTTGATTTAAGCAGCATAGCTTTCACGCTCCATTTCTTAATTGTTGCTTTTACAACATTATAAATTATTTAGAAGTTTTTATCAAGCTAAATGCTTACAATTTACAGAATTTCTGTTATAATATACGTATGGATAATTTTTTTAATAATACGTCTTTATCTGTGCCATTCAGTCGTAGGCTGCAGGATCTGAGATCGTATGGATTATTCATTCCATTGATCTAATTGAACTAAAGAAAGAGTGGAGTAATGGTAGGAAAGATAGAGATAAAGCGCAGAGCGCCTCGTGTAAAGCCGGAGTACGATGTTGGAGAGCTTGTCGTATATGGCAGCAGCGGGGTCTGCAGGATCGACAATATCACCAGGATGACGACGCCGGGATCGGAAGAAAAAGCCGATTACTACTGCCTTGTCCCTGTTGATAATCAGTCAAGCAGGATATATGTCATGGTAGGCCAGAAAAAGGTAAACATGAGAAGAATAATCTCCAGGCCGGAGGCTGTCAGGCTCATAGATTCTTTTCCGGACCTTAAGGAACTTGTCATAGAGAGTGACAAGCTCAGAGCAGAACGTTATAAAGAAGCTCTCCAGAGCTGTGACGCAAAAGAGTGGTTAAGGATCATAAAGACCCTGAGGAACCGCAATAAAAAGAGGCTTTCTGAAGGCAGAAAGATAACCTCTACAGACGAAAGATACATGAAAGAAGTAAAACGCAATCTATACACTGAATTGTCAATAGTCTTCAAGAAAGACCGCGACCAGATTGAGGATTTTATTATTGAAAAATGTACCCAGAAAGAGCCTGCAAAGGATAAATAAGGCTTCAATCATTTAAAAAGACTGAGGAAAAGCATTTCCTCAGTCTTTTTTTCGTTATTCTATCAGTTTACACGTAATTAAAAAATACTTTTACAGCCATATTAATACAGAAACAGATCACTCCTGCAATACGAAGTCAGCTTTGCCATGTCCGCAGATAGGGCACTCCCAGTCATCGGGAAGCTCCTCAAAAGGAACTTTTTCCTTTGAATCATCGTATTCATATCCACAGATCCTGCAGACCCATACCTTACCTTTAGACTCAGTCTTCTTCTCAGGCTTTGGCTTAACGTTTGCATGATAGAAAGCATAGGTCATGCTCGGTTTATCTGAAAGAACATCGCCATCTATTACGTCGCATAAGAAGAACATATGTGAACCCAGATCCTTTTTCTCTGCTACCTTAAGGACCAGATAGCCATTGCAGCCTTTAGTGATATAAGGCACACCGTTCGATGCTTCTTTGCAGCTGCTGAAACCCTCGAACTTATTTACATTTCTTCCGCTCTGGAATCCGAAATGCTTAAAGAGCTCAAAATCCGCGCTCTCATCGATGAAAGATACAACTGCTTCACCTGTCTTTTCAAGCACTTCCTCAGATAAGTTATGTTTATTAACTGTTACCGATACACGGTTAGGCTCGCTTGTCTGCTGCATTACCGTATTTACTATGCAGCCATTTGCCTTGCTGCCATCATTTACCGTAAGGACGAACAGTCCATAGGTAAGCTTGTACATTGCGCTGTTATTCATATATTTCCTCCTTTTGTTTAATAAACGCCTGCGGTTTACTTATATATGTATTTTATATGGTTTCAGAAGCAAGTTCAAGAAAAAAGGCTGCGTAAAATTACCGGCCTCTATTACAGATCCAAAAAGATCTGAAAAATTGGTTTTCATTGTCATTGCTGCTTTATGCTTTACTATTCCTGCTTCCTGATCATGCGGATAATGAACATTACAAAGCCTGTAATGATAACAACAAAGAAAAGCGAGAACAGAATGAATTTAATGGCGTCTCCATGAGATCTGATATTCTTTATGAGCTTTGAAAAAACACCGGCCTTTTCTCCGGAGCTGTCAGTTTTTTTAACACTCTTTACAGCAGAAAGGTTATCAATATTGAAACCTGTTATTACAAATTTTATTACAAGGCTTTTCTCAGGACATTTAACAGTCATGTCTTTTCCATGATAGAAAATATTACCGGTATTCTTCTGAAGACTGTCCTCTGCTTCAGATGATCCATCTCCTGAACTTTCATCTGACGATCCTGCTTCAGAAGACCCATCCCCTGAACCATTATCCGACGACCCGGCCTCAGAGGATCCGCCTCCTGAACCATTATCTGACGCATCGGTCTCAGAAGAGCCCTCTTCCTCATTGTCAGCCTCAGAACTGCTTTCGGATGTACCTTCCGAATCTGTACCGGGATCATCCTGATCTCCAAAATTAAGTGTCTGGCCAGGATCATCATCTATTACCACGGGTTCATCTGTAACTTCGACCTCCTGGTTTCTTTCGCCTTCAGCCGATCCTTCCGGATCCTCTGTGGCTTCGACTGCGCCTTTAGTCGGAGTAGGCGCCGGCACAAAAAGCCTGCCGTCAAAAAGGTCATCAGGATCCTCTGTATTTACAAGATAAAATGAAAGCGACCCTGGTGCTTTAAGATCATTTAACGAAAGATATGTATCCATATCCTTTTTTACACATTTTCCATCTGCGTATAATCTTACATTTGTAAGCTTTACCGAATCAAAGGCGGATGCCGGAATGTCAGTAGATATGAACAGCCTGCTGAAAACCGCTTCAGAATTAAAATTATCACCCTCAATTTTAAATTCTACGGAATACTCGCCATTACCTTTAATCTCAGCATCCTCAAAGCTTCCGTCCACTTCATATACACTGCCGTCAGATGGGACAAGAGGATAATAAAAATATTTTGAAGGGGAAACGTATCTGCCATAGGTATCAAACCAGGCCTGGCGGAATATTCCATTTGATAGAGTAAATCCTAAATAGGCATTATAGTCCGGATCATCCAGATCAGCATTAGGCGGCATGACAACCTCTGATCTTACATTTGCGTAAACCCTGGATGAAAGCTTCAAAGAAGGCGCAAAGAAAAAAAGAAGGCTTAAAGACAGTATGAATACATAAAAAGCTTTAAATATTTTCTTCATATGCTTTAAGCCTCCTGAATATAAAGGATAAAATTATTTACAGTATCGGGTATCCCTGATCGCAGCAGCAATAAAAATCACATAGGGATCTTAAAATCATCCGTTATAAGATATTATATCAATCCTGAATGCTTCAGCAGAAAGATCCAGAATGTAAGCGTCACAGAACTTAGGAGTGTCGTCATAACGACGATACTGGACGCAAGCACTGAATCATTGTGCATTTCCTTTGCCATAACATATGATGTCGGAGTATTCGGTGAACCGAGCATTATGGCAATGGCTATAAGATATTCATTTCTGAATCCAAGATGCACTGCTATCGGAATGAATACAGCTGCAAGACCGAGCAGTTTTATGAAGCTCGCTATACAGGTAAGTCTTATCTTCTTTATAGCTTCCTTGCCTTCAAAGGCTGCACCTATTGCCATAAGAGCAAGAGGGGCCGAAATGTTTCCAAGTCCGCTGACCGTTTTCTCAAATATCTTTCCCTGAGGCATCCTGAAATAAGAAGCAATAAGACCTAACACTATACCGATAATTATCGGATTCTTCAGGACGTTAATGAACGCCTTCCTTATCTTCTCTTTTCTCTCAAGCCCGGCATCTCCCGGGTCTTTTGACTCAAATGAAAGTACTATTACGGCAAAGATATTATAAAGTGGTACGGCGCCAATTATCATAAGAGGCGCCATTCCGGCATTGTCATACATGTTCTGAATGAAGGCAATACCGAGTATTGCCGCACTCGACCTGTATGAGCCCTGCACAAATGCGCCCACAGATGCTTTATCCTTAATGAATATCTTCGCAGCCGCCCATATAACAAGTATGGAAATAAGAGTTGCAGCGAAGCAGAAGCCTATGAAGCCGCCGCTTTGGGCAGCAGCCTTTATATCGGTCTTCGACAGGTCCTCAAAGAGAAGACAGGGCAGACAGATCTTAAATACCAGCTTATTTGCGGTATTTGCAAATTTGCGGTCAAAAAATCCCCACTTTCTTAATAAACCGCCGATGACTATCATCAGGAATACAGGGAGCGTGGCATCAAGACTGAATATGAAACTCTGCAGCACCGTTGCCTCCTTAATATTCAAGCCATTAAGTATACTTTTCCGATCATTTCCGATCTGGTTTTCATCATCAGCCTTCATGATTTTAATAGCACTTTGTGATCAGGTAAGTGCATTTAAGTTAGTGAGGCTGATGACGATATAAGACCGGGACTCATCAGCGGATCTCGGATCCTGACGGCATATACTTATCAGGCGTCATGAGGGAAAGGGATCCGTCCGGACCTTCAGCGCAGAGGATCATGCCTTCGCTCTTAACTCCCGCCAATGTTGCAGGTTTAAGGTTTACCACTACCATTACACGCTTGCCGACCATTTCCTCAGGGCTGTAGTACTTGCGGATGCCGGATACGATCTGAACAGTATCAGCGCCTATCTTTACTGAAGAGCAGAGCAGCTTCTTTGACTTTGGAACTGCCTCACACTTTACTACTTCTCCAACTCTGAACTCAAGCTTTCCGAAGTCATCTATTGATACCTCCTCCTTATTAGGGACGTGGATCTCAGGCTCAGAAGATGTTTTTTTCTCACGTGCCTCTTCTTCCTTATTGGCCAGAGCAACTGCTGCTCTCTGCTTTTCAGCAAGCTTCTCTGCCTCTTTAAGGACCTCTTCCATATCAGCCCTTGCAAAGAGGATCTCAGGCTTATCAGTTACACGGTTTCCGTCAGGATAGAGACCGAACTTATCCATCTGGTCAAGTGAACGCTTTGTGGTCCCGAGCTGGTCAAGGATCTTATCTGTTGTAGATGGCATAAAGCTCTTAAGGAGTGAACCGCCAATAGTAAGCGACTCGACAAGATTATAAAGGACTGTGGAAAGACGGTCCTTCTTCTCAGGATCCTTGCCGAGTTTCCATGGTTCAGTTTCGTCTATATATTTATTGCAGCGCTTGAAGATGGTAAATACTTCTGATATCGAGTCCGCAACACGTAGCTGATCCATCTTTACTCTTACATTTGCTGCTGCCTTAAGGACTGTACTTTTAAGTTCTTCATCTACCGGCTCATTTACATTTGTATTCTTAACAAGTCCGCCCTGGTACTTATTGATCATGGAAATAGTCCTGTTGAGAAGGTTTCCAAGGGTATTGGCCAGGTCTGAATTCATCCTTTCGACAATGAGCTCCCAGGTGATGACTCCATCGCTTTCAAATGGCATCTCATGTATAAGGAAGTATCTTACTGCATCGACACCGAACATTCTTACAAGGTCATCAGCATATATTACGTTGCCCTTGCTCTTGCTCATCTTGCCTTCTCCCTGCAGAAGCCATGGATGACCGAATACCTGCTTTGGAAGAGGAAGGCCTAAGGCCATGAGCATGATAGGCCAGTAAATGGTATGGAAACGAAGAATGTCCTTACCGATAAGGTGCAGATCAGCCGGCCAGAACTTCTTGAAAAGGTCTGTGCCATCCTCTGCAAGTGCATCATTTCCGTCAACATCATAGCCCAGTCCGGTAATGTAGTTGCTTAAGGCATCGATCCATACGTATACCACATGTCCTGGATCAAAATCTACAGGAATGCCCCATTTGAATGAGGATCTTGATGCACAGAGATCCTGAAGCCCGGGCTTGAGGAAGTTATTGACCATTTCCTTCTTTCTGGATTCAGGCTGTATGAAGTCCGGATGATCCTCGATATACTTTATCAGGCGGTCCTGATATTTGGACAGCTTAAGGAAGTAAGCTTCCTCCTTCATCGGCTGAACAGGACGTCCGCAGTCAGGGCACTTGCCATCTACAAGCTGTGAAGGTGTAAAGAAGGATTCGCAGGGTACACAATATAATCCTTCATAATAGCCCTTGTAGATATCACCCTGATCATAGAGCTTTTTGAATATCTTCTGAACCTGTCTCTCATGGTCCTCATCTGTAGTCCTTATAAATCTGTCATAGGAGGTATCCATAAGCTCCCAGATGCTGCTTATCTCGCCAAATACATGATCAACATACTCCTTAGGGGATATGCCCTTTTCCAGAGCCTTCTGCTCTATCTTCTGGCCATGCTCGTCAGTACCGGTCTGGAAACGCACGTCATAGCCCTCTTCTCTCTTGAATCTTGCAATAGCATCTGCAAGGACGATCTCATATGTGTTCCCTACATGAGGCTTGCCGGACGTATATGCTATCGCAGTCGTAATGTAATATGGTTTCTTCTCCATGTTATCACCTTATTTCTAAATAATTACCTGTTATTATACACAAAAATAATAACAGAATGCACTTTACCGATGAGGCAAAGCGGATATATTAAATTTCCTGGATCAGATCAAGTAAATACTCTTTATTCATCTTTGTGCACATCCCGATGAACTTGTCGAGCGGCACGTTCTGGAGCTGCTTATTGGATCCGCGGACATTGATGGATACTGTGTTCTCTGATGCCTCGCGGTCGCCGAGTACTATGATATACGGATCCTTGTAAAGCTTGTAGGCCTTGATCTTCTCCTTCATATTCTTGTCGGAATAATCACATTCAGTGCGGACACCTGCCTCGCGAAGCATGTTCTGTACTTTCTTCGCATAGTCTTTGTGCTCTGCACGGATAGGAACGATACCTACCTGAACCGGTGAGAGCCAGAATGGAAATGCGCCCTTGAAGTTCTCGATGAGGATACCTATGAAACGCTCCATGGAACCGAATATAGCCCTGTGTATCATAACAGGACGCTTCTTTGTGCCATCCTGGGCATCATATTTAAGGTCAAAATTCAGAGGGAGCTGGAAGTCAAGCTGGATCGTGCCCATCTGCCACTCACGGCCTATGCAGTCGCGCATCTTCAGATCGATCTTAGGACCATAGAATGCGCCGTCGCCTTCATTGATCTCATAGTTACCTTCACCATATTTCTTATCAAGTATGGCCTTGAGTGAGGCTTCAGCCTTGTCCCACAGCTTGATATCACCCATATAGTCCTCAGGTCTTGTGGAAAGCTCAGCCTTGTATGTAAGTCCGAACGTACCGTAGATCCTCTCGGCAATATCCATGATATCTGAGATCTCATCAGCTATCTGATCCTCTGTAAGGAATGTATGATCATCATCCTGGTGGAAAAGCTGTACACGGAAAAGCCCGTTGAGCTCACCGGATTTTTCTTTTCTGTGGACTGCAGTGGTCTCGGATATTCTCATAGGCAGATCTTTATAGGAATGATTATTTCTCTTATAGACCATGATCGCGTTAGGGCAGTTCATAGGCTTCATTGCATAGTAATCATCCTTCTCTTCATCTATAGGGATGAGAAACATGTTCTCCTTGTAGTGTCCCCAGTGTCCTGAAGTCTCCCAGATAGTTTTATTATTGATGATAGGAGAGGATATCTCCTGATATCCGAATTCATCGTGGATCTTGCGCCAGAAGTCCTGAAGGGCATTGTACATCTTAAGTCCCCTTGGCAGGAAATAAGGCATTCCCGGAGCGGCTTCATTGAACATGAAGATGTCGAGCTGAGGCCCCAGCTTCTTGTGGTCACGCTCCATAGCCTCGCGTACCATAGCAAGATGGTCTTTCAACTGCTTTTTGTCAGGGAAAGCATAAAGGTATATTCTTTGAAGCTGATCATTCTTCTCATCGCCTCTCCAGTAGGAACCGGAGACAGACTTGATCTGGAATGCGGCGTTCATGAGCTCCTGAGAGTTCTCTACGTGAGGTCCTCTGCAAAGGTCTACGTAATCGTCGCCTGTATAATAAACTGTAATGATCTCATCCTCCGGAAGGTCATTGATGAGCTCTGTCTTATATTTCTGATCCCTGAAGATGTCGAGGGCTTCCTGCTTTGATACCTCTTTCCTTGTCCAGGCCTCACGCCTTTTGATGATCTCGTGCATCTTGTCCTCGATCGGCTTAAAGTCATCCTGACTGACAGTCCTTGGAAGCTTAAAATCATAATAGCATCCATCCGCTATCTGAGGTCCTATCGAATACTGTACATTCTCTTTTCCAAAGATCTCGATCACCGCCTTTGCCATGATGTGTGCCAATGAGTGGCGGTAACATTTAAGATACTCTTCTTTTGTCATTTCTTTTTCCTCCTAAATAATTTACCTGAAGCTTTTTGATCTGATAAAGAGCTTTAGCTTCGTAAATGAGACACAAATAAAAAAGTCCCTGAAACAGACTTTTTTATCAATAAAATCTGCTAGGGACGTTATATTCATTAACGCGGTTCCACCCGGCTTACCCGGACCTGTCTTTCATCTGATCATCTGCGTAATACCCTTTTTGAAGCTATGGGCTTCGATCCGGCAGTATATACAAATGATGATCAGGATCAGCACGATCTGGATCTCTCATAAAGATTATAACGGAATCACCGTACTTTATTAGAGTCTCTCAGGAGATGGTACCAGTATACTTCCGGATAAAAGTGCTTACAGCTCATCCTCACACGGCTGTCCCTTATAGACCCCATGAGAAAAAGGCACTCATCTCTGTTACCCATCGATATAAGGCTTGTTCTCCATCAACGATTTAAACATGCTACATTATAAAGCCCTTACTAAAATTTGTAAAGACTTAATTTTATTATTCAGGTGTCCCCGGGTTTATCGTCAGCTTCTTCGGGTCTTTTGACAGCCTCTTCGAGTTTATCGACAGCCTCTTCGGGTCTTTTGACAGCCTCTTCGAGCTTATCGACAGCCTCTTTGAGTTTATCGCCAACTTCTTCGAGCTTATCGCCGGTCTTCTCCAGTTTTTCAGAAACACCAAGCTTATCACCGACAGCATCCACAACTGCTTCCAGGTTATCTTTCTGGCGCTCCAGATATTCTTTTCTAAGCTTCTTATAGACCTCAGAATCCTCAGAGTACTGCTCAAGCCTCTTTTCAAGATTTTCCTTATACTTTTCAGGATCTCTGAAGTAATTTTCAAGATAATCCCTGAGACTTGCTTCATTGGAGAGCTTCATGAAGAACTTAGGCTTCATGCTCTTAAGGGCCTTGTATTCATCGATATTTTCCTTGAATTCAGAATACAGGACTGTGATCCCGGTCTCCCTGGCATAAGCCCTGACCCTCGCAACGACTCTGAATGAATATACACAATCAAGCATAAATACGCCATAGAAGAAGCCGATGACGAATGAAAACGCCAGATTTTCAGAAAGCCATCTGACCGCTCTCAGCATATAAGGGTGGATCAGGAAATAATAAATGACCGCTGCACCGGCCCAGATGAGAGAAAACTGAGGACAGATGATGCCCTGGATATTGCCCTTCATATTTGAATAATCCCAGAGCTTTATGTTCATACCTAATATGAATATCTTGCCGGCAATATACTCTATGATGGTCATGAGGATCACTACCAGAAGGATCACTATCACCATCATAAGGATACCCTTCTTCATATAAGGTCCCAGCAGGGTAAATATCGTGAAACCTGTGACCAGGCCAAAGCCATATATCGGCAGATAAGGACCTACCAGGAATCCCGGGTTTACCCATTTGCGGGTGTTTTTCGCAATTGGATTGAATCTTCTGAACAGGACTTCCATCCCCCATCCTGCTGCGCACCCTATGAAGAATAAATACGCAAGTTCCAGAAATACTGACACTTACTATCACTCCTTTTATTATCAGATATATTCTGCTTTCTAAGCTTACTGAAAATAAATACCTATTCTGCTTTCCAAGCTTGCTGAAAATAAATACCTACTCTGCTTTCTAAGCTGCTGAAAATAAATACCTACTCTACTTTCTAAGCTTGCTGAAAATAAATACCGTATCCCCTTCCATTAATTTGAAATCGCCGTTTGGAATAATGGAACGTTTATGACGTTTTACCATGACTATTATCGACTGGCGGGAGATATCTATTTCCCTGATCGCGAGTCCTACCCATGGATTGGTCTTTGCGAGAGTTATTTCCTTAAGGTCCATAGGGGTATCATTGGAAAGTGACTCAGCGCCGATTATCAATATATCGCCGGCTCCAAGGACTACATTGCCGCGGGGTATAAGAGTCTCGGCGCCGCGCTGGATAGCGACTATAATAGCTCCTCTTGGAAGATTGATGTCCATGATCCTCATTCCGACCCAGCCATCCCTGTGAGAGAGCTTGATCTTTATGAAGTGGATGTCCTCTTCCTTCCCGTAGTCACCGATACGTTTAAGCATCTGATACTGCTCGACGAATCCGGCGGAGATGATACCTGTAGGAATAGCTACAAGCATGACTCCCAGGAAGGATATTACTATGCCAAGCACCTGCCCCGCGAAAGTTACAGGATATATATCACCATATCCAACAGTAAGAATGGAAGATTCCGCCCACCAGAGTCCTGAAAAAGCATTATCGAATACATCCGGCTGTGCCTGGTGCTCCACACTGTACATACAGAGAGAAGATGCGAGCATCATAATAAATATAATAAATACAGATGATAAGAGCTGCTGTTTCTTGCTTGAGAAGACATCGATAATTACGTTCAATGAGTCATAATAGGCATTTATTCTGAATATCCGCAGGATCCTTATGACTCTCAGCATTCTGAATGCCGCTGCACCGGCAGGGAAGAATATCGGCAGGTAGTAAGGCAGGAAGGAAAGCAGATCCACGATTCCGAAGAAAGAGAACATGTACCTGAACTTTGCCCTTACCCTGCCAAAACCGGGGAATTCATACTCAGCGGTAAACAGGCGCAGAATGTAGTCAATAGCAAAGAAACCGACTGTAATATTTTCAATCAGAGAAAATGTTAGACTGTAACGGCTCTCAAGACCATCATAAGTCTGCATAAAGCTCACTATCAGGTTAAGTATCAATGCGGTGATGCTCACAACATCATATATCTGATTTATTACCTTTCCCGTTACTCCCGTCGAGACCATACGGAATACCTGCTGCTTGAATATCTCATATCTCTGTCTTTCTTCTTTGTCCTTTGCAGCCTTTGTTTTCTGTGCCTTATCATCCTTTTCAACAGGTCCGGATGCTTCTGCTGCCTTTTCTTTTTCAGATATGTCCTGTCCCGGCTTCTTTACATCTTTCTGTGTGCCAGCGGGTTCTGGCCTGTCTTTTTCTTCATTGCTCTTTTCTGACATATTTTCACCACCATATATCATTACAAAATATTTATTGCATTCCTTTAAAAATAAAAGTTTAAGCAGTCGGATCATCTGACATGATGCATGTTTCACGCTTACATTTCGCAGATCATTTATTTTCTTCTTTTATAATATCTTCGATGTCAATGATCTTTCGAAATATTCTGTCAGCCTTTCCATTGACTCTTTCGTCAGGCTCTATCAGGTCAACTACCATGACCGTATAAAGGCCTGCTCTGTGAGATGAAGTGACGCCATTTATGGAATCTTCTACGCCTATAGCTTCCTTCGGATCAACTCCTACACCCTCACATGCTTTAAGATATATATCCGGCTCCGGTTTGCCATGTCCTTCCGGTATCATATCACCAAATACAAAATAGTCAAAATATTTCTCTATGCCATGAGGCCCGAATGCTTTTCTTGCTGATGACTCGGATGTTGATGTAGCCATGGCAATTTTTATGCCATTATCCTTTAAGAACTGAAGGAGCTCCAGGACGCCGGGTTTCAGGTCAAAGCCGTGAGTATCACGGTAATTAAAGCATTTGGCCTGAAAAAGCTTTCTGTAGGAAATATAGTCAATATCCGGCTTAAAGATCTCATAGAAATATTTCTGATTTACTTCATCGGTTCCACCGGCTATCTTCTCGCAGAACTCATTTACTCTGGATGTGTCAAGGCCGAGCTCTTTTATCTGCTGGTATTCACACATCCTGTAGACCTTTTCCGAATCCAGAATAACTCCATCCATATCGAATACTACTGCTTTAAACATAATTTCTCCTCACATACCGGTCAAAAATTTACATGTCCTTTACATAGGACTGATTAAACTCCGTATTTATCAACATTATCCACACCCATATGTGGAAAAGTGGCATATTTTATATGCTTTTATAATTGCACAGCCGATAAATGACGTAATTTCAAGCTTACTGAAGCAGATACTGATGAGTATCCCTCATAAATTTATCATAGTTATAGACGATCAGCAAGTCATCCATGCTCTCCAGCTCATTCAGGTAATCAAATACCGAACTGTTAGCGTAACGAAGATCTATCATGACTATGGTTCCATAATCCTGACAAAGGAATGGTACAAGCGAATTTGAATAGGAGTCCTTTATAAGGACCAGGGTCTTATCCTTTTTTTCCGTGTCCCTGCAGGCTGTCTTAATGGTTATGGCAGAGAAGTTTCCGCTCAGGAAATAATTGTACTTATCTGCTGTATTTAAGGCGCTGTCATCGTAAATGGAGTCCATTAGGGTCATATCTCCTGAATCATTGATTACGGCAGAAGCATTATCGGCTTCAGGTATTTCTGCTCTCTCTATAACATCTTTCTTTTTATAATAGTGAATACGGTTGTAATCTGTACCTAAAAAGTCATCTGTTACTTTCCTGAATTCCGGAGCTTCCATCCCATTATCATCTTTGCTTTCAGTCTCATCTGCATTCCC
>JAZASR010000015.1:0-46153 GCA_036343175.1 Lachnospiraceae bacterium
GCTTTCTGAAGATGCCGACGATGAGCTTTCTGAAGATGATGCATCAGAGCCGGATGAAGTCTCTGAAGCTTCCTGAGCCATCTGTGTAAGCTGCTCCGGAGTAACGATCGCAGACGTTACCTGACCCATGGTGATGCCATCCCACCACTTTTCATTGTATTTAACCTTATAACTCTTCTTCAGAAGCTTCTCATACCAGTCATTATATTGATCGTTGACCTTGGAAGTCACTTCTGTATCAACTTCAGAATTATAAGCTGCGTCGTTATTGTTATTTACCATCTTGACAATGACGTAATTGCCTGCTTCATCATCCTCAAGAATCTTGTCGCTGATGTCGCCATTCTTCATTGCCTTCACCTTATCGAGGATCTTGTCATCTGTAATTATCGACCATCCGTCCTTCTCAGTGAAGCTTTCAGAAGAATATTGAATATCCTCTTCATTATCATCGATAAGATCTTCGAACTTGCCGCTGTCCTTTGCCTTGTCAAGCACCGCCTGGAGCTTATCGAAAAGCTCTTCCTTCTTAGCGGAATCCACCTGAAGCTTGATATCATCGGAAGACTCATCATCAGATGACTCATCAGCACTGTCGCTGTCAGTATCATCATCTGAAAGGAATGATACATAATATGCTTCAACGTCATACTGCCTGTAGTCATCTTTATTGATACCGGCTTTTACAGCATCTGTATCGACCTTCTTCTTCAGCTCGTCCTTCTTCTGATCCTCATATTTATTGGCAAGAGCCTGTCTTTCAAAGAATTTCTTAGCCGATGAAGATGATACATAGAGCTTTGACTTCTGTGAAGATGAAAGACCCTTAAGCCCGTTAGCCGCATTCTGGTCAGCTGTCTTCTTCTCATCAGATGTGAGTTTGATATCAGCTTTTTCTGCCTCTTTTGCCAGAACTATATCCGAGACCAGCTCATCCTGGATCTCCTGCTTAAGTCCTTCTGCCATAGTAGCTGTTTGAGGAACATTAAGATCAGAGCCCTGATAAGTCTGGGACCAGATGCTGGAGCCATAATATTGCTGATACATGGCATCGTACATCTCATATTGACTCTCTTTCAAATATATAGGAAACATGATCCCGTGTTCTGAGATCTTCTGATCATTGACCTTAATAACTGTCGGAGAAGTGAACTGGTCTATAAGTACGCCGGCCAGAATAAAGACCAGAACTACGGAGAATACAGCAACGATAGCATTTCTTTTCCTTTTTACCGGATCTGCCTTCTTTCTGCCGTCATTCTCTTCGAGCTGAGCTTTCTTCTTTATGACTTTCCTGCTTGAATTCATGGTAATAACTTCCTTTATCTATTATTGCAGCAAAAAAATGCCGCCACATTACAATTCTATCCAAATAAAAACACATGTCAAGGACTTGTTGCTTTATTTGCTGTCATAGGTATTGACTTTTCTTTAAAAGTTCTTAAAGATCATATCTTTTGAAAATGCAATGCTTCAGTTCTTTTTATTAATATCGATCGGCATATTCCCGCGATAAAGAATAGAATTTGTATGGCCGCTGGCCTTGTACATAAGAGACTTCAATTCGTCTTTATCAGGCTCAGTTACTATAACTGCCCCCTTGCCTGCGCTGTCGATAGACGGGGACTCAAGCCGGCGGATGATCTCATCAAACAGAGGTTCAAATGGCGCGCCTGTTGCAAACTCTTTCCATATAAACTGGCTCAGCTTATCAGCATCTGTAAAATCAAGATCCAAGTCCCTCTGGAAAAACTTAAGAAGTTCCTTATATTCCAAAGTACCTGAAAGATATCCATTATCAAGATAGTCCTTCACCTGATCGTAAGAGAACTCTTTGAAATCACATTCCTTCTGTGTCTGCATAAGCACATGAAGATTGCGGTCGTCCATAAATATGTTTGATACAAATATATTAACGGGACTCTCATCGCCTTCTATCGGTGAAGAAAGTATCGAACTCATGCGATAGGAAGGAAGCTCAGCGTACATATCCATAATATCCTGCATGGAAGCCTGAAACTTAGGTCTTGAGTTGTATACCTTCTGCAGCTCATCTACCGGTGTAATTCCATAGAACTGCTCACAGAAGCCAAGACATTCATAAAGCCAGGAAAGCTTCTTTCTCTTTGCATCGAATACATCTGAATCTATTTCCCTATAGACTTTCTGGACCTCATCAGGCACAGTAAACTTTGCCTTCTCTCCATAGTAAACTATAAAGCCATAGCTCATCTGCTCCACCTTCAAAGCCGCACGAAGATCTGTTCTTGAGCTTTCCAGATCCACCGGACCTGAAGATGCGCGCTTTATGATATCTATCTCCTTATCATTGAACATATAGAAGTTCTGCTGCAGGTGATCTTTTTCAAGAAGGAAGGCCGAAAGATCATCAAGCAATTTTTCACTTACCTCATCTAAAGCCTCGGTCTCTCCTTTTGTATCGATGCCGAATATGGAAGCCATGTACATAAGCTCTTTCTTTTCATATGTTGAAAATATTTCCTTTACTGTCATTAAATTTTCCTCTCAAATTTTTTTGATCTGCCGGGTCTTAAGAAAATCGCGTATCAATATCCGCACCTGTGGAGCAGGTTGGAAAACTCATATAACACCTCTGCGGTCAGGCCCCATATGAGGCCTTCTGAAGTATCATAGAAGAAGTATTTCTTTTTCTTATTGCTGAACCGAAGTGCGCCGTACTTATTCAGAAGGCGCTCCGGATAGTTTTCATCGAGCTTTGACTCCAAAGGACATTCATACTCTATAGGCTTTACATTCAGGAAGTAATCAAGAGGGAGTGTGAATATACGCTCTATCTCATCCTGTGAGAAAGTCCCCCTGTAGTTCTTTAATTCTCCCGCAAATGAATAAACTATGCCGGAACGCGGACCTCCCAATATCGTAAGGGGCGCAAATATATTGATATTATCCTTACTTACGAACAGCTCTTCTTTAGTCTCCCTGATACAGGCATCCTCCGGACTTTCACCTGACTCGATATGACCGCCGGGAAGACAGATGTCTCCTCCCTGTACTATCCTGCTGCTGCGTACTTCAAAAAGCACATTCAATGTACCCTCATCGCGAATAAGCGGGATCAGCACGGCTGACCTGTGCTTGTAGGATACAGGCTCAAAATCATGGTCCTTAAGGAGATTTTCGATCTTCTCCATGTCATCTGTTTTGATATTTTCCATATATTATTACTCCTAAAAAATAACTAAAAAATACTCCATATTAATACTAATCAGTAATTTAAAGTTTTTCAAGCTTAACAAATGAAGCAACAAACTTTCTCTGACCAGCATTATCAAATAATATGGTAAGTATCTGATCATTGCCTTTTGGAGATACATCCTTTACTGTTCCTTCTCCGAACTTATCGTGGCGTACCCTGTCGCCTGTTTTAAGACCGGATGCCTGAGAGACTCCGGATCTGCCTTTTTTTATTTTATTGAGAAGCAGTGACGAAGCATCTATTCCAAAGGCCGGTCTTAAAGTATTCTCCTCAAGTCCCAGGTCTGAAGAACGGCGGTTTAAGTCGGGGCGTCTCACAGGGTCAATGGATGAGCGCCCTGAAACAGCATTGCCGAAAGGCATCAGGTCTCCTTTCGTATAATTGATCAGATGTCTTGGTATCTCGTCTAAGAACATGGAATGCCGGTTGAATTGCTGCTCTCCGTTTCTGAAACGCATCTTTGCAGATGACATGGCAAGCTTCTTCCGGGCTCTGGTAATACCTACATAACAGAGCCTTCTCTCTTCCTCTATTGCCTTTTCTCTCTCCCCCTCGTCGTCAATATCCAGAGTCATGGATGAAGGAAAAAGATTGTCTTCCATGCCTGCCATGAATACATAAGGAAACTCGAGTCCCTTCGCTGCATGAAGCGTCATAAGAAGGACGAGATCATCAGAGTCATTCACGCTGTCGATATCCGCGACCAGGGATACCTCTTCAAGGAAGGCTTCCAATCTGTCGCTGTCCGGATCTCTGCCGCTGCCCGGATCTCTGTCACTGCCCGGATCTCTGCCGCTGCCCGGACCGCTTACATCAAACTCAAGAGCTTTTCTCTTAAACTCATCGATATTCTGCATACGGTCCTCGGCCTTTGTGCGGTCTTCCTCAGTAATATATATGTCATAACCGGTCTGGTCTATAACAGCATCTAAAAGCTCCTGAACGGTGACCCTGCTTTTTAAATTCTTAAAATGCTCTATCATGTCAGAGAATTCGCGAAGCTTCGATGCAGCGCTCTTCACACCCGGTACGGACTCACAGGTGCGTATCGCTTCATACAGACTTATACCTGAAGCGGCCGCATGATCAGAAAGCTTCTGAACGGTCGCAGGGCCGATCTTTCTCTTTGGAACGTTAATGATCCTCAGGAGCGAAACGGTATCATTGGAATTTTCTATAACTCTGAGATAACAGAGCAGATCCTTTATCTCTCTTCTTGAATAAAAATTGATGCCGCCGACGATCTTATATGGAACAGATTCCCGTATCAGCATCTCTTCAAATGCTCTCGACTGTGAATTCGTACGATAAAGGACCGCAAAATCCTTATATGAAGCCTTACTGGATCTGACACCGTTTACTATTGATGAAACAACAGCATATGCTTCCTCACTGTCCGAATTATAGGACCTGTAATATATCTGATCCCCCTTATTACCCTCTGTCCAGAGCTTTTTGTCTTTTCTATAGTTGTTATTTCTGATGACTGCATTTGCAGCATCAAGTATATTCTTAGTAGACCTGTAGTTTTCTTCAAGCTTAATAACCTCGCAGTCAGGGTAATACTTTTCAAATTCAAGGATATTCCTGATGTCAGCCCCGCGGAAAGCATATATCGACTGGTCGTCGTCACCTACGACACAAAGATTATGCTCGTGCCCGCCATCGATATTCACATGATCTGCAAGAAGCTTTACGATCCGAAACTGGGCAGTATTGGTATCCTGGTACTCATCGACGCTTATGAACCTGTATCGGTCCTGCAGGGTCTTAAGCACATCAGGATTATTCTCAAAAAGCTCCACTGTCTTTACCAGCAGGTCGTCAAAATCCATGGCATCGGCTTCCTTAAGCTCCTCCTGATAAAGTCTGTAGGCCTCTGCTGCAAGCTTCATTTTATAATCATGAGCATAATGAGTCTTAAAATCATCAACGGTCATCAGCTCATTCTTTGCATTTGAAATAGGACCTAAAAAATCCTTTCCCCTGTATTTCTTAGGATCAAGCCCCATTTTCTTTATCACCGACTTCATAACAGACTTTGAATCGTCAGAATCATAAATAGTAAAATGACGCGTAAAGCCTATCCTGTCGGCATATCTTCTTAAGAAACGCACACAGGCTGAGTGAAATGTAGATACAAGAATATCATCAGCCGCATCACCCACCTGATCCCTGACTCTTGACCTCATCTCTCCTGCTGCCTTATTGGTAAATGTCAGAGCCATGATATGCCAGGGCTTAACGTTCTTCTCACTTATGAGATAAGCTATCCTGTTTGTAATGACCCTTGTCTTTCCTGAGCCTGCCCCGGCAAGTATCAGGAGCGGACCCTTAAAATGCATGACAGCTTTTTGCTGCATATCGTTCAGTTCATTAAAATCCATATAAATGTTCCTTTAACGATCCATAATGATCGGTATTCTACATAAAAGTATCACGGTAGAACTTTGCGCTGTTGAAATATTTAAAGATCTTCTCATCGTCACCGGACCTGACCGCCTCTTCTGCTCCGTTAAGAGTTTCCCTGAACTGCTCAAGAAATTCAACTATGGAATCTTTATTGGCAACGCATATATCGTGCCACATCTCCGGGGATGAAGAGGAGATGCGGGTAATATCCCTGAAGCCGCCTGCAGCGAGCAGATGATATATACCGTCTTTATCGAGTTCCCGGACTGTGTTGACCAGGGCCGCAGAAACCACATGAGGTCCATGGCTTATGCCTGCAACAACAGTATCGTGCCTGTCGGCATCGATTACGACCGGATGGGCACCTGCCCTTACAATAAATCCTTTGAGAAAATCAACATCAGACCTGCGGGACTTTTCAGTCGGCGACACGATATAGTAACAGCCCTTAAGGAGGGCTTCATCTGAATATTCATATCCCGTCTTCTCAAGGCCCGTCATGGGATGACCGCCTACAAAAGCTTCCTCAAGACCAAGCTCTTCTACCTTCTTAAGGATATTTCCCTTAACCGAACCAACGTCAGTGATCATGGTCTTCTTACAGTCCATTGCGGGTGCAAGCTCCTCAAGATACGCAATGTTCTTAAGTACCGGAGCACAAAGGAAGATAACATCACATTCAGCTATCACATTAATATCAGCAGTTACATCATCAAGGACATTTTCCCGTACCGCCATTTCAAGCTTTTTGTGCGGCTCAGTCTTTTTATAATTGTATCCGGTAATATGAGCATCCGGATATAACTTTCTTAAAGCACGGGCAATAGTGCCGCCGATCAGTCCGAAGCCAATGAAGCCAAACGAAAAGTATTCCATGAGAGCAGTATCTTCCTTTATCCATTATATAAGGGCATTTACTCTGGCTTATCGGAAAAGAGTCTCCAAACTTTCTTAAACTTTATAAGCCGGATAAAGCCTTTTTTACACGATCCATATAATTCTATGGCAGAAGGCTGCCTTTGTCAAACATTGACACATAAGTATAAAGCCTGTTGGATATGATGTTCAAAATATAGTAAATATCGGCATTTCTGCCTGATTTCTTTTGACATGATATTCTAAAATATGATATACTGTCTCATAGCTGGTTTTTAAGGGTATGATGTAAGAAATGATCTGCATTGCTTATATTTTATACCCACGAACAGTAAATAATAATATCAAATATTTTCATAAGGAGGATCATCATATGTCAGAAAAGTTACAGCAGCTTCTCAACAACGAAAAGCTTGAAAAGCTCAAGTTCAACAACGAAAAGCTCAATGAGCTTCTTCATAAGAAGGAAGAGGAAGAAAAGCATAAGAATATCATTCTTGGCATCTTCGCAGTAATAGGTGTTATTGCAGCTATCGCCCTGATCTCTCTCTGCGTCTACAAGTATCTGGTACCGGACAAATATGACGATATGTACGATGACGACTATGACGATGATTTCGATGATGACTATATCGAGTTCGGTGACGATGCCAAGGAGAAGAAGGAAGAAGAATGAAACTCTGGGGAGGAAGATTTACCAAAGAAGAGAATAAGCTGGTCCACAACTTCAATGAATCCCTTTCATTTGATTCAAGGCTCTTTGAAGAGGACATCACAGGCAGCATAGTTCATGCAAGGATGCTTGAGCGTCAGGGCATAATATCAGAAGAAGACGGTGAAAAGATCGATGCCGGCTTGAAAGAGATCCTTGCGGAATTAAGAGAAGAGAAACTTGAATTCGACCCTCAATATGAAGATATCCACAGCTTCGTGGAGGGCGTCCTTACTGAAAGGATCGGAGATGCGGGAAAGCGTCTTCATACCGGCCGTTCACGCAATGACCAGGTAGCGCTCGATATGAGGATGTATACAAGGAAAGAGATAAAAGAGACCGACCTTCTCTTAAAAGAGCTTCTTGAGACTCTGTTGAAGCTCATGAAGGAAAATACCGCTTCCATAATGCCGGGATTTACTCATCTGCAGAAGGCCCAGCCTATTACTCTTGCCCACCATCTCGGCGCGTATTTTGAAATGTTCATGCGCGACAGAAAGAGACTTAACTCCACATTCGAGATCATGAACTACTGCCCTTTAGGATCCGGCGCCCTTGCAGGGACGACCTACCCGCTCGACCGTGAATATACGGCAAAGGAGCTTGGATTCTACGGTGCATGCACTAATTCTATGGACGGGGTATCGGACAGGGATTATCTTATAGAGACTCTGTCAGACTTCTCTCTCATAATGATGCACTTAAGCCGTTTCTCAGAAGAGATCATAACCTGGAATACCAATGAATATAAGTACATCGAGATCGACGACTCATATTCGACAGGTTCAAGCATCATGCCTCAGAAAAAGAATCCTGACATTGCTGAACTTGTTCGCGGCAAGACAGGCCGTGTATATGGTGCTCTCATGTCGCTCCTCACAGTCATGAAGGGCCTTCCTCTGGCTTACAATAAAGATATGCAGGAAGACAAAGAAGTGGTATTTGATGCGATCGATACTGTAAAGGGCTGCATATCACTATTCAATGGCATGATCTCTACCATGCATTTCAATAAAGAACGCATGAGGTCATCAGCTGAGGGAGGCTTCACCAATGCCACCGATGCAGCAGATTATCTTGTAAAGAAGGGTGTACCTTTCCGTGATGCTCACGGCATTATAGGCCGCCTGGTACTCTATTGCATAGAAAACAAAAAATCGCTCAACGAGCTTTCACTTCCTGAATTCAAAGCAGAAAGTGAAGTTTTCGAAAGCGATATCTATGACGCTATAAGCATGGAAACATGCGTTGAAGCCCGAAGGACCGAGGGTGCTCCCGGACCTTCTGCCATGGCAGCTGCCATCTCCTCATATGAGAAGTATCTGGCCAGAAATTAATCACCGTATATTTTCAGGCTTACAATTCAGATATGTACACCCGGTCACTGTAATGCCGGTCCTGCGATCAATGCCGCCTCCGCCGATGTCGGAAACACACCGGTTGAAGCGGCAGTTTTTTATCGTCCCTTTTTTCCCGGTCATCTGGATACCTGCGCCCACATGCGCTCTGCAATTTACAAATACCGATCTTACAATAGTTCCATTGTCACAATATATGCCGCCTTTTTCGCAATAATTGAATACGCATCCGGAAATATCAGGATTCTGAGCATTAAAAATTGCCCTTCCAAGGCTCATGTTCTTAAAGATGGTATTCTTTACCACAATATGTGTACCGACAGCGTAAATACCTCCGGAGACAAGACTTCCATCTATACTTGAATTGTTTATCTCACACCCTCGCGCACCATTCACTACTATCATATCACGTTCAAATATATTAACACCGTTCTGGCTGTTCCTGTCAAAAGGACTGTTATTTACGCCGGGACCTGCTGATATATTTCCAAAATTATCATCATCAGATCTGTTGAATTTATGAGCGAACTTAGTTGTGCATCTGATAGAGGATCTCGAAATATTCAGCATTCCCAGACAGCGGATAGGATAGCTTAGGAATATAGATGCTCTCTCGATAAAGAGCCTGCCTGTCGGAGCAATGTATACCGGTGAATCGATCAACACAGAATCCTTGATGTGTATCTCGCTTCTTATCTCTATGATGCCCTTCTGTGACCATAGCTGTATAGTTTCAGTTCCCCTGGGATAGCAGTCCCTGTACTTAAGTCCTGTCACATTTTTAAATATCATCCCATCATAAAATACAGCCGCGCCATATGAGTCCCCTATACAATTTTCAAACATACAGTCTCTGATCACTGTGTCACGTCCCGCATATATGGCTCCCCCGAAGCGTCCCTCACAATGAACAAACCTGGAAGCATCAATAGAGGCCTCAGAACCATTTTCAATAAAAACTGCACCTCCATCAGCAGGTGAATAGCAGTTTTCAAATGTGGAATTTTCTATGAAAAGCTCTCTTCCGGAAAACTTTACAGCAGAGCTTGATACAGAGTCTGATACAAGGCTTTCACGAATATGTGCTCTTCCGCCGTATGATCGCAGACATGCTCCCCGTGAAGCGCAGTCTGCATGTGAATCTGCAAGTTCAAAAAGGCCTGATTTCCCCCTCACCTCTATCATATATTTATTTCTGTTCTCTTTTTTAATGAGCTGGCTGGAACTCGATACAAATTTTCCATCAATTATGGAGATCCCTCCATGAAGTTCAACATAAGCATTATCAAATGTCAGGCTCTGTCCGCTCTTTACTGTGATATCTTCATCTACAGATATCATATCGACAGCAGTTATAGTCTTCTTTTCATCCAGTAGTTTCTGCGTAATATGAAGCACATCATTGAAATTGACATAATAGAATCTGAGATAATGCTTCTTAATATGTATACCATTATCGTCTAATCTCTTCTTGGCAGCGACGATCAGATCATTTTCTCCCCCATCGACGTAGTCCATAAACTCCTTTAACAGTCTGACTTTTGAGATCGGTACACTCATCAGGCGGGAAAAAAGCTCTATATTCATCCTGATGCTCTGCTTATCCTCTTCAGAAACAGGTTCAAGAATATTATCATGAACAACTGACACCATAAGAAGATCCAGTATGAATATATACTTATCCATTTCCAGGTCCAGATGTCTCACGAGATAATCGATGATCACAGCCGGCTGTTCCTTGAGCCTCATTATCTCAAGTATATGATTGGAATTTAAGTCAAGGCCGTTATATATAAGACGCTGGAAATTCACGTTGGAAAGAGGCCTGGCAGAAGTATTGAGCGATGCCTGTATGTAGACTGCCGCAGCATAATATGTCCTGAATTTCTCATCACGAAAATAAAAATGATGACGTGGAGTAAGCCACTGGTTCTTCTTTTCATTAAAAAGTACAAGAGTATCCTTCGTCATATAAGCCTCTCTGTATTAAAAAACATATCCTTCTGAGGATAGCAGTCAAATGCCCTGCAGTCACTTACCGACTGTCCTAATTTCAGATGTTCGAAATACACGCATGCCCCGAGGTAGGAAGCATGGCATTTTGAAAAAACAGACTCAGTTATAACGCAGTCTCCGCCTGAATCACTGTAGATCGCTCCGCCATAATCTGAGGAGCATTCAGTAAATTCACAGCCGTTAACATTCACAATGGAATTTCCCGTAAAAAGACACGCTCCCTTCCACATATTGTAGAAGACAGTATTCTCTATAGTTGCAGAAAGCCCGTTGAATATTACAGCCCTGGAATCCATAGACGAGAATCTTGAGCCCTTTACTATAAGCCTGCCGGAATTCTGTTCTATGGCACCGGTAGTTCTGTGGCAGTCAATGTCTGTATTTTTCACAGTTACAGCAGCAACGTCATTGAACCTGAAAAGCGGTCCCATTATATTATCGCCGCACCTTATCACTGAATCAGCAATGTCTATCCTGCCGCCGTCAACAGTCACATTTGTGTTAAGCGTAAGGGATGCTCCATGTATAAGAAGCGTACCTCCCCGCCTTACTGTCACATTTCCATTGACAGTTACATCTTTATCGAGAGTAACAGTATCTCCGGCCTTTATGTCAAGCCCGGAATATTCCTCTTCTATTTCGAAGTCGGGAAAAAGCGTCTTAAGAAGATCATATCTGATATAATGGCTGCCCTTCAGAAATTTATAATATATATCTGCGCATTTCTGAGTATTTTTCAATAAAAAGGCTCTATAAAAATCATGGAAAAATTCTTTCTCTTTATCACTGAAACGAAAGACCTCCATATACCCTGTGATGATCTTCCTGCAATAATCTTTTGACCATTTTGCAAATACATACAGGCGAAGGAGGTCTACAATAAATGAGTATTGGACTGCCCTTGAGTTCAATGTTTTGAATACTAAAGTAATATTTCTTTCAAATGAATTATTGATATCAGAGAGCACCTGCTTTCTTTTATTTTCAGGGAGCTTTAAAGATATCATTATATTCTCGAACTGTACAGCCAGTTCTTTTATGGAAGGCATGCTGCCAAGAGCCATGACCCCTAAGCCAAAGCTGTAGATATATTTGAAATCATCGTCGCAGGAGGCAAATGTATGAAGAACTTCTTTTTCCTCTCTGTGAATAATTGGATCCATAAAAAGCTCCCTTCTGCTCCTGATTCCAAAAAGCTTCAGACAGCAAGGATCTTCTCAACCTGAGCCTGCATATTTTCAGTTTCAACTACTGTATCATGAAGCACCTTTCTGCCAGAGAGCCCATCGACTGCTGCAGGTATCTTTACACCTGATACCTTTGAGAGCTCTTCGATAAGCCTGAAATCATCCTGCCCTTTATACTTTGGGTCAATGGAAGCAAGGACGCTCGAGGCAAACTTAAAAGGACTTGCAGTAGAAGCAATGACTGTTACTGTATCGTCTCCGGTACTCTTTTTATAATCATGATAAACACGGGAAGCTACCGAAGTATGAGTATCAATGACATAATTATAATCATCATATACTCTCTTTATTTCTGAAGCGCAATCCTCTTCCTCGGCATATCCGGCAGCAAAATCAGCAAACTTGTCTCTCATATCTTCTGTGACAGTATATTTGCCGGTCTCACGCAAAGACTTCATGAGAGAGACGGTTTTATCAGAATCAAAACCGGCAGCAATATAGATGAGTCTCTCAAGATTGCTGGAGATGAGTATATCCATAGATGGGGAAGTCGTAAGTATGAATGGCCTGTTCTTATCATATGTGCCTGTCTTAAAGAAATCGGTGAGGACATTATTCTTATTGGATGCGCAGATCAGCTTATTAACAGGTACTCCGATCTGCTTTGCATAATATGCCGCAAGGATATTTCCAAAATTTCCTGTAGGAACTGTAAAATTGACTTTCTCTCCATCCTTAACAGTTCCATCAGCAAGAAGTCTTGTATATGCATAAACATAATAAGCGACCTGAGGTATGAGACGGCCGATGTTTATGGAGTTGGCTGAAGAGAAGCGTAAGCCTGCCTTAGAGAGCTTCTCATTCAGTTCGGGATTATTGAACATCTTCTTTACGCCTGTCTGGGCATCATCAAAGTTTCCTGTAATACCTACAACGTAAGTATTGGCTCCCTCCTGCGTAACCATCTGCTTTTCCTGAACCTTTGAAACGCCTCCCTTTGGATAGAAGACTATGATCTTCGTTCCCGGCACATCCGCAAATCCGGCGAGAGCAGCCTTTCCGGTATCACCGGATGTTGCTGTAAGGATCACGATCTGGTCAGTAATATTATTCTTTTTTGCCGAAGTCGTAAGAAGATAAGGAAGAATAGAAAGAGCCATATCCTTGAAAGCTATTGTCCTGCCATGGAAAAGTTCAAGATAGAAAGCATCTCCAACCTTTTTCAGCTCACAGACATTCTTTGTGTCGAACTTGTCATCGTAAGCAGAATTAATGCAATACTTAAGCTCTTCTTCTGTAAAATCTGTAAAGAAAAGCTTCATGACCTCGAAAGCAACCTGTCTGTAATCCATTTCTGCAAGCTCTGATAAAGACTTTTCAAGATGAGGAACTGTCTCCGGAACGTAAAGTCCGCCATCTCTGGCAAGTCCCTGTAATATTGCCTGGGATGCTTTAGCCTTATTGCTGCTGTCTCTGGTGCTCTTGTAAATAACTTCCATCTTCTTATTCCTTTCGTGTGATATATCAGACTCCAAGCACATCACGCATATCATAGAGACCTGCGCCCTTGCCCTTTATGAACTTTGCTGCTGTAACCGCGCCTTTGCCGAATATTGACTTTGAATATGCTGTATGTTTGAACGTTATGACTTCATCCGTTCCTGCAAATATGATCTCATGTTCGCCTGGTATAGTGCCTGCACGGACTGCTGAGATGCCAAGCTCCTTCTTATCACGCGGATGATGAGCATCTGAACGGTCATATACGTACTCGTACCTGCCGCCTGCCGCTTCATTTATGCTGTCAGCAAGCGCAATGGCAGTGCCGCTCGGCGCATCTTTCTTAAGATTATGATGCTTCTCCACTATCTCGACATCAAACCCTTCAGGCTCAAGCTTCTTTACCGCATCCTGAACCAGTTTTAAAAGAAGGTTGATGCCGACAGACATATTGGCGGATCGTACGACAGCCACCTTCTTCGACGCCTCATTAATATTCCTGATATCATCCTCTGAAAGACCTGTGGTACACTCAATAAGAGGCACATTGCGCTCCCGGGCAAACTTAAGGACAGAAGGAAGAACAGATGCATGTGAAAAATCAATGACAGCATCAGCATGTTCCTTAACATCTGATATGTTCTTATAAACAGGATAATCAATATTCCTGCTGTCATTAAGATCAACACCGGCTGCTATTCTTACATCCGGGTCCTTTTCAACTATACCTGTAATGGTCTGCCCCATATGACCATTGCAGCCAACCATAATAATCTCTGTCATGCTTATTCCTTTCCTGATCATCTGTGATCCTTACCTGTTCCGGTATCATCTTTTATAAGCTCGATCTTTGATATGACATCAGCATGATCATACAGCTCATCAGGCATATGCTGACCGGTAAGGACTATATCCATGCCGCTGTGGTTCATATTGAGAAGCTGCTTGATATCGTCGATCGAAATGATCCCAAGATCTACCAGACCTAAGACTTCATCGAGCACTATAACATCGGATTCTCCGGAAAATACACACTTTCTGGCGAAATTATAACCATTGATGATATTCTGCTTTTCTTCCTTCTTCTGTGATTCGAGAAGCTGATCGTAACGTTCATTCTCCTTTTCAAATCTGAAAAATTTGATCTCAGGCTCAAGTCCGTTAAGGTAGCTGAATTCATCAGCGTCCTTTCCCTTAAGAAACTGAATGATGATAACTGACCTGCCGACACTTGCAGCTCTAATGCACTGCCCGACTGCTGCCGACGACTTGCCCTTGCCGCTTCCGTAAAATATGCGGACCAAACCTTTTTCCATGATAAAATTACCTCTTCAGAGCAAAAATTTTCAAATAATGCTAGCACAAAGCTTAGACTTTTTCAATAACGTTTTTTCCATACGCCTTATAATCCAGGATAAGTATCATCCTGCTGTAAATCATTTATTCTCTGTAATTCCATAATGATGCTTTACATGAGAGAATGACCTGTACCTGATATATACAGACTTTTCAAGATCATAGGTGCTGAATGCATATCCATCAACACTCGTTTCAATGCAATAAAGTATTATCTTTTCGATCTCATCTGCCGCTGATGCCGCCACGATCCTGTCAGCCGAATCCCAATCAGCATTATCAAGATATCTGTAAAAGAAATAATTCTCTGCAAATTTTTCAAGTACCATTTTATGTACTGGATCAGCGCATTCAAGCACTTCTTCAAGAACAGGTTTAACAGTCCAAAAAAGCTCTCTTGCAGTATCTGTTACCTTAAGGTGACCGGCTTTCGAAAAAATGCTTCTGTTTTCAAAAGTATAATCAAGTGTATCATTTACAAGATAATGAGCGACCACGGGGCAGGATGCCGACAGGGATATCAGAATATACCTGCCTTTTTTCTTCACAAGTCTCGGATACTTTCTGCATGTGAAACACAGCATACCCTCGTCATAATTACGCTGTATCCTGCAGAGACCGTCATCATCAAGCATTGCGCAGCGTCCGTCATCTCTCAGACGGAAAAAATGCTTTTGAGACCCGTTCTGATCTTCACATATATTGGATAATATATCTTCTCTTAAGTCAGGGTCTTTAAGACTTGTAAACCTTGAATAGCTCCTGTCGTCGATAGATATCTTCCATCCCGTGCAACAATTATGCGGGCACTTATCTGCTATACAGGAGAATCTGCTGTAAAGGCCGATCACTACATCCGTCATCAGAATACCAGTTTGCTCTTTCCATGTATGAGCCTTGCCCCGTTAACGATAGCGGTAACACCGAAGCCGATACCGATAACTATCGTAAGGATGCCAATGACTATGTTTGATACACCTACTGTCTTCATTGTCTTATATACCTTTTCCACTGACTGTCCCTCCTTAAGTGAACTGTTATTCATGAACCTGCCGCTGATATCAACTGTTGTATCAGCTATAGCTTTTCTGAATTTATGCTTCTTCATAAATATCACGCTCCTTTAAACTTATAAGCGTTTCCTCATACTCCGCCGTATACAGAATAATACTTATCAATGGCCGCAATGATCTCATCATTAATAAGTACACGGCCGTTGACCTCTTTATTGTAAAGATATTCTTTTACGTCCTGCATATTAACGATCGCAGCAGTCTTAAAGCCGTAATCCTCCTGGATGGCTGTAAGAGCAGTCTTATCGGTATCAAGTCCCTTTTCCATGCGGTTTAAGCTGACCATAAGGCCTACGACTTTTACATCTCCCTGAGCCTTTATGATAGGAAATGTCTCCTTAATGGACTTTCCCGAGGTAGTTACATCTTCAACTATCACTACTCTGTCTCCGTCCTTCATCTTCGCTCCCAGGAGGATGCCTTTGTCGCCGTGATCCTTGATCTCCTTTCTGTTTGATGAATAGCGGACTTTCTTTCCATACAGCTTATAGTACGCAATCGAAGTTACAACACTTAAAGGAATGCCCTTATAGGCCGGTCCGAACAGAATATCAAAATCATCGCCGAACTCTGCATGGATGGCCTTTGCATAGTACTCACCGAGCTTCATAAGCTGCCATCCGTCCTCATAAGCGCCTGCATTCATAAAGAATGGTGACTTTCTGCCGCTTTTCAATGTGAAATCGCCAAACTTCAATGCGTCGGAGCTGACCATGAATTCAATAAATTCTTTTTTGTAATCTTCCATCTTCTGCCTCTTTCTATTTACGGTCTGCAATGTATAAATATAAAAAAGCTGCTAAGACCGGCTCATACGCAGTCTTTTTTTATTATACATTTGCAGGCATGTCTGCATAAAATTGATGATAAAAATAATATTTATCATATACAAAGAATTAACTATTGATACTAAGCAGCCGGTTGCATTACAGCTTAGCGACAAGCTTCTTCACACGAGCCATGGCCTCAGCGGTATTCTCGTGGTCGTTGAATGATGTCAGACGGAAGAAGCCTTCTCCGTTGACTCCAAATCCTTCTCCTGGAGTGCCTACAACAAAAGCTTCTTTTAAAAGCAGATCAAAGAAATCCCATGATTTCATATTATCAGGGCACTGCATCCAGATATACGGAGAATTCTTGCCGCCTGTATAGAAGATGCCGAGTTCATCAAGGGTATTCATTATGATCTTTGCATTGTCCTTATAATATTCGATATTATCCTTTATCTCATTCTGAAGAAGACCATCTGCTGTAAATACCTCTTCTGCGCCGCGCTGTACTATGTACGCTGTTCCGTTGAACTTTGTTGTCTGACGGCGGAGCCACATCTTTCTTAAATGCATACCGCCTCTCTCAAGCTCATCAGGAACAACCGTGTAGCCGCATCTTGTACCGGTAAAGCCTGCTGTCTTTGAGAATGAACAAAACTCAACAGCACAGGTACGAGCACCATCTATTTCAAAAATCGATCCCGGTACATCAGGGTCAGTTATGAATGCTTCATAAGCAGCATCAAAAAGGATGATAGAACCTTTCTTATTAGCATAATCGACCCATACTTTAAGCTGGTCGCGTGTATATGCAGCACCTGTCGGGTTGTTTGGTGAACAGATGTAGATAAGATCTGCCTTAAGGCCATCCCCAGGCATCGGCAGAAATCCATTATCTTTATTGGCATTCACATATATGATCTTTCTGCCATGCATGATATTGGTATCAACATATACCGGATATACCGGATCCGGAACACATACTGTATTATCCCTGTCAAAAAGGTCAAGGAAGTTTGCAACGTCGCTCTTGGCGCCATCTGAGATAAAGATCTCATCTTCTTTAAGCAGAACATCCTTTGTCTTTTTATAATAATCCTTTAATTTATTCTTTAAGAAGTCATATCCCTGCTCAGGACCGTAACCATGGAAAGTCTCTTTCTTTGACATGTCAGAAACTGCAGCCTGCATGCCCTTTATAACGCTTCCGCATAATGGAAGGGTAACGTCCCCGATACCGAGCCTTATCAAAGGGGCCTCCGGGTTTGCTGCCTGAAATTCATTTACCTTATTCGCAATACCTGCAAACAGGTAGCTTTCCTTAAGATTCTTATAGTTCTCATTAACCTTAACCATAGTATAACCTCTGCTTTCTTCAAATCATAAATTCTCTATTCTCCTGTCAGCAGGCAAAAGATCCTGTTTAAATGGCAGAATACATCTATATAAACATATAATAAACAAGCCCTAAAGTCAAGGAAATTCATGTATATATCATAATATCAGAATTGGATTTTATATCAATTTTTAAATACCTCTGTGGAACAATTGTCTTCTAAAATAAAAAACACCATACAGAATAATTTCCGTACAGTGTGTTTTTCTTATCAGCTTGTCATCATGAGGATCATCTGGGCCATTTCATACATATTGGTCCCTGAATCCATGCTGCATTTTTGTATGTATCTGAACGCCTCAGGCTCAGACATGTTATTTCTGTCCATTAAAAGAACCTTTGCCCGGTTTATGGTCTCCTTTTCCTCAGTGCTTCTTTCAGGTCTTAAGTCTTTTTTCTTACGTTTCTTTTTTATACCTGTATTCTCGAGCAGCATGCCGACGGTATCGATGATATCTGACATCTTGCAGGGAGAAAAGAGCTTAAGTATACCTTCGGGAACCAGATAATCTTTCTCCTGCTTTATGATCGCCAGAATATTGAATGTCTGCGGCAGGTAGTCTGCAAATTGCGAAAGTTCCATATCTGAGAAGTGACTTCCGCATATGACCACACCGGCATCGAGATTTGACATTTCAGAAAGGGCATCTGACCCTGAGCGGCATATGACTGTCGTATCATAACCATGGCTCAAAAGGCCTGCACTGATCTTTTTGGATACTTCTTCATTGGGCAAAGCAATAATAATATTGCCCATATTTCATTTCCTTTCAAAAAAGACAGGGAAAGAAAATATCATATCCTGTACAGATAATTCTTTATTTCCCATTCGCCAACGTATGACATATAGTCATTCCACTCTATGTTCCTTGCCTTCAGATATTTGAATACGAAGTCATCGCCGAGTACTTCCTTGGCTAAATTGCCTTTTTCTGCTGCAATAAGGGCATCGTACAAGTTTCTTGGGAGAGGTGCTGTAACCATATTCTTATCAGCCGTAAGCTTCTCTTCAACACCCTTCATGCCGGCTGCTATGAAGAGGGCAACATCAAGATAAGGATTAGATGTAGCATCCGGGAAAAGCAATTCAAGTTTTGCATCAGCATTTTTTCTTGTATGAAGCTTTAATCTGTCCGAGAAGTTCCTCTTGTATGAATTGACGATAGGATTTGTGATGAAGCACATCTCAGGAGCATATTTCATAATGCCTGCCGCAAATGCACCTCCCTCAGAATCAAGTTTTCCTTCTGCCAGGTCATTAAATACAGGCTTGTCATCCTTAAATACATGAAGCTTCACATGCATGCCTGAACCAGCGAAGTCATTACGGGGCTTAGGCATGAAGGTCGCATAAAGACCGAATCTCATGGCTATGGATCTGATTGAATTCTTGAACGTGATCATGGCATCTGCAATGTTCATAGACTCTTCTTCTTCGAAATCGATCTCATGCTGAGCCGGTGAAGTCTCGTGATGTGAAGCAATGATGTTAAAGCCCATATCTTCGAGCATAAGGATCATATCACGTCTTGCATTCTCACCTAAGTCAAGAGGAGCCACGTCCATATATCCTGCTGCTTCACTGGTATCAGTTGTAGGTACTCCATTCTCATCATTATGGAAAAGAAAGAATTCACAATCAGTATTGAAAAAGAATTTGTAACCCTTCTCTTCTGCTGATCTGACAGTCTTCTTTAAGATCGTCCTCGGGCTTAGTGAATATTCTGTCCCATCCTCATAAACAACGTCGCAAATGAACCTTGCAACCTTTCTGTTCTGAGGTCTCCATGGAAGTATTGAAAATGTGGAAAGGTCCGGTTTTAAGAAAAGTTCTTCCTCATCGGAGTTAAAGACCTTCTTCGCATTGAATGCATATCTGTCGTCATTAAGCACTTTTTTAAGTGAGCGCCTCGTAACGGCTGTATTCCGAAGTATTCCCAAAGGATCCGTGAACTGAAGTCTTATGAACTCTATATCCTCCTCTTCAAGTAGATCAAGAATTTCCTGCTTTGTAGCCATATGTATTCCTCCTATATTTTATCATATCAGCTAGAAAGTTACATGTCAGAGAAATAAATGATGCCTGAAGAAGCACCATTAAGATTTTCCCTGACTAAAAACTTTTGTATTATAGCACAAAATAAACCGCAAAAATATACATTTACTTCACATAATTGAAACTCGTAATATTATAAACCAAAGCCAGACCAATGGGCATCTGCAATAAGACCGTTAAAAATAATTAATACAATAATATACATATATTATTCAGATATAAGACTGCTGACAGATCCATGACATCTGCCCGCAGCCAAATAAAAACAGATCTATAAAGAATCACAGATTAGTATATCCGTTCAGAAATTCATCAACTTCACGGGCGGCATGTCTGCCCTCGGATATTGCCCATACGACAAGAGACTGACCGCGGTGCATGTCGCCTGCAGTAAATACTTTGTCACGACTTGTCTTATAGAAACCGGGCTTTGTAGATATATTGGTACGTGCATTGCAGTCAACCTTAAATGCATCGCGAACATACTGCTCGCTGCCTAAGAAGCCTGCCGCTATAAGGACAAGTTCACACTTTACTACCTTTTCACTGCCCTCTACAGGTACCATTTTTCTGCGCCCGGTCTTCTTATCGGTCTCACTCTTTAAGGAAACAAGCTTAACCTTGGTTAGCTTTCCCTTCTTATCCTTTATGAATTCAGATACAGTCGTCGTATAAATACGCGGGTCCTTCCCAAATACTGACGCAGCCTCTTCCTGGCCATAGTCAGTCTTAAGAACTCTTGGCCACTCAGGCCATGGGTTTGTCGCAGCACGATCACAAGGGGGCTCCGGCATCATCTCCAGCTGCTTTACTGACTTTGCTCCAAGCCTCATGACTGTTCCGACACAGTCATTTCCGGTATCGCCTCCGCCAATTACTATTACATTTTTATCCTTTGCAAGTTCATATGGAACTTTCTTAAAGTCGGAATCGAGGAGAGTCTTCGTTACCTGTGACAAAAACGGGACTGCAAAATATATTCCATCAGCATCACGGCCAGGCGCATCGATATTTCTTGCGTTTCCTGAGCCGCAGCAGAGAACTACCGCATCATAATCCTTAACAAGCTCTTCTGCATCCACGTCTTTTCCGACATCAGTATTGAATCTGAACCTGATGCCGGACTCCTCCATGAGCTTTATCCTGCGCTCTACCACAGACTTCTCAAGCTTCATATTCGGGATACCATACATAAGAAGGCCGCCGGCACGGTCAGCTCTTTCATATACAGTTACGTCGTGACCGCGCATATTTAAGAAGAACGCTGTTGAGAGCCCCGAAGGACCGCTGCCGATAACGGCAACGCGCTTACCCGTCCTGTTCTCCGGTGCCTTCCCTTTTACAAGATCATGATCAAATGCATAGTCAATAATAGCCCTTTCATTCTCCTTTGTGGCAACAGGCGCACTATGTAAGCCGCATGTGCAGGCCTTTTCACAAAGGGCAGGGCAGACCCTTGATGTAAATTCAGGGAATGGGTGCGTCTTTGAAAGCCTCTTATAGGCCTCCGCATAGTTGCCCCTGTAAACCAGATCATTGGTCTCAGGCACCAGGTTATTCAGTGGGCACCCGGATACCATACCTGCTATCATCATGCCTGCCTGGCAAAAAGGGACACCGCAGTCCATGCATCTTGCAGCCTGCTTCTCCTGTTCAGCTGCCGGCAGTCTTTTATGAAATTCATCAAAATTCTTTAATCTTTTTTCCTCAGGAATTATTTCCCCGTCCTTGCGTTCATACTCCAAGAATCCTGTAGACTTTCCCATGTGAACTCCTCGCTTTCATAATAATATTAAACATTCACCGACCGTATAATACTCAATGAATAAATGCAGCAAAGGCTTCGTTCTTGGCCTCAGCCTCACTCATGCCCTGCTCCTCAAAATGAGCAGTCAGTCTCATCATTTCCTTATAGTCAGCTGCAATGATCTTCTTGAACTTTGGTACATAGTCACTGTAGTTATCGAGGATGATCTTTGCTTTGTTGGAATTAGTATGCTTATAATGAGCGGTGATAAGCTTCTTAAGCTCTTCCTGATCATTTTTAAGTGATACCGGTTCCATGACTACCAGCTGCTTATTCAGATTCTTATAAAGTGAATTGTCCTCATCGAGAACATAAGCCACACCGCCGGACATACCTGCTGCAAAGTTCTTGCCTACAGGTCCAAGGACTACTGCGACTCCGCCTGTCATGTACTCACAGCCATGTTCGCCGACGCCTTCTACCACTGCTGTTGCACCGGAGTTTCTTACGCAGAAACGCTCACCTGCAACACCTGATATATAGGCCTCGCCGCTTGTTGCGCCATAAAGGGCAACGTTCCCGATGATGATATTCTCTTCAGGATCGTATCCGGTCTTCTTAGGGGCCTTGACGATAAGACGGCCGCCTGAAAGTCCCTTGCCAAAATAATCATTGGAATCGCCCGTAAGATCGATAGTTATGCCCTTTGGAAGAAAAGCTCCAAAGCTCTGTCCGCCGGCTCCCTCCGCATTTATCGTTATGGTACCGTCCTTCATACCCTCAGGATAGTGCCTTGTGACTTCAGCGCCCAAAAGGGTACCGAATGTCCTGTTGGTATTAGTAATAGATACATTTATGGAGCTCTTTGTCTGATCTTTTATGGATCTTATGATCGCCGGATCCTTCAAAAGTACTTTTTCATCTATTGTTGTATCGAGCTTGAAATCATATACGTTTTTATGATAGTAGTCGATCTCCGGTCTCTTTTCGATATCTGCCATTAAAAGAACCTTTGAAAGATCTATCTCCTTCTCACGTTCATTAAGATCATCACGTACCTTAAGAAGATCTGTCCTGCCGACCATTTCATCTACAGTGCGGCAGCCGAGCTTTGCCATATATTCACGGAGCTCACCTGCTATGAAAAGCATGAAGTTCTCAACGTATTCAGGCTTGCCGGCAAAGCGCTTTCTGAGCTCAGGATTCTGAGTGGCAATGCCCATTGGACAGGTATCAAGGTTGCATACACGCATCATTACGCAGCCAAGTGTTACAAGAGGTGCGGTAGCGAATCCGAATTCCTCTGCACCGAGGAGGGCTGCTATTGCAACGTCGCGGCCGGTCATGAGCTTGCCATCGGTCTCGATGATAACGCGGTCTCTCAGACCGTTCATGGTAAGGTTCTGATGGGTCTCTGCAAGACCTAACTCCCATGGGAGTCCCGCATTGTGAATAGAGCTTATCGGAGCCGCTCCTGTACCGCCGTCATAGCCGGATATGAGTATTACCTGGGCACCGGCCTTGGCAACACCTGCAGCAATGGTTCCTACGCCAGCTTCTGATACGAGCTTTACTGAGATCCTTGCATTCTTGTTGGAATTCTTAAGATCATATATAAGCTGGGCAAGGTCCTCGATAGAGTAGATATCGTGATGAGGCGGAGGTGATATAAGTGATACGCCGGGAGTGGAATGTCTGGTCTTTGCGACCCATGGATATACCTTCTTCCCCGGGAGGTGACCGCCCTCGCCGGGCTTGGCTCCCTGAGCCATCTTTATCTGTATTTCCTTTGCGCTGACAAGGAACTTGCTCGTTACGCCGAAACGTCCCGAAGCGACCTGCTTTATGGCAGAGCTCCTGTCATGTTCTGTTCCTGCTGATGCTATTCTTTCATCAGACTCACCGCCCTCGCCTGAGTTTGACTTGCCATGCAGATGATTCATAGCTATGGCAAGGGTCTGATGTGCTTCTTCTGAGATGGAGCCAAAGCTCATGGCACCGGTCTTGAAGCGCTTTACGATCTCAGCCGCCGGCTCGACTTCGTCAAGAGGTATAGGTTTATCTGCATATTTAAAATCAAGCAATCCTCTTATATATCCATGAGCCTCCTTATCTGCCATGGCAGTATACTGCTTGAATTCATCATAATTACCCTCGCGCGTCGCCTTCTGCAGCATATGTATGGTCTGAGGATTGTAACGATGTTCCTCTCCCTGGGCCCTGAACTTATGCCTGCCCATGGAAGAAAGTGAAAGATCAGAGTCAAGACCCAGAGGATCGAAAGCCTTTGAATGCTGTCTGTCGACCATCTGAGCAATGTCATCCAGTGTGAGACCGCCTATCCTTGAAACAGTACCTGTGAAATACTTATCTATTACGTCTTTTGAAATACCCAGAGCTTCAAATATCTTAGAGCCCTGATAAGAATGGATAGTAGAAATACCCATCTTTGAGGCTATCTTTACTATCCCGTTTCTGATAGCGTCATCATAATCCTTGACCGCTGCATAGTAGTCCTTATTTACAAGGCCGGCATCTATAAGCTCCTTAAGTGTCGCATGAGCAAGATAAGGATTTACTGCCATTGCGCCATAACCGAGCAGGGTCGCGAAATGGTGAACAAGTCTTGGCTCACCTGACTCAAGGATCAGCGACATGGCTGTCGACTTCTTCGTCTGTACCAGGTGGCGGCTGACAGCAGATACCGCAAGGAGTGAAGGGAGGGCTACATGGTTCTCATCTACACCGCGGTCTGAAAGTATCAGAATATTGGCTCCGTCCTTGAAAGCATTATCCACCTCTACGAAAAGGTGGTCTATGACTCTTTCTATAGGAGTATTCTTGAAATAAAGTGTCGATACCTTAGCGACCTTGAAGCCGGGTCTCTTCATATTCTCGATCTTCATAAGATCAAGGTCTGTAAGTATCGGATTGTGTATCTTAAGTACCTGACAGTTTACAGCATTCTCCTCAAGAAGATTTCCGTTCCTGCCTGCGTATACATTTGAAGAAGTTACTATCTTTTCACGCTCCGCATCGATCGGAGGATTGGTTACCTGAGCAAAAAGCTGCTTAAAATAATAGAATAACGGCTGATACTCTTTCGAAAGTACTGCAATAGGAGTATCTATACCCATGGCTCCTGTACTTTCCTTTGCATTCAAGGCCATGGCTCTTATCTGGTCGTGACACTCTTCATAGGTATATCCGAATGCCTTCTGGAGCCTTGCACGCTCTGTATCTGAATATTCTTTTATTTTCTTATTAGGGATCTTAATGTCCTTAAGTTCTATCATGTTGGAATCGATCCATTCACCATATGGCTGTCTTCTGGCATATCGTTCCTTTAATTCCTGATCGGAGTAGATCTTGCCCTTGCCGGTATCAACTACAAGCATTTTCCCCGGATGAAGGCGTTCCTTCTTGAGTATATGTCTCTCATCCAGATCAAGGACACCGACTTCAGATGAAAGGATCAGCCTGCCGTCATCCATTATATAATATCTGGAAGGACGAAGACCGTTGCGGTCGAGGATAGCACCCATGATATCGCCATCTGAATAAAGGATGGATGCCGGTCCATCCCATGGCTCCATCATGGTTGCATAGTACTGATAGAAGTCCTTGACGTCCTGCGTGAGGGTGTCATTATTGACCCATGGCTCAGGTATAAGCACCATGGCTGCAAGAGGCAGGTCCATACCGGAGAAATAAAGGAACTCTAATGTATTATCGAGCATTGCCGAGTCAGAGCCCGAGGATGAGATAACAGGAAGGACCTTTGTCATATCCTCCTCTGAGAAATAATCACTGTGCATGGTCTCTTCGCGGGAGAGCATCTTATCGGCATTGCCCTTTATGGTATTTATCTCACCATTGTGTACCATGAATCTGTAAGGGTGGGCACGGTTCCATGACGGCTCCGTATTCGTCGAGAATCTTGAATGCACAAGGGCTATGGCCGACTCATAGTCAGGGTCCGTAAGGTCCGTAAAGAATGTACGGAGCTGACCGACTAAGAACATTCCTTTATATACTATAGTCCTGCATGAGAGCGAAGGAATATAGGTGTTATTATTGGATTGTTCAAACTCACGCCTTACTACATAGAGCTTCCTGTCGAAGTCCATGTCATCTGTAATATCCTCAGGTCTGCCGATAAAGGCCTGCATGATGACAGGCATACATGAAAGGGCCTTGCTTCCCAGTACGCTCCTTACTACAGGAACCTCTCTCCAGCCAAGGAAATCAAGTCCGGCGTGGGTGACTATTACCTCGAACATCTTGCGTGCCTGACTGCGTTTAAGTTCATCATTCGGAAAGAAGAACATTCCTATACCGTATTCTCTTTCCTTACCGATCTTAATGCCGCATTCCCTGCAGGCTTTCTTAAAGAACCTGTGGGATATCTGGGTAAGGATGCCGACGCCGTCACCGGTTTTTCCTTCAGCGTCCTTGCCTGCCCTGTGCTCAAGTCTTTCCACGATGGTCAGGGCATCGCTGATGATATCGTGGGACTTTCGTCCGTTGATATCGACAACTGCGCCGATACCGCAGTTATCATGCTCAAATGAGCTGTCATAAAGTCCTTTTTCTTTCAATTTAGTTTTCATACCCTAAGTCACTCCTTACTGTGCTGTTTTACTGCTGCTGCCACCAGCCCGTTGAATAATGGGTGCGGTACATCCGGCCTTGACTTGAATTCCGGATGAGCCTGAGTAGCAAGGAAGAATGGATGAGCCTTAAGTTCGATCATCTCCACTATCCTGCCGTCAGGTGACATACCCGATACTTCCATACCATTTGCCTTAAGTACATCACGATAGTCGTTATTTACCTCATATCTGTGTCTGTGCCTCTCGGTGATGTCCTTTCTGCCATATAATTTATATGCCCTGCTTTCCTCACTCAGAACGCAAGGGTATGAGCCTAAGCGGAGGGTACCGCCAAGATTTATAACTCCCTCCTGCTCCGGCATGAGTGCTATCACAGGATCCGGAGTATCCGGATCGAATTCGATGGAGTCCGCTTCCTTCAAGCCGCAGACATCTCTTGCAAATTCAATGATGGCTATCTGCATTCCCAGGCAAAGTCCAAGATATGGTACTTTATTGATCCTCGCATATCTTGCCGCAAGGATCATGCCCTCTATTCCTCTTTCACCGAAACCGCCCGGAACAAGTATCCCATCGGCCTCCTTAAGTTCATCATCGACATTTCCTTCTGTGAGCTTTTCAGAATCTATCCATTTAATGTCCACTTTAGCTTCATTTTCCGTACCTGCGGACTTTAAAGCCTCAACCACTGAAAGATATGCATCATGAAGCTCAGTATATTTGCCGACAAGAGCGATCATTACTTCATGCTTCGGATGCTTTGAGCGTTCAATGGTCTCCGTCCACTTTTTAAGATCAGGAGGAGGGCATGGAAGTGACAGAGCTTCACAGACGCTTTCCGCCAAATGCTCCTTTTCAAGCATAAGCGGCACCTCATAAAGTGAAGGCGCATCAAGGTTCTGTATCACATGTTCAGGTTTAACATTACAGAAACGGGCTATCTTTTTACGCATGCTCTGATCTATCGGATAATCAGACCTGCAGACAAGTATCTCAGGCCAGATCCCCATACTGTGAAGGGTCCTGACGCTTGTCTGCGTCGGCTTTGACTTCATCTCGCCCGATGCCTTTAAGTAAGGGATCAGAGTCACCTGGATCATTATGGCATTCTCGCGTCCCACCTCGCTCATAAATTGCCTTATAGCCTCAAGGAATGGCTGAGATTCGATGTCACCGACCGTCCCGCCGACCTCTGTGATGGATATCGTGACATCTTTAGGGTCTATCCCGGAAATATCATTAAAATCCCGGGGCCTTGAACTTATTACTCCATCTTCACCATCCTGATCATCATCAGGAGCTTCTCTGAATATATGTGATTTTATCTCATCTGTAATATTGGGAATGACCTGGACCGTCCTGCCTTCGTATTCACCGCGGCGTTCTTTATTAAGTACTGACCAGTATATCTTTCCTGTAGTAACGTTGGAATTGGAATTAAGGTTTTCATTAATAAACCTTTCATAGTGACCCAGATCAAGATCCGTCTCGGTGCCGTCCTCCGTTACGAAAACTTCACCGTGCTGGATCGGGTTCATGGTGCCGGGATCCATGTTGATATAAGGGTCAAACTTCTGCATGGTCACCCTGAAACCGCGGGCTTTTAAGAGCCTTCCAAGAGATGCTGCAGTTATGCCCTTGCCAAGTCCTGACACAACTCCTCCTGTTACAAATACATACTTAACCATAATCTCCTCCATAACTGCCTTATCGGACCAGTTGCTTCACATTTTCCTGATTTTTTATATCTATATAAAAGGGCCTTATGGGAATAAAAAAGCCCGGTAAAAATTTAAGGCGCCTGATCTTAAGAGAAAATTTTTCTTAAATCAAGCGCCATTGCTCGTATCAGTCAGCATCAACTGAAAAGATCCGTCATTCACATGACAGGATAATTTCCATCGAAGCATGCTTTACAGATCGGCAGATCGCCGACCATTTTCTGAAAATCACTGACATCAAGGTAGCCGAGTGAATCGGCTCCGATGAAAGAGCAGATATCATCGACCGTTGCATTATGTGCTATGAGCTCGGTCGATGTAGGTACGTCTGTTCCGTAGTAGCAGGGATGCAGGAACGGAGGTGCAGAGATCCTAACGTGGATCTTTCCGGCGCCGTTCTTCTTAAGCTGCTTAATGATCTGCTTCATGGTGGTTCCGCGGACTATGGAATCATCGATGAGGACTATGTCCTTACCCTTTACTGTCTCACTTATGACATTAAGCTTTATGTGTACTGCTGATTCACGCATCTCCTGTGTAGGCTTTATGAATGTCCTGCCAACGTAGCTGTTCTTCTTAAAGATCATTCTGAACGGGATGCCAGACTTCATGGCATATCCTTCTGCTGCTGCAAGTCCGGAATCCGGGACTCCTGCAACCAGATCAGCCTTTACCGGAAAATTCTCGGCAAGCGCCTGCCCCGCCTTTATCCTGGATCCGTAGACACTGATGTTATCTATAACAGAGTCCAGCCTTGCAAAATATATATATTCAAATATGCAGTGGGCTTTTTTATCCACTGCCGGCAAATGATCAGTTTTAAGTCCGTCTTTTGTGATGGTTATGATCTCGCCCGGCTCTATGTCTCTTATGAATTGGGCGTCTATAGAAGTCAAAGCACATGATTCAGACGCCAGTATATATGTGTCATTGCCATTCTCTGATATTTTTCCAAGGCAAAGCGGCTTAAGACCATAAGGATCCCTTACTCCTATTATCTTCCTCGGACTCATTACTATCAGCGCATAACCGCCCTTAAGTCTTTCGGCAGTCTTTTTAATGGCTTCTTCCACTGCAGCTGATCTTGTCCTGTGGAAGGCGATCATTGAAGCTATCACTTCAGAATCACTTGTAGCATGGAATACAGCGCCGTGTGAGCTGAGCTCGTTTCTGAGTTCATCTGCATTGGTTATATTTCCATTATGTACAAGCGAAAGGGTACCCTTTGAATAATTGATGACCAGAGGCTGGGCATTCTCAGGTGTACTGCCGCCTGCAGTTGAGTATCTGACATGGCCGACGCCGATATTTCCTTTAAGCTTCAGCAGATCCTCTTTATGGAATACCTCACTTACAAGTCCCATATCCTTATGGAAGCTTACATTATACATAAGGCCCTCAGTATCAGAGACTGCTATGCCGGCAGACTCCTGTCCTCTGTGCTGGAGAGCCGTGAGTCCATAATAGATCTTTTCTGTGATATTCTCATGTGCCGGAGAATATATGCCAAATACACCGCACTCTTCCCTTATGCCCGATGTCCGGTAAGCCCTTGTGATCTCTGTTGATGTAAATTCTCTTTCTTCTGCCATATATTCCATTCTTTCGTTTTAAGCCAGGTTTTATCTTAAAAATAATTACGTGCATTAAGGCGGCTTTTCTAAGCTTTAAGATGACATTCTGGTCCAAAAGAAAATCATTCCTAATTTATAATATGTTGTTATTACCGGTCTCCCGGCTGTCCAACAAAAAGTTTATTAAGCCTCCTTTAAATGCACGAAAAAAAAGGTGCAAGAACTAAAACGTTCAAGCGCCTTTGCTAAACAGATGTATTATTACACTAATTAATACAGCTTGTCAACAGTTTTTTTGAAGTCCATTTAGTTTGTTAGGAATTTGTCTGTGAAAACTTATTTTCTTTAAATTATTCAAAAACCGCACCTAACATCATTAATAAAGCCTTTACTTAAGTTTAAGATACGGATCTGCCTGTAAATTTATCCGCTGAAACAAAAGTCAGGGGTTTCTTATCATATTAATAATGCAGATCAGATAAGCGATACCTTCTCGTCAATACCCATCATGATGTTCATGTTCTGTACTGCCGCGCCGGAAGCGCCCTTTCCAAGGTTATCAAAGATAGCTGTGACCCCTAAGCGTCCTTTCGATCCGTAAACATATATGTCAAGGAAGTTTGTACCTGCAAGGGTATTGGCATAAAGCGTCTTTTCACTGAAATCCGTGCCGACGACTCTTACAAAATACTGGTCTTTATAATGCTCCTTATAAACATCCGTGATCATGTTAAGGAGGGCATCTCCATTATCATTAACGTCATGCGGGACATTCAGAAGGCTGCCCTCAAGAAGTACAGTTGAGGCCATTCCCTTGTAGTAGTCATCTACAACCGGAAGAAAAAGTGGATCATGGTCAAGTCCTGAATATGCCTTCATTTCAGGCAGATGCTTATGATCAAGACCAAGGCCATATATTCCCGGTGAAGAGAGCCTGTCTTCATTTCCTGCTTTCAGGCCATTAGGACGGTCTGTATCTTCATAATCAGCTATCATCTTCTTGCCGCCGCCTGAATATCCTGTAAGCGAATAAACAGCTACCGGATAGTCACAAGGAAGGATCCCGGCCTTTACAAGCGGCGCAGTTATCGCGATCATACCTGTCGCATGACATCCGGGATTGGCAAGCCTCTTTGCAGTCCTGACCGCCTCCCTCTGCTCATGAGACAGTTCCGGAAAACCATATGTCCAACCCGGTGCGACCCTGTGGGCAGTCGATGCATCAATGACCTTTACTCTGTCATTTCCGATAAGATCACAGGCCTTAACAGCCTCTGCATCCGGCAGGCATAAGAATACTATATCTGCCGCATTAATGAACTTTTTTCTTTCCTTTGTATCATGCCTTTTGTCCCGGTCTATCAGGAGCAGATCGATATCATCACGTTTTCCAAGCCTGTCATATATCTGCAGGCCTGTGGTGCCTGACTGACCATCTATATATACTTTTGTCTTCATGATCTTCCTTCTTTCCTGCCGGTCCTCATATCTGAGGCAGCTTTTCTTCGTAAATCTTACTTCACACAGCCGATGAGGTCTTTAATGTCATCGATATTATTTTTCTCCATATAGTCTCTTATCCCATTAATGACCTTAAGCGAACAGTCCTGCTCATAGAAATTCATAGTGCCGACTGAGACCATTGTCGCTCCTGCCATGATGAACTCAAGGGCATCTGCTGCATCAGCTATACCTCCCATGCCTATAATGGGGATATCAACTGCCTGATGAGCCTCATAGACCATGCGGACAGCAACCGGCTTTACAGCCGGACCTGAAAGACCCCCGGTCTTATTGGCCAGAGCAAATGTCCTGCGGTTTATATCTATCTTCATGCCTGTAATGGTATTGATCAGTGAGATGCCGTCTGCACCACCCTTTTCACAAGCCTTTGCCATATCAGCAATACTAGTGACATTTGGCGAGAGCTTCATGATGACGGGCTTATCTCCTGCTGCCTGCTTTACCTCACGTGTCACAACATATGCCTTCTCAGGGACGGTACCGAATGCTATGCCGCCTTCCTTAACATTAGGACAGGAAATGTTTATTTCAAGCATATCTGCATCAGAACAGCTGAGTCTCTCCACTGCCTGTACATACTCTTCTATACTGTGCCCGCAGACGTTGACTATAACTTTGGCTCCCTGCTCCTTTAAATAAGGGAGGTCCCGCTTTAAGAACAGGTCAAGTCCGGGATTCTCGAGTCCTATGGCATTGAGCATGCCGCCTGTAACTTCACAGACTCTCGGGACCGGATTCCCGGGCCATGGTACAATAGAAACTCCCTTTGTTGTTACTGCACCGAGCTTTTCAAGATCTACAAATTCAGAATATTCCCTGCCCGAGCCAAATGTTCCGGAGCAGACTGTTACAGGATTTTTGAATGTAATTCCTGCTATATTTACAGAAAGATCCATATGAACCTCCTAAAATTCTATGATCATATAAAAAGATACCGATAAAATACAATAAATATCATTCAATATATTGCAATATAATTTACTCAGATATCAACATACCCGGCTTCGAACACCGGTCCGTCTGTGCATACACGGGTATTCTTCACGTTGCTGTGAGTATCGGTCTCAGTAGTATTGCATACACAGCCAAGACATACACCGACACCGCATGCCATCCTCTCCTCAAGAGAGATCTGTGTATATGCATTGACGCTTGCACCGTAAGACTTTACTCCGCGAAGCATTGGAAGCGGCCCGCAGGCATAAATATTGTCAGGCTTTACCTTTGAATCCTTAAGCGCATCAATAACATTTCCATGGAAACCGGCTGTACCGTCATCAGTTGCAATAATGACATCAGCATATTTTTCAAATTCAGCAGCAAGAAACAGGTCATCAGTTCTGTAACCCAGTACCGCTGTGATCCTTGAATCAGGATATGCCGCCTTAAGCTCTTTTGAGAGTTCAAGCATTGGAGGTATGCCAACGCCCCCTCCAAGCAGGACATTCACGCCATCCTTTAATTTATAGCCGTTTCCAAGGGGGCCGAGTACATTGAGACTCTCTCCGGCCTTAAGTCTGCTCATATAGTCAGTACCCTGGCCGACGACCCTGAATACGAGCCTTAATATATTATTTTCCCTATCGAACCCGCATATACTGACAGGCCTTGGCAGGAGGTGGGCGCCGTCATTCATATAGCAGTCAACGAACTGTCCTGCTTCAGTTTCCTGATAAGCTTTTCCGCCGTCTTTATCGCCAGGGACTTGTAAGCTTAAGTCAAATATCCCATCTGAGATCTCGCTGCAGCTAAGCACACGCATAGCTAGTTTCTTTCTCTTCTCCATAATCTGCCCTCAATCATTTATATTTTAGAAAAAAAGGTTTGCCATTATCATCAGCATAACTAACCCAATAAAAGCATTGATAATCAGCTGATGATATGGCAAATTATCATTGGATCTTATTACAATGACATAATGTCAGTTATTAAGCGCTCCATTGATATCCGCGATCATATCATATGCAGCCTGTCTTGCAGCCTTTCCCACGCTTCCATTGAATGATGCGTACTGAGGCTTTGTATAAGCGCAGATGATGCCGCGTGAAGAATTAACGATGGCCCCTGTTTTGTCCTCATTAAAATAGCTGACGATATCTTTAGCTGTACCGCCCTGGGCACCATAGCCAGGCACAAGGATAAATGCGTGAGGCATAAGGGTCCTTAAGCGGGCGCCCATTTCAGGATAAGTAGCGCCTATAACACAGCCGACATTAGAATAATTTCCTTCCATAGTGTCAGCTCCCCATTCATTTACCTTACCGGCGACATGCTCATAAAGAGGCTTTCCGTCAATAAGCCTGTCCTGAAATTCACCTGATGAAGGATTGGAGGTCTTTACGAGCACGAATATACCCTTATCATTTGCCTTGCATACGTCGACAAAAGGCCTGACTCCGTCTGTTCCAAGATAAGGATTTACTGTAGCCATATCTTCATCGAAAGGAGCGATCTTCTTTCCTCCGATCGAAACGGTTCCAAGGTGTCCTACGGCATATGCTTCGGATGTCGAACCTATGTCGCCGCGCTTTACGTCTCCGATAACTATGAGACCTTTCTCATGGCAATAATCAACAGTCTTTTTAAATACAGTAAGTCCATCTGCTCCAAACTGCTCATACATAGCGATCTGAGGCTTGACGGCAGGAACTATATCATAAATATTATCGATTATCTCTTTATTGAACTCCCAGATGGCATGTGCGCAAGCTTTGAGAGTCGGTCCATAAAGATCTGTGCATTTGCCGACTGTCTCCTCCGGTATGTAAGAGAGCTTGGGGTCAAGTCCTACTACGACCGGTGCATTTTTTTCTCTTATTTTTTCAATGAGCTTCTGAATCATTTTCTTCCTCCCTGCATTAAGCTTTAAAATTTAATTTCATCTGCAACAAAATGTTATAATCACTTAAACATATATTCATATTCTTTCGGTATCTGTCCGATCAGATGTACTCCTTCCGGAACATATTCGATAGATGTCAGGCGTCCTTTTTCCTTTAAGAATGAAACTTTTGACGCATCACTGAATGGAAGGACCATATCAACATCTGCATAACGGTCATCAAGCATATGCTTTATCATGGCAAGCAGCTTGTCAATGCCGGCCCCTGTCTTTGCCGAGATCCTTACGGTGTTTGATGTGAACGGATCAGTCAGGTGCTTTTCCTCGCCTCTTTCCTCAAGCTTATCGACTTTATTAAAAGCTGTTACAAGGTTATCGTAGTTGATATAAAGCTTATTCAGGGTCTTATAAACCGTATCGATCTGCTGATCCATATCTTCACGGCTCGAGTCGACCACATGAAGTATCAGGTCTGCATATCCTGCCTCCTTAAGCGTTGAGCCGAAAGCCTTTATAAGACTGGTCGGCAGCTTGCTGACAAAGCCTACCGTATCTGTAAATAATACCTGTTCACCGTCTTCATATACATACTTCCTCGTAGTAGGATCAAGCGTTGCAAAGAGTTTATCCTCTGAAAGTACGCCTGCGTCTGTAAGATAATTAAGCAAAGTGGATTTTCCGGCATTTGTATATCCGACAATAGCAACAATAGGGATCGACGAGTTCTGACGCTTTATCCTCATGATCTCGCGGTCCTGCTCTACGCTTTCAAGCTGCTTCTTTATCGAAGATATACGATCACGTATGATACGGCGATCTACCTCCAGTCTCTGCTCGCCGGGTCCTCTTGTACCGATACCGCCGCCAAGTCTGGACATACGTCCGTAAGAGCCTGCCAGATGAGCAGCACGATAAGTCTGCTGGGCAAGCTCTACCTGAAGCTTGCCTTCACTTGTCACAGCATGCTGGGCAAATATATCAAGTATCAATACCGTCCTGTCTATTACCTTTACTGATAGCTCCGATGACAGGTTCTTTATCTCAGCCGGAGAGAGCTCATCATCGCAGATACAGGAATCCGCATTGAGGCTCTCGACCATTCCCTTAAGCTCCATGATCTTTCCCGTACCAAGATAAGTGCCGGTCTTCGGAGCAGGCAATGCCTGTATAAGAGTTCCGACGGTCTCTGCCCCGGCTGTCTCTGCAAGTTTCTTAAGTTCATGAAGAGAGGCAGCCATATCGGTTCCCGGAGTCTCCACGCCAAAGAGAATGACTCTTTCGGGTTCTTCTTTTGTTTCATACATATTATTACCTCTCAATGTATACATATTACGATTCGGTTTCTTCAGGTACTTTAATTGCACCGGATGAAGGCACATAAGACTTTGCCTTTTCTATGTCGGCATCTCCTTTATTTACCCTGGCAGCTTCCTTATGAACTTTTATAAGAGCAAGCTCACCTTCGATATCCTGATCTGCAGGGAAGAACTTACGGTATCTTCTCGCATATTCATCAGCCTTATCATAGTTTCCGGATTTTTCAGCGAGTACTAAAGCATTCTTAAGCGTTGTCTGATAATTTTCAGTTGAAGCAGCATCAAGTGCTTTCTCAGCATTATCAAATGCCCCGTCGTAATCCCCCATCTTTTCCAGACAGCCTGCCATCTGATTATATATGATCTCAGTCTCATTTCCTGCGGCTGAACCCAGCGCATTTTCAAATGCAGTCAATGCGCCTTCATAGTCCTCTTTCTGATAAAGGATCTGCCCCTGATACAAATAAGCTCCATCATATTTCTTTGCCAGGGCTTTATTAATGAAGCTCTCAGCCTGATCATAATCACTCTTTAACAGATATGCGCGCGCCTTAAGGACATTTGCTTCAGGTGTATCTTCTTTTGAAGAAGTAACTTTGACTAATATATCCTGGGCCTTGTCTGCCGAGCCTGCCCTTGAATATACATCAAACAGCATAAAGAGCACATCAGTATTATCAGGCTCTTCCTTAAGTGCGGCGCTTAAGTCTGCCTCTGCCTTGTCAAATGACGAAAGGCTCTCATAGATCGATGCTCTCTCGATAAGGAGAGGAACTGAAGTCTTTTTCTTTTCCATTAGAGCATTTAAGATCTTCAATGCATCGTCCGGCTTCCCGATCCTGAAAAGCACCCTTGAGCGCAAAAGCTCAATATTTTCATCCATATCCGGAAGTTTTTTGATCTCTGATGCCTTATCAAGGAGTTCCAATGCTTTGTCCGGATCATCCATATTCAGATACACAAGTGCTTCGCCGTAATAGGCCTCCTTGTTATATGACATTGAAACTGAATTTTCGGAATCCTGGACAGCCTTTTCAAATGCCTTTACAGCCTCTTCATTCTTGCCTTCTTTAGACAGGCAGGCTCCAAGTCCTATATATTGGTCTGCACGCTTTCCATCAGCCTTGATAGCCTTTCTGTACATGGCCTCCGCATCTTCATACTTTCCCTTCGCTGCAAGATCTTCAGCCTTCTTAAAATAATCTGTACCTTTATTGCAGGCGGTAAGAAGGAGGAAACTCAATATAAAGAATAAAGCATATACTAAAGCAATTTTTGTACTCATAATTACCTCTTTTTCTGTCACAAAATATAATAACATCATAAAGCCGGTCTTTTAAGATCAGGATGAGAAAAATAATACTTCTTCCTAAAAATATACATAATATCATACCCTGAACTTAAGGGAATTATACCTGAATTTTAAGGAAAATGCACCAGGCAGCGAATATAATGCCTGATGCATTTAAGGGAACAGGCCGGGAATAAGAGATATAAAAGGCATATATGTACTTTTATACTATTCTTAAACTTATAAAGCCTGTTTATTTATTTCTCACGTTCCTCTGATATCGTAGCTATATCAACGATCGAGAGATTCTTATCATTATCCTCAGTCTCAAGTGACGTAAGGAGGGCAGCTGCTGTATCAAGTGATGTAAGGCACGTAACACCTGTCTCGATAGCAGTACGTCTTATGACGAAGCCGTCCTTAAGCTTATCACCAACTGTAGGAGTATCGATAACAAGATCTATCTGGTGCTCAAGGAGAAGGTCCATGAGCGTAGGCGCTTCTTCATTGATGCGGTTTACAGGGATCGCAAGTACGCCATGCTCATTAAGGACACGGGCAGTATTTCGTGTCGCAAATATCTCATAGCCGATCTTCTTGAAACGCTTTGCTATGTCTACGGCTTCGAGCTTATCAGCATCCTTCACTGAGATTATCATCTTCTTGTATTTTGGTAGGTTGACTCCTGCTCCTAAGAATGCCTTATAGAGAGCCTCATTGAATGACTTGGATATACCAAGGCACTCACCGGTAGACTTCATCTCAGGTCCGAGTGATATCTCGGCACCGCGGATCTTTTCAAATGAGAATACAGGCTTCTTTATGGCTACGTACTTTGAAGGCTTTGCAAGGCCTGTGCCGAAGCCCAGGTCTTTAAGCTTCTCACCAAGGATAACATGAGCAGCCAGATCAACTATAGGAATGCCTGTGACCTTGCTGATATATGGCACCGTACGTGAAGAACGCGGGTTTACCTCGATCACATATACTTCATCCTGATATATGATGAACTGGATATTTATAAGTCCTATTACATGCAGTGATCTGGCAAGCTTGCCTGTATAGTCGACTATTACATTCTGAAGCTTTTGAGGTATGGTCCTTGCAGGATATACGGAGATAGAGTCTCCTGAATGGATGCCAGCGCGCTCTACGTGTTCCATGATACCAGGTATAAGGATATCATCACCGTCGCAGACTGCATCGACTTCGAGTTCCTTCCCCATCAGATATTTATCGATGAGTATAGGGTGCTCCTGATGGTATTTATTGATGACCGCCATGAACTCCCTTATATCCCTGTCTGAAATGGCGATCTGCATGCCCTGTCCCCCAAGCACATATGAAGGACGGATAAGGACAGGATAACCTAAGGAATTTGCAGCCTCAAGAGCTTCTTCCGTAGTAAATACTGTGTGTCCCTTTGGTCTTGGGATACAGCACTGCTCAAGGATCTCATCGAAGAGCTCACGATCCTCGGCTGCATCTACGTCCTTGGCCTGGGTCCCAAGTATATGAACGCCCATCTTCATCAGATCCTGAGTGAGCTTGATGGCTGTCTGGCCGCCGAACTGAACTACGGCTCCGTCAGGTTTCTCAAGGCGGACTATATTCTCGACGTCCTCTGCTGTAAGAGGCTCAAAATAAAGCTTATCAGAGATATCAAAGTCTGTTGAAACTGTCTCCGGGTTATTATTTACAATGATAGTCTCATAGCCCTTCTTCTCAAATGCCCATACAGAGTGTACTGAACAGTAATCGAATTCTATCCCCTGACCGATACGGATAGGACCGGAGCCCAGAACCATGATCTTCTTTTTATCGGACTTTTCTTCTACTTCGTTCTCGCCGTCATATGTCGAATAGTAATAAGGTGTCTCCGATGCGAACTCTGCCGCACAGGTATCAACCATCTTGAACCTTGCAGTGATATCCCATTTGTATCTTAAGTCGCGGATCTCTTCAGGGGTCTTCCCTGTAAATCTTGCGATCACCGTATCAGGGTACTCCATGCGCTTTGCTTCGCGGAGAACGTCTTCAGGAATGTCCTTGCCATTATATTCTTTAATGGTGCGCTCCATCCCGACCAGAGATTTAAGTTTATCGATAAACCAGAGATCATATTCCGTGATCTCATGGATCTTCTCAGGACTTATGCCTCGTCTGATGGCCTCTGCAATGCAGAAAATACGTCTGTCATCAATTACAGCAAGCTGTGATATAACATCATCATCAGACATATTCTTATAATCACCAGTATCAAGGCAGTCAAGATGCTGCTCAAGAGATCGTATGGCCTTCATGAGGGCACCCTCGAAGTTTGTGCATATACTCATGACCTCACCGGTAGCCTTCATCTGGGTCGTGAGTGTTCTCTTGGCCTTTATGAACTTATCGAATGGAAGTCTTGGGATCTTGACTACACAGTAGTCAAGAGCAGGCTCGAATGATGCGTATGTCTTTCCTGTTACAGCGTTTGGGATCTCATCGAGCGTATAGCCAAGCGCTATCTTGGCTGATACCTTCGCGATAGGATATCCCGTAGCCTTTGACGCAAGAGCCGATGACCTTGAAACTCTTGGGTTTACCTCTATAACAATATATTCGAATGAATCCGGCTTGAGCGCAAATTGAACATTGCAGCCACCGATGATGCCGAGCTCATCTATTATCTTAAGTGCTGAAGAACGCAGCATCTGATATTCCTTATCAGCAAGTGTCTGCGAAGGCGCTACTACTATGGAATCACCTGTATGTACACCGACAGGATCGATATTCTCCATATTACAGATGGTGATCACGTTTCCACAGGAATCACGCATTACCTCGTATTCTATTTCCTTCCAGCCCGATATGCAGCGCTCTACAAGGACCTGACCGACTCTTGACAGACGAAGCCCGTTAGAAAGGATAGAACGAAGTTCTTCTTCATTGTGAGCTATACCGCCGCCTGAACCGCCAAGTGTATATGCAGGTCTGAGAACTACAGGATAGCCGATCTTCTCTGCGAACTCAACGCCCGCATCTATATCTTCCACAAGAAGGGATGTTGCGACAGGCTCACCGATACGCTCCATGAGGTCCTTGAATTCCTCACGGCCTTCAGCATTTCTGATAGCCTCAGCTGTGGTGCCGAGAAGCTTTACTCCATGTTCATCAAGGAAGCCTGACTCTGAAAGCTCCATACCAAGATTAAGGCCGGCCTGACCTCCCATATTTGGAAGGAGTGAATCCGGCTTTTCCTTCTCAATGATAGTCTTTAATACATTTACTGTAAGAGGCTCTATATATACCTTATCTGCTATATCTTTATCCGTCATGATAGTAGCAGGATTTGAGTTTACAAGTACTACTTCAAGTCCTTCTTCTTTGAGTGATCTGCAGGCCTGAGTACCGGCATAGTCGAACTCTGCCGCCTGACCTATAACAATAGGGCCGGAACCTATGACCATGACCTTCTTAATTGCACTATTCTTTGGCATATCAATCGTTTCCTCCCATCATCTTTATGAACTCATCGAAAAGCCACTCAGTGTCTTTGGGACCTGCTGATGCTTCAGGGTGGAACTGAACAGTCTTTACAGGCTTCTGTAGATACCTGACACCCTCTATGGTCTTATCATTGACATTGATGAACCATGGGACCATCTTTTCCGGGTCAAATGTCTTCTCATCAACGCAATAGCCGTGGTTCTGAGTAGATATGAATACTCTTCCGCTCTCAAGGTCCTTAACGGGGTGATTGGCTCCTCTGTGACCATACTTCATCTTGAATGTCAGAGCTCCATTTGCAAGAGCCATAAGCTGATGGCCTAAGCAGATCGCAAATATTGGGATGCCTGATTCATAGAGCTTCTTTATCTCTTCTATGATATCCGTTACCTCACTTGGATCACCCGGGCCATTGGTGATCATGATGCCGTCAGGCTTCTCACCGATCACGTCTTCTGCCCTGAAATCACATGGATACACCTTTACAGAGCAGCCGCGCTTTAAAAGACACCTTATAATATTGTTCTTCGTTCCGACATCTATAACTGCGACCCTTTTTCCTGACTTTGGTTTATTTGTGAACTTCTTCTTTCTGGCCTCAAGTTCCTTTTTATCTACGTCTGATGCTCCTGCCTCAAATATCCACTGATCCTCAGGATCCGGCTTATCAGTTCCAAGATCGCCCGGTTCAAAAGTCTGGGCTTCTTTCCTGGAAACTCTCTTTACCACTCCTGTTACCTTATATTCCTTTATCTTCGGAAGGACCTTATCGAGATCATAATTCTCATCAGTTGTGATCATCCCGTTCATGGTGCCCTTCTCACGAAGGATCTTTGTCAGGGCACGGGTATCGATGCCGGAAATACCAGGTATATCATTATCATCAAGGAATTTCTGCAGAGACTCCTCACTTCTGAAGTTACTTGGAATCCCTGACATCTCCCTCACTATGAAGCCATCAGGCCATGCCTTCTTTGACTCCATATCGTCAAGAGCCACACCATAGTTTCCTATAAGAGGATAGGTCATAGTAACTGCCTGTCCTGCGTAGCTCGGATCTGTAAGTACCTCCAAATATCCCGTCATTGACGTATTGAAGACTATCTCACTGATAACTTCACGTTCAGCACCGAAGTGCTTTCCTGTGAATACAGTTCCGTCTTCAAGGATCAGAAATGCTTTCATCTTATTCTACCATTCCTTTCATCATCAGCATTTAGAAGCGTATCTTTTGTCTTAAATACAGGGTTTAAAGCATTTTACCCCGCAGTAAGAGGAATTTTACACTATCTGCTCCATTATACACATATGACTTTTTACAATCAACTTATTTTTGGCAGATAATGGTTACGGCAGGAGAAACAGCTTTCTCTGCTTTAATCCTGCGCCCCTCTGTAAGCTCCAAAAAAGGAACAGTCATATTTATTACTGTTCCTTTTTTATCAATGATATTCTTTGACAGCTTCTCCGGCGAGGGTATCTGCAAGTTCGTTATACTTTACTCCTTTGTGGGCAGAGACCTTATGAAAACAGATCTTTATCTTTCCGGATACCTCCAGAAACTTCTGCTTATAGCTTCTGGTACCTTCTCTATTAGTCTTCCACCCGCCTGCAGCCCACATCTCTATGCCTGTGTAGTCATAGAAGATATGAAGTTCACTGGCGCCCTGCTTTAATGCCTCTTCAAATGACATCTCTGCTGCCATTATCTCTCCGGCGACGTTCCGCATACCGGCAAGTTCAGGATCAGCGCCGGCGCCTTTAAGGAGCTTACTTTTACCGTTATAGAAAATAACGGCTCCGGCACCGTATACATTATTTTCCGCCTGAAAGCTTCCGTCTGTATATGCAGTCATTATGCCGTGTCCGGATATTATACCCTCCGGATCATCTGTCTGACTGACCGCTTTATCGGACTTGTCATCCCTTACCGGGCCGCAGGCAAAGGTCTCTGCGTCTTTTTCAGAAGGATCTCCGACAAGGTCGTAATAAAAAAGAAAGATATCCTCATAGCTTCCATCCTTATGCCTGTATCCGCCCGGTACCCTGCCAAGCCGTATGAAGCCTAAGCGTTCATATAGATGAATGGCATGTATGTTGCCGGCTACTACCGCATTGAACTGAAGTACTCTGAAGCCAAGAGTCTTTGCCTTTTTTAAGCAATTCTTTACAAGCTTCTCACCTATATGACAGCCGCGGACTTCATCAGCTACTGCGTAGCTCGCATTTGCAATATGTCCGCATCTGCCTATGTTATTCGGATGCAGGATATAAAGACCAATAACCTCATTTGTATCAGCATCACAGGCTACTCCGGTATAGGTCTGGCTTTTAAAAAAATTGTCAGCTTCATCCTCTGAAAGTCCCGTTTCCTGAGGAAATGCATTTGCCTCTTCTACTACATGATTCCATATATTTCTGCAGCTGACAGCATCGCTGCTTTTATATTCTCTTATTGTTACAGTCATATTTGATCCTCTCGCACCAATAGATTTATGATTACAGCGATTATACCATTTCCGGAATTACTGTTCAAATTTTATAGTGCGGACACCATACCTGAAAATACATGAACGCTTTCAAAAAATATGGCCGGTCATATTATAGATTCTGAACTACCTGATACAAGAGGCAGCCCCGTTATCTGAAACAAAGTTCGGAATATTATAGAGGACAAGCACCTCTGTAATACCATTTTCTTTAATATATTTCTGTACAGAACCCCTGAAGAAACGCATATCGATCAGATGTGTTTCCTCATAATCGTCTACACAGAACTGGGAAAAGCAGTTGGCATATGAATCCTTGAGTATCAGAAGCTTCCCCCTGCCTTTACCATATGCCACAGTAGTTGATTGATTGGAGTTAAAAAATACAGCGTATTGATCAGAACCCTTCAGATACTTGCGCTCATAGATGCTGTCAGCAATATAATTGCCTCCGTTATAATCGACCTTGCGGTTTGCCTGCTTATAGCAGGCTTCAATAGTATCGAAAGGTGAAAAAGGATAATTGACCTTGAAGTAGGTTGTGCCCCGGAAATTCTTACACAATGTTTCCTTAGTCCATTTCTCAATCGGATCAGCTTTCACTCCCTTTTCTGCCATCCATGCAGCATATGCATAATAGGAACCAAGACTTGTCCAATGGTGATCGGTCTTATAGTAGATGTATTCATTGGAACATTGTTTTTATTAAGCGCATCGGAAAGCTGTTTAAGAGCGGTCAGATTCACGACAGCCTGCTTTTTATCATAGGTCCTGTTAGTTTCTATAAGATAGTTATTTTTCGAGAAGTAGACTCCGCCGATCTCAGTTTTCCCGGAAAAGCGTTCTGCCAGTGTTTTCACAGTGACCCAGTAATTTCTGCCCGGAAACTGGTCAGCAAGATATTTCTCTATATCGTCTCCGAATCTGCCGGAACGGATATTTTTCAGAGTGACTGCGGGAAACTGCTTAAGCGTCCGCTTTTCTGTCTCTGAATAATATCTGTCAGGAAGCGCAGCACTCAGAATGATTCCAGAGGCCAGAATGATACAGAATAAAATGGATATTACTTTATTTTGCATAGAACCTCTCCTAAAATCTAAAATATAAAAAGGAATTGTATGATCCGCTGATAAGATAAGCTGCGGAAAGTCCCGTAAGTACAAGAGTTCTTATAATATCTGCTGCAAGTATGGAAGAGCCTTTTGACATTGCCTTAAGCTTTCCGTAAATATTTTTCATGACAGGTGTGGAGGCAATGATGCAAATAAGAATTAGAGGCAGATAGGATAAAAGCTGATACATTGCCGCTCCATTAACTACCCCGGCTCCGCTACCGAGCATGACCTTAAAATAAGCTCCTCCAACTTTCAGATCATCAAAGGCGAACAGCACCCATCCGAGCGTCACGATCAGCATAGCGTAGATATTCCCTATAAATGAAGGTGCTTTTTTTAGTATTTTAAGCAGAAACAGCTTTTCAAATACAAGTATCACACCATAGTACAGGCCCCACAGGACAAAATTCCAGCTCGCACCGTGCCAGAAGCCGGTGAGAAGCCACACGATGGCGATATTACGCAACTGCACCTTTAGTCCCTTACGGTTGCCGTCGAGCGGGATGTATACATAATCCCTGAACCATGTTCCAAGTGATATATGCCATCTGCGCCAGAATTCAGTTACACTCTTTGAAATATACGGATAATTAAAGTTTTCGAGGAACTCAAATCCGAACATTTTTCCGAGTCCGATAGCCATATCACTGTATCCGGAAAAATCAAAGTAGATCTGGAATCCATAGGCAATGACTCCGAGCCAGGCGCCTAAAGTTGAAAGTTCAGAAGTGTTCGTTTCTGAGATCGTATTCCAAAGCAGTCCTATGTTATTCGCGAGCAGAACCTTCTTTGCAAGACCTGTGACAAAGCGCCTTGCTCCTTCTCCGAATTTATCGAAGCTATGGATCCGGGAGTCAAGCTGATCTGCTATATCCTGATAGCGGACGATAGGACCCGCGATCAGCTGGGGGAAGAATGAAACATATGTGCCGAAGGTTAAAATATTCTTCTGCATCTTTGCGTCGCCGCGATATACATCTATTGTATAACTCATGGTCTGGAATGTATAAAAAGAGATACCGATAGGCAGAGGCAGGTTAAGCTTCGGAACAGCTGTTCCGAATAATCCTGAAAAATCGCCGTCCTGTCTGGACGCTCTTATATAATATGAATGACCGCCATATTGAAAAGAGATCTCTCCGATCTCTCCGTCAATAATATAGTATGAAACTTCTGAAGCATCCTCGGGGACATTCATCGCAATACCGATCTTATCCTTAATATCATCTGCTGATTTTTCTTCAATGATAGGTGATGCGATCTGCTCATTCTGATCAGAGTCTGCCGGATTTTTTGTATCTGAAATATTCGGCATCATCTTTATTCCCGCAAAAACAATTGCAAAACAAGTGGCAGCAGGCAATGCCCATCTCATGACACTTATTACAGGGGACTTCTTATCTTTCACTTCGTCATTAATTCAATACAGCTGTTCAGCACCTTTACAAAAACATCCTCCGTGCAATCTTCTGCGTCGGCCTGTGATCTCATATATGTATAACAGAGACGGTAGATATACTACCAGTGTCTGTCATAGAATGCTTCGAAACCTTGATCTGTTAGCAATTCGGATTTCGACATATAAAACCTCCTTTCATATATAACGATTCTTACTGCCATTTTGTCGGAAAAATAAAAGCCCCTTTATTCTAAATAATATACGTAATAAAAGCGTTATGATTAAATGTCATTGAATCATATTACCCTATAATTACAGAAAAGGCAAAATAAAAATCGGCATAGACGGATCTCTCCGGACTATACCGATGTTTTATTTTAATTTGAAGCCAATAATCTTTTTATCGTCAAAATAGCTTCTTGATAAATATCGATATCTATTATATAATTAGCTTTGATAATCATTGTTTTTTTTGTGCTGATCGTAATTGCTACTATATATTTTTCATAGTCTGGTGTTAGAGAAATAAGATATCTATTGTTACAGATATACAACTCCGGAGATGTATCTTCTACCTCATGTGATTTTTGTTTCCATTCATCTAAATGCAATTTGGTAATCAATTGTTTCCTATCATATTCATTTGCCAATACAGCTGTATCCCCATCATATTCAATTTGTAAATTCCTTCCTTCAATGTGAACTTTGCACGTAAAGTTACACTAAAGCCGAAAACGCACCTTTGCATGTGGTAATCAGACATCTAAAAACGTCATAAGTTCCTGCATACTTTTTCCACTTTTGCGAAAAGCTTCCATCACCTGCTTTGCCTCATATTCCTGCTTTAGTTTTTGCAGTTCAAGAAGCCTGGCTGATAATGCATCGCATTTTTCCTGTACCTTCGTCAGTTCAGCTTCAACCTTGCTGATTTCATTTTCGCCGATTGTAAAATGAAGTTGGACATCTGAATAAAATAAAGATCCATGGCAGGATCTTTGGTAGAATGTAAGTCACCACAACCAACTTTCTACAGGAGAATCGCCACCATGGACTACTCTCATTCTACCATAGCTTCCC
>JAZASR010000016.1:0-45506 GCA_036343175.1 Lachnospiraceae bacterium
AGTCCAGGTACTAAAATATTCTCCATCGATTCTGGTTATTATTCTAATAATGAAGGTTATAATGGTCGTAAAGTAGTACCAAAAGGGGATTTCCTTTCTTCATGTCTTCAGCTGTATAGTAAAGAAGATCAGGAAAAATACTCTATTGTTGTCAAGACAATTGAGCCATCTGAGCTTAACAGTAATGATGGGTATAAATGGGTAGATTTTGCAGATTTTATTTATATTCATACTGCTGATGAAACAAGTTCAAACAAGGATTTTATAAATGATGCTGCTGGACTTAGAAAAGAATATCCAAATGATGAAATGGTTCAAAAGATGGACAGACTTCTTCTTAAGCAGAATGAATCTGGTTATGTACAATCTGATCCAAGTGTTGAATATGGTAAACCAGGTGATGGTTATTATGCAAATCCAGAGAATGGTTATAATGATATAAGCTTTGATATTGCAAGAAGAATGTTTTTTAAGATCAATTTTTTAGGTGAGTATGCAAACAATCACTGTCCTTTGATTTTAAATAAAACTCTTGTAGATGCAAGTGCAAAATTAGGTGATAAAAAATCGGTTACAGGGAAACTTATTGATTATACAACTCTTGATGAGACTAAGTTAACTGGTAGTTTTACTACTATGAAGGAAACGACTGGTCTTAATAACAACATATATAAGCTTACTCTTATGAATCAGCTTATGAATCCGGGTAAGTTTTATCAGCTTTTCTTTGAAAGTAATAAGGCAAGTGATGGAAAACCTGTAATTGATAATAATGGAAATTGTACAGCTCATTCAGGTGATGCTGAAAAATATTGGTGTTCGGCTACATTCCTTCCTGCAAGATTAACTGCGCCAGATGATGGTGAAGGAACTCAGTCAACTCAGGAACAGAGTGATATTTTCCATAAGTTCCAGATAAGTTATAATCAACCTAATGGTACATATATTGCAACCACAGAGGCTCAGGGGTTATGGGGCCAGTTTGTATGGACCTATAATAGTGATGATATTATTAATACAAAATTTGGTGATTCTGTAAAGCAAGAACGCGGAGTTGATGATATGCTTACTAAATGGTACGATGATCCAACATCATGGGGCTCTAATTTTGTTAGAGGTTCTGGTGAGTTTTCCATTGCCCGTATCATTGAGTATCTGTTGAACTTCCACAGCGCATCCACTACAATGACTGACACGGTAAAGCAGGAGCGCCCATACAGGGTGCTTGAGATAGAGCCTACTAATGACTTTATATGCAGCGAGAACTATTTCAGGAATATTCTGTTCGATACGGAATTCCTTAAGAATCATCCTCTGAACTTTAAGTTCACTTACATGACTACCGCTGAGTTCAATGGTAAGAATACTGATCTCCTGAATCAGTATGATGCCATTTACATCGGTGCCCAGACAGGTAAGTTCAACAGGCCGGTTGGCTCTGCAAAAAATGCAGTCGAAAGAAATGATAATAACCTAAATGGTTATGCATATGTTCATATCGGTGATAAACAGGGAAGCTACAGGACATCGGGTAACGACGTAACTTTACTTAAGCTCAAACAGCTTCAGTCTTATGCGAATAACTCTGATGCACCTATCTTTGTTGATCCGCTTCTCTTAGCATCTAAGTCTACAGAGCTCGCTAAGACAGTTCAGCCAAAGAGCAATATGTATCGTTTCCTTACAAACGATAAGAATAAGGACAGGTTCGAGCTTCTTTCCGGTATTCAGGACAGTAAGAGATTTACAAACAGTATCGGATACAATAAAGCAGCCATTGACTTTGCTGCGGACTCTAACCCTGGAAGCTACGATGATTCCCTGGTTGATTCTTCATCATATGATGTGAAAGAAGGAACCAAAGCAAATAATAATACCATTCAGTATAATGAAGACCTTAAGAACTATAAGCTTGATTATAAGTTTGACATAGGTGCTCTTACTCAGAATATCAAGGATTTTAAAAAGGTAACGACCGGATCTACAGTTGATCTTACTGAGCCTGGTCAGAATGACAGCAGAAAGAGAATCTATGTACTGAATAAGTATGGTTATCTTGTAAAGCCTGTATTCTACTCAAAGGTTGCGGATACCAGCAATGAATTTAAGCCGGAGAATCGTTACAGACTATTAAGAGTTCTCCGCTTTAACAGCCGTACTGTAGCATATGATCCTGACTTTGATTCATCAAAGAAGCAGGAGATGATCGATAAGGGTATAAAGCCTTATATGAAGCTTTACTTCTATAGGGATTATAATGCTGATTCAGATGGCCCTGCTGAAGGCAACTCTGACATTATTACTATCTATAAAAAGGATGCAGAAGGAAATAATACAGATGAGATCCTTCATCAATATGCTCTCACCAATGAGGAGCAGGCTCAGTATTATCTGACAAGTTCAGATGAAGCTGATGCCGAACCAAGAAAGTATTCTTATCGTGATGATAACTATGCTTATGTTCAGGATCCTAAGGGTAACTTCTATAAGTCAGGTAATGTATTCAGACAGTTCTTCTACGATGCTGCTACTGTAGAGAGCGATAATCCTACCTTGTATGCACCTGACTCAAATGGCCAATATATTGTAGGTACTAATGGATATGTATGCTCAGTAACGATCGGTAATAAGAAGAGTACTGCCTACTCTGAGTCTCTTGCTGAACAGGTTCAGCTCTATACTCAGGAGAAGAAGCATAAGTTCGCTGTCAAGTATTATGTCGATATGAATAACGATGGTATTATCGATGAGAATGATCTCTATGATAATACAGCTGCTTCTGTCGGCGGAACGCTTTATGACCATAAGACAGCATATGATTCTGCTGAAGATAATGCAACTGAGCTTGTATATTCAAAGAACTTTAACTTCTGGGTGTATCCAGAGACCGATACTTATGTACAGGCAAGTAATGTACATATGAAGTATCCGGATGCTTCAGTTACGAAGAATGGCGGATATACATATTCATTCGACCTTAATAAGATAAAGTCCAAGATCAAGCGAGGCAATCTTTCATGGAGGATCGTTGTATATGATACAGATGATCTGTCCAACAGCAAATGTCTTGATGGTTCTGCCTGGATCAGCGGCGATGTTTATAAGAAGATGATGAAGACTGATGGTATGACTACCGATGTTGATACTAATGAAGGTATGAACAGAGTTAACATCCTTCAGGTCGTAAGCAACAGTGATATCAATACTGATGGAGATCTTTCACATGATTCCGGTCTTTTCAAAGAATATAAGAATGTTCTCGATTACAGGTATAATATCAATACTATAAGTCTTTCAGATTTCATTGCATGGTTCAAAGCGGTTAATGGTGAAGGTAAGGATATTTATGATGCGAATGGTCTGAAAGATTCAGATGACGATAATGGTCCTGTTACTATTACTGATAAAAATGGTAATGAAAAGAAGGTACACTTTGATCCATCTACAGCCGGTTATATGATGGTCGGCGGCACTGACGCTCCGGGACAGAGAAAGGTCGTTGCTGCCTCCAAGATTCGTGCAGGTTTCGTAATCGATGAGGGCGGTAAGACATATTATTATCCGGCAAATGCTAACATTGCAGAAGTATATAATAAGAATAATGATTATAGTATTAAATATACTCCTAAGATGGGCAGCTATGATAGTGCTGATGAGTTCGAAGCTCAGTGTCCTGACTTCAGTATCTTGAATGATACAGACCCATTCAACATGCTTGTAATAAGCTGTGAAAAGGAACTTCAGGAAAAGGCAGGAAGTGATGATGGCGCTAGGGCTGCTGAAGGCTATATCAGTAAGATGATTACTGATGGCGGTGCAGTTGTCTTCACTAACGATGGTATTGATGGGAAATATATTACATCCTCATCTGTTAAGAAACTTAAGGATAATCTGGCTTTAAGCAGATTTACTGACGGCACTACAGGATATAAGGATGACCTTAAGGATTTCCCTGGTACTATCGCCGATGAGCGTACATATTATAATGTACTTCAGAATTCTGCAGGCGGTTCCAAGCATACCTTTAAGAATGATATCTTTACTCAGATCCTTAATGGAAAATTCAGTGAATCAGTAGTTGAATACTGTTCCAAAGCAGTATATAAGACCAGTCTGATTTCTAAGGAGAATGATGGCACTGTTACAAGGTATCCTTATACCATTGCTACATTTGCAGCTGTAAAGGGTGCTCAGGCTCAGACCTTCCAGCTCAATCTTGAAAATCCTGACCTTGATGTCTACTACTGTCTGTCAGGTGACAGCACTGCAGATAATAAGGGATCTATGTATGACAGTTTCCAGGTCGCTCAGACATTTAAGAGGTCAACCTATGGTATCTCACCTAATGATGCAGCTAATAACTACTATATGTACATGGTAAATAATACCTCATACATCGGCATCGATCTTAATAATTGTACTGCTGATGAGATGAAGCTCTTTATCAACACATTGTGTGCTACTACAAACGTTAAGTATGATGTTCCTGAGGTTCGTATCGATAAGGGTGTTGACATAGTTCCCGACTATGAAGCTGATGCTCCTGTACTTGAAAAGAAGGATGCAAATGGCGTCGTTATCAAGGATAAGACGATAGATAAGTTTACAAAGACACAGACCGATAACGAGAGCTATTATAAGTTAAAGGTTTCTAATGTCGGTGCAACTGCTCAGTTCTCACCTGTATATAAGTCTTACAGAAAGGATTCTGCTACACTTGCATCTCTTAATGTTGCAACCAATGACGATTCTCTTCTCTACTCAAACCCTAATGTAAAGGCTACTATCGGTAATCTTCTCTCGGGTGAAAAAGAAGCAGCATCTGCAGCTGCAGCAAGTAAGAGACTTATAGATTACTACCTTGCAAACAATGAGATCAGTCTTGGAGAAATGAGCGACTCTGATTACCTTGTGTTTGGATACAGTCAGAATGATGCATCTAATCCGGAGGCGCAGGATAATGATTTCGTAACCATAAGTGCAGGAGGAAAGACTATAGTTTCCTTCCCTAAGATCACAAGTAAGGCTGATCTTGGTACCAACCTCCACGTTGTAAAGGTATCTGTTCAGAGGTTAAAGATGCTTGCCGGTTTGAATGCAGGTATTACATTCGGTGGAAGTGGAATCATTGATGATAACAGGGTATACAGACTTGGCAGCAGATCAGATGCGGATGGCTACATCATGTATCTGAAGCAGGAAAAGAAGATCGGTTATGTTTCTTATGCACCTCAGTCTTATGATACTTCGGTAGTTAAGCCTAAGACAGAGAACCTGGCTGAGACAGCTATTGAAGAGTATAAGAGGGCTGTAACTCTTTACCTTAATAAATATAATGATTTTGTTAACAGTCCAGAAGTTCAGGATGATATGAATACCGTTAATGGCAAGCGCCTTTCTGATAGATTGAGGGATTTCATAAAAGATAATTCTGTATTCTCAAAGTCGTACAAGGAACCGGAAACTGGTTCTGATGGTATTGATACTGATACATTTAAGCTTGTACCGATGACAACTGCAGATTATCAGCTTGACAAAAATGATCCAATGCTTCTTCAGAATGCTTACTTCTATTATCACAGTATTTGCAATCTTGCTATCAACAATGATGAAGGAAAAGCAATATATGGCAATACACACAGGATCTATTTCACACCTATTGATACTTATCTGAATACCAGGATCGTCGGTAACTTCAAGGTATCATATGTAAAGACCTCTGATGGAAACGCCGATAATGAAGAGGCTGTTCCGATCGATGAGATCTATAAGCAGAATCCGATAAAGGGTAATGAATTAGATTATCCTAATAGCAATCCTGTAACGATCGATGAGATCTATAAGCAGAATCCGATAAAGGGTAATGAATTAGATTATCCTAATAGCAATCCTGTAACTGTACTTAAGTCATATGCAGGTGAGAATTATGAGTTCAACGTTAACAACCAGAACTATCTTGTAACACCGGATCAGATAACTAAGCCTTCCGGATACTTCATACTTCTCAACAAGGGTATGCTCAAGAAGGATTATAAGTTTGTCAAGTTCGAGATTGCGAGTGGAAAGACGAAGTCTACAACATATCTTGAGATCTATGAGGATCAGGTAGCAGTAGACGAGCCAACATATCTCTTCGATCTTGACTGATGCTGGCAAGTTAGCAGACATTGATCTAACTTAAACTCACAGATCCTGACTAAAGTTAATAAGTAAGCTTAAACTTTGCTTAAGGTTAAGGTAAACACTATAAGCCCGCCGGAAATTCCGGCGGGCTTATTTTTTGCCCGGTGGAATTTCCGACGGGCTTATTTTTTGCCCGGTGGCGGTCGGGCATGTCCGGTGGCGGTCAGGTGGGTCAATAAATTTTCCACTTGCAAGCTGATTCTCTTTGTGATAAACTTTATTTTATGTTGCGATCAGAGGGATAATCACGCCTTTTTGTAAGCGGCTTTTCTTTCTCTCACCGTGCATAAATACAAGAAAACACGCATCCGCTATTAAGCCCGGTGCTTTGTTTGCTGCTTTTATATGTCATTTTTGTATGGCATTTTTCTAGGGCATTTTATGTATGTCCTGGCCTTTATCACCATGCAATACTAAAGATGCATTGATCATATGCAGTAGGCATTGTTTTGGCTTATTTTGCTCATGCCGGATGCGGAAGAAAAACCATGGAGGTAAAAAAATGAGCGTTATTTCAATGAAACAGTTACTCGAGGCAGGTGTTCATTTCGGACATCAGACAAGAAGATGGAACCCTAAGATGGCTCCATACATCTACACAGAGCGTAACAACATCCACATCATCGATCTTCAGAAGACAGTCGGCATGATCGATACAGCTTACAACGCTGTTAAGGATATCGTTGCTGACGGCGGTACCATTCTTTTCGTAGGTACCAAGAAGCAGGCACAGGATTCTATAAAGACTGAGGCTCTTCGCTGCGGTATGTACTATGTTAATGAGAGATGGCTTGGCGGTATGCTTACAAACTTCCAGACTATCCAGACACGTATCAAGAGACTCAAGGACATCAAGGCTATGGCTGAAGATGGTACATTCGACGTACTTCCTAAAAAGGAAGTTATCCTCCTTAAGAAGGAGCAGGAGAAGCTTGAGAAGAACCTTGGCGGTATCGAGAACATGAAGAGGATCCCGGACGCTATCTTCATCGTAGATCCTAAGAAGGAAGCTATCTGTGTAAAAGAAGCACATGCACTCGGTATTACACTTATAGGTATCGCTGATACAAACTGCGATCCGGAAGAGCTTGATTACGTTATCCCTGGCAATGATGATGCCATAAGAGCCGTAAAGCTCATCACGGCTACAATGGCAGATGCTGTCATCGAAGCTAATCAGGGCCAGGCTAATGACACAGAGGAAGTTCCAGATACAGATGAAGATGATGTACCTGAGGAGAACTGAAACTGATAATTAACTGGTAATTAACTGAAAGAAACTGATAAAATCTGATAATAACTGATATTTTTTAAGTTCGACAGTAGGATGCGCCCTTGAAAAGTATAAGCAAAGCAGATAAGGCTTATAGGCTTATGTATAATATACAGGCAGAGCTTTAGATATTTATGCAATAATATAAAGGCAGAGCTTTTGATATTTATGCAATAATGTAAAGGCAGAACTTAAATATTGTTTAATAACTGAATATGAAAGGATTATAATAATGGCATTTACAGCTAAGGATGTAAAGACACTCCGTGACATGACAGGTGCAGGCATGATGGACTGCAAGAAGGCACTCGGAGCAACTGATGGCAATATAGATGAAGCAGTTAACTGGCTTCGTGAGAACGGTCTCGCCAAGGCAGCCAAGAAGGCTGACAGGATCGCTGCTGAAGGTCTTGTAGCAGTTGACGTTGATGAGGATGGAAAGCGCGGTTCTATCGTAGAGGTCAACTCTGAGACAGATTTCGTAGCAAAGAATGAGAAGTTCCAGTCATATGTTGCTTCTATCGCAGCACAGGCTAAGCAGTCAGGCGCTAAGAATATCGAGGAGTTCCTCGCAGAGAAGTCTATCCTTGATCCTTCAATGTCTGTTGAAGATAAGAATAAAGAAGAAGTAGCAGTTATAGGTGAAAACTTAAAGATCCGCCGTTTTGCTGTTCTTAATGCAGAGGACGGTATTATCGTTCCTTATGTACACGCCGGCGGCAGGATCGGTGTTCTTGTACATGCTTCAACCGATGCACCTGACAATGCGGACGTTAAGTCAGCACTTGAGCTCGTAGCTATGCAGGTCGCTTCCATGAGACCTAAGTACTTCTCAAAGAACGATGTTCCTTCAGATTGGATCGATTCCGAGAAGGAAGTTCTTATGAAGGAAGCTCAGAATGAGAAGCCAAATGGCAACGACAAGATGTGGAATGGTATCGTTATGGGCCGTCTCAATAAGGAATTCAAGGAGATCTGTCTTCTTGATCAGGAGTTTGTATTTGCTGAGGATGGCAAGCCATCTGTAGAGAAATTTGTCGCTGACAAGGCAAAGGAGCTGGGAGTAAGCTTAAAGCTTGTTGAGTTTGTAAGATTCGAGACAGGTGAAGGTCTTGAGAAGAAGAATGAAGACTTCGCAGCTGAAGTTGCAGCTCAGATGAAATAAGTTCGATTTTTTCGAACTATTGGAAGAATGCAAAAGCATTCTTCTATCTGATCCGATGCGATCAGGGGCCGCAAAACAGATGCAGTAAAAGATGATTTCTTCGAAATTGTCTATTGGAAACTGCAAAGCAGCAGTTTCTGTCTGACTAATGCTTTACGTTCTTCGTTAAGTAATCAACATCTCTGAAAAATAAGAGTCTCGTAAATGCTGATATATCGGCGTTTACGGGACTTTTTCCTTTGCCCGGCTTTATCAGATTTTATCAGAATTTATCGGATTTCACCTGCTGTTTATTCTCCGCAAATGCAGATATATTAACGTTTGAGGAACCAAAATCTCTTTTGACGCATTTTATTGTAAATGATAACTGTTTCCATGCCCGTGTCTTTGCTTACAATTTCGGCAGGAAGATCTGCGTAAATATTGTTCTGTGAATCTTTGTCAATCCTGCAGTAAAAAAATATTTATTTTATAGCAATATTATAGTATAATTTTATCAGAAAATTGATATAATATACGATCTTCAGAAATGAAAGGAGAGATGATTATGCTAATAAAAGCATCTGCAGCATTGAGAAATGATTATGCAGCGATATCTGCACTGGCTAAAGAAACAAAAGAACCTATCTATATTACTAAAAATGGTGAAGGGGACCTGGTACTGATGAGTATTGATGCCTTTGAGAAACGGGAGCAGATGTTAAAGTTAAGGGCAAAGGTACTTAAGGCAGAGCAGGAGCGAATAGATGGAGAGCCGACAATCAGCGTGTCAGAGGCGAGAAACCTGCTAAGGGAGAGAACCAATGAAGTATAAAGTTGAGATCCTGCCATCCGCATGGGAGGATCTGAAGGCAATAGAAGATTATTACATCTGCCAGTTTGACGTGCAGACAGCATTGAAAGTCAGTGACCATATTTTAGATACCATTGAGCGTTTAGAACAGTTCCCTGATTCCGGTTCATTTACCTCGGATGATTGGCTTAATGAACAGGGTTACCGCATGGTGATCTGCAAAAAGCACGTTGCAATTTACCGGATAATTCATGAAACAGTATATGTTTATCACATCGCGGATACGCTTACTCAGTACACAAAATTATTTCATTAGCGGCAATAAGCTCACACAGGATAAGGCAAGACCAGTCATCTGATAATGATGACTGGTTTTTTATTCATGATTTTTCGCTTTTTTTATATAATGGAAGCGTAAAACCCATCTGTTTTTAGGTGGTTTGAAGTTCATATGGCAAATTTATGCATTATGTAAATTATGGTCATATAGCTCCCCGCCTTTTGAAAATTATGGTCATATAGCTCCCCGCATTTTGTAAATTATGAACTCATGGCTCCTGTACAATAATATTATATAATAATACAGACCTTAAAAGGCTTGTGATAACCTTTAAACGGCTTATGAGTGCCTTTATAAGGCTTATATTGCCTTTAATGGCTTATTGAGTGCGTTTAAAAGGTTTATGATGGCCTTTAAAAGTTCTGTTTTCAGGAGGTGCTTCTTTATGAAGAGAAAATTTTTGAGAAGGATACTTGTATTTTTACTGGCTTTGAGCATGACCCTGGCAGGCAATACTGCATTTACGTCGGCTTCTCTTAACTCTACTTCTCATGTCTCAGCTCAGATGTCATTGAGGCATGCCGTGAATCCTTACAAAAGCCACAGATTCAAGCTCACTAAAAATCTTCTTAAGTTTCATGGCAGGCCTTATCGGACCGTCCATGGCAATGAGCCTTACTTTACAAAGAAAGAGATCACAAAAAAAGATTATGAGTATTATGGAGGTCTCGATTCACTTGGCCGCTGCAGCTATGCCGCTGCCTGTATCGATACTCATGTCATGCCCACAGAGCCCAGAGGGGAGATAGGTATGGTAAAGCCTACAGGCTGGCATACCATAAAGTATGATGTCATCCCCGACCGCTATCTCTACAACCGCTGTCATCTGATCGCCTATGAGCTTTCCGGTGAGAATGCAAATGAAGAGAATCTTATCACAGGAACCCGTTACTTAAATATCGAAGGCATGCTGCCATTTGAGAATAAGACAGCTGAGTATGTTAAGAATACCGGCAATCACGTTTTGTACCGCGTCACACCAGTATTTAAGGATAATGAGTTTGTAGCCCGGGGTGTCCTTATGGAAGGATATTCAGTTGAGGATAAAGGGGCAGGCCTATGCTTCTGCGTCTATTGTTACAATAACCAGCCGGGCATATATATCAACTATAAGGATGGTACAAGCCATGAGAAGGCGTCAGGAAAATCCGGATCATCAGGTTCTGGCAGTGGCAGTAAAAATTCAAGCGGTTCAGGTGGTTCATCCGGATCCTCAGGCTCTGACAACAGAAACTCAAGCGGATCAGGCTCAGGTAGTTCGGGTTCGGGCAGTTCAGGCTCAGGCGGCGGATCTCACGCTTCTGGCGGCTCATCCGGAAATTGGGGCAGTCTTTATGTAAAGACCGGTACAACATATATCATTAATCTTGACTCTAAAAAGTTCCATTTACCTTCCTGCCGCTTTGCCGATGAGATCTCTAAAGGCAATAAAAAGGTCATCCGCAGTACGGCAAAGAAGCTAAAGAGTGCAGGCTTCTCGGCTTGCAAGGTGTGCATAGACTGAATGGACTTTTATTTAAGCGAGTCCGCAAAAGGAACCCTTTAAGCCGGCACCATCTGTAAACAGACCTTGAAAATTAAGTGGCTTTACCTGTATAATAGCATAAGTTCGCGTGTATCCGGACTGCTTTACTCCCCGTATTTGGACCTGCATTTTCATACATGTCCATCTTAAGGCTTGTTCTTCTTGATTTTATATTAGGATCGTAAACCCGCCTGCATTCAGGGGGTGGCAGCTCATATGCGGATCAATTAATGAAACGGAGGACTGTTATACAGTAGATCTCATGTCAGAAAATAATAAAAAACGTGAAGGTTTTGCTACCCGCTTGGGCTTCATACTTGTATCAGCAGGCTGTGCCATCGGCATCGGAAATGTCTGGAAATTTCCATATCTGACTGGAGAGTACGGCGGTGCCGCATTTATCCTGATTTACATCATATTCCTCATCATGCTGGGTATGCCGGTCATGACAGCAGAGTTTGCTATAGGCCGTTCAAGCCGTATAAGCGCTGCTTTAGCCTTTGATAAGCTTGAGCCTGCCGGTACCCGCTGGCATCACCTCAAGTGGATAAGCATCATCGGCTGCTATATGCTCATGATGTTCTATACAACAGTTGCAGGCTGGATGCTCTACTATTGCTTTAAGAGTCTTAAGGGTGACTTTAACGGCGCCGATACTGACTCCGTGGTCGCTCAGTTTTCTGACATGCTTGGCAATACTCCTGTTATGGCATTCTGGACTGTGCTTACCTGCATCATCGGCTTTGCTATATGCTATTTTGGTATAAAGAATGGTGTTGAGCGTGTATCAAAGGTCATGATGACGATGCTCATCATTCTCATGTTCGTACTCGCTGTGCATTCTGTATTCCTTAAGGGTGCAGGGGCGGGCATCAGGTTCTATCTCGTTCCCGACTTTCACAATATGGCGCAGAAAGGTATAGGAAACGTGCTTTACAACGCCCTTGCCCAGTCATTCTTCACTTTGTCGATCGGTATCGGCGCCATGCTTATATTCGGAAGCTACATCGATAAGGACAGATCCCTCACAGGCGAGGTCATCAGCATCACATCTCTTGATACCCTTGTTGCCCTAATGGCCGGTTTTATCATCATCCCGGCCTGCTTCGCATATGGTATACAGCCTGATGCCGGTCCAAGCCTGATATTCATTACTATTCCAAATATATTTGCAAAGATGCCGGCAGGCTTTATCTGGAATGCGCTTTTCTTTCTCTTTCTCTCATTTGCATCCATAACTACGGTCGTTGCGGTATTTGAGAACATCATTGCCTTCCACATGGACGCATTTTCCTGGTCACGTAAGAAGAGTGTCCTGGTAAGCGCCATTGCGATCATCATCTTAAGCCTCCCATGTGTATTCGGCTTTAACATCTGGAGTTCATTCGAGCCATTCGGCAAAGGCTCTACAGTCATGGATCTTCTTGACTTTATAGTATCCAATAACCTCCTTCCTATCGGAAGCCTGGTATTTATCCTTTTCTGTACTACTAAAAACGGCTGGGGCTGGGATAATTACGTAAATGAGGCTGATGCAGGCAAGGGCATAAAGATCAGCAGGAAGCTTAAGAACTATTATAAATTCGTGATCCCTGCCATTGTTATCGTGATCTACCTCAAGGGCTACTATGACAAGTTCAGTCCGATGGGAACTACTGCGCTCGCCATCTGGATGGCTGTTGCTTTGATCTTCCTGGCATTTATATTCTTCTGCGCTTTATACCGCAAAAAAAGATGATAAGGGCAGCAGTTTACAATTAAAAAGGGAAAGTAAGGAGAAGTATGGATTTCCAGATCTCAATAGATGATCTCATTAAGAGAACCACAGATAATGGCAGCAGGGACTTTTTAGTGGTAGATGTCCGCACGGCTGATGATTACAGGAAGGATACCTATCCCGGTGCTGTAAATATCCCTCTTGCTGAATTCAGGTCAAGGATAGGGGAAGTGCCTTCTGATAAGGATATATATCTTGTCTGCTATACAGGCGCAAGGAGCGATGAGATATGCCTTTATTACGATCCCAAAGGGTATCATATGTACAGCTTAAAGGACGGGTATCACGCTTACCTTGAATATAAGCTTACAAAAATGATGGACATGGAAGACGCACGTGAGTCTGCTCAGGAAAAGTGTGAAAAGAGCATTATAAAGAAATTCAGGAAGCAGATCTGGTCACGATTTACAAAGGCTGTCCGTGAGTATGAGCTTATACAGGACAATGACAGGATAGCAGTATGCATATCCGGCGGCAAGGATTCCATGCTTATGGCAAAGCTTTTCCAGGAGTTATACAAGCATGGAAAGCAGAACTTCGAAGTAAAGTACCTTGTCATGGATCCGGGCTACAATGAGATCAATTTCACGACAGTCATGAACAATGCAAAGCTCTTAGGCATCCCTGTCGAGGTCTTTAAGTCGACTATATATGATTCAGTGGCAGATGTGGGCGAGAATCCATGTTACCTCTGTGCCAGGATGCGCCGCGGCCACCTCTATGCTCATGCGCGTGATCTTGGCTGCAATAAGATCGCCCTGGGCCATCACTTCGATGATGTTATAGAGACCATTCTTATGGGGATGCTCTACGGAGGACAGGTCCAGACCATGATGCCCAAGCTTCGCAGCGTGAATTTTCCGGGCATGGAGCTTATCCGCCCTCTTTACCTGATCCGCGAGGATGATATAAAACGCTGGCGCGATTACAATGACCTTTACTTCATACAATGTGCCTGCCGCTTTACAGAATCATGCGCATCGTGCGGCGGTACCGGCAAGGGCTCAAAGCGTGCTTATGTAAAAGCCCTCATAAAGCAGCTCGAGGCTGACAATCCTTACGTTCCGGCTAATATATTCAAGAGCGTGCAGAATGTCAATTTAAAGACTATAATAGCTTATAAGGAGAACGGGGTCGTACACGATTTCAGAGATAATTATTGAAGCTTTGATATATTTGAATTTAAGCAGGACAAAAGTGCTGAAGAGACTATTGATCAGATACCCTGTATCTAAAATATAGCTATATTTTTCTTATTTTGACAGATACGACCTGAATATGACTTATATTATCTGATAAAGGAGAACACGGCAATGGCAGATCATCAAATGAATTTAGATCAAAGGTTTGAATTGTGGAAGAAAAAAGCAGATGAGCTTGGCGACGAAGTCCTTATTAAGGGACTTTCAAATATGGAATATGATGAGATAGTAAAAAATGAGTGCTTCATTTCAGACATATCATTTGGAACAGCAGGACTGCGCGGTGTCAGAAGACCCGGTCCTGCATCCATGAATGCTTATACTGTTGGAAGAGCGGCAAGAGGTGTGGCTGCCTGCATACTTGCCCATACGAAGGAAACCCCGAATTCATCAGAAGAAATAAGTCAGGTTCAATCCGGGAATAAAGTTCATAATATATCCTCTGGTAAGCAGATTAAGAAAACGCCTTCAGTGGTGATTGCCTTCGACTGCCGCTATCATTCTAAGGATTTTGCCTTTATATCTGCCCGCATCTTTGCGGAAACAGGCATAAAGGTCTATATTTTTAAAGATATTACAGCGACTCCTGAGCTTTCATTCACTATCCGCGACTTGGGTGCATCGGGAGGCGTAAACCTTACTGCCAGTCACAACCCTAAGGAATACAATGGTTTCAAGGTATATTGGAATGACGGGGCTCAGATATCAGGAGCGGTATCTGACCAGATATCTGCAATGATTGAAAAGATGGATCTGTTTTCTTTCAATGATGATCAGGTATTAAGTCAAAGTGCTCCTGTTAAGGTCAGGGATGGTTCAGGCAATGAAGGTAACTCTGATGCTGCAGGCAATGAAGGTAACTCTGATGCTGCAGGCAATGAAGGTAACTCTGATGCTGCAGGTCATGTATGGTACCGATGCGGTTCTTCTCTTGATGAGAATGATCCTGATATTAAGAAACTTATAGATAAAGGCTCTATAGTTCTTCTGTCCGGCGAGGCAGATAAGCGTTATACAGATTATGTACTTTCACAGTCCCTTATAACGGACTTGGGTAAAAAGGCAGCAGAGGATCTGCCCCTTGTATATACGCCATTAAATGGCGCAGGTCTCCGCCCTATGAAGACTGTCATGGCATCTCTTGGTTTTAAGAACTTTAACGTGGTGGAAGAGCAGTCTGAGCCTGATCCCGAGTTTTCAACTGTAGGATATCCCAATCCTGAGGATCCTAAGGCCTTCGCATATTCGGAGAAGCTCGCGGATAGGCTGGGCGCTGATATTATCGCAGCCACAGATCCTGATTCAGACCGCATGGCCATAGAGATCCGCGGAAAGGATGGCAGATTCATTCCACTCAACGGCAACCAGACCGGTGCATTGATGATCTGTTACAAGGCAAAGAGGCTGAAAGAGCTCGGACAGTTAAAAGACGATTCCTATATGGTCAAGTCCATAGTCACAGGGGACCTGGGAAAAGCCATTTGTGACTCCTACGGTATAAAGACCTATGAGGCTCTTACGGGCTTCAAGAATATATGCGGCAGGATCCCAGAGCTCGACTCCAAAGGCATGCATTATTTCTTTGGCTACGAAGAGAGCATAGGATGCGCGCCCGAGAAAAAGGTCCGCGATAAGGACGGCGTCGCAGCAGCCATGCTTATATTCGAGATGGCAGCAGACTATGCGGCTGAAGGAAAGACTCTTTCAGATGCACTCGATGAGATCTATGAAAAGTACGGCTTTTACCGCGAAAACTTTGTATCTCTGATACTTAAAGGTGAAGAGGGCAAGGCAGAGATAAGTTCTATGATGGATAAGTTCAGGAGCAGAGAGTTTATTACTTCTCTTCAGATGGATACAGCAGCGGCTGACAGCAATAATGCAAGCCTTTCCCATGATATAGGTTCGTCCGGTCATAAGGGGGATCTTAAAGATCCTGTACTTGTAAAGTATATAGATTATGCTGACGGTTATGGTGATATCCCTGCATCAAATGTTTTAAGATATTATTTCAGTGCCTCTGAGACAGCATCCTGCTGGTGTGCTGTGCGTCCTTCGGGAACTGAGCCGAAGCTTAAGTTCTATTTCTATGCAGTTTCAAATAAGGCCCCTGAGGAAGCAGAATATCTCATAAGATCCATGAAGAGGGCATTCGGCCAGGATAAACACATATGATCTCTTCACGCAGATCATAAGGTCAGATACCGTCATGACCTCAGAAAATGCCGGCCCTTATGGAGACTGGCAGGTCAAAAGCAGGTCAAATGCATGACCTCAGAAAATGCCGGCCCTTATGGAGACTGGCAGGTCAAAGCAGGTCAAATGCATGACCTCAGAAAATGCTCATCTCTTATGGAGACTGGCAGGTCAAAGCAGGTTAAAATAGGAAGGATAAAATGAAGTTTAAAGATATTCATGATGATATTGAGAATAATATAAATACCGGCAGACGTGCGGCAGTTTTACAGAGGATCAAAGCTATCAGGTCTCAAAGCTCAACAGCTGTTAAGATCTGCGGTATTACAGCTTTGTCTGAGGTTGAATTACTGAATGAGCTGAAACCTGATTTTACGGGCTTCATTCAGTACTTCCCTAAGTCCTGCAGGAACATTGATCCGGATACAGCTAAAGCTCTTAAGAGCAGACTTGATCCTGATATCATGACTGTCGCGGTTACGGTGTCACCTTCACTTGAGCAGGTTCAGGCTATTGAAGCTGCAGGCTTCGACCTGATACAGATCCATGGAGAGCTTCCGGAAAGTCTGTTTGAAAAGACAGGTATTCCGGTCATTCGTGCTATCAATATTAAAAGTATGGCTTCTAATGAGAAATTTGATATTTCGGTGATAAAAGAAGAACTCGAAAATCCTCAGATCGCAGGCCTTCTTTTCGATGCTGCAAGCCCCGGCAGCGGCACTTCATTTGACTGGGATCAGCTGAATGATATTTTAAAGGGCATTACGACTGATAAGCTTATATTCCTTGCAGGCGGTCTTGATCCTCAGAATGTCACAGATGCCATAGCTATAGTCCACCCGGATGTTGCGGACGTTTCATCCGGTGTTGAGAACGACCTTAAGTCTCCCGGCAGACAGGGATCCGAAGAGAAGGCTATAGATAGCGCTGCTGGTACAAAGAATGGTTCCCCAAGAGGCAAGGACCCTGAGAAGGTAAGAAGTTTTATAAGTGCGGTAAGAAATATCTAAAGAAAATTTATCTGAAATGATGGAAAAGTGCCACAATGAACAAGATAAACTACCAGAAAGAAATGGAGTCGATCCTGAAAGAGGTCGATAAAAATGCGGCAGAGAAAGGTGTAAGACCCCGTCTTGCCCTGCATGTATGCTGCGCGCCATGCTCAAGCTGGTGTCTCACAGTCCTTAAGGATCATTTTGATATAGACTGCGTATATTATAATCCTAATATTTCACCGGAGAAAGAATTTGAAAAGAGGCTTGGCGAGCTTGAAAGATTCACGGAAGAATTTCCTCATGAAGACCGGATCAGGGTCATCCGCGGGACCTATGACAATGACGCCTTTAACGAGCTTATAAAAGGTATGGAGGACCTTCCTGAAGGAGGAGAAAGGTGCTTTGCCTGCTACAGGATGCGGCTTGAGTATACTGTGAAGTATGCTTTGGAACACGATTGTAAGTTCTTTACGACGACCCTTTCCTTAAGTCCTTATAAGAATTCACAGGTCCTTAATGAAATAGGGGCAGACCTTTCCAAAAAGTACGGTATTCCTTATCTTTATTCGGATTTCAAGAAGAAAAACGGATATAAGGAATCTATAGAGCTTTCAAAGGAGTACGGTCTTTACAGGCAGAATTACTGCGGCTGCGTCTTTAGCCTCAGGCATGACCTTATAGGCCTGCATTAATGTGAGTAAAGGCGGAGATATTTTTTCACGAGCAGATACATTATTTCTTTAAATGTTAATAATGCACCTGCAAATGTTAATAATGCATCTACGGGCAAAAGGTTGACATTTTGTCCTTATTACTGGTATAATTTTTTGGCTTGAGGGCTGTTTTTCAATAAGCCTGCATTGGAGGAAATTAAAGTGAGTACAGAAGTTAATGATAAGATAAATGGCGCAGCTGATGATGAAAGCGCCAATGATGGCAATGCCGATGTTCTGTCAAAGAATTTCATAGAGCATGAAATAGATAAGGACCTTGAGAGCGGCCGCTTTGACCATGTTCAGACCAGGTTTCCGCCTGAGCCGAATGGATATCTCCACATAGGCCACGCAAAGTCCATTCTCCTGAACTATGGCATCGCAAAGGAGTACGGAGGAACATTCAATCTCCGTTTTGACGATACCAATCCCATGAAGGAGAACGAAGAATACGTAAAGTCCATAACAGAGGACGTAAAGTGGATAGTCGGAGACCTCGATAAGGATCATATTTTCTATGCATCGGATTATTTTGATCAGATGTATGAGTGTGCCGTAAAGCTCATTAAGAAGGGCAAGGCATATGTCTGCGACCTCTCACCGGAACAGATAAAAGAGTACCGCGGAACATTAACTGAGCCCGGGAAAGAATCCCCGTACAGGAACAGGTCTGTAGAGGAGAATCTTGATCTGTTCGAGCGTATGAAGAATGACGAATTTAAGGATGGCGAGAAGGTCCTCCGGGCAAAGATCGACATGGCATCGCCTAACCTTAATATGCGTGATCCCGTTATTTACAGGATCGCCCACATGCATCACCATAATACTGGAGATAAATGGTGCATTTACCCTATGTATGACTTTGCTCATCCGATAGAGGATGCTGTAGAGGGTGTAACACATTCGCTCTGTACTCTTGAGTTCGAGGATCACAGGCCTCTCTATGACTGGGTTGTTAATGAGTGTGAATTTGAGAACCCGCCTCGCCAGATAGAGTTCGCTAAGCTCTACCTTAAGAATGTGGTCACAGGCAAGCGTTATATTAAGAAGCTTGTTATGGATGGAACAGTAGATGGCTGGGATGATCCCCGTCTCGTGACTATTGCTTCACTCCGCCGCCGCGGCTATACCCCTGAGTCCATAAGGAAATTCATGGAGCTTTCAGGAATCTCAAAGGCTAATTCCACATCGGATTATGCCATGCTTGAGTATTGCATCCGCGAGGACCTTAAAAGTAAGTCTCCAAGATATATGGCAGTGCTTGACCCTGTAAAGCTTATTATTACCAATTATCCGGAAAATGAGATGGAGTATCTTGATGTGGAGAATAACCGTGACGTCCCTGAAATGGGTATGCGTAAGGTAGCATTTGGCAGAGAGCTTTATATCGACCGCGAAGATTTCATGATCGAGCCGCCAAAAAAGTATTTCAGGCTTTACCCTGGCAATGAAGTCCGCCTTATGAATGCATATTTTGTAAAATGCACAGATTATGAGTGCGATGATAATGGAAATGTGACCACAGTATATTGTACTTATGATCCGGACACAAAGTCGGGCATGCCGGGTGCTGAACGTAAAGTCAAGGGTACTATCCATTGGGTATCAGCTGCAGAGTGCGTAGATGCTACGGTCCGTCTCTATGAGAATCTTGTAGATGAGAGCAAGGGTGTCTATGATGAAGAGGGCAATGTAAATGTTAATCCTCATTCGCTTACAGTGCTTAAGGATTGCAAGCTTGAGAGCGCATTCTCAGAGGCGCGCCCGGGCGACCGCTTCCAGTTTGTGCGTCACGGTTTCTTCTGCATTGATGATAAGGATACAACAGAAGATGAGCTTGTATTCAACCGCATAGTGTCGTTAAAGAGCTCATATAAGCCGGAGAAGAAGTGACCTGGCTGTTCCTTTAATTAACGCAGGAAATGCTGCTGATCTGATGCACGAAATGCGGCTTAATTAACGCAGGAAATGCTGCTGATCTGATGCGCGAAATGTGACTGATTTAATATAGGAAAGCAGCGTCAATGATGGATTTTATGATTGGGGTTTATTGATCGGATTTTATTGATCGGATTTATTCAGGAGGTAAAAAGTGAATCTGTTTTCAGGTCTTGAAAAGCTTGGATTTGGAAAGCTCGATAAAGTGGAGCTTTTTGAAGAAAAGAAAAAAGATGATAAGGATAAGGGACATGAGCAGCATGAGGTGCATGTGGCAACAGAAGAAGAGCTTCTTTTCGATAAGAAGTATCATTGTCCATGCTGTGATGAGGAATTTACAAGTAAGGCAGTCCGTACAGGAAAGACAAAGCTCCTTGGTACAGATACGGATCTGAGGCCAAAGTACCAGACTGTAGATGTGCTGAAGTATGATGCTATTGTATGTCCGAAGTGCGGATATGCCGCTCTTAACAGGTTTTTTGACAAGGCCCTGTCCATACAGCAGAAGCTTGTTAAAGAGAATATAACACCTGATTTTAAGGGCATACCTGACGGCGGTGATAAGTATTCCTACGAATATGCCATCATGCGTCATAAGCTTGCTCTTATGAATGCAGCAGTAAAGAAGGCGAAGAGCTCCGAGAAGGCTTATATCTGCCTTAAGACTGCCTGGATCCTCAGGGGTGCTGCTGAAAATGTGCCTAAGGAAGATCCTGAGCGTGCAAAGAAGGTAAAGGCTTACAATATTGAACAGCTTGAGTTCTTAAATAACGCATTCAAGGGATTCAATGATGCTTACATGTCAGAGGAGTTCCCTCTGTGCGGTATGGATGAGATGACAGTCACCTATCTGCTGGGTGAGCTTGCAAGGCGTACAGGCCATTATGAAGAGGCTCAGAAGTGGGTAGGCCGTGTAATATCTTCACATGATGCCAATGAGCGTATCAAGAATAAGGCCCGTGATGTTAAGGAGCTCATTGAGAAAAATATCAAAGACCGCGATGAACGCCGTGCAAAGCGCGCCGCGCTCGCTGCAAAGAATGCGGCTGATACTGCGGGTCCTTTAGAAAATGCAGAAGAAAGTAAATAATATTGCACATAATATGCATGAATACTGTATTTATCATTATTTGAGTAAATTTAAAAAAAGTACTTTACAAATTAAGTTCAATGGGCTATAGTAAGTTTGTTAAAAAATGAACGGAACAAGGGCGTTCTCATAGATTTTTATGAGTGCGCCTTTTTTAGGTTGTGACTCGTAGGACTATTTGAGAAGCATATGACCTTATCCGATTAAAATCTGAAAGGATGGTAACTATTATGGGAAACAGTGTTATTGAACAGGTTTTCGGCAAGGATGTGTTCAACGACGAAGTTATGCAGGCAAGGCTTCCAAAAGATGTCTACAAGACCTGGAAGAAAACTCTTGAAGATGGAACCGATCTGGATCCTGATATCGCAAACGTCGTTGCTCATGCAATGAAGGAGTGGGCTCTTGAGCATGGAGCTACTCATTATACACATTGGTTCCAGCCGATGACAGGAGTCACAGCTGAAAAGCATGATTCATTCTTAAGTGCAGCTTCCAAGTCAAGGCCTGTACTTGAGTTCTCAGGCAAGGAGCTTATAAAGGGCGAGCCTGACGCATCTTCATTCCCTTCCGGCGGTCTCCGTGCAACATTCGAGGCGCGCGGATATACAGCTTGGGATTGTACTTCACCCGCATTCCTGCAGGAGGATGCAGCAGGAGTTACCCTCTGCATACCTACAGCATTCTGTTCTTACACAGGTGAGGCGCTCGATAAGAAAACACCTCTTCTTCGTTCTATGCAGGCTCTTTCAAAGCAGACTATAAGGCTTGTAAAGCTCTTCGGCATGGATGACGTTAAAAAGGTCTCATGTTCAGTAGGACCTGAGCAGGAGTATTTCCTGGTAGACCAGAAGACATATAGAAAGCGTAAGGACCTGATATTCACAGGCCGTACCCTTTTCGGAGCTATGCCTCCTAAGGGTCAGGAGCTCGATGATCACTATTTCGGAGCTATCAATGAGAGAGTAGAGTCCTTCATGAAGGATCTCAATGAGGAGTGCTGGAAGCTCGGTATCCTTGCTAAGACCCAGCATAATGAGGTTGCTCCTTCACAGCATGAGATCGCTCCTATCTATTCAGAAGTAAATATTGCCACAGACCACAACCAGCTCGTTATGGAGCTCATGAAGAAGGTCGCAAAGCGTCATGGCCTTGAGTGCCTGCTCTCTGAGAAGCCTTTCAAGGGCGTCAATGGTTCAGGAAAGCACAATAACTGGTCCATCATTACAGATACAGGTGTGAACCTGCTTGACCCCGGCAAGAAGCCTCATGAGAATAAGCTTTTCCTTTTAGTACTTGCAGCAGTCATTGCAGCAGTAGATGAGAATGCAGTACTCTTAAGGCTTTCTGCATCCAACCCTGGCAACGATCACCGTCTCGGAGCCAACGAAGCACCGCCAGCTATCATCTCTATCTTCCTTGGCGAGCAGCTTGAGGATGTTATAGAGCAGATCATCGACGGCAAGGTATCTTCAAGTATCCAGGGCTCTAAGCTCGATACCGGTGTTTCAGTACTTCCTGTTATTAAGAAGGATGCTACAGACCGTAACCGTACTTCACCATTTGCATTCACAGGAAATAAGTTCGAGTTCCGTATGCTTGGCTCTTCAATGTCTATTGCAGACTGCAACATCGTTCTTAATACTATCGTAGCAGACCAGTTCGAAAAGATCTGCGATAAGCTCGAAGGCTCTGCCGATTTCGAGAACGACGTATGGAAGGTCATCCGCGAGCTTGTAACAGATCACAGAAGAGTTATCTTCAATGGCGACGGCTATGCGGATGCATGGGTCGAGGAGGCTGCAAAGCGCGGACTTCCTAACGTAAAGTCAATGGTTGAGTCTGTTGAAGTTCTTGACAAGCCTGAGACAGTTAAGCTCTTCAAGGATCAGAACGTATACAGCGAGTCAGAGCTTAAGTCAAGATCTGAGATCTACTATGAAAACTATTATAAGACTATCAATATCGAAGCGCTTACAATGCTTGATATGACTACCAAGCTCTATATCCCTTCAGTCATGAGTTACAAGAAGCAGATAGCAGAGTCTATCAATGCTATCAAGGATGCAGTTCCGGGTGCTGATGTATCTGTTGAGACCAAGGTCCTCACTGATATCACATCACTTCTTACAGAGACTGTTAAAGCATATGATAAACTTGGTGAACTTGAGAATAAAGCTTCATCTATCGAGGATGTCAAGGCCAAGGCCCTTTACTACAGACAGGAGATCGTTCCTGCAATGGATGCCCTTCGTGACCCTGTGGATAAGCTCGAGCTCAAGGTCGACAAGAAGGCATGGCCTGTACCAAGCTACGGCGACCTTCTCTTCGAAGTATGATGACGCAAACTTTAATTCTCATCCCTTTGTATAATTTATGAATACTGACCCACCGCACTCCTTAAGATCAGGATTGCGGTGGGATTTTTATTGATTTTTCTCTTTCCCTTTACACATCCCGCTATTTGATATAAAATAGGCTCTGATTGTGACTTTAGAGCCTCAGCAGCTTTATGCGCCTGTATGGATTTTTTGGAAAATGTGGGTATAAAGGCTTATTTAAGGTTTTTTAAGTCAAAAGAAATTTTGGAGGTTTTAGATCATTATGGCAGAATCTATGAAAGGACTTAAGCGTTCAATGAGGTGTGCAGAGGTCTCCGAAGACAATATCGGACAGACCGTAACACTCATGGGCTGGGTCCAGAAGCAGAGAAATAAAGGAGGCCTGATCTTCGTCGATCTTCGTGACCGTTCAGGCATCATTCAGGTCATATTTGATGAGAGTACGACAGATGCGGCTGTATTCGAAAAGGCTGCCCGTCTGCGCAGTGAGTTCGTGGCAGCAGTTACCGGCAAGGTCAATAAGCGCGGCGGCGCTGTCAATGAAAATTTAATAACAGGTACCATAGAGCTTATAGCCGAGGATCTTCGTATCCTTTCAGAGGCTGAGACACCTCCATTTCCTATAGAAGACGGCATAAAGACCGATGAAAAGATAAGGCTCAAGTACAGAACACTTGATCTTCGCCGTCCTGAGATCCAGAAGAATCTTATTACCAGAAGCAGGATCGCCCAGCTTACAAGGAATTATTTTACAAATGAAGGCTTCCTAGAGATAGAGACACCGATGCTTACAAAGTCAACGCCTGAAGGGGCCAGAGACTATCTTGTGCCAAGCCGTGTGCATCCGGGTTCATTCTACGCACTTCCGCAATCCCCTCAGCTCTTTAAGCAGCTCCTTATGTGCGCGGGCTACGACAGATATTTCCAGCTTGCCCGCTGCTTCCGTGACGAGGACCTTCGTGCTGACCGTCAGCCTGAGTTCACTCAGATCGATATGGAGCTTGCATTTGTTGACGAAGATGACGTAATGGACGTAAATGAGCGCTTTTTAAAGCTCATATTCAAGGATATACTTGATGTGGATGTTAAACTTCCTATCGAGCGCATCACATGGATCGATGCCATGGATAACTATGGTTCCGATAAGCCGGATATGCGTTTCGGCATGAAGCTTCATGATATAAGCGATATCGTAAAGGACTCGGGCTTTACTGTATTTACAGATAATATTAAGAATGGCGGCACTGTCCGCGGAATATGCGCTGAAGGCCTCGGCGATATGCCAAGAAAGAAGATAGACGCCCTTACTGAAGAAGCAAAGGGTATCGGCGCTAAGGGTCTTGCATATATACAGCTTAAGACCGACGGAACAGTTAAGTGCTCATTTGCCAAGTTTGTAAATGAAGATATCATAAATGCCATAGTTAAAGAGTTTGACGCAAAGCAGGGAGACCTGATCCTCATAGTATCCGACAGGAATAAGATCGTCTGGGAAACACTGGGCGCACTCCGTCTTGAGCTCGGCGATCAGCTCGGTCTTCGTAAGAAGGATGACTTCAAGTTTGTATGGGTAACAGAGTTCCCTCTTCTTGAGTGGTCCGATGAAGAGAACAGGTTCCTGGCCATGCACCATCCATTTACCATGCCTATGGAAGAGGATATGCCTCTTCTTGATACGGATCCGGGCAGGGTCCGCGCAAGAGCTTACGATATCGTCTTAAACGGTGTTGAGATAGGCGGCGGTTCCATAAGGATCCACCAGAATGATATACAGGAGAGGATGTTTAAGGAGCTGGGCTTCACAAAGGAAAGAGCCTGGACAAACTTTGGATTCCTCCTTAATTCCTTCAAATACGGAGTTCCTCCTCACGCAGGACTTGCATATGGTCTTGACCGTCTTGTAATGCTCATGACAGGTTCTGATTCCATCCGTGATGTAATAGCTTTCCCTAAGGTAAAGGATGCATCATGCCTGCTTACCGGAGCGCCTGACACAGTAGATCCTAAGCAGCTTGCGGAGCTTGGACTTGAGAAGGAAGAGACTATTGAAGAGACTGTTTGAGAAGAAAGAGACTAAGGAAGAGGCTTTTCCTAAAAGACCGGTGAAGTAAATGTCTGATCATAGGAAACTGATATCTGCTGCTTTTTATAAAAGCAAAAGCAAAGCTTACCGGATAATATCCATAAGGACCAATAGCTTATCCTGATATCAGTTTCAATATAACTTTCAGACGAAAAAAATCAAAAAGGAGACAGGATATGCTCTCAGAGAAGACCTATAAGAGCATGATAAGCTATTTGAAGGAAACAGGTACTTACCGTTATATAGAGTTCCTCACCCAGCTTATCGTGGATATTACGGTCCTTGGTTATACCATGACCCTTATCCTTGCCTTCTTAAGCGAAAAAAAGAATGATTTCCGGTTCGTGATTCCTCAGGAGCTCACAAAGATCAACCTCCTTCTGGTGCCATTGATCGGCGTCATAGGAGTCTCGCTCTTAAGGAAAAGACTTGGCCACCCCCGTCCATATGAGCTCTATCACTTCGAACCTCTCTATAAGTCATATGCGGATCCAAAGTTCAGACCTCACGGGGCAGGCTTTCCGAGCCGGCATGTATTCAGCATTTTCATAATAGCTGTCTGCGAGCTCCCGGTCTATAAGCTCTTTGGAGTGGTCCTGCTGATCATGGGAGTATTTCTCGCTGTGTTCCGTGTGATCATGGGAGTCCACTTTCCGCGCGATGTGATCGCCGGTGCCCTTTTAGGGTCGGTACTCGGAGTCATAGGAAGTATTATCATTCCGATGATCCTGTGATAATGCGGGATCTATTGCGGCTTGACGATGAGATCGCCTGATACCTCCGATGATCCTGTAACATAAATTGCAAATGAAGAAAATATCTGGTCTGCAATGCAAACCATGAGAATTATAAATAGTAAGGAGAACAGATATGTCAGAAGCTTACAATCACCACGTAGTCGAAAAGAAATGGCAGAAGATCTGGGAAGACTTAAAGCCTTTCGCTGCATCCGACGACCACACAAAACCAAAGTATTATTCTCTGGTCGAGTTCCCATATCCATCAGGACAGGGTCTTCACGTAGGTCACCCGCGCCCGTACACAGCCATGGATATCATCTCAAGAAAGAGAAGGATGCAGGGCTACAATGTCCTCTTCCCTATGGGATTCGATGCATTCGGCCTTCCTACCGAGAACTATGCCATAAAGAATCACATCCATCCGGCTATCGTTACAAAGAATAATATAGCTCACTTCAAGGACGAACTTAAAAGTCTCGGCTATTCATTTGACTGGGACCGTGAAGTAAATACAACTGATCCCAACTACTATAAGTGGACACAGTGGATATTCTTAAAGCTTTTCAAGGCAGGTCTTGCCTACAAGAAGGAAATGCCAATCAACTGGTGCCCTTCATGTAAGGTCGGCCTTGCAAATGAGGAGGTCATCGATGGCAAATGTGAGCGCTGCGGCACCCCTGTTATCCGCCGCGTAAAGAGCGAGTGGATGCTCAAGATCACGGATTATGCGGATAAGCTTATAGAAGGCCTCGACCACGTTGATTATATCGAGCGTGTAAAGACTCAGCAGAGGAACTGGATCGGACGTTCAGAAGGAGCTGAGGTAGACTTTAAGCTCAAAGGCCTTGATGACAAGCTTACAGTATATACGACAAGACCTGATACACTTTTCGGCGCCACTTACATGGTCATATCTCCTGAGCACCCTTATATAGAAAAGTACAAGGATCAGATCACAAACATGGACGAGATCCGTGCTTATCAGAAGCAGGCATCCATGAAGTCCGATTTCGAGCGTACCGAGCTTGCCAAGGACAAGACCGGTGTAGAGATAAAGGGTATCACAGCGATTGATCCTGTAAATGATAAGGAGATCCCTGTCTGGGTATCCGACTACGTACTCATGACATACGGTACCGGAGCCATCATGGCTGTTCCTGCTCATGATACCCGTGACTATGATTTCGCTAAGAAATTCGACCTTCCGATAATTCAGGTCGTTCAGGGTCCTCAGGGAGAAGTGGATCTCGATAAGGAAGCATTTACAGACGTTGCAACAGGAACCATGATGAATTCCGGCTTCCTGGATGGACTTTCAGTAGAGGAAGCAAAGGAAAAGATCAAGCAGTTCCTCGAGGAGAAGGGCATTGGCCACAGAAAGGTCAATTATAAGCTCCGTGACTGGGTATTCTCCCGTCAGCGTTATTGGGGCGAGCCTATCCCGGTAGTTCACTGCGATAAATGCGGCTGGGTACCGATTCCTGAGAGCGAGCTTCCTCTTGAGCTTCCTGAGGTCGAGTCCTATATGCCTACAGATAACGGCGAGTCACCGCTTGCAGCCATGACAGACTGGGTAAATACCACATGTCCTTGCTGCGGAGGTCCCGCAAAACGTGAGACCGATACCATGCCGCAATGGGCAGGTTCATCATGGTACTTCCTTCGTTATACAGATCCTCACAATGATAATGAGCTTGCTTCACAGGAGAATCTTAAATACTGGCTTCCTGTTGACTGGTATAATGGCGGTATGGAGCATACCACCCTTCATCTTCTTTATTCAAGATTCTGGCATAAGTTCCTTTATGACCAGGGCATAGTTCCTACACCTGAGCCTTATCAGAAGCGTACCTCACATGGCATGATCCTTGGAGAGAACGGCGAGAAGATGAGTAAGTCCCGCGGAAACGTCATAAATCCTGATGATATAGTCCGTGACTATGGTGCAGATACTCTCCGTACATATGAGATGTTCATCGGTGCCTTTGATCTTGCGGCATCCTGGTCAGATGAGGGCGTCAAGGGCTGCCGCAGATTCCTCGAGAGAGTCTGGAAGCTTCAGGATATGATGACCGACGATAAGGAAATAGCTCCTGAGAACGTTACGAAGATCCACCAGACCATTAAGAAGGTCTCCGGCGACATCGAGCAGATGAAGTTCAATACAGCGATAGCTGCCCTTATGGAGCTTCTCAATGTATTCTACAAGGAGAAGAAAGTAACTTATAAGGAGTATGAGATCTATCTTACCCTTCTTAATCCTACAGCGCCTCATATCACAGAGGAGATCTGGTCACGTATGGGACATACAGACCATATCTGGGAGCAGAAGTGGCCTGAGTTCGATGAAGAGAAGACCGTAGAGGATACAGTTGAGATAGCTGTTCAGATCAATGGAAAGACACGTGCTGCAGTTGCGCTCAGCCGCAAGGAGGATAAGGATACAGCCATATCAAAGGCAAAGGAGGCACTTGGCAGCAGGCTTGACGGCAAGAACATCATCAAGGAGATCTATGTTCCGGGCCGTATCGTTAACATCGTTGCCAAATAATATTTTATTTTCACTGACATGATCCGGTAATTTATAAACCCTCAAATTTGTCAAGGTTGACAAAATTTGAGGGCTTTTTTTATAATATGGTTCAGGCAGAAAGGAGGAAATGATGTTGAAAAAGGGCAGTAATAAGAGCAGATCAGGCAATAAGATCAAAAGAATTCATGGTCAGTCTGCCCGCTTTATTTACAAATTTCCTTCTCTACTTATTATCATTCTTATTCTTATCCTCCTTACACAGGTCTCATCAGACAGAAGTCTCCCATTTACATCACGCGGATACAGATATTCCGCCCAGTTCAATAATACCTGTAAGAAGTATCCTGCGCTAAAAAAGCTCAATTCCAAGGGTACATTTCCGATACCCGGTCTCGCCCGGACCGATGTGCTCGGTGAAAGCTGCCGTACCATGACTCCCCAGGGCATAACCGCAGCCGGGAGCTACATACTTGTGACCGCCTATGACAGAAACCACAAGTTTTTAAGTGACCTTAAGAAGCTTCTGTTCGTACCGGTGAATCTGCTCAGATATGCTTCGTACAAGCAGAATGATGAATACAGGTCCGTAATATATGTCATAGATAAAAGGACCGGCCGCTACAGGACCACACTCGTCCTTCCCGATAAGAACCATGTCGGGGGCATAACATATGACGGATCCCGGGTCTGGGTCGCAAAGAGCTCGGACTATGAGCTTTCCTGCATTGACATGAATACTATCAATAAGGCAGTAAGTAAACACAAGGACAGCGTATTTGTTGACTATGATCATACAGTTGTATGCGACCGTATGGCTTCATTCGTAACATACTTCGACAACCGTCTCTGGGTGGGCTTCTGCAATGCAAATGAAAAGGGCACCGGCGTCATGGACGGCTTCGAAATAAGTCTGTCAAAGAAGGGCAAACCTGTACTTACTTCATCAAAGGAGATCTCTATCCCATATAATGCAAATGGGGCTGTATTTGCAAAGGCAGAGGGAAAGACCTGTCTTGCAGTATCAGTATCCAACGGCCGCGGAAGCCGTCATAAGAAATGCAATTCCCGTATCTGTCTTTATGAGCTTGACCTTAAGTCTAATTCCGACATTGCGGGCTTCAAAACAAAAAAGTCCTATAAGATGCCGCCAATGATGGAAGAGATGTGCTTAAGCGGCCGCAAACTTTATTTTATATTTGAATCGGGCTCAAGTGCCTACAGCAAAGTGGCTTTATATAAATGCCATTCTATTGTTGACCGTATATGCATCGGCAAGGTCTCGGATCTGTTTTACTGGACAAAGTCGGATTACGTTGACCCCTTTGAAAAGATCATAGTAAATACCAATGCAGGAGGGGAAACAGCTGCCTCATCTGTGGATGTACCGGTATTTGCTTATCAGACAGCAAATGGGCCTTTAAATCCTGATCAGGTGGATATGCCTGACACTTTGCAGGAAATATCATCAGACACTTCCATCAAACCATATCAGACAAAAACTCAGGCATCCCCGCTCAATATCCGTATGCTCTTCAATCCATATCAGGCGTGTATGCAGGCATATCCTTACAATATTCGTATGCTTTTCAATACGTATCAGGCTGATATGCTGGCTGACATAGCTTGCGAGACCAGTAACAGGCGTTCTGAGTCATATTTCACGGACAGGCTTTCATCCTATGGCTATATGCAGCTCTATCGTACCGGGCGTCTTAGAAGAAGCACCATCTGCACCTATATGGGAGAAACAGGCTCAGCAAAGTATATCAAGGCTTCAGTTTCAGCTTACCTGGGCGTGAAAAAGCTTATGATAGGAGGCAGGATAAAATACAATATCATTATCGATTTTGTGGGCAATGACCTGGCATCCTCTATCAGGGGAGCGGCCGGAAATCCTCTGAGGATAAAGTATGATAAAGCAGGCCGCAATACCGGCTTTAGAAATATTTCGGACAGCTTTTACAGTAAGCTTTCAGATATTGATTTTCTGATAAACAGGAAGCACACGACCCTCAAAACTATTCTGAATGATATGAAAGATCCCGACAGCAGATATTCAATGATCGTGACAGGGTATGGGGCCGGCGGCGCAGTGGCAGATATGTTTACTGCCGACCATTTATTTATAGGAACGGCTGAGAAACTCTCATCCGGCTCAAATGTTTCTGACGCAGAAGATATTAATGAAGAAGCTCCAGAAAGAGGATCAGGGTCAGAACTTTTCGGCGTGTATCCGGGTAATATCCTCACCATGACATTCGGCGCATATGCGTCCTGGCTTTCAGAAAAGCATAAGGCAGCCTCGATCTGCCCATATGGCAGCATCATAAACGTATCTACTTCGGATGATTATGCGCGTTCCATGAAGGGCGCATATCTATTGAAGCAGTCTGGAGGATTCAAAGACCAGCAGAAGTATTTTAAGGACATAAGGAAAAATAAGAAAAAGAATGTCCGGCCGCTTATGTTATATAAGCCTGACTCAGTCTGCCAGTCCGTGGCTCCGGGAAATACCCTGTCCTATCCGACAGACCTTTCCTTCCGCCGCTATCATTATGATAACGATCCTTACTCCGGTCAGTCCTCCGTATGGTTTACGACCTACAAAGGAGCCTGTCTGACCTCATTCACGGCCTCCCGCCCTGAGATCTACCGTGATCTTACATCCTACCTGCATCCATTTGCGAGACGCCTGACCGCCTACATTTACGAATAAATATACTTAATTAAAAATACGGGATGAACAAGGTGTGTATAGGTTGGCGATAAAATTGAGGAAGCTATACATAAATAAAAAGCAGAAAAGAGCCAGGTGTGTATAGGTTGGCGATAAAATTGGGGAAGCTATACATAAATGAGAACAGAATAGGAACCAGGTGTGTATAGGTTGGCGATAAAGTTGGGGAAGCTATACATAAATATAAACAGAATAGGAGCCAGGTGTGTATAGGTTAACAATAGTACTCGTTAATCTATACTATGCTGAATACTTGCGGTTTGCAGGATAAAGTTGTAAGCATACTGCTTTATTAGAGATAAGCGAGATGAAAATCATGCCAGGTAAACCTGTTTTTTCAAACCGTAAAATTTAAAATGCTTCAATTTTTGTAAAATTTTTCTCTTGACAAAGCAGGCATCTTCGTATATCATCAGAAATGCTTAATTAAAAGAAGCACATTCAGCAGAAAGGAAACCACCCTATGGCTTTTGACAGTCTGACAGAAAAGCTCACGAACGTATTCAAGAACCTTCGCAGCAAGGGAACTCTTACCGAAGCTGACGTTACTGCGGCCATGAAGGAAGTTAAGATGGCCCTGCTTGAAGCGGATGTTAACTTCAAGGTCGTTAAGACATTCATAAAAAAAGTTGAAGAACGATCTATTGGTCAGGATGTCATGAAGAGTCTGACTCCCGGTCAGATGGTCATAAAGATCGTTAATGAAGAGCTCGTGAACCTTATGGGAAGCGAGACCACAGAGCTTAAGCTCCTTCCTTCAGATCAGCTGACTATCTACCTTATGTGCGGTCTTCAGGGTGCCGGCAAGACTACAACAGCAGCAAAGATCGGCGGGATCCTCAAGTCAAAGGGCAGAAAGCCGCTCCTTATTGCCTGTGATGTCTACAGACCTGCAGCTATTGAACAGCTGAAGGTCAACGGTGAAAAGCTTGGCGTGCCGGTCTTCTCCATGGGCGATAAGAACGATCCGGTCGATATTGCGAAGGCTGGAATAGAGCATGCTAAAAGACAGGGTTGTGACGTGGCAATAGTTGATACAGCCGGCCGTCTTCATATCGACGAAGGCATGATGGAAGAGCTTTCAGAGATAAAGAACAGCATTCCGGTAACAGAGTCGATCCTCGTGATCGATGCCATGACCGGTCAGGATGCTGTAAATGCTGCTAAAGAGTTCGATGAAAAGGTTGGCATAGATGGGGTCATCATTACAAAACTCGATGGCGACACCAGAGGCGGTGCAGCCCTCTCTGTAAGGCAGGTCACCGGCAAGCCTATTCTATACGTAGGTATGGGCGAAAAGCTTTCAGACCTGGAGCAGTTCCATCCTGACAGAATGGCTTCAAGGATCCTCGGTATGGGGGACGTCCTGTCACTTATTGAAAAGGCTGAGAAGGAGATCGATCAGGAAAAGGCAGCAGAGATGAGCAAACGTATCATCAAGGCTGAATTCAATTTTGATGATTTTCTTGAGCAGATGGATCAGATGAAGAAGATGGGCGGCCTTTCAGCAGTGGTCCAGATGCTTCCCGGTATGGGAGTTAATCTTCCTTCAAATATGGCAATAGACGATGATATGTTCAAGTCATCGGAAGCTGTTATCCATTCCATGACTGCACAGGAAAGAGCCAATCCTGATATCATAGACGTTTCAAGAAAGCGCAGGATAGCGAAAGGCGCCGGAGTGGATATATCTGTAGTTAATAAGCTCATGAAACAGTTCAATGAATCCCGCAAGATGATGAAGCAGATGGGCGGGCTCATGGGCGGAAAACGCGGCAGGAAGGGCAGAAAAGGCGGGATGCCTAATATGGGAGCCCTGCAGAACATGTTCAAGGGCATGAAGTTCTGAGTCTTTTTTAATGAAGATATTTACGGAAGCCTTTTTTATAGGATTTCCGAGAATATACAATTTATTTATTATAAACTTTAATACTATTTAGGAGGAAACAACATTGGTTAAGATCAGATTAACAAGAACAGGCAAGAAGAAGGCACCTTACTACAGAGTTATCGTAGCAGATCAGAGATCTCCAAGAGACGGCAAGTTTATCGAGCTTCTTGGAACATATGATCCAAAGGCCGAGCCAAGCGTATTCAAGATCGACGAGGACAAGGCCAAGGAGTGGATCGCAAAGGGAGCCAAGCCAACTGAGACAGTAGCCAAGCTTTTAAAGCAGGCCGGTATCATGCAGTGATACTTTGCTTCAGGCATTGATAAAGAATGCATCAAATGTGTTCTTTACTTCATTTCCTGACCATAGTACGAAAAGAAGGAGATTTCATAAGTGGAAGAGTTAGTACGAGTTTTAGCAGGTTCTCTTGTAGATGAGCCTGATAAAGTTAAAGTCGAAAAAACCGAAGACGATAATGAGATCGTCATACATCTTTTTGTTGCAGAAAATGATATGGGCAAGGTGATAGGCAAGGGCGGCCGTATAGCGAAGGCTATCCGCACTCTTGTAAAGGCGTCTGCATACAATACTGACAAGAAAGTATTCGTCGAGATCGGCGAGTAATGATTGCAGTAATTTTACCGGCGTGACCGGTTTTATATAATCCCTCTGATAAAGATCAGGGGGATTTCTTTTCTTACTGGGTGTTTTACTGTGTGTAAGGATATTAAAGGAGAAGCGAAGCTATGACAGAAAGATTTTCATGCGGATACATTACTACGACGCACGGCATAAAGGGCGATGTGAAGGTCCAGGTCTATGATGGAGATCCTGGGAGGCTTGCCGGCCTTAAAGATGTTGTCCTTTCAAATGGAAAAGAAGAAGTAAAAGTTGAGATCGCAGGCGCCAAGACCTATAAGGGAGGAGCCCTTGTCCATTTTAAGGGTTATGACAGCATAAATGATGTCGAAAGATTCAGAAACTATGAGCTTATGATCGACCGCAGTCAGGCACAGCCGCTCTCCGAAGGCGAATTCTACATAGCCGACATGATAGGGGCTTCTGTTTACGCTGACATTTCATCCGAACTTGGGGACACCTCTGCCCAGACGTCCGACCTTGAGGACACCTCTGCCCCTTCAATTCCGGGTTTTACTTATTTCGGTACACTGAAAGGTGTCGACATATCTCATCCGACCCCGATATTCGTGATCATGCATGGCGAAAGGGAAATCCTTGTTCCCAAGGCTCCTGATTTCTATATTTCCGCGGATCCGGAGAAGCATATACTTAAGATTCATATTATTCCGGGACTGTTGTAAAAAAATTACAAAGATTAATGATAATATGGTAAAATAGTGAGAAGGCGAAAAGCAAAACTTTTGTATGGAGGTTTTTTATTTCTATGAGAAAATTTAAGCAAATATTTATTTCGGCTCTGCTCTCTGTGAGCATGATGGTGACTTTCTCGGCATGTGGGACCGGGAATACCTCCGGCACAAAGAGCTCATCTTCTTCAGGTTCATCATCAGAAGTTAAAAAGACTTCGGCTGATAAGTCCGAGTACAAGAACATGATAAATGGCGGCGATTTCTCCAACGACATAGGAGGCTTCACCCTTTATACAAACGGCGGTTCAGCCAAGATTTCCGTAAATGATCAGAAGCAGCTCCAGGTCGATATCACAGGTATCGGCTCGGTAGAGCATGGTGTACAGGTATTCTATGATGGTTTTAACCTCCTTAAAGGCGGTGTATATCAGCTCGACTTCGATGTAAGCTCGACTGTTGACAGACCATTTGACTGGAGAGTGCAGCTCAATGGAGGCGATTATCACGCATATGCTACAAATACCATAAATGCAACAAAGGAAATGCAGCATGTGACTGAAACATTCACAGTTGAAGAGTCTGATCCGGCTCCAAGATTCTGCTTCAACTTAGGATATGTAAATGCCATGAAGGATGCGGGCCTTAAGGCTGATGCTTTAGGAGAGCACTCGCTTATGTTCGATAATATTTCTCTTAAGGTAATAGATGATACAAACATGGTAAAGCCTGAAAATGGTCCGGAGATACCAGCTGTTAAGGTCAACCAGGTAGGCTATGAGACAGATGCTGTTAAGACCGTATTTTTCTCTGACCTTAAAAGTACGGATACAAGCTTCGACGTTGTAGATGCTTCATCCGGCGACAAGGTATTCTCAGGCGGCATCGGAGAAGCCATTGATAATAAAGAAAGCGGGGAGAAGGTGGCAAGCGCTGACTTCTCAGACCTTAAGGATAAAGGTACATATAAGATCGTTACAAAGGAAGGAAAGGAATCTGACGAATTCCAGATCGGTGATGATATCTATAAAGACGTATTTAATAATTTAGTTAAGTTCTTTTATCTCCAGAGATGCGGTACTGAGCTTGATGCTTCTATAGCAGGTGATTATGCTCATCCTGCCTGCCATACAGGAAAAGCGGTTATTTACGGCAGCAAGAAGGAGATAGATGTAAGCGGCGGCTGGCACGATGCCGGTGATTATGGCCGTTATACAGTATCAGGAGCCAAGGCAGCCGCAGATCTCCTCCTTGCATACAAGGCAAATCCTGATTATTTCGGTGATGATACAGGAATACCTGAGTCAGGAAACGGCATACCTGATGTGCTTGATGAAGTCCGCTATGAGCTTGAATGGCTCATTAAGATGCAGAATGACAAAGGTGGCGTGTACCACAAGGTAACCTGCAAGAACTTTCCTGAAACAGTAATGCCTCAGGATGAGACAGACCAGCTCGTGGTATGCAGGGTGTCAAATACCGCTACTTATGATTTTGCAGCTGTTATGTCACTTGCATCAGGTATCTACAGCGAAGTAGATAAGGGCTTTGCAAGCAAATGCCTTAAGAGAGCAGAGAAGGCTTATCTTTTTGAGAACAAGCATGCCGATGGTATTATAGGCTTTAAGAATCCCGGAGATGTGGTAACAGGCGAGTATCCTGACGGAATGTTCTGGGATGAGCAGTTTGCAGCAGCGGCAAGCCTTTATGATGCTACAGGGGATGACATGTATCTTAAGGATGTTAAGAAGCTTCTGGCTGATTCTTCTGTCAAGTATGGCTATGGATGGACAGATGTAGGATATTATGCACTTCATACAATACTTACAGGCGATTCATTCAAGAATGACAATAAAGATATATATGATGCAGCTAAGGATAAGTTAATGGAGGCTGCTGATGAAGCACTTTCAAATATAGAAAAGAATGGCTACCGTGTAAATCGCACGGGAGATTATGAGTGGGGTTCAAACCTCGGAAATATGAGCTCAGCTATGCTCCTTCTCCTTGCAAATACTTTATCCGGCGATGAAAAGTACAAAAATGCTGCTCTGGATCAGGTGAATTATACATTTGGCGCCAATGCGACCGGGTATTCTTTCGTTACCGGCACAGGAACTCTCTCACCTGAGCACCCTCACCACAGACCTTCACAGGTCGTAAAGAAAGCGATGCCGGGCATGCTCGTAGGCGGTCCTGACAGCCGTCTTGAGGATTCCTATGCAAAGGCTGTCTGCTACAATAAGCCTGCGGCTCTCTGCTATGTGGACAATGATCAGGCTTATTCCCTGAACGAGATAACTATATATTGGAACTCACCTCTTGTATATGTAATGGCTGCGCTTGATCTGTGATATGCTTTATCATCGTTTCCGCCCTGCCGCCCATTCGGCCGGCAGTGTTATAGCATTTTAAGAAATGAACTTTGGATCATTATGGCGTATTGTATCATTCATATTTAGGAGAAATGATTTGAATTTTCATGTAATGACGCTCTTTCCGGAACTTATAAGCACCTGCATGAATGAGAGCATCACAGGCCGTGCGATCAGAGCCGGCCTTATAAGTGTAGATCCTGTAAATATCCGGGATTATACCCTGGATAAACATAGGAATGTTGATGATTATCCATTCGGCGGAGGAGCGGGAATGCTCATGATGGCAGACCCCGTCTACCGGTGTTATACGGCTGTGCTCGAGAAGATCGGTGAGAACAGCAGGGTCCGCACCCTCTATATGTCACCTGAGGGAAAGACATTTACGCAGGCTGATGCCCGGAGCTTAAGCGAGGAAGATGACCTGATATTCCTGTGCGGACATTATGAAGGGATCGATGCAAGAGTACTTGAAGAGATCAGGCCGGAGGAGTATTCTATAGGTGATTATGTGCTGACCGGCGGTGAGCTTCCTGCCATTGTAATGATGGATGCCATATCGAGGCTTGTCCCGGGAGTCCTGAATAATCCGATCTCTTCAGAACTTGAGTCACACTCCCATGGCCTGCTCGAGTATCCTCAATATACGAGACCCAGAGAATGGCATGGCAAAGAGGTTCCTGAGGTCCTCTTATCCGGTGATCACAGAAGGATAAAGGAATGGTGCCTTAATAAAGCAATCGAGGTCACCAGGCAGAAAAGACCGGATATGTATGAGCAATATATGAGTAATGAAGACAGATAGTTTATAAAAGCAGATTTTTAAGTGTTTTCGGAAAATTTTGGTTATAAAAAACCGGCGGTAAGTTTAATATAATTCTGGGCATATGAAGCTCAGCAATAATAAATGGAGGAAAAGAAATGAGATTAGTTACGCGTTCAGATTTTGATGGTCTTGCATGCGGAGCCCTGCTTCTTAAGGCAGGCATTGTTGATTCCTGGAAGTTCGCACATCCGAAGGATCTGCAGGATGGCCTCGTTCCTATCGATGAGAATGATTGTCTGGCAAACGTTCCTTTCGTACCCGGCTGCGGCCTCTGGTTCGATCATCACTCAAGTGAGTATGAGAGACAGCAGCTTAAAGGCAAATACAAGGGAGAGTCAAGAGTAACACCTTCCTGTGCACGTATCATTTATGAATATTATGGGGGAAAGGAAAAGTTTCCTAACTTTGATGATATCATGGAGGCCGTTGATAAGGTAGATTCGGGACATCTGACTATTGATGAGGTCCTTCATCCTACCGGCTGGATTCTTATAGGATTCCTCATGGATCCGAGAACAGGTCTTGGAAGATGGCACGAGTTCACTATACCTAACTATAAGCTTATGGAAGAGCTTATGCAGGATGTTGGGAATATGTCCACAGACGAGATCATCGCCCTTCCTGACGTCCAGGAAAGGATAAAGGTTTATAATGAGCAGACGGAGAAGTTTGTTGAGATGGTAAAGTCTCATACAAAAACAGAAGGAAATGTTATCATCTCAGATCTCCGCGGTGTTGATCCTATTTATTCAGGCAACAGATTCATGATCTACAGCCTGTATCCGGAGCAGAATATATCCGCATGGATAGTAAATGGAAAAGGCGGACGTGGCTGCTCAGCCGCAGTAGGATATTCTATCTTAAATCGTACCTCAGACGTCAACGTAGGAAGCCTCATGCTTAAATATGGCGGCGGCGGACACAAGGCAGTAGGAACCTGTCAGTTCTCTGATGAAGAAATGGATATAGGACTTCCGAAAATGCTTGATGAACTGATAACACTTGCTAATAATTGATCATGTGTTTATTATCTGCTTAAAGCCTTAAGCCGCATTTTAAAATATCAGCTCTGCCATCATGTGATTTCCGGCAGCTTGTAAAAAGTGTTGACATTAACTGGGTATGACCTTCTTGCCATATCCAGTTTTTTATGCTGCAGATCAGCAGTTCTTAAGGAAAAATATCATCTGGTGTGAATTCAGAAAGAGGAGAATTATGAGTTTATTATGGAAAAGTACAGAGAATTATCGTTTTTATGATCCGGGCGCTCTTTCTGACCTTTCACTGGATGATTATTTCTTTATGATCACAGCGGGCAGGTTCACCAAAGAGCTTGATCCCATGTATCACAAGGCTCTGAAAGAACCCGAAGATATTTATTACCGTCAGGCAGTCTTTAAGGATCTTGAAAATAAAAAGATATTTGATGCCCTTAAGTCTTTTTCAGATCAGATGATAATATTTGCTGAAAAGCAGAAGACCATAGAGCTCCTTTCATATAAGTCACAGCGCGACTGGTATCTTCTGGACATGCTCGTGTTTTATTTTCATATAGTTGATGACCTGTCAGAAGTACGCATAGAACCGCATTCTGAGGCACTTAAGGAGTTCTTCGGTCACGTAAGGTCTCTTGTAAGCACTGACACATATAAAGATAACCGCGATAAATCGTACAAAACTATGGAACGCATCAATGCTGTACATTATACGGTACACCTTGACGGCACATATGTAACTGTGCGTAATGGGCTCGAAGCACCTGATTATGAGGAAAAGGTGCGCAAGGTCTTTTCAGGCTTCGAGGGCGTCGATGAAAAATCATATCTGTACCAGGGCTTTACTGAGTCTACAAAGTTAAATGAAGTGGAAGAAATGATCATCGACCTTTATAAGGCTCAGAATAATGAACTTTTTGATGAACTCGACAGTATTGCCGCACGTGCCTGTGACCTTATTGATCCCGACATAGATACTGCCTTCCATGAGCTGCAGTTCTATTTAAGCTATATAAATTTTATGACAGTCTACAAAAAGCGCGGTGTAGAGTTTTCTTATCCTCTTTATAAATCTCCTGAAAAGTCTGCTGACGGGTATGATACGGCCGGTGTCATAAGCCCGGATGAAGGAGAAACTGATAAGCCCGGCAGAGTAAGAATAATCCGTGGATATAATGTCGCAATAGGACGCTTAAGTGAACTTATAGTTCCAAATGACATAAAAGGACCGGGGCGCATATTCCTTGTAACAGGCGCTAATCAGGGCGGCAAGACCACATTTGCAAGGATGGCGGGCCAGATCCTTTTCCTGGGTACGCTTGGAGTGCCTGTACCTGCCCGGTCTGCCGAGCTTTTCATACCTGACAATATCTTTACTCATTTTGAGACCGATGAGGATGTAAGGACTGAGAATGGCAAGCTTAAACTGGACATCATCAAGATAAAAAATATTATGGATCAGGCGACTGAGAATACTGTACTCATTATGAATGAGACATTTTCGTCGACGACCATAGATGATGCCATGCAGATAGCAGGCCGTATACTTAAAAAGATCGATGAAAAGAAGCTTTTCTGTATCTATGTGACATTTCTTGAGGGGCTTGCCCATAAGGAGCCTTTCCCTGAGAGCCTGATCTCTGAGGTCGTTCCCGGCGGCATACGTACCTACCATATCATAAACCGGAAGAGTGATGGCAAGAGCTATGCAAAGTCTCTTGCCGAGAAGCACAGGCTGACCGGTCAGGAAGTACGTGACAGGATTATAAGGAAATAACGTTAATATTTTTTGGATACGATATCGGAAAATATTATCTGACAGAGGCAATAGAGACTTTGGAGGTGCTTATATGAGATCCTACCTTCTTTACAGGGATAAAAGAATAAATTTCGGAAAAGATGTTCCTGAGCTTACTTTAAGTGAGAAGGACCTTATGATGGATATCATATACCGGAAGTCGGCAGACGGCGATGAGGAGGTCTACAATACAGTAAGGACCGTTTTCAGCATTCCGCTTGAAAACGAGCTTCAGGCAGTATACAGGCAGGATATACTTAAGGATCTGCTAAGATCTGACTGGGCTTTTAAGCTTCTTGACAGCTTTCGCGGCCGTATTTATCATATAAAAAAGGAAAATTCCAACTATGGCCTTCTTTGGGAGCATCCGGAATCCAGGGTATCCGTCGGACGTGATATGATACTTTTCTATGTAAGTCTCTTAAAGGAGCTTAAAAAAGCCTTCAAGGCGAATGCAGGGTATATTTCTTCAGAAGGCCTTCTGGCCCTTAAAGAGCGCATAGAGAATGAGCTTACTGATGAATTTTTCTCTTCGGTAAAAAAAATTTCGGAGGGGCTTCTTTTTAAGAATGGCATATATGCCGGCCTTGACCTTAAGCGCGGACTCAAGTCCCGGGATCATATCCTCCTCGATGACTCGCTTATAAAAGAGAAAAAAGGCATATTCGGCCTGATACCCGGAAAGATAGACGTTTACAGCAGTAAGAAAATAAAGCAGTATTCACGCCGGGGCATCGATAAGGAGAATCGTGAACAGAAGGAATTTCTCATGGAATTGAGAGAAAAATCATTGAATTCTCTCGGCAATACTCTTATGCAGATATCTGCTCATCTGGATAATTTTTTCGATGATCTCATACATGAGCTTGAGTTCTACCTGGCAGCGGCACACCTTATGCAATTTACAGAGAAGCATGGAGTTTTAATGACATTTCCTGTAAGCAACGCTGTGAATAATTATGATGACGGTTTAAAGGCAGGTCTATTGCCCGCGACTCAAGCATCTTCCGCTAATGCCGGTAATATCAGGGTTAGTGATCAGGAGTACAGGATAGAAGGTCTCATAGACTTAAGTCTTCTGATAGAAAAAGATTCATCGGTTGTGACAAATGACCTGACAGCACCGGCAGATAAGAAGGGAGCTCATGAGGAGTATGATGATAATGAAAAAGACCGCAGTCCTTTTTCTTCTCCTATGGTCGTGATAACAGGTGCGAACCAGGGCGGCAAGACCACATTTCTCCGGGGGCTCGGCCAGTCAATGAAGCTTTCTTCAGTAGGAATGCCTGTAAACGCATCTTCCTGGTACGGGAAGCTTACGGGGGCTGTCTTTACCCATTTCAGGCATGAAGAGGATAAGAAGCTTATAAGCGGCAAGCTCGACGAAGAGCTGTCACGGGTTGAGATGATAGTTAACAGCATAAGGCCGGGTGACCGTGTGCTTTTCAATGAATCATTTGCCTCAACTAATGAGAGCGAGGGCAGTGAGATAGCCTATGATATTATAAAGGGGATGAGAGAGGCAGGTATCTCTGTCTTCATGGTAACTCATTTCTATATCCTGGCAGAGCTTATACGAAAAGAAATGCCGGATACAGTATTTCTTTCCGCAGAACGTAATGAAGATGGAAGCAGAACATACAAGATCCGTCCCGGACTTGCCACACGTACCGGTTTCGGCATGGATATCTATGATGAAATATTTGACTAAAGGAAGTATACAGGATGATAATGCTTAATGATTATCTTTATTCGGGTGATACTGTTCTGAAGATCCTGAAAAAATATTCAGAGGATCTGGCGGACGAAGCCGAAAAGACAGGTATGGAGCTTGACCGTGTTCATGCACGATTCCTGTCCGGGATCCTTGATATGCTGGTCCACAATGATTTCCTGACCTACCAGTCCAACCGCATCAAGGAATTCTATAAATATATGGCCGACAGATACCCATTCCTTGCCTTTACATTCAAGGGAAGGATAAAGTCTCTTATAAGGTCGGAAGAAAAGTTTAACGGCTATGTTGTGGAATATATCTATAATTATTATCTCAGGCATCATGCTTTTCCGCCTTCCGATGAACTTTTCAGGCGTGTGACACGCTTTCGTGATTTTATCGCATACAGGATCGTTATATCCATGCCTGCCTGTCATATTAAGCCCGGAGAGGACAGACATGAGGTAGAGGAAAAGTACCTTTATGAGATCGCGGAGGCCCTTCCTCAGTTCTTATCTGACCGTGAATTCACACCTGAAAGGTCCGGCGTTTCATTCAAGTCATCAAGGCTTTCAGGAGGTGTGCGGGATTACTACAGGGATTATGTGGAGACGCCAAAGGATCTGGGCTACAGGTCCCTTCATATTGCTTTCTACGATAAGGTCGCAAGGTCCTATATAGAGGTTCAGCTCCGTACCCAGGAGATGGATGACTATGCTGAGATAGGTCAGGGTAATCATGCCAATTATGAGCAGAAACAGAATGCAAACAGGACCAGGCGTGAGATGATCGAACAGGGGCAGTGTCTTGAGTTCGATGAAGCCTATGCCCGTGAAAAGGCCCTGCAGGAGCTTGATCTTTCAAAGGTAGATGTAAATATGTTCTGTGCCCTTGATAATGTTCGTATGAATGACTGCTGCGGCCTTTACCATGGCAGGCTAATACTTCCGTTCGAGCATCTGTCCCGCTTCCAGAATGATCTGGTCTGATTACTCATTGTCACTATGCCGCCGAGGCTTAACACTTATTAATATATTTTAGAGAGGATACTGCTTATGAATCTGCTTATAAAGAATGCCCGTCTGATAGACCCTGCCAATGATACAGACAGGAATCTGGATATTTATGTCGAAGACGGCAAGGTAGCTCAGGTTAAGGAAAAGCTTGAACTCAGATCCATGTTTGGATTTGTGGAAGAGGATGGCGAAGGGCTGTACCAGGTCGCAGCGTCCGCAAATGATCCCGTTCATGACCAGGTAAGAGTCATAGATGCTTCAGGGCTTATAGCTATGCCCGGCTTCGTAGACCTTCATGTACATTTAAGAGAACCGGGCTTTGAATATAAGGAAACTATTAAGACCGGAGCTATGGCAGCCGCACACGGCGGTGTGACTACCATATGTCCTATGCCTAACACAAAGCCTGTTATCGATTCCAAAGAGGCAGTGCTCGATGAGCTTAAGCGCGCTGAGGAGGCTGTGGTCAACGTATGCCCGATCGGCGCTGTTACGGTCGGCCAGGAGGGTAAAGAGATAGCAGATCTCTCAGGCATGAAGGAAGCAGGTATAGTGGCTCTTTCTGAGGACGGGAAATCTGTTATGGATACAGGACTTTATATGCAGGCATTAAGAAAGGCCGGAGAGCTTGGGCTTCCGGTATTTTCTCATTGTGAGGACAGGAGCCTTGTAAATGGCGGCGTCATGAATCTGGGGGCAAAGTCAGAGGAACTCGGTCTTCCGGGTATCGACAATGCTTCAGAGGACATAATTGAGGCCCGCGATATTATAATGGCTCATGAGGCAGGGGTACATATGCACCTGTGCCATTGTTCTACAAAACTTTCAGTTGATATAGTTAAATGGGCAAAATCTCTTGGCTTTGACGTATCAGCCGAGGTTACTCCTCATCATTTTACAATGACTGATGATGAAATAACAGAGGATCACGGCCGTTTTAAGATGAATCCTCCGCTCAGATCACATACCGATAAGGAAGCCCTGATATACGGACTTAAGGAAAATATCATGGATACGATATCGACAGACCATGCCCCTCATGGCGCAGAAGAGAAGGATCAGTCCATGCTCAAGGCGCCGTTTGGCATAACAGGTCTTGAGACATCATTTGCACTTGCCTATACGGAACTCGTTAAGAACGGGCCTATGTCCCTATCAGACCTTGTTACCAGGATGAGCGTGACACCGTCTGCCCTCATCGGTATCAATAAGGGCAATCTTAAAGTGGGAAAATGCGCAGATATCGTCCTTGCAGACATTGATCACGAGTATGAGATCGACCCGGATACATTCCTTTCGAAAGGTAAGAATACGCCATTTGCAGGTAAGAAGGTGTTTGGCAGGGTAATGTATACCATTGTAGGCGGCAGGGTGGTATATGAGGGATAACTCATGACATTTCAGGCGGCAGGGCGGTATATGAGGGATAACTCATGACATTTCAGGCGGCAGGGCGGCATACGAAGGATAATGAAATATCTCTTACCATTCATATTTCAGGACTTATAAATTCTGCCGTATAATAAGCATTTGCAGACTTTTTTCAACTTTTTTTCAAAAAATTGAAAAAAGTTGTTGACAAGCACCGGGTACGGTGGTATCATATTGAATGTTGTCGCGAGAGACATTAAATATTAAGACAGCAGCTTCTGTTTACAAAGAATCGGTTTTCTTTTGTAAACGGATCAAAGCAGCTTGAAAGTTAAATAGCAAGACAAACCTGAAAATTCTAAATGAATTAAGTTTTAGTTCAAGACTAAAACAGGTTTCGAGAGAATGCGAAACAAACCTTATCGATCGTAAAGATCGATCGTATCCAAAAGATACACAGTAAAGAACGAATAGCTTTAGCTTTAAGCTTGAGTTATCGATCAAATTTTTTAATATGAGAGTTTGATCCTGGCTCAGGATGAACGCTGGCGGCGTGCCTAACA
>JAZASR010000017.1:0-45374 GCA_036343175.1 Lachnospiraceae bacterium
CCCAGGATCCCGGTCATGATCTTTATAAAAATATTGCCTTTTATAATGAAATAAAATACCAGCTCGCCAATGATAAGCGTAGGCAAAAACCACAGGGAATTTATACCCTTAAGAAATAAGCTGTCCCAGGTGTATCCTTTAAGAGTACTGAGGATCTTCGGGATCCCGGCATGAGAAAGATATACAAATCCCGTCTTTACCATTATGGCAAATATTGAGAACCACAGGTAGGGAAGAAAGTCATTCTTCATGATCTTTCCTGCATAGGTCCTATAGTCTCTTTTCTGTATGGAACCATTGTAGGCAAGAAGGACGCCTGAAATAATATAGAATATCGCCACCTTGAATGATGACATCCAGTTGTCTACCGGATTCGAAAGTCCTGTCACATGGCCATACATGATGAGTATGATGCCTATTCCTCTTGCCGCGTCAACATAGTTAAGTCTTTTTTTCGCACTCATTGTTACTTAGATCCTGTTCTTACTTATTGTAATCTAAATTTCCTGATCCAAATTTATTTTGCTGGTCTAAATTTATGCTTCTAATCTGATCTATGCCGCTGGTCTGAATTTATGCCGCTGATCTGAATTTAAACCTCATACTTTCATACCTGATATGAATCATTTAGAAAACGCTTTATAAGCATACCCTATAATCTGATATTATTCAATATGCTTACCTGTGATACAGGGCTCAGAGAAAATATAATCATTCTTATCGCAGGAATCCTTTACTGCATATACAGCAAAATAATATTTTTTTCCTGCCTTAAGCTTCTTAAAAATCACACTGTTATCCTTGTCGGTGAACTTCTGATTGCCGGTCATAGGATCCAGATGCTTTTTACTGGCTGAATATACGACAAAATAGCCATTTGCATCATCGACGGCAGAAAATGTTATCTTTGCCTTCACATATTTATGCCCTGCCCTCTTTCTGCCTTTCGATCCGGATGAATTATTCTTTCCGTATCTTTTTACGACCCTGACCTTTATTTTCGATGGGGCTTCGATCATTTTTTCCGCTTTTCCAGTTTTATCATAGGTCCTGCAATAAGAATCCGACTCGCCGGCATAAGCATCTGTACCTGTAAGATAGTCAAGGGGCACCCTTATCATGGGTCTTACCCCTCCCCACAATGGATATTCGCTGTCATTCATGCTTACGATGCCGTCAGAGACTGCCAGACAGGAAAGATCCGATGACTGGTCAAGGGTCCTTAAGAGATAATCTGCAGAAAGATTAACAGGATGAAAGCTTCTGAATGATGCGGCCTCATTGCATCCCTGCTCTATTGCATAGTCAGATGAGCGTGCCAGCCTGTTATCGTCACTGAGCGTGCTGTCCAATTTATAGTCCTTGAAAGACCAGTAGTCATTCCTGATATCTTCGAAGGATGGTATAGTCACCATGTCGATACTCGACTTATTAGAGGCGATCTTTGGAAGCAGTGACATAAGCGCAGATCCGGGATCCTCATCACTTTTAACATTATTATCATTATTATCATTATTATCATTGTCATCAACCTGATCATCTTCACCCGTCCATTCGACGTCATCATCGTATGGATATGAGATCAGATGCGCGGCCTCATCAGGAGTAAATGCGTAAGAAATGAAGTTTCCACCGGTAAAGTCATATCCATCTTCATTTTCATCCGGTCCGTAACCATTGAGCCAGCTGCGGAGAACAGAGCCGGACCAGTAGCTCTCGCCCTGGAAATCATTGTATTCAAAACAGTCAAGCACCTTATCGGAAAGAAGAACTGCCTGACCGTTATCGACCTCCAGAACACGCCAATATATCGGCTCCCTCTCATATATATGTGATCTGCCTCCCATTTGCTCCCTTATATACTTTTTCCCCTCATATTCTATCTCGTCACCTTTATTCCATAGGGCATCATCCTGCAGGTCATAATAAAGCTTCGATATGCGGTTTGTGGGACTCATTATTTCCTTCTGAGGATAAGTGCCGAACTTCACAAGGCAGTAACGCCAGATCTTTTTCTTATGGTCATAGCGGGGAGGAGTGATCCTGTTTTTTCGGTGAGAAATCTCCTTATTATTTAAAGACTTTTGTTCTTTGAGAGATGCAGCCTTCAAAGCATATTCATTCTGACCTTTCTTAAAAGAATAATCATAAGCCCCTGTGCTTTCATAATTAAATAAAAGAGAAAGAGTGAGTATAAAAGCCGTAAATACCCTGATAATATTTCCTTCAGCTCTTTTGATCTTCAAGATCTGTTCACCTCCTCTCTTACTTTCTGACAATGATCTTATGACCCTTGAATTTCGATCTTATGACTCTTAAGTCTTCCTTTGTGATGCCGCCCGGGACGCTTATCACACAGTGCTTATTCAATTTATGAAATGCACGGTATCCGAACTTTATATTTCCGGAACCCATGAATACGATCTTCTTCAGCTTACGGCAATTTGTAAATGAATTGCTGCCAAATGAATAAACATTCTTTCCTACCTTGAGATATCTGAGTGACGAAGCGTTTTTAAAGAAGCCGCTGTCGACTCCCTGAACATCGTAAAAGGAGCCATCCGCCTTTATCCTATCCGGAATGTTTAATTTCTTAATATATCCGGCAGCAATTTTCTTTGCCATTTTTTTAGACAAGCTCTTGCCCTTATGGTGCTTTCGCGCGGCAGCTAAAGCCCTCCGCGGGATCTTAGAAATATCAGCCGCCTGGACTTTATCGGACTTAAATACATATCTTAATGACCCGTAATTTTTATAGTACGCGTGTACCCCGGTAAGAGATTCCGGATCATTGTTATCGAGGAGCAATACCTTCTTAAGATCAGGCATGAAGATCAGATCTGTCCCCTCGTCAACAGGAGCAAGCATAAGTCCGTCTTTATAGTAGATGCCATTTTTAAGTGACCTGCCTTCATCTCCGCTTTTTCTTACCTTTCGAATGATGTTAAATGCCGGATCAATGTAATGCTTATAACCCATAAGGAATGCCGGACTTTCAGTTTCAGGATCGATATTTGAGATGAAGTCGCGTGCCCCGTCTGCATAGACTGTACCATAATAATTAAAGTCAGCGTCATATACCTCGGCCTGGCAGGTATTCTCAGCCAAAGCCTTATAATAATACTGGTAGGACTTCTTATGGCTGGCAGACAGGCCGGAGCTTATCTTATTCATGTTCTTTTTTGTATTTGCTATATATATATACTTATCATCGCTGAATATAACATCGAACTTTTTTTGGGACATATGAAGGTCAGTATCGAGCTTCTTCCCATCCATATTGCATACATTATTATTTACATAATCAACAAGAGCATGGTAATTGACATCGCGGTCATACTGATCCCTGCCGACTTCTTCGGTATACATGGCGCGTTCTGTGATAAGACACGCATCAGGTCCTGCCGGCAGTAAGCCTACGATAGAATCGTGAGTGAAGATTCCGGTGACTGAACCGTCATTATATTTGATCAGGTCCTTCTCAGGTTTGAACTTAGACTTCCTGTTTAATGGTGTGTAGCCTGTATCTATAGCAGGGCTTAAGACCGAAGCAGTTCCATCCGGCGCAAGCCTTACCGCATTGTCATCGTCCCAGATCCATATATTCTGATCATTATCGGGAGACACTTCTCCCGGGAAAGATTCATTATCCCATTTTGTAACTATCTCACAGCTGCCTGCGGAAACATAAGTATTGGCCGCCTCCTGTCCGAATTGAAGCTGTTCATAATAAGGCATGAATGGCTTATCAGAGGCATATTCATAATTGCGGCATGTCTTTCCTATGAAAACTCCGATGGTAAATGGACGGGCGGGGTCGGCTCTTAAGGCAGAGGCAGACACATTATTACTATAATACGGCGGCAGGCTGGTGATGTATGTATAATTCACCATGCATGGGATCCTGCTGTCATCAGGACCTCCGGAATAATAACTATCACTAACCTCAGCCTCGTTTGATATTATGCATCCCGGTACAGGAGAGAGGCCATTGTACCATTTGAGGAAGCTTTCACGATCCTCATATACTGAGAATAATCTTCTGAAATTATAATAAAGCCCATTGTATGATGCATGCCATACGGCACCGCTGTCATCTATGAGTGAGAATGCATCCGTAAGAGCAGCAGCTGCGGACATCTTATTTGCATTTTCCGGAGGAGCTATATTTACACGGCCGGAAAGTATCATTCTTCCGGCTCCATCATATATATACATATAGGGAGCTGCAAAAAGATTGCCGCCCTCATTCAGATCTCCATCGACATAAATGGCATAGAATGAAGTGTCAAGTGTATCTGTAATATCCAGAGGAAGCTCTATGGTCGAATAATTATTGATCCTGTAGACTTTGCCATATTTCTCATAAATATCAGGGGTCTTTGCGGAAAGTTTTTCAAATTCACTTCCAAGGAACCTCCTGTGGGCAGTTCTGAAGCATTGCTGATCGATGAATGATGCCCTTCTGCCGGCCGCTTTTCCTGTCTGAATATCCACGGCAAGCACTCTTCCATCAAGGAAATATGCCATATAATAGAATTTCCCGTCCTTCTTAACAAGAAAGTCACGTGAAAGACCGCTTTTCATATTATATTTTTTATCGTCAAACCTGTATATCACCTGTGAATTGCGGTAGAGACAGAACTTCTTATCGCGGTCCCTCATTAGATACAGATAAGTCGAAGGATCATTATTGATTATTTCCCTGCCGAGCTCCCCATCATATGTATCATTGTGTATGGCTCCATCGGCTGCATTGAGATATTGTCCTCCGGTAAAGAAATATTCCACGGACCTGAAGCACAAGTCTGACAGGACCTTTCCATCAGGACCGATAATACAGTAATATTTTCTGTTTTTGATCTTCTTTGAACCGACAAACACCTGGCCGGTCCTGCTGATCAGAAGATCAGAGTCTGCCTTGACCCCGGAGTCACGATAAGCCTCGATATCTTCGAGTCCCATATCCGGGCCTACGACCACATTTCCATCTGGTCTCATAAGACAGGTAATATGGTATATACCCCTGTCCATATACAGAACTTTGAAGCAGGTCTGTCCACAGACGCTTAAAGGGACGGGGTCGATCTCAGAGAAAGGAGTCATGTTTACGATATTAAATGATGAGTCACAGACACAAAGCTTTTTATCTCTGTATCCATAGAAATATCCTGTTTCAGAAAGTACTGTATTTCCCGGAAAATAAAAAAGAATGCTGTCAAGAGGGCAGGCCGGATCCTTCACATATGTCCATTCATGGGCCCCTGACTGAGGGGGTTCCTTAACTAACTGGCCGGGAACCGGAGATACAAAAGGCGCACTATTAGTCCCTGCAGCTATTGAAGCTGCAGAAGAAGACAGCGCATCTGCAAAAGCTGATTCTCCTGACACAACAGCGGACACATCAGCTGCAGTTTCGGAAGCCTTTGCAATGGTAAAAGCCCCATTAATATATAATGAACAAACAAAAAGGATCAGCAGCATGCCTGCTGAAAGCATTCTGTAAATATATTTATAATAATTCATTTTATCTTCCGCGCTATTATCAGGCGTGCAGAAAAGTCAGGAAATACCCGGGTCTTTTCATCGAAGCCCGTTCCCGCATATGCAGCCGGAAGGATCAGACCGCCCTCTGACAGGGCACTTCCATAAGCCTTCACTTTCAGCTCTTCCGTCCTGAGCTTTACCTTCTTTTCTATAATACCGTGCACAAAGCCATTCTGTCTTATGTGTACCGGAGACATCGTATTTATAAGATCGCCGAAGACTTTTACATTAAGAGGATCCTGAAGCAATACGACTTCATATAATGCGTCCGGATCAAGTCCCCTAACAGATATCTTAAGTCTTACCTGGTCAGGGATATTCAATACCTGAAGCACCATGCCGATGGAAGCAGACTTATCAGGAGAAACTGCATTCCATGCGCAGATATTCTGAGAATAGCGGCTTAAGACACTGTCCGGTGAAAGCAAGGCAGAATTGTTTACAAAGCTCTGTATCTGATCAAGAACAGCATTGCCATAAGGCCTTGTCCTGTAAAAGCTTCCTTCCGTAATTATAGCAGATGTTTCCGAATAAATCTTTACAAATTCACGGATCTGCTCTTTTTCTACTGATGTGAGATTTCCGGTATCAAGCTCTATCCCGGCAGCACCGAATAATGAAATAGCTGCTCTTGTACCAAGCGGGGTATTTCTAAGTGTTCCATGATTAGGAGATGAACTGATATGGGTCCCGATCGCAGAAAGAGGATAACCGTAAGAGCAGCCCCGCTGTATAAAAGCCCTTTCGATCGGGTCTGTATCATCGCTCGCCCAGATCTGAGGGAACATGGAGAGCATACCGAGATCGAATCTGGAACCGCCTGAAGCACATCCCTCAAAGAGGACCTGTGGGAATGTATCCGTAAGGACCTTCATGACACGGTAAAGACCCTGATAATATAAGTATGGGTATGATGAAAAGTCCTTTATATATATTTCTGTGCCGAAGCGTTCTTTATGCGGCTTTTCTTCATTACCATCCTGAGTGATAACGGAAGTGCTGTAAAAAGCATTATGCTCCGGATCATAAAAAGCATTTAACCTATGGCTTTCAGGATAAAGCTTAACACAGGCTGAGAACATATCAGTCATGACACGGTTAAAGTCCCATTTAACGTACTTTATGTCAGCGCTGTTTAAGAGGTCAGATATCACCTTAATAATATGATCCTGAACTTCAGTCCTGCTCAGGTCTAAGAGCATCTGGTTCCTGCCCTCACTATGAGACTTGCCGGGTATCTTAAGTGCCCAGTCAGGATGCTCTTCAAAAAGACGACTTTTCTCAGAGATCATCTCAGGCTCCACCCAGATGCCGAATTCTAGGCCAAGTGACTTTAGCTTTTCCCCAAAGCTTCTTAAGCCATGAGGGAACTTTTTATTATCCACGGTCCAGTCGCCAAGCGCGGCATTGTCCGAATCCCTTCCTATGAACCACCCGTCATCAACTACAAAGATCTGAGCTCCAAGGTCCCGTGCATCCTTTGCCATGCTGAGGAGCTTGCTTTCGCTGATCTTGAAGTATGCTGCTTCCCAGCTGTTAAAAAGGATCTTCTGCCTGCGATGCGCCTTCCCAAAAGCTATGATATGGTCATTAATGAAAGTATGCATATTGCGGCTAAGGCCGTTATATCCTTTATCGGAAAATGATAATACCTCTTCAGGAACCTGAAATGATCCGCCGGACCCGATCCCGATATCAAGGACATCCGGATCTATACCGGCAAGAACTCTTATCAGCCCGAATTCATTTTTTTCGACTGACTCACTGTGACATCCGGAATATATAATATTGAAACCGTATACATTTCCATGGTCCTCAGTCGTATCAGGCGACTCGACCATAAAGAAAGGATTGGAAATATTAGTTGAAACACCCGGAGCACGGCTGTTCATATGTCTTCCGACTGTTATTGGCTGATCGACCCTGTTCATTTCCCTTGACCAGGCATTATTAAAGGTCGTGAGGATCAGATCAGGATCATCAAGGTCAAGCTGTGATGAGTAGAACTTTTTAATGAAGACCAGGTCTTTGCTTTCTTCTGAGTCTGCATCTGCATGGACCTTTTGATCTTTATCCTGTGAAGCATTATGCTCACTGCTTCCTTCAGAGCCGGTATCTGCCTCTGCTTTGCTATAATCAAGCCTTCCTGACCTGACGATGACATTTTCTTTTTCGAACACAGTGTAGATCAGGGTCAGCTTAAGCTCAGGCATATTGCGGTCAAGGAGATGGATCTTTAGAGTGCAGACATCTGATGCAGTATCAGAAATATTTTCCGATCCGATTCCCGACTTTTCGAAGCTCCCGTTACTTACCGCATATGAAGATGGATAATCGGCAAGTATCTTCTTACCGCGGTAAGTTTCAAATGAATCGAATACAAAGTCACTGGTAACAGTACCATCCGGATGGACCAGCTCAATAAAAGGCTCCCTGAAATCGCCTTTTCCAGGACTTGAAATCTCCAGCAGTTCATCCTCTAAAAATATATTTCCGGGCTCTGTCTTATCATATCTTATAGCATTTCCCGGCAAAAACGAGCCTGAAAGCTCCAGAGGAGCGAAAAATGTTTCATGATCATCGACCTTTATCTTTTTTCCATAATACAGGTGCTTTAAAAGACCGTTTGCATCCTTTTTCAAGATATATGAGGTGTCCATGGTCTCAAGTATGAATATATCATTCTTAATCTTTATCATATGCCCCTCCTGAAACTGCTCGTGCGGCGATAGATCATTCAGCGTCTGCCTTGCCGGAGTGCTTATTCTCCAAAGCCTTATTGATCTCCTCGACCTTCTCCGCATCGAGAATAAACTTCTTCCTGAAGAGTATAAAGGCAGCTACGAAGCCTGCTATAGGAAGTATGGTCATAGTCATTCTTAGTCCCATAAGTGAGCTTTGGGAAAGCTGAACTGCTGCATCGACTGCTTCCTTATCCTTTGAAATGTGGAATATGGAAAGGGCCAGAGATGCTATAAATGCGGAGACACCTGATGCAAGCTTTACTACGAATGTCTGCATCGAGAAGATGACTGACTCATCTCGGGTACCGTTCTTGTATTCGCCATAGTCTACAGTATTTGCAAGGAATACTGTAGTAAGTACTGTCAACATGCCGAATGCTGTGAAGATGAAGAAGGCAGGTGCCATGAGCACGTAAACGCTGTTTATTCCAAGCACCATAAGTACAAGAAGCACGAGATAGCCACCCATTGCAAGTCCAAGACTTGTATAGAATACCTTTATGGTGGACATGAATTTTCTGAAAAGCGGGAAGAATATCATCATAGATATGATCTGGATGCCGCCGCCGAAAGCGTTGAAAAACGTATATGCATTGTTCCAGCTCTCCCCGCCCACGTCATACTTGAAGAAATAAATGAGCAGGTTGGATGTGATGTAAAGTGAGCAGTTAATGAGGACGATGGCGATAACGACTGTCATTGCCTGATCATTTCTTACAAGAGCCCGAAACATGTCCGCAACCTTTGTGGTCTTAACGTCAACTGTTGACTTTTCCTTTATGGTAAGGCAGGTAAATGTGATGAATACTATGAAAAGTACAGCAATTATCAAAGTAAAGTATAAGAAGCCCTTTACCTGCTGCGGATCAGAATTGCCTCCGCCCAGCCATTCAACAGCCTTCATGGTTATGATAGTGATAAGGGCTGAACCGACTCCTGCGCATGATCTTGCAAGAGTAGTGAGGTTTTCCCTTTCCTTGCCGCCCTTTGTGAATGCAGGGATCATTGACCAGAATGGAATATCCATCATGGTGTAGGTCATGCCCCAGAGTACGTAGAAAACAGCGGCGTATGCTACAAGTCCGCTGCCGTGCATGCTTGGCGGGCAGGCATACATAAGTACGAGGATCACTGCATTGAAGCAGGTTCCTATCATAAGCCACGGACGGAACTTGCCGAAGCGTGTCTTGGTCTTTGCCACTATGACGCCCATTATCGGGTCATTGAATGCGTCAAATATTCTTGCCGCAAGAAGGATGATACCCATTGCGATAGCTGAGACCCCAAGAAGGTCCTGATAATAATAGAGGACAAAGTTTGCTGACAGCATATATACCATGTCCTTGCCCACGGCACCGAGACCGTAGGATATTTTTTCCTTTGCTGACAATCCCATAATATACCTCCGAAAAAATTAATGTAAGCACCATATATCGTACTCGTTAAATGACAGCCAATACGACATGACATTTTCCTTCCTTTCCCGAAAAAGATCATTTCTTATTCACAATAAATCTGATCTCCTGTTTCCTTCCGTCCTGGAAAAGGATCTTTACCTTGCCGCTTCCCTCTTTCTGGCAGCTCCTCACATAGATACCTGTCATGCCGCCGGAAAATGCTGAAAGATCAGGTGACATAAGTTCTACTGCTCCGGTCGTCTTCACATAGAAAGGACTGTTATCGTAATGCAGGATATTCCCATTCTGATCGACACTTCTTATGCGGATCTCTGCAGTATCATATGAAACTCCCTCATTAAGGACAAATACAGGAGATCCTGTAGAATCTGTGAACTTTTTCTTATCCTCAAAGCCGTAAGCCCTGTCAGCTGCATTCTCTTTGGCATCACCTGTCCTGCTGTTATCATAAAGATCGGCGGATACGATAAATTCAAGCTTCTTTTCCTTAAACGGTGATACCTTGAGCGTCTTTGTGAGCAGCTCCTCACCATCGACCTTAAAGGCTTCAAATGTATATTCAACTGACTCTCCGCCCCAGTTGCCGATATACTTGCCATAGAGGTCTATAAGGTCAGTGATCTTCATACCGTATTTAACTGCTGTGGCAGCAGCCTTAGCTATCTGTACCCTGGACATGGAGTAAAGGCCGGTACGAGCCGCGCCATTTAAGATCTTCTTTATCTCAAGAGACTTCTTAAGACTCATGCCCTCATTCTCGACAAGCATATTTCCTATGAAATCGTCGATCAGGATCGGCGGATGCTTAAGATTCTTAAATTCTGAATCCTCGGCCGTATATGTCTTAAGGAATGAGCCGTTCTTGTACATCTTTACCTGATCGGCATTTGTAAGAATATATACAGAGCCGAGATTCCCGCCGGCATGCTCTCCTATGTCCATAGATGATGACAGGGCAAGCTTAAGACCGTGATCATCCTGGTCGGCATAAACGTAAGCCGCCATCTTTTCATTCCTGAACATATCCATGACCCCGTGGTAGCATATACGGTCTCCACTCCCGAAATCCTTGTGGGTATTATAATCGAACATGCACCAGCCAAATGATCCTGTTATGTCATCGAAGCCTGCAACATCATTTAAAACTCTTGCATGGCGGAGCATATGCTCCTCCCTGTGAGCCTCGTCATCGAAGGCCTTTGTAGGATACATATGGCCGTTGTATTCTGAAATCATATAAGGCTTGTTCATATCGGAAGTCACAGCCTTTTTAGGTTCACACCCCGGATGGACGCCGTCGTGATAGAAATCATTGTATGTATAGACATCCTCCTGGAACTCTGTCTTTTTGTAGCACCTTACACCGCCGGTCTGACGGCCGGGATCAAGAATGTGGGCAGCTGCATTTGTTGTCTGGTAGAAATCATGGTCATCCTTTGATTCATTAATGCGGACTCCCCAGAGAATTATAGAAGGATGATTCCTGTACTGGACTATCATTTCCTTTACATTCTCGACGGCCTGCTCCTTCCATGCCTCGTCACCTATATGCTGCCAGCCCGGTAACTCAGTATATACCATGAGGCCCAGTCTGTCGCACTCATCTATAAAAGCCTGTGACTGAGGATAATGTGATGTACGGGCAGCGTTGAGTCCGAGCTCATGTTTCATAATGAAGGCATCATATCTCTGCATGGATTCCGGCATGGCATAACCGACATATGCAAATGACTGATGACGGTTAAGTCCGCGGATCTTTACTTTACGGTTATTCAGGAAAAATCCTTCTGCCTTGAAAACAGCCTTTCTGAACCCGTAAGTCGTAAATCTGATATCGTGAATACCATTCTTATAAACGTTGCTGAAAACGCAGCTTTCTGCATCTGCTGAAGCATGATCCCTGTCAGCGCCAGTGCCGTATTTTTCAACAGACACATGATCTTCATCCCAAGATCTTCTCTTAAGGTAGTCTGTAAGAGCATCCTTCACCTGATGGTCATCAAGGAAATCATCACAGAGGACAGTGATAACATCATAAAGCGCCGGTCTCTCTATATCCCAGAGATCGACATCCTTTAGATACGCTTTTAATTCTGTAACACGATGCTTCTTACTCTCTTCCGCAGGAAGATTAAGCCCTGCTCCAAGGCTCATAGCAGCATTTGTCCTTTCAAATGCTTCCTCCGTATCAGGATCATCCGTCTCTTCACCATCAGATAAATATTCCTGTATCTTTGCTTCACCGATCTTAGCCGGCCACCTTATCCCGTCATTCCCGGATTTAAATGTACCCGCTTCTGCTGCGTCTTCTCCAATGTCAGTATCTGCATTCCAGATTCCATTAAGACCTGCAGGCATTATAAACTGGACAGCCTTTAAGTCATCATTCACTGTCCTAACGTCGATCAGAGTAGTAAGTACAGCCTTTTTTGCCTTAAAGCTTTTCTGCCTGCCGGCAGAAGCTTCCTCTCCGTTTTCATAATTAATATCAGTTGTGATATCTGAAGCTTCTGCAGCTGATCTGAGCCCGATGCCCTTAAGTGTTGAGGTCAGATATACGTCTGCTATATAATCCGCTTCCTTGATATCAAGATATACATCTCTATATATGCCTCCATAGGTCATGTAGTCTATAACATAGCCGAATGGTGGAATATTCTGGTCTTCACGGCTGTTGACCTCGCATACTATCCGGTTTGTCTCCCCATAATTTACAAGATCAGTTATATCGATAGTAAAAGCTGTATATCCATTCTGATGGAATGCAGCCTCCCTGCCATTTATGAATACACGTGTCCCGTGAGCTGACCCTTCAAATGTAAGAAGAAGGACTTTTCCCTTAAGACCCTCATCGATAAATAAGTTCCTTGCATAACCGCTGATCATCTGATATTCGCTCTCATCAAAATAATTAAGACCAGTCTTTTTAACTGTATGCGGGATACGTACCCTGGTAAGATCCGTGACCTTATCAGTATCATTCATATCAGCACGCTTCACATCGGTGCTTTTCACATCGACACTTTTTACATCAGTACTTTTCACATCAGAACCGGAAAGATCGGCATTGAAAAGTACTTCTGTAAATTCTTCCGTAAAATACCAGTCGTCATTGAGATATATTCTGCCGGCAACATTAGCTGAATCAGCCCTGCCATTGCCATAATAGGGATCAACGTATCGGATGTAATTTCTCATAATAAATTTCCTCACTTTCTTATTCATTATTAATCGGAAAGTAAACTGCTTTGCTGTTAAATGATAATGAGCGTTTCAGCTGCGTACCGAAATACCATCAATAAGTATTTCTACGACCTCATTGAGCGCTTTCGTATATGAGATCCTGTTTTTGACAAGTATATCCTTCTGGAAGAACTGCTCGAGAGCTGCCTGGAACATAAGCTTGAAGATGTTTACATCGATATCGCGGATAACGCCTTCCTTCTTACCTTTCTCTATCAGTGCGATCGTGTCCTCCCAGCCTGTCTCAAGCCTTTCTTCTACCAGTGCATAGGTCTCAGGAAAATTGTCTTTAAGTGAATAAAGCTTATTCAGATTCATCTCACGATAGGACTTAGGCAGGGATGAAAGTATCTTCCTAAGTTTCTCTACAGTCGTAAGTGAACTGTCCTCCATTACCTTCTTTTTTTCTGTCTGAATGGAATCAAAGACGTGATTTACTATCGCTTCGAAAAGCTCATTCTTACTGCTGAAGCACAGATATATTGACTTCTTGCTTATACTCAAGTCGCTGGCAATATTATCCATGGTGAACTTAAGCCCATTTTTATTAAAAAGCTTTATTGCTGTACGCAGGATATCCAGCTTAAGCTTTTCATGCCCGCCTTTATAAGTACGGCTCATCACTATCTCTCCTTTCTTTTAATTAGAAGATATCTTCTTGTTTTAGAAGAAGTCTTCTTGTTTAATAAGAATTCTTCCTGTTATTGAAGAGGTCTTCTTGTTTTCTTTGCATTTCAGACTTCTTTTAAGCACAACATGCTGCATTAAAGAAACAGCCGATTTTACTTAAATTCAACATAGAATAAGCTCCAGATACAGATCCTCCGGAGCTTAAGTTTGGAAACTCAACTCACGTTCTTAGTTTCTTGTATTACATACTAACAAAAGTTATTTTTAATATCAACAAACTAAACTAACAAAATTAAGTTTCCATTTTTGTGCAAATTGCACAAAAGCACAGTAACTAAAAATAGCCATAACAAAGAATACTCTCAGTTATGGCCATATTATCAATATAAATTTTACTTCAGGATTTTCAATTAATTTTTTGGTCCTCCTTATCCTGTTAAAATTATTGTAAATTCTTGAGGATAAGCAGGTTACTTTTATTATACAGGGTCAAAAATATTAATCCAGCACTCCTCCGTGCATATGCCTAACTTCACTGCAAAGGATCTTCAAGTCATCCGCATTGTGGGATGCGATAAGTATAGAGGTTCCTTTATCGCGCATACCAAGTAAGACATCACGCATGGCAGTAACTCCGTCTTCATCAAGTCCATTAAATGGTTCATCCAATATCAGAACAGAAGGATCCTCCATAATAGCCTGGGCGATTCCCAGCCTCTGCCTCATGCCCAGACTGTAGGTCTTTATATGCCTTTTTAAAGAAGGGTCAAGCCCCACTGTCCTCATGGTCTCCTCTATTTTTTCCCTTGATACCCTGTCAGAGATACCGGCAAGTATCTTTAAGTTCCTATATCCTGAATAATATGGTATAAATCCCGGAGTCTCTATGATGATTCCGGTCTCCCTAGGAAAATCTGTATCCTTAAATATCTCCTGTCCTGAAACGAATATTCTGCCCTTCTGAGGTCTGACAAAACCGCAGATGCACTTCATAAGCATAGTCTTGCCGCTTCCGTTCCTTCCCTGAAGCCCGACTATAGCTCCTTTTTCCACCTTCAGCGATACATCCTTCAGTATATGGTTACCGCCAAGGGTCAGTGATATACTGTCCACTATTATTCCTGTATCTTTATCATCCGGCACCTTCTCTACTGTCATGTTCTCGGATATACTGTCAACGGTTATTTCTGTATCTTTATCTCCCATCGAAAAGCCTTTCTCTTATTTTATCTGTTGATCTAACATTTCACTTCTGCCCGAACTAATAAGATCTGTCAGGCTGTCTGCCGCCTTTTAGAATAATTAATTTTTTCAATCAGGCAGCTCCGGTGTCTCTACTGTCATATTTTTAAGGCAAATGAGACACCCTGCAAGGGTTATTATAAATATGGCTCCAAAATATATGCAGGACCAGGATGGTCTGAATGCGTATTCGCTCAGATACTCATTGAAATGAAGCCACAGAATAGAGTGCGATACCGGGAATATCCACATATACGATAACTTAAGTGAAGTTAAAGCTGTACCTGCACAAATAAGAATGATATTGATAAATATTCCCCACTTTTTCTTATGTCTCAGGAAGAAATACATCTGTATCATCATGATAATCACAAAGTACATAAATAAAAGAGCAGCACTGTAAAGAACCGCCTGTTTCTCTGACATCTGCTGATATAGATTCTTAGGTATAAGGTTTAGATAGACCTGGCTTTCATTACCCGGAAAGCTGCTCTCATATTTAAGTATTACATCGCTCCAACCTCGTCCTGTCAGTGCTGATACCGGGCTGCTGCATCCATGAATCAGGGCATCGATGATTGTGAAAGTAAGAAGCGCTATGATATATGTGACAACCGTCATTAATCCTGCGATCATCTGGCCAATGAACCAGTTAAGCTTTCCCGTTCTGAACATCATGAAAAGGATGTTGCCGGAATTCTTCGGGTAATCTGATATAAAGAACAGAAGGCTCAAAGGCAGTACCAGCAGCAGAAGACCGGAGTTGGTCACAGCTATGAATGGTTCAAGGGCCGTGACAAACTGGCCCATATTTTTCTGCATCTGGAGAAGTGAATCTATGACAGTCATCTTTAGAAATACCGCCAATATCGGCAGCATAATAAGTCTGGAATTCACTAACAGATTCTTATATTCAGTGACCGCCATGGTCATTATCTGACGAATTTTCATGGTCTGGCAAAATCCTTCCTGTGATTAAGTCCTGTCCGGTAAAGCAGAAATAAGGCAATAGTCACAACTGCCGTGATTATTACCGGCAGAAGATTAATAAATGATGAATCAGATAACTTTATATTCATAATACCATTCGAAGACAGTCTCCAAATGATCTCTGAGATATCTGCAGACTGTGAGTCTGCCATGGGATGAGCATCTGACATTATAAATGAAGATCCTATCAACGTTATCACCTGATCGTAGCAGTACTTTAATAGAAAAGGAAGACATATGATAAGATATCTGTTCTTGAGCCATGATGAGAACATGATGGCAAAAAGTGCCTGAAAGCCTCCGTATATAAAGCCCAGGAACAGCTTAAAGGCTATGACCTTATACATACTTTCCGATCCATATACCATGGGAAGCATAGAGAGAATCCCCTCATCAGGTAAAGGAAGTATGGAAAAGCACAGTACCAGGTAGATAAGACCGGCAGCAATAACTGCCATTCCGCCGCATATGAAGGCTCCAAGGAACTTTCCCAGGATATAGGTCCGCTTCTTTTGCCTGATGAGTATGAATCTCGTCATACCTCCGTTCCTCTCATCACAGAGCAAAGGTATGGTACAGAAGGATGATACGACAGGTATAAAAAGAGTGAACCAGCTTCCCCAGCCATATATAAAGGCTGAGAAAGCATCGGCACCGTAAAGTTCATCTGCAGCTATATTTCCGTTCATATATTGATACATTGCCCATGCCGGAGACCTCATATCCATCCCTATCGTGATATTTGCCGACAGGAACATAACTATAATTACCAGTACTTCAATGATGAACATAGGATTCAGAAGCATCTTGGATATCTCTACCCTTAAGTTTCCTGATCCTTTATTCCTGCTCTTCATAGATGTATGTATCATAAGTCAATTTCTCCTTGAGAGGATCTGCATATATTACTACTGTTTCGTTTGTTTCCGTATTATCGCATAAGAGTCTCCACATAGGATGGCCTTTCATCTCAGTACCTTTATCATCGGTATTCTGAAGGAAATAATACATTGATATATTCCTTACCTTGAGATTTACTGACTCTGAAAACTTTTTATGTACAAAATCACATATATCAGGAAGACTGCATACCTTATCAGTTTTATTATCCGAATATGTAACATCCATCTTTGCGGGATAAGAAAAACCATCCGGAAAACTTGTATTGCTGCCAATCATATATAAATAGTTATTTGCAAACGTGTGCGATTCTGAGCTTTTAACATCACCAAATGGCATGAAATCAAGCGGTATGCCATTCAGGGTCTCAGAATATAATATCTCCATAAGAGATTTTCCATCATTATTCTGGTAGACCTGAAAGCCATCAAAATTAAAGTCATGATTTCCATCTGCATCCTTGTAAGCCGGAGACTTTTTCAGAAAGTCATAAGCCAGCTTCCACTGTTCAGCAGCACTGCTCTCACTTCCATCCATCATCTGGTATTTCTCATCAGGACTTTTACCCTCAGAAAGGTTATCAGCTAAGGTTAGATCATCTTCAGGTTCGAACTTTGCCCGTGTATATCCCAGGTCCGTGTATTTATGAATGTCTCCACGATAAGCATTAAAAAAGACGCCATTTGAACCATAGCATGCATAAGCGTCATTGTTATCGATGCCCATAATATTTATTTTTAATTTATTATTCTTTATATCATCAATGGAATCATTAAGACTCTTATCCTCTGTTTGTCCATCAAGGCGGTAATAAGTACCCTCCTTAAATTTCTCTTCTTCCAGCTTGTCAGAAAAATAAGACTGATAAAGATGCATGAGATCATCATATATTTTAGAAGTATCGGTATCTGTAACGTATTTGACTTTAATATCTGAAATGCTGTCGACATCGGGTATATTGATATCTGTGAGTTCAGAGAAATCAAGATTTCCATAATCAGTTGACTTTATCTTGCTGATAGCATCATCCTTTTGAGAAATAAGATCAGAGAAAGTAATGAGATCTTTATCATATACCTTATCGGTATTTTTTGAAACAGTATCCTTACCGTCAGAGCATCCGGTGATCAAAAAGGCACAAAGAATCAGGCTGATGAAAATAAGATTTATTCTTTTCATGTTTATATTTCCTTTCCTAAGTACAGTATTCAACATCATAATTAAATAAGCAATCATAGCATTTTAAATTCATTGTTCAATAAAGTTATTAATATAAAGAATGCATTATTTATATACTGTAATACTGCCAGTTGAATAGCAGCTTCCTGAGCTATATCCTGTAATGATAAATCTTACTTTGCCAGTAGTGCTATTAGATAATACTCTTTTAACTTCTCCTGTCGTAGTAAATCTAATCATGTACATCCATGGGTTAGTTACTTCAATGTATCTGTCATAAGTTCCGCTGATAGATGTGCATTTAATCCTATAACCTCTTGAGTCATACGCAACCCACTTTTCAACAGGATTATTATACTCCGAAGATAGCGCTCCGTGAATATAACTCTGTTCCCACTGAGCAGCATATGCAGATGATGGGCTCATCGCTATAACAATGGCCATTAACGCAATAAATGAAATAAATTTATTAACAAATTTTTTCATACTGAACGTCTCCTTCATTCTTTGAAAATTATTTTCTCTTTTCTGCTAAAAGCAGTGTAAACTACACATCCTATAAAATAAAATCTCGTTAAACATATAAATATGCTGGTTCTTTTACCTCCTTTCCTAATTAAATTATAACACATTTTCTTAAAAATTTAAGCTTAAATATTCTACATTTCTTCTTTAATGTAAAAAGATCATAAACATGTGGTTTATAATCTTTTCCCTGCTTATTGTTTGTTGGCAGATCGATTCAAAATAAGTATCTATCAAATTACAATATTTTTTAGTTAATAATAATTCATTTCCAAATATATCTGTTCCCGCACTTATTAACCCTGCAGCATTATTTAACAAAGAATGATAAAATAACTGGAAAATAGAGTATCAATTATATAGAATATAATAGAATATAAAATAGAGTTCTGAAACCAATCATTAATCGGGCGAAAACCACACGGGCTTGCCCGTAAAGTGGAAGTAATCATTATTAAAAAACAGGAGGAAAAATTATGCATTACAAAATTGATGGAGAAAATCTGCCGGTCCTTAAGATCAGTATGGAGCCTGGAGAAGTCGTACAGTGTGAAGCCGGGGCCATGTCCTGGATGGACGACGAAATAGAGATGCAGACAAATACCGGCGGCGGCTTGGGAAAGGTATTCGGCCGTGCGCTGACCGGTGAACGGCTCTTCATGAATACATATGTTGCCCACCGGGCAGGCGAAATTGCATTTTCTTCGAAATTTCCGGGATCTATCCGGGCGATCAGGCTTACTAACGGCGAAGGTATCATTATTCAGAAGGGATCGTTTCTGGCCTGTGCCGGCAATATCCAGAATGAGGTCTTCATTCAAAAGAGGATCGGCAGCGGCTTTTTCGGGGGCGAAGGCTTTCTAATGCGCCACTACCATGGAGACGGAATCGTCTTTCTGGAGATCGATGGATCTGCCCATGAATATGACATTCCTGCAGGCGACGTTAAGATAATAGATACAGGGTATCTTGCGTCTATGTCTGATACTATGTCGATCGACATAAAGACTGTTTCCGGCCTTGGAAACATCTTTCTTGGCGGAGAAGGCCTTTTCAATACAAGGGTCTTTGGTCCCGGCCATGTGATCCTGCAAAGCATGCCGATCGGATCGACCGCAATGAAGCTCTATGAATATATGCCGCATTCGAGTAGCAATTGATCCTGTGCCCTGAATCAACATTCAATATGTGCTCCTTCTTCCTGTTCTCTTAAAGTCGAATCAGCATAACTTGACAGAATGCCTTTCATACTTTTCATAAAGTTATGTTTCTCTGGAACAACAAAACCAGAACAGGAATGAGGTATGAATATTCGATCTTTATCATCTGATGTATGAATACAGCTTCTTCCTGTCAGCCTCTACATCAACATTCAATACGAACTGGCCTCCGGCGCTTCCTGAAGTATATACCACCGGTATCTGGTGGGTCTTCATCTTCATGGAGCGGTTCAGGAGGATAGTAAGTGTAAGGCCTTTAAGACGCGGAGAGGTAATATTTGTCGTGATATATGGAGCGGATACGTTCATTGCCCTCAATAATGTGACCGGTGAAGACCGCTTCATCTTGTTTATGATCTTCCTTATGACTGTTCTCTGGCGCTCTGTCCTGGCATAATCGTCACCCTTTCCGTCCTTAGTATATACACCGGGATAACGGCCGTTTTCATATGTTCCATGTCTTATCCTGCAGTAGCCGAGAGCCTGGTACCCGTTAAGATGATTTCTGCCGGGCTTTAAGTTCCGGAATTTTTTCTTTGAAATATAATTGGAATTGTTCAGATTCACAGCCTCGGATTCCGTCAGATTCACATTGATCCCATGAATGGCATTGATGATCTTTACAAAGCAGTCAAAGTTTACGGCTGCATATCCGTCAACAGGTACCTTATAGTTGCTTACTATGGTCTCGGCAAGAAGTGATGCTCCGCCGTGGGTATAGGCCGCATTGAGCTTTTCCATGCCGTGTCCGGGTACTTCAAGATACATATCTCTCATAAATGAGCAGATCGAGATCTTTTTCTTTTCTCTGTTTATGGAGACCAGCATCATGGAGTCAGTTCTGCGGGCAGCTGATGAGCTTGACTGTTCGTCCTCATTCTTATCAAGTCCCATAAGAAGGATATTCGTGACTCCTGGCTGATGCTTCACTTTATATGCAGCATTTATCTTTGCAAAGCCATTGCTGTCAATATCCATTTTCCTGTATGAGGCATCAAAGGCCAGGTTCGCAATAATTATCAAAGCGGCCAGCACTAAGATCACAATTCTGACAGTCCTTTTTACCGGATGCTTGTGCTTATGTTTGTGCTTATGTTTGTGTTTATAATTACCTGCCCCTTTTTCACGCGGCTTAAATGTACCTGCATGAAAATCATTTTCATCCTCATATTTGGCTTTATACCTTACCTCATATCCGGTTTTATTATCGGATAAATACCCGGAATCATTCTCAGCCTTATCCTCATCTTCCTCAGCCATAGCATTTTTAAGAAAGCTTGAGGAATCTATATTATCAATATCAAAGTCATTCTCATCAGCATCATAATAATTATTCTTCATTCAATGATCACCTGTCCAATTTGAGTTTATTTTTCACATGCTGCATTAAGCACTGCTATAACAGAGCCAAATACTCATCCCCCTGCTTAAGGATAGACCTGTACCTTCGGATATTTCCTGACATCAGTATCCATAATGTCTGACAGAACAAAATGTTCCTATTCTCCGGAAGTCATGCTCAATATCTCCATTTACCTCCAACCCATATGAGAAATCTCATATGCAAAAATGATTGATGATATTATAATGCAGAAAAAGCAGTAGGTAAACATCATAAAACAGAAAAAGTACTGGGACTGTGTCTCAGATACGAAAAACCTGCACGTGCAGTACGTCCCCTGGAAAATCCACCGGGCTTTATCAGACGTCCGGGCACAGCAGAACGCTGCCTGTTCCTGTACATCTCGATACTTACAGGCGTGTTTTCCGTATACTCACTGTAATCCCGATGGATAAGCGCATTATTCAAGAGAATAAAAACTAAAATAATTAGTTTGCATCTTCCAGCAGGAAATCAAGAAGCTTTATGATTTCTATGCCATCTTCTGTCAGAGAAGAACCTGCCCGCTCCGCTATGACAACCTTTCGGAAATTATCCCGTATCTTTCGAAGCGGTGTCAGTTCTCTCGCCGCAGTATCAGGATTGCTCATTTCTTCCGTAACCTGGATATACACTTTTTCTTTCTGACTTTCAGCTACGAAATCGACTTCTGTATTCCCAACCTTTCCAACCGAAATCTTATACCCTCTCCTCTTAAGTTCCAGGAAGACTACATTCTCGATCAAGCGACCACGATCAGTCCCCCGATATCCGAGCAGATAACTGCGAAGTTCGGGATCGACAATGTAATACTTTTTCTGTGTCTTCAGATATTCCTTGTCTTTAATGTCGTACCGATCTACCGGATAAAACAGGAAGCAGTCAGTAAGAGCTTTCACATAAGCCTGTACTGTCGCCACTGCAGGCTTGCCCTGCTTTGATCTGTCTTCCAGCCCCTTGCTTGTAACGAGCGTGTTACTGATTGTATTTAAGGATATGGTGCTCCCTATACTGTCTGCCATAAAGCCGGCAATCTTCTTTAGCAGCACCGGGTCGTTAGCCTTTCTCTCACCAGCTCGTTTCTCGTTTTCATGCTCGATGATATCCCTTACGACTACTGTATTGTAAATATCATCAACAAGCGTCCAGATCTTGTCCCTGTCAAAGCCAAATTCTCTTATACCCGGCATCCCGCCGAAATTGAGATATGCGAGAAAAACCTCTTCCAGGGGAATTGCCTCTTCATTCTTATCCTTCACCCGAAAGCCCTGACCACCAAGAGGTGACAGATAGCTTTCAAGCTTATAGCCATGAAAACGTATAAACTCCGCAAATGACAGAGGTTGCATCGGAAGTTCAACATACCTTCCCGATAAATACGTTGAAAGATCTGAAGAAAGAAGCTTCGCATTCGACCCGCTGATATAGATATCCGCATCTATCTCTGTGTGAAGAGAGTTTACGGTATCCTCCCAATGATCGATCACCTGCACTTCATCAAAAATCAGATACATTTTTTCATCTGGAAGGACTTGTTTTTTCACGTTCTCATAAAGCTCAAGATACGTCATGCTTCTGAATTCCAGGATTTCAAAAGAGATATATACAATCTGATTCTTATGCACGCCTTCGGATAAAAGATGATTTCGAAGGAGCTGTAATAAACTCGATTTACCACATCTCCGAAAACCCGTGATCACCTTGATCGGTTCCGTATCCTTATAGGAAATCAGTCTCTTAAGATAATAGTCACGGTTTTCAAGGTCAAAATTTCGTTCCATAATGGCCTCCTTTCTCAAAAGCATTATGGAACAATTCATTCAAAATATCAAGTTTATTTCCATTACGGAACAAACATTAATATTCCTTAAATTATGAAACATATCTGTCACCGGTTAATTTGGCATGTTCCCTAACAGCATGAGACGGATAATACATAACAAAAAAGGCACCGCTCATGCGATGCCTTTTTATAGACTCATCAGTTTCGTATTATGTAATTCGTATTAACGGATCTAAAGATATTCTGCAATCAGTCCTTCTTTACCTTAAGACCAAGTGTAAATAAAGTTCCGAGACCTCCGATCACGAAGAGTGCGGCAAATGGGATGATCGGTGCATTATCGCCTGTCTCCGGTGTATCTGATGCGGTACCAGTAACTGATCCGGTCTCAGTTGATGCAGTATCTGTTTCCGAACCTGTATCAGTTGAAACTGTGTCTGCAGCTGAACCGGTATTGGCTGCCTTTTTTGTATCAGTCTTCTCAGCATCCTTCTTTGAATCAGCTGAACCTGTATCAGTCTTCTTATCGGTTACAGTCTCTTCATCTTCTTTGTCTATCTTGACTCTGACATTCTTCTCTTCATCAGGAGTCACTGTAACAGTAGTCTCTGTTCCGATATCAACATGATATCCCTTAGGCACTTTCTTAACTGTTACTGTTACATCTCCTTCTTCAACATCGGTAAGATGGATCTGGCCCTTATCATTAGTCTTATAATTAGTTTCAACGTTGTTCTTATCCTTTACAGATACGACAGCGTTCGGAACTCTTCTGCCTGTCTTCTTATCGGTAACTGTAATGGTAAGTTTTCCCTTCTGAACTGTTGGTGTAGATGAAGGCGTTGGCGCAGGAGTTGTCGTAGGTGCAGCTGTTGGGGTTGTCTCCGGCGCAGCCGCAGGTGTTGTCTTCGGTGATACTTCCGGAGTTGTCTCTGACGTTGGTGTTGTTGTGACTTCAGGTGTTGTCTCCGACGTTGGTGTTGTTGTGACTTCCGGGGTTGTCTCTGACTTTGGTGTTGTTGAGACTTCAGGTGATGTCTCAGACGTTGGTGTTGTTGTGACTTCCGGGGTTGTCTCTGACTTTGGTGTTGTTGAGACTTCAGGTGTTGTCTATGACGTTGGTGTTGTTGAGACTTCAGGTGTTGTCTCTGACGTTGTCTTCGGTGAGGCTTCCGGTGTTGTCTTAGTCGTTGGCGTTGGTGAAACTTCCGTAGTCTTCTCAGGTGTAGAAGAAGGAGTCGGCTCGTTGATCTTATCAGGTACAGTTCCCTGGAAATCAAGTCTGTGTGACTGGGCGTTGACAACTACGCTATTTCCTATCATATTTCCGTCAATATTTACATTCTCAGTAATAGCTGCACCAGGAGCAAGGAGAGTTCCTACTATACCATTAGTAGATAAGGCACCTCTGTAGACTCTGTCAGCTTTTGAGCTGTCATAAAAATTCCATAGGATATTTCCATCCTGGAAATTTACTCTTTCTGAGAAATCATTTATCTTGCTTCCGTCATTCTTGGTATCAGTTGTCTTAAGCCATATTTTTCTGCCGATATTGAAATTCGTCTGACCTTTGAGATCAACATTAAATATAACTGACTTCTGACCATTGGATTGTGACTTGTTGCCGGGAGTATAATCCTTCATAACGAGCTCATTGCCGCTCGTGAGCTTTCCTGCTTCATCACTGCTTATATTAATGATCTCATAACTGCTATTCATATTGAAAGTTACAGTGGATTTTTCCTCATTATAAAGTGAACTGAAGCTATCGCCCTCACGTTTTGAAAGCTTTGCTGATAAGTCCTCAAGCGCTTTAAGCTCAGCAGGGATATCTATAAAGCAAGTATCCCCATCCTGCCATATAGACTTGGTATTATCGAGTTTAATGCCTTGCAGAGTAAAGCTTGTACCGTTATCCGTGGTATCGACCTTTACGTCCTTGCCGACAACTACCTGTGCCTGCGGAGAATTGCTGCCTGTGTAAATACCATTATTATTACTGATGTTCTGAAAATAATTTACTTCCTGGAACGTAATATTATTCATACCGCTGTTAGTACCCTTGTTGATATTAACAGCAGCAATATTACCATTGGTATGGGCATTTGTAGTTACATCAATACCGAATACACTGAACCTGTTCGCAACACCAAGAGGGTCAGCGGCATTATACCATGAAGAATGCCTATAATCTCCAACCTCATTATCACCTTGTGGTGAACTCATGACAGTCTTATATGTCAGACCTTTAAGATCTGAAGTATCCAGAGCGTGCACCGCCCCGGAAGGAACCATGGATACAACCATGCCGACAGCAGCAAGTGATGCCAGTGCAGCACGCAGTATACCCCTTGTTGAAAATCTTTTCCTTACGCTTTTTTCAGGAATTCCTTTTCCTGCAGGCCTATGTCCGGAATAAATATCCCTTTTCCACATAATATCCTCTCCTTTTTATCCCCCCCGAATAAATTATTATTTACTAAAGTCATAAAAGAGCCCACTACCTCTTTATATTATAATAAGCCCTGAGCTTACAGAAATCAATATCTGCTTTACCTGTTTCTTGACAGCATCCTCTTCTTCGCAGCGCGGATCATCGATTCATTATCCTCGAATTCATCGTACTCGGCTATTCCAAAAACAGGATTGATATTTACAGGTATACCGTTTATGTTATGAAGATCCCACAGGCTTCCCGTAATATTTCTTGAAATATCATTGAGCTCGCGCTCGGAACTGTATTGGTGGACTATCAGGAATCTGTCTCCTGTTATTCTGCCGGCTTTTTCATGTGTACCGACATTTTCCTTTATGATCCTGCCGGCCTCTGAAATGTACTCATCTGCGATCTTCTCCCCATAATTATTGAGGATCTTTCTGTAATTCTTCAATGATAAAAGAATCACTCCGAATTTCCTGCCATTTGCATGATATTCTGTACTGTAATCCAGTACGGCATTTAAAAGGCCTCTGGTATTTAAGAGACCCGTCTTAAAGTCGGTATTTACAGTTTTTCCGGCATTATTCATAAACGATCTGATGCTCGTCTCATCTATAAGTGTACCGATCATTCCCTGTATACCGCTACGCGAAAATACAGGTATAAGGTTTACAAGTACGTTTACGGCAGAACCCTCATGCATGCATCTTGCGGCAAGGCTGGTATAGTATTTGCCTTCTTTAAGAACTTTTTTATTATAGTAATCAGCAGTATTGTCATTAAACCCAAGGAATCCGACATCCTGAGGCGATGCTGTATTCTTAAGCTCATCCAGGTTCTTAAAGTTAAAATAATCAAGGAAAGCACTTGATGCTCCTATGAATTCATCATCAGCATTCTTCCAGAATATCTTTTCCTGAGTGCCCAGTATAAAGCTGTTCCACAAAGAGGATGTACCAATGATCGAAGATCTTTTTAAAGGAGGCTGCTCATTATCACCGTTAAGCGCCTGTTCCTTATCTCCGTTAGGCACCGGCTCATTATTACCTTCCTCAGGTTCTTTACTTAATTTCTCCGGCTCCCGGCTTAAGACATCAGGTTCCTGGCTTAAACCGGCACCCAATACGCCCTCCACATCGTTTGCCTCTGCTGCAAGGACATTATGCACATAGACGTTCATGAAGAGTTCAAGATTGTCCCTTCTATTTATGTCAGCATCCTCAATACTGTACAGGAGTTTTTTCTCGCTTCTTAAAGGCACGACCATGATCGTATGCTTCTTCCACTCATAATGATCGCCTGCTTTCTCCCTGGTCCTGAAGAAATTCGAATATATACCTTTCTTAGACTTTTTAAGGTTCTCGTATATATTTTCCTGATTAATAAGATCTATATATCGTTCCTGATCCTCCGGGGCTACCATGTTTTCTACGTATTCCTGTTTTACTTCCCTTAGAGTCCCGGGCAGACCGCCCTTGAAAAACCCCTTGGTGTCTGAATAAATACTGTTTATCATATCATTTTCATAATCAACTATAAACACGCTGTTGAAAAGCATGAACATATTCTTTAATGAATCGGTTACAGACAGGTCAATAGGATTCCTGGTCACATCATTGAATATATTCTCAATTTCAAGTACATAGAGACAATATGTGTCTTTTCTTGCAATGAGCTTGGCGGAGATCTTTATAAAATTATTGCCGTCACTTGTAAGCATAGTTTCACGTTTGCCGGTGCTCTTAGGAAGTTCAAGGAACTTTCGAAGCTTAGAAGACATTGACATAAGATTTGTATTCATGGCAAATTCAGCTTCTTCGGGACTGTGAACTCCAAGACTGTAAATAGCGTCCATGTAGCTGCCATTCATATAGTAAAAATGAAAGCTCTTTGAATCATCTTCCAATACAGCAAACGGAGTATCGACCTTGAAATTTATCCTATATGCGCTGTCATAGAAGTCCTTCCATCCTGCCTTTTCCGGAAAGAATCCGGCTGCGGCGGCATTTTCCATGCAGCTGTCGTAGGATTCAGCCACAGTTCTGATATCAAGAATTGCCTTGCCGCAGCCTATTCTCTTCAAAGATTCCAGCTGATCCTTATTCTTAACTCCTTCGACAATGGTTTTCAGTCCTGACTCTACCGCAATATTCAGATATGCCTTTAAGAATCTTTCCGACCTTTCGGAATTATCATCAAAAAAGCTGTCATCTGTAACAACACCGGCAATATCATTATCTTCGATCAGTTCGATCGAAAGATTGCCGCTCCCGAAATTGCCCAGATATACGCTGATGCCTGCATCATTAAGCTTCTTTATGCCTTCTCTGAACTTATCGCTGTTCATGCCAATGGTATTCTCATTTATTTCAAAATGAATATATTCTTTTCCAATATCTGCCTTTTTCATAAGATCTATGACAGTCTCTGAAAAATCACGCTTATTAAGATCGTCGGCTGAGAAGTTTACGGCGACAGGAACCGTATCCCGACCTGAATCGATCCTCTTTCTGATATCCGTAAACACCTTATACATTATATATAAGTCCAGCTTTTCATTGAGATGCTTACGGCTTAATATGCGGATAAGCTCACGATTGCCTACGACCCCCTCTTCCCCAAAGTTCCAGCAGGCATAGGCCTTAAGCTCAGTCAGCCTGTTTGTGAGAGTCCTGACTACAGGCTTATAGATAACATTAATGATCCCCTTGTCCAGCGCCTCATCGATATGCTGTACAATATAAGCTTCCTTCTTGGCCGATGTATTTTTCTTTAAGATGTTATCTATTATCATGAGCTTCTCCCTCTGCAATATTAGTTTCCAGGCATTTTCATGCCTCAGGCATGCTCTTTATATGAAGGTATCCTTTAAAAACATAGCGTAAGCTTTTTTCTTATGCAAAATACCACTTATATTCCTGATCATGAGGACTTTTTATTCTCATTTTATATCAATAAATATTATAACCCATAAATGCCTGATGCAAAAGTGAAAATTTATTTGACCTGAAAGCCCTTTAGTATTATTATAAATGTAATATTTGGGTAATTATAATCAGGTTTTTATAATTAAAAAATGGGGTTTAACATATGGCAGAAGTAAATAACAACATGTACTTATCGTTTGATACGGATGCTCAATTTCCTGACAGTGACTTAAGACTGCTTCAGCCCGACAGTATAGAGAAGGAGAGTCAGGATGATTCTGACTTCGTATTCGCTGAGCCTGAAAAGCTCACTGATGATGCAGGCAACAGCGTTCGCGCCGTATACGCTGCAAAGCTTAAGCAGGATCTTGCAGGCACTTCTGCCGGCAAGCCCATCTTTCGTCCTTCAGGGAAACCATCAGACGATGACGACGATGATTCCGCTGCAAATAATGTTGAGCAGCTTCATGCGGCAGACGATCAGAACTTCCACCCGTCTGATTCCAGACATATACCTATCGAGAAAGCCCTGCCTATCGGTACTATCCTGTTCAATAAATATACTATTAAAGGGATAATCGGCAACGGAGGCTTTTCATTTACCTATAAATGTACCTGCGATGCTATTGACGGCTTCGTTACAGTAAAAGAATACTATCCCAAGAAGTTCGCCAAGAGGAATGAAAAAGGCTATGTTCTTCCGTTTTCAATGGATGACATGCCTCTCTTCAAGCGCGAGCAGCAAAGATTCCTTAATGAGGCTAAGGTCATGACAAAGCTCAAGCAGGAAATGCTCCCGCACATCGTGTCTCTTATCGATGTATTTGAGGAAAAGAATACAGCTTACATAGTTGAGGACTATATTGACGGCATCACATTGAATGAATACATGAAGCAGCATACGGTCTTTTCTGCAAAGCAGATAACTGCCATCATTAAGCCGGTCCTTAAATCAATGGTCAAGATCCACAACATGGGTCTTATCCACCGTGATATAAGCCCGGATAACCTGATGATCACAAGGGATTACGCCATTTACCTTATCGATTTCGGTTCTGCATGCTATTGGGAAAACCTCGATAAAGATGATACTATCCTCGTAAAGCCCGGCTTCACGCCTCCCGAGAGTTACGTTCACGATCAGGTTTCAGGTCCATGGTCTGATATCTACTCTATGGCAGCCACCATGTTCTATGCTATGGCAGGACGGGCACCGGTCGAGTCCATTAAGAGAACAGATGATACATATTTCGATTATCTGCTTTCTGTATGCAAGGATCTGACCAATTTCCAGATCAGGGCGCTTCAGGGCGGCCTTATGCTTGATCCCGAGAAACGCTACCGTAAAATGGAGGACTTCATGTCCATGCTCTATAATATCAATAACGTATATGAAGAGAGCCTGGAGGGGAAATCGAAGAACAAGATACTTAAGATATTCAATAAAAACTGAAGTCAGGAAGGATAAAAAATGACCATCATTTCGATGGTCATTTTTTATTATAGAAGATACTCAGATATCAATTATTTCATATTTTTTACTGCATCAAATGTGTCCGTGATCTCTTTATCAGGCGCAGGAGTAATGAGACTCACTATGACATTTACGAGGAGGGCCGCAATAAAGGCAGGGAGCAGCTCGTAGATATCGAATGCGCCGCCTAATGGTCTGACGAGGAATTTCCATATGAAGATCATGGCGCCGCCGGTGATCATTCCGGTTATTGCTCCGTATTTATTGGAACGCCTCCAGAAAAGAGCAAGGAGCACAATCGGTCCGAATGAAGCTCCGAAGCCTGCCCAGGCAAATGATACTATCTTGAAGACTGAGCTGTCAGGATTCCAGGCAAATATGATTCCGAATATTGCGATCAGAAAAAGACTGATCCTTGAGATAAGCAGAAGCTTTTTAGGCGATATCTTTACCCTGAAGCACTTTGTCAGTATATCATTCGATATGGACGATGCTGCTGCAAGGAGCTGTGAATCTGATGTGGACATGGTGGATGCAAGTATTCCCGACAGGATAATGCCTGCAATGAGCGCAAAGAGTATGCCATGGTTTGCAAGAAGATTCGCGATCTTGATGATGACTGTCTCTGACTGTGAACCCTCAAGGGCAGGTATTTCTCCCATCTTTGTCATGCCAAGTCCGATAACGCCGATAAATACGGCGATCGCCATTGAGATCACGACCCAGATGCAGGCAACTCTTCTTGAAAGCTTTATCTTCTTATCATCTTCAATTGCCATGAATCTTAACAGGATGTGAGGCATACCAAAGTAGCCTAAGCCCCATGCAAGTACAGACGCTATTGTGAGGGCTCTGTATGGAGAGGCTGTTCCTTCAGCAGGGTCATATGAATGAGTCATTGAAAGATATCCGGGAAGATCAGCTACGTTCTTTGAAAGTGTCTCGAATCCGCCGGCCTTATCGAGTCCGAATACAACTACTATCACAAGGGCAGCTGTCATGATGATGCTCTGAATGAAGTCTGTGGTGCTGGCTGCCATAAAGCCGCCGGTCATGGTATATGAAATGATTACAAATGCGCATACGATCATGGCTCCATGATAATCAACCCCGAAAAGGGAATTGAAGAGCTTTCCGCAGGCTGCGAAGCCCGATGCCGTATATGGCACGAAGAATACAACTATGCAGACTGCAGCTATGAATGTAAGTATATTCTTCTGATCCTTATAACGGTTTGAGAAGAACTCGGGAACCGTTATGGAATCGGTCTTTTCTGTATATTTTCTGAGCTTCTTAGCTACGACCAGCCAGTTAAGGTATGTACCGACTGCCAGTCCGATGGCTGTCCAGCCTGCATCCGCCGTACCTGAAAGGTATGCGACTCCGGGCAGTCCCATAAGGAGCCAGGAGCTCATATCGGATGCTTCGGCACTCATGGCTGTGATGAAAGGTCCGAGCTTCCTGCCGCCCAGATAGAAGTCACTTATTGTTTCATTCTTATTGCTGAGGCTTATGCCGACGATCATCATTGCCGCAAGGTAAAGGATCATGGCTACAAGCATAGCTATCTGTGAACCAGACATAATAAAATCCTCCAGTTAGTGAAAATACTACGTAAAACGGAGTCATTTTCTCACTAATGAAGGATATTGTCAAATTTATGTAAATGATCAGCCACTTTTTTCTTTAATACTGGACGGAGAAAATAAATTGAGTATCAGCTGATGAAGCTTTGAGCCTGAATTCATCTACAAGAGAAGTAATAATGAAATGGCTGCCCTTCTTCAGATCAAGTGACTCATCTCCTATGCTCAATTCTGCGCTGCCTTCTATGCAGGAAGCTATCACGTAAGGATGAGAACCGCGCTGCAGCGTGACATGCGACATAAGATTCAGCTTATATATCTTATAGAACCGGCACTCAACCAGCTTAAAAGGCTTATCATTAACATCTTCGTATTGCACCTGTATGCCTTCCTCCTTAAATGGCACATTTATTACGTCCAGACATTGCTTCTTATGGAGTTGTCTCGGATGTCCGTTTTCCAGCCTGTCATAATCGTACATCCTGTAGGTAACGTCGCTGGACTGCTGGGTCTCGAGTACCATGGTACCGCCCTTTATGGCATGAACTGTTCCCGGGACTATCTGGAAAAAATCACCTGCTTTTATCGGTACCTGCCTTATAAGATCATCCCAGCGTCCCTGATCCATCATTTCCTTAAGTTCCTCACGGGTCTTTGCCTTATGGCCGATGATGATCTTTGTGCCGGGCTCGGCATGGATCACATACCAGCACTCATTCTTACCCAGAGAGCCATTCTCGTGAACCATGGCATAGGCATCGTCAGGATGTACCTGGATGCTGAGGTCACTCTCGGCATCAAGGATCTTTGTAAGAAGCGGGAAACGATCCCCTTCTGCATTTCCGAATACCTCTCTATGGGTATTCCAGAGCTCAGAAAGCTTCATGCCATCATAGTCTCCGCCGCATACAAGGCACTCTCCTTCCGGATGGGCGCTTATTGCCCAGCATTCACCGGTCTTATCCGATGGTATATCGTAACCGAAATCAGTACGAAGCCTTTTCCCTCCCCATATCTTCTCCTTAAAAACAGGCTTTAAGAATAAACATAAGCTCTTTATGTCCATGATCATAAATTTCCTCCTGAAAAAATATTTTTCCCGGATCAAATAATAAGTTTGCCTGGTCAAATGATACTGTCACCTGATAAAATTATACACTTGCAAGGTCAAATTTACTATCACCTGAAGTAAATGATACACTTGCCTGATTAAAAATTCAATTTCCATATAATATTATGATCAATTTATATTTCATACTATATAAATAGGAATTATATATAACAAAATTATTATGTATAACAACTTTATATTATATAATCAATTTACAATGGACTTAAATTACATATAATGTCTTTTATATGAATGATTTGTACATTATCATATGTACGGATAAAATTTCTTATACATTAATAAAGGAGACTTTGGGAAAAGGATGACAGAGAGAAAAGGAGGTAAAGACATGGAAGCTGTGCAGGATCCCGCATACAGAAGCACTGTCTCTTCTGGCGGTGAGGCTGAGGAAAGTTCTTTAAAATCAGCCGGGGGCCAGAGAAAGAAGGCTGAAAAGTCTCATATGTCTGCATCCGATAAAGGATCAGTGAAAAGCAATGCTTCCGGCCGCCACTTCAGAGCACTGATGTTCTCCATGTTCAAGATCGGCTGCATCGGCTTCGGCGGCGGCTCTGCTCTCATCCCCGTCATCGAAAAAGAAGTCGTTGAAGAAAAAAAGCTCGTCTCCAAATCAGAATATAATAATAACGTGGTCATCGCCTGCATCACTCCGGGCGCCCTGCCTGTTGAGATCGCTGCAGGTCTTGGCCACCGTATCTACGGAATACCCGGTATGCTACTTGCCTCTATGCTCATGGCTGTACCCGGTGTATTCATAATGATATTGATACTTTCCATTCTCTCAGGCGCAAGCGGCAGGGTCCTCGATGAGATCCAGACAGTTTCGATCGGTCTTGGAGCCTTCATCATAAGCCTTCTTGTAATGTATGCTGAGAAGACATTAGCTTCTGCGTCCAAGCATGGAAAGCGCAGAGCATTTATCTCACTGGCCATCATGCTGAGTGTATTCGCACTCTCATGCGGTGATAACCTTTATAATATTTTTGGCATCGACTTCGAGCCAATATTCGGACTTTCCACCGTACAGGTCCTTGGGATCGCATTCTTCGGCATACTTTTTACACAATGCCATTTTACTAAGAAAAATACTATAACCTCATTTGTGCTCATAACCCTTTATCTGCTCTGCACAGGCGGCCATCATATAATTAAGTCCGACCTGGTCCATATTCTTGTTGTGCTTGCAATGCTTTACCTTTCCATAAGGGGATTCGTGCGCAGCTTCAACAACAGCCGTCATGTGGAGACAAAGTCACTTGGGCTTACTGTCATTAACCGGTTAAAGTCAGTAAAGTCTTATAAACCAACATCCGAAAGGAAGCTCACATCTGACTTGAAGCCAGCATCCGAAAGGAAGCTCACATCTGACTTGAAGCCAGCATCCGGAAAGAAGCTAACATCTGACAGAAGCTTCATGAAGCTTCTTCGCGCACTTGGTGCATGGCTCGTGATACTTGTTATTTCCATCATCCCTTCACTCTTCGTAAACAGGGATGCAATAGTACTTGCTCTTAAAGGTTTTGTCTCAACTCTCATGTCATTCGGCGGCGGTGACGCTTACTTAAGTATCGCTGACGGTATGTTCGTGGATCCGGGAATGATCACCCAGTCAGAGTTCTATACCAGACTTATCCCGGTAGCCAATGTCCTTCCGGGCTCTATTCTATGCAAGATACTTACAGGCGTCGGCTATTACCATGGTCTCAATGCTTCCGGAACTGTCGCAGGCGGCATCATAGTTTCTGTAAATGGCTTCATTACCGGTGTCGCCGCATCTGTAATGACTTTCCTGGCGATCTACTATATCTACGACAACTTCCAGGGAATATCAGTATTCAGGCTTGTTTCCAAGTGGATCAGACCTATCATTTCCGGCCTGCTCTTAAATGTTGCACTCTCCATGGCTTACCAGAATGTCATCTCAGCTGAGAACCTCTCATTGAATGTCCCATTCATAATCATACTTACTATCGTTATCCTTGCTCTTAATATATTTCTGATAATATTCCGCCGTACAAATAACCTGCTGCTGATAGTCATCTCCGCGGTGCTTGGAACCGCTGCTATCCATGCTTCATTCTTTATTTAATATTTCCGCATCAAGCAGGTCATCTATGGGAATAACAGTTCCATCTGACATATATATGTTTCTTTCGCAGCTGTCTATCTTAATAACAGTGTCCGCTGCTGTTATATATCTGCCGCCGGACTTTCTGGCATCCGGTTTGAAATACTTTATGGATACTCTTGGCAGCGGATCTTTTGCAGTATCTTTGAGCGCGGATGCATTGATCATATGTCCAATCTCCTGCAGCACCCGGTCGATCTCTTCTTTTCGGCTCTCGAAAAGCTCAATGCGGTTCTCGGTCCTGCGGCCGGCCTCATCTATTGACTCATCAAAGCCTGTAAGAGCATCGAACGGAGCAAACTGTGCAGCCCGCTCAAGTATCGGCATTTGCGGATGGACCTTTGAAACATGGTGAGGCATGTCTATTATAGAACTGTAATCACCCAATCTTAATTGACCTTCTTTCCCTGATCCCCCTTTTTATGCATTATTTATATCAAGTCAAAGCATAATGCTGAAAGCTCCCGTTATTAAGCCAAAGCGCATCATGCTTTGGCTTGAAAAGGCGCAGCAAACAGGGCTTAAGCCCTATGCCCTCCTATCTGTGTATTCTTTTCTCTTATGGTCCCCTCTTTCATATAATTGATCCCCTTAAGCATCGCATTCTTCCCGTAGCGGCGCCTGATTTCTGAAGCTGCCTTCTGCATACGGCGGGCCCTGTTCTCGCGCATATTTTCTTCGTTATGCTTCTTTATCAGTTCATCTGGGTCCGTAAAAAGCGTTATCTGTACATATCTGCCATCGTCTTCATCCCTGCAGCCGCAGTCAGCTGACGCCTTAAGGCTTTTCGCCGCTGCAAATATCCTTCTGACCGGCAGATGCGGATCCACTATCCTGTCATAAAGATCTGCCATGGAACTGACTATGGCAGTCGTAAGAAAAGTCGGTCTTTTAAGTCTGACAGTTCCATGGGCGTGATAAGGTGTGAGTCTTCCATATCCGTCAACGCTTACCTTTCCCTCATAGACATAGCCTGACGGGTCTTTTTGGTCAAGGGCTGTATGGTCATAGCATATAGTAAGCTCAAGGCAGTCTGTCACAAGCTCCTTTGCCGCAAGCTCTATGGACATGCCGTCCGCTATCTCCTTAACGACAAGACGGGCTTCATCGAAGCTGTACGGGCGGCTTAAGACCTGACCGCTGGACAGCGACGAAACTTTTGGCCTGTAGCACTTTACGTCGGCTATGGTACAGGGTTCCCATCCAAATGCATGGTCTATCAAAAGCTCTGCATTGATTCCAAAAAGCTTATATAAAAGCTCTTCATGATATATTGAACACATGGCAACGTCACCCATGGTATGTATGCCATAGGCTGCAAGCTTCGTAGAATACCCGTGTCCTATCCGCCAGAAATCTGTCAGAGGCCTGTGGTCCCAGAGCAGTTCTCTGTAGGACATTTCATCAAGCTCTGCTATGCGGACCCCGTCCTTATCCGCCGGTATATGCTTGGCGACAATATCCATGGCGACCTTGGCAAGATACATGTTGTCCGCGATGCCTGCAGTCGCAGTGATCCCTGTCTCTTTAAGAACGTCCCGTATCATGGTCACAGCCATCTGGTGCGGGGTCATCCCCGTCATAAGCAGATAAGGCTTCACATCCATGAATACCTCATCCACCGAATATACAAATATATCGTCCTGGGATACATACTTAAGATAAATATTGTAAATGCGGCTGCTGTACCTTATATATGTCGCCATCCTGGGCCTTGCCACTATCATGGTAAGCTCCAGACCTGGGTCTGAGGCAAGGGCAAGGCTGTCGTCCGAGGATCCGTGAAACGGACGACCGTGATTGGCTATCTTACGGGCAGCATTGATCTGTTTCACGCCCTCCTTAGCCTCAAACAGTCTTGCCCTTCCGGGTATGCCGCAGGCCTTAAGGGGCGGCGATACGGCCAGGCATATGGTCTTGTCTGTTCTTGACTCATCGGCAACCACAAGGTTTGTTGTCAGTGGGTCTCTGTGCCTTTCTGCACACTCGACCGAGGCATAGAAGGACTTTAAATCTATGCAGACATAAATATGGCTGCAGTCCGCAAAATTATCAGGCATTCTGATCACCTGCTTCCACAAAGTAATCTTCCCCCCTGTATTCACCGGCAGATATGCGGTCTGTTATCAATAAGACTGCAGCTGTCCTGCGGCCGGATTCAAATTGTCTATTCAGATGATCCATTTTTATTATACAAACATAAGTTCGAAATATCAAGTGCTGTTTTTATAAGATAAGTGGACAGAATTATGATAAAAGTAGTAAAATAAAAAACCATATTATAGATATTTCTATAATAGCCTGAAAGGCAAATAACCTGTCAGGCAAATAGCCTGTTAAGCAAATAGCCTGTTAAGCAGATAGCCTGAAAGGCAAATAGCCTGTTAAGCAGATAATAAATGACACAATGCATTAAGTACAGCAGTATTGCCTTTTTTTTAGATAAAGGTTTTAAATTGTGTTTGAGGAATCATCATGAAAAACGGATCTGTTAAAAAAAAGTCTGTGGTGCTCGAAAGACTTAAAGAAGGAGATTTCTTTAAGTATATGGATTCCAGATATTATGATATCTACAGGGATGAGATGCTCAAGAGGAATTATTCGGCTCTTACATATCTGTGCAAATTCGGGATCCTGGTCGCCTTATGCTCTGTTATATCGCAGCTTGCGACGACATTTACAAAAACGTTTATAGTAAACGTTTTCATGGTCGTCTATTTTGTGGCGATAATTGCAGCCTTCCTTACAAATGCTGAAAAGATGAAGCATTATTCCACGCTTGTTCTCTACGTTTCTGAGATACCGGTAATGGTTATGGGTGTGCTGATGGGAACATTCTTTGATCCAGGCAAGGAAGCCATTACATTTCTGCTGCTCATCATCGTCCTGCCCCTTTTTATACTGGACAAGCCATGGAGGATAGTGCTTTATATAACTTTCTGGGCGGTTTCTTTCAGTATCTGCTCTCTTATATCCAAGGAAAGACCGGTTGCACTTTATGATATCATTCATATTTCGGGATTTTTCATAGCTGAGATCGCGGTCGAGCTATTCATAATCTCAGACCGTTTCCAGTGCGTCGTCAATTATATGACCAGCCAGAAAGAACGGGATATGAATGAGGAACTGACAGTCGAGATCACACAGGCTCTCTCATCCGCGATAGATGCCAAGGACCCTTACACTAATGGACATTCAGAACGCGTAGCCAATTATTCGCGTGAAATAGCCAGGCGCGCAGGCTTTTCTGAAGATAAACAGGATCAGGTATACATAATGGGCCTGCTCCACGATGTGGGAAAGATCGGTATCGAAGACTCTATCTTACGCAAGCCTGCCCGCCTTACCGATGAGGAATATGCAAAGATCAGGCAGCATCCGGTGATCGGCGGCAGGATCCTTAATAAGATAAAAGTGTATCCGGACATCATAAAGGGCGCCCTCTACCACCATGAAAGGTACGACGGCAGGGGATATCCTGATCATCTGTCTGGCAGAGACATCCCGGTTGAGGCAAGGATAATCGGTGTTGCCGACTCCTATGACGCCATGACCTCCAACAGGAGCTATCGTGAATTCATGACTCAGGATCACGTAAAAAGTGAGATAGTAAACGGCCGCAGCACCCAGTTCGACCCTGAATTTGCAGACATCATGATCGATATGATCAATGAGGATAAGGATTACACTATGAGGGGTCTGTAAAATAAAAGGTAAAGGCATATCACATGAAGAACGCAGTTTTTTTCGATATTGACGGGACATTATGGGACTACTGCCATTCTATCCCGGAGACCACAGTCAGGGCTGTAAAAGAACTTCAGAAGAACGGAGGCCTGGCCTTCATAAATACGGGAAGGACACTTTCCACCATACAGGAGCCTGAGCTTTTAGAGATCGGCTTCGACGGAATAATAGGAGGCTGCGGGACCTATATTGAATATAGGGGAAAGGAGCTGCAGAATATACTCATACCTTATGATATGCTCATAAAGACCCGCGGCATCATGAAAAGAGAGCATTTCTGGGCATTCTATGAGGGCGTCGAGGACCTTTATATAGACACAGAGGCATTCGGAGACGATCCTTACGCTGTTTCATTTCAGGAAAAGCTCGGTCCCCATTGCAAAGACGATTCAGAGCTTTCCCCTTCATCGAGGATAAATAAATTTTCAATAGATTACCGTGAAAGCACGGCTGACCGGGTAAAGGCATCGCTCGGTACCATGTATGACCTGATCATTCATGAATTTCCCGGCACTCATGTATCCGAAATCATGCCAAAGGGCTGTTCAAAAGGGACTGCCATTAAGACCATATGTGAAAAGCTTGATATAGATATTAAAGACACATATGCATTTGGCGACTCTGCCAATGATATGGGTATGCTTAAAAGCGCCGGACACGGGATCGCTATGGGTAACGGAGTCGACATGGTGAAGAATGCCGCGGAATATATCACCACTCCTATCGACCAGGACGGGATCATGAACGGGCTTAAGCACTATGGTCTTATTTGAAACTCTGCAGGTCTTATATGAAACCCTGTAATTTAAGAACTGCAAAAATGCATTGATCCGGAATTATCCTGCAGGACATGGAGCGAAAAAAAGCAAAAGAAAAAGACCGGCATGTCGGGAAATAACATTTCTCTGACCTACCGGTCTTTTTCTTTACGATCTGCTTAGTTTTTTTATGACCTGCTTAGTCTTTTTCTTTACGATCCGCTTAAATGTACAATAATACGTGAACATCGAAATTATCCGCATGTGTGTATCACGGCTGTTGCATCCGCATTAAGATGTACAGAGACCGCAGATCACATAGCGGTGTATCCGCCATCAACAGGAAGCGCAACGCCTGTTACATAAGATGATGCAGGAGAAGCAAGGAAAAGTGCTGCTGTATCGAGCTCGCCTTCCTTGCCATAACGCTCCTCAGGGATAACAGTTTTGGCATACTGCTGGAAATAATCACTGTTAAGAGTCTCTGTTGTAAGAGGTGTGTAGAAGTAACCCGGGCATATAGCGTTTACTGTTATGCCCTTCTTGCTCCACTCGCCTGCGAGGGCTCTTGTAAGGTTGACAACACCGCCCTTGGCTGCATGGTAAGGTGTTGAAGGAGCTGTCTTGTTTCCTACAAGACCATACATGGAAGCGATATTGATGATGCGGCCATATCCGGCAGGAAGCATTGCAACCTTTGCAACTTCACGTGCCATCCTGAATGTTCCGAAAAGGTCGATATTCAGTTCGTTATGGAACTGATCATCTGTAATATCCTCAGCAGGGGCAACTGCGCCTGTTCCGGCATTGTTGATGAGGATATCGATCCTGCCGAATTTATCCATAACAGTCTTTACTGCGCTCTTCACAAGCTCTGTGTCTGTAATGTCGACACGAACCGCAAGAGTCTCAACTCCGAACTCATCATGGATCTCCTTTGCAACCTCATCAATAAGGTTCTGTCTTCTAGCCATGGCAACGATCGCAGCGCCCTGGCTTGCAAGAGCCTTAGCCATCTGTACTCCGAGACCTGTAGAGCAGCCTGTAACAACTGCTACCTGTCCGGAAAGATCAAAATAATTCTTAGACATTAAAAAAAGCCTCCTTATATTTTTGATAGTTATATTATACAGCAGTAAATAAGCTTTATCCAGGTTAATAGTATTTAAAAGGAAATAATTTCAAGAATTTTTACGCGTCAGATCTTGCAAAGCAGTTTTTCATATGATTGCTTGTCTCATTCAGAACATTCATGAGGGTATGATCTGTTTCATCTTTTACCATGGCAGCAATTTTTTCATTAAAAGCATCGGCAGCGGCAGTATCCCTGGAACTTTCAAGGTATTCATCGATTATGCTCCAGCTTTTTCCTGCGACCGCGTCCTGGTATCTTTCTATATGGATAGCGCATGCACTGTATGATGCGTCCGCAAGGGCAGCGATGAGTCTCTCTGACCAGTAGAAGGTATCGGTGGAAATGCGCGGACCTGTAGCGCCAAAGTAATCATCAACACAGGTTCCGGCCGGCAAATAAGGTACAAGGGCATTGAATACGTTTGATGCAAATGAAAACCACATTATCGACATTGCTTTACCTGCAGCCTGTCCGTCACTCTGTCCTTTAAATGGTTCACTATCATCTGCATTCTGAGCCTTATTTGAGGTTCCATTAAGATCTTTTTTGTCTATATCTGCATTCTGAGCCCTGTTTAAGTATCCCTTAAAATTTCCTTTGTCTCCAAAAAGCTGAAGGACCGCTACAAAATCATTGCGGTTTACACCGACTGAGCGGAACCTTCCGCGCAGATCTTCTATGCCATTGCGAGGGATCTCGGGCTTAAAGTATGGATCGTAAGGAGTACCCTGAAAATGGGTGGAAAGAACGTACTTTACATCCTCAACTGTAATCTTCTTTTCAGGCTTAAGTGACCATGGAAGGTCATCAGAATCGGGCAGGTAATTTGCATCCTCTCCTTCCCACTTGAAGCTGTGAGGATTAAAGTATTTAAGGGAATACCATGCACGAGGAGTATTGTAGATATGATCAGAATCATCGTGACTGCCGAATGCAGTGCGTGGATTGAATTTACCCTTCTTTTCTTTTACAAGTCCTGCTAAGCCATGCCCGATGCAGTAATCCAGATGATACTTCTTCATGAATTCATAAAGATCTGCTGAGCACATATGATTCTTCTTATCACCATAGGCGTCATCAAGGTCAAATGAATCGATACCGAGCTGATTTGGCATGATGACATATCTGTCATCCGGAACTCTCTTTGCTATCCAATGATGACCTCCTATAGTCTCAAGCCACCATATCTCATCGGGATCAGAGATACCGATACCGTTCATCTCATAAGTGCCATACTTTTCGAGCAGACTTCCAAGCCTCAAAATACCCTCGCGGGCGGTATGGACATATGGAAGTACAAGAAAGACCATATCTTCCTCGCCTATTCCTGCAGGCTTTTTATGCTTCTCTGAAGCCTTAAGCGATTCCGGCTGTCCAAATATCTGGTCTGCGGTGGATGGTGAATTTTTTCCATCATCATCAACATATACAAAGTTAAGCGGATCTGCTCCCTGGACTCTTGGGTTGCTTGTAATAGTCTCTGTGGCTGTCATTGCAACATTACATTCATTTATCCCCGAAGCAGCCCATATGCCTGCGCCCTTAAGGGCATCCGGCATACAGGTGAATTTAAGATGTTCCTTTGGAACTTCTATCTCAGTCACTGAAAGGACCGGTCTGTATACAGTTTCCTTATTATCTCCTGCAGGTATGGTCACAAGATGCTTTGGCGTATATTTTCCTGCGCCTGAATCATCATTTCTCGCGATCATAGTCGAACCGTCATAACTTGCTGTCTTACCTACCAATATTGTGGTACACGCCATTATTTATCACACTCCTGTCATCTTTTGAATTTACATTTATATATGTTTAATAGATTAGCATTAATATTTGGTACAAGAACTTTTTTCATTTTCAGTATCTGTATTTACACTTATTATCATAGTCATATTACATACAAATATGCTGTTGAAATAATAAAATACCAGATATCATAAATCTATGGTCTGTAGGATCATAGATCAAGAATTTACAAGATTACCGGCCTTGTTATCATTTTTCATTTACACCCTTGCCTGTCATATGTTCAACATGCAGTATAAAAAGGGTCGTCCTCTTTAAGTCCCTCTCTATCTCATGGTCGACTCCCTCTTTTGTAGGATAATACTTCATTCCAAGTTTATAAAGACAGTCCTTTATCCGGTCAGGGTCCTGCATGATCTCTACTTTGCCAAAGGCTATGACGCTCTTTACATGATAGTACCACTTGCCTTCTTCTTTGATCCCTTCTTTTTCAAATATACAAAAAGAAGCTTTTGGCTCATTCTTTACGGAGTCGAACTTATGTCCTTCCCCTGCTCCGTGAAAGTAGAAGCAATTCTCTTCCTCGTTATAATAGTAATCAAGCGGCACCGCGTATGGATAACCATTATCACCTGATACAGCGAGCACCCCGCGCTTTTCATTCTTTAGGACCTCTTTAACTTCTTCCTCTGTAAGTTCCTGCTTAAAACGTCTCATCTTTCTGAACATATTTTTCCTCTTTTCTTTATCATTATTGAAATTCATTATGCAGCTTTTTATGGAAATATATCGAAAGATATCTTCCTTTCTCCAAAAGCAGCAATATTTCGATGCAGTCAACTACCAATACACTAAAAGGTATTTACTTGTAACTGCCAGGTCAAATGCTCATTCCCTGAAGGAAATAGAATTGTAACTGCCCAATTAGGGATCAGTTCCTACAGGAAAAATGGTATTCTCCTTGTAACGACAATATGATACCATTTTGCTGCTTATAACGTCACTTTTGATACCATATCGCTGCTTATAACGTTACTTTTGATACCATATCGCTGCTTATAACGTCACTTTTGATACCATATCGCTGCTTATAACGTTACTATGATACCATATTAATGTATAACACTCAATTATTTCAACCAATCCGCTATCATTTGAAAAAATGAATATTTTGATATAATATATATTTGAAATTTTTTTAATAAGTGAGGTCATTATGCGTTTTATTATACAATGCGTCGACAATGCCAGGGTCGACATAGACAAAAATACAGTCGGGAAAATAGATAATGGGATGATGGTCCTGATCGGCGTCAGCGACACTGATACAGAAGTGACTGCTGACAAAATGATCGAGAAGATGCTCAAGCTCAGAATATTTGAGGATGAGAACGGCAAGACCAATTTAAATCTCTCGCAGGTCTCAGGAAGCCTCCTTCTGGTATCCCAGTTCACGCTGTATGCAGACATAAAACATGGAAACAGGCCTAGCTTCATAAAAGCAGGTTCTCCGGACCATGCCTCAGCCTTATACGATTATATCATCGCCAGATGCAAAGAGTCAGGGATAAAAACTGAAACCGGTGAATTTGGGGCTGATATGAAGGTCACCCTGACTAATAACGGACCTTTCACTATTTATATGGACTCAGAAGAATTAGGCTTTTAAAGCTGATATGTTGGCAGATATACTCTGTTTTTTGTTTGTTTCGATCAGTTTTCAAGTTGAACTACATGCAGATTTATTCTGTTTATTTGTTTTCTTCCGTAAGGCTTTTTAGCTGATTCTTAAGACCAGGTAATTTTTATGAAGCAAATTGATTTTGAGCATGGCGGGACTTTTAAAAACATCATGGCTTCGGCAGTTCCGACTTTTGCAGCTCAGTTTTTAAACCTTTTATATAACATTGTCGACAGGATATATATTGCAAGAATTCCTAAGGTAGGGACACTATGCCTTGGCGCAGTTGGTCTATGCTTTCCGATCACGATACTTGTCCTGGCTTTCACCAATCTTTACTGTACAGGCGGTGCGCCTCTCTTTGCCATGGCACGGGGTCGCAAAGACAATAAAGAAGCTGACAGTCTGCAGAGCCTTACATTGGCTCTGATCGTAATTACTGCATTTATCATAATCATCCTGGGTGAAATATTTGCAAAGCCGGTCCTCATAGCCTTTGGCGCCTCCGGGAGCTCGCTGCCATATGCTGTCGTCTACCTGCGCATATACCTGCTCGGTACTGTCTTCATAATGACAGCTTCCGGCATGAATCCATTCATAACTGCTCAGGGCTATGCATTTATCAGCATGATGTCTGTAATGACAGGGGCTCTTGCAAATATAATACTTGACCCTATATTCATATTTGCCTTTAACATGGGTGTCTCCGGAGCCGCTATAGCGAGCGTCATATCACAGGGGCTTTCTTTTTTATTTGTAATAAGATTTTTGATTAAGCACGCTGCCTATAAGATCCATAGGGTCTCTTTTCAGGTATTAAAGAGATCCGGCAAAATGGCCGGCCGGATCTGCGGGCTCGGTACCGCCGGCATGATAATGCAGATCACAAACGCCCTTGTTTCTATCTCAAGCAACTTTGTACTATCAGACATCAGCGGCGATCTTTACGTATCAATATTTACAATAGTAAACAGTGCAAGACAGATGCTGGAAACGCCTATACTTGCTATTGCGGAAGGCGCAAGTCCTGTTATCAGCTACAATTATGGTGCAAGGAAGGGGCCAAAGACACGTAAAGCGATATGGATCATGTTTGCAGCGGCATTCTCTTATGCCATAGTAATGTGGGGACTTATGAGAATCTTCCCTCATTTCTTTATAGGGATATTCTCCTCTGATAAGACCATCATGGCAGATGCTATCCCCGCCTTCAATATTTACTTTGTGGCCTTTATATTTATGGTCTTCCAGTATACAGGTCAGACAACATTCAAGTCTATAGGCTGGAAAGGGCACGCAATCTTCTTCTCGCTGCTCAGGAAAGGATTTATAGTCATTCCGCTGACCTTCATACTTCCCTATGCGCTGCATTGGGGAAATGCCGGAGTCTTTGCAGCAGAGCCGGTCTCAAACGTGATCGGCGGCCTGGCGTGCTTCATAACCATGGTGCTCTCAGTAATGCCGGAACTTAAGTCAAATGGATATAAACGCAGATAAAAGCCAACCTGTTCATCACCTTCAGACTGCTCGAGCTGCTAAAAAAGCCTCCAAAAACACCTTTTTCTTAATTTTGGAGGCTTTTTCACTGGCTTCTGCCCGCTCGCACCGCTAAAAAAGCCTCCAAAAACACCTTTTTCTTCGTTTTGGAGGCTTTTTCACTGGCTTCTGTCCGCTCGCACCACCAAAAAAGCCTCCAAAAACACCTTTTTCTTAATTTTGGAGGCTTTTTCACTGGCTTCTGTCCGCTCGCACCACCAAAAAAGCCTCCAAAAACACCATTTTCTTAATTTTGGAGGCTTTTTCACGGGCTTCTGTCCG
>JAZASR010000018.1:0-43985 GCA_036343175.1 Lachnospiraceae bacterium
AATAATATTAAATGGGATGATATACAGTGTCCCTGTTTTTTATTTTTGAGCTTTATTGCATTTGTTTTTCTGTCGCAAAATATTTCCAGATTTTATTTCGTCTGCAGAAATCAGGCAGAAAGCGAGGTATTATGAAAAAAGAGATCGCCGTGGTTTTTGCCCTGAATAGTATATTGAATGTAACACAAAGCTTTAATAGGATTTCTTCAAGAACATCTGCAAGTATTCTTGAAATTGCATATCCATATACTGAGAACGGGGGCCTGTCATTAGCATGCATGCTTTTTAATTTTACTATATCATTATGTGCGATCGTATTGCTGTGCAGTCGTATTGATAAGCATCTGGCGATGGCAGCTTTTGAGATGAGAGGCGGAATAAATAAGTATTTTCTATTCTGTGAAAAGGATATTATAAAATGTGTGTTTGGAATGATTTTCGCAAAAGCCTTGTCTGATATCGGACTTATTTTATTATTTGAGCCTGATATGATCAAATACTTAGTGCCCATAGAAATTGAATTTACGGGAGCGCTTTTTATCTGGTACAATCTGTTCTTTTTGTTTCGCTTGGCGGGGATCAGCTCAAATGTATCACTGATCCTTTTATTGGCAGTGGATCTGATCTCGCTGCTCTTCTTTAATAAAGCAGAGCAGGTATCTCTTTTTGCATATGTCACAGGTTCCTATAGTCAGAGCAGATTAATAATAAAAGCAATATTAGCTGCTGCTTTTCTGATTTCAGCTTATTTTGTCGTGAAAGAGAAGGATTTTTTGTATGAGAAGGGAGAAAGAACATGATTGAATTAAAAGGCGTAACAAAAAAGGTAAAAAATAATATCGTTTTGAATGATATAGACCTGCAGATAAATTCAGGGGATTATATACACATCAGCGGGCATAATGGGTGTGGAAAAACCATGCTGCTGCGTATGCTGTGCGGATTGATAAAGCCTGACAGCGGAACAGTCAGTACAACAGGCCCCCTCACATATGGAGTGATAATAGATACTGTGGAAGTCAGCTAAACCTTGATATTGATAATTACGGACGGATAATATATAATATGCCCTGGTATAATTTCAAAATTTCAGAGAAGTGAGGTTTTACTAGACGATATGGGAAAGTATCTTTTCGGAGTTGACATTGGAGGAACTACAGTTAAGCTTGGACTTTTTGATGCAGATGGAGACTTAAGAGAAAAGTGGGAGATAAGTACCCGTAAGGAGGATGCCGGAAAGAATATTCTTCCTGACATTGCTCATTCCGTACTTGATAAGCTGATCGAATTCGGTATCAGGAAATCTGACTGCATAGGTATCGGTATCGGTGTTCCGGGCCCTGTTAAGCGCGACGGAACAGTCCTTAAGTGTGCAAATCTCGGCTGGGACGTATTCAACGTATCCACAGTAATGCGTGAACTGACAGGCATCCCGAATATTCAGGTGGCCAATGATGCTAATGTAGCTGCTCTTGGCGAGCTCTGGAAGGGCGGCGGAAAAGGATATGAGAATATAGTTATGGTTACCCTTGGTACCGGAGTAGGCGGCGGCGTTATCGTTGACGGAAAGATCCTTTCAGGCAATCAGGGCGCTGCAGGAGAGATCGGTCATATAAATGTCAATCCTGATGAGACTGAGGTCTGTGGCTGCGGCAAACGTGGCTGTCTCGAACAGTATGCTTCAGCTACCGGTATTGTAAGACTCACCAATAAGATATTAAAAGAAGATGCCCGTCCAAGTAAGCTCAGAAATCTCGATAAGATCACTGCAAAGGATATATTTGATTTTGCAAAGACAGGTGATGTGCTGAGTCTTGAAGCAGTTGACCTTTTTGCAAGATATCTGGCCTATGCGCTTGCACAGGTCGCTCAGGTCGTAGATCCCGGAGCTTTTGTAATAGGCGGAGGTGTTTCCAAGGCTGGAAACATCATTATAGACAGCGTTAAAAAGTATTTTGACCAGAATGTTATGTTTGCTCTCAAGGGTAAGGCATTCAATCTGGCAAAGCTTGGCAATGACGCAGGAATATTCGGCTGCGCATATATGATCATAGGATAATCATTCAAAGGACTATTTTATGGATTTTATTGAAGAACTTACACAATATATTCCAGATAATATGATACTCCGGGACGAGAGCATGGTGAGACATACTACCATCAGGCTTGGCGGCCCGGTGTCTTTCTATATACAGACAGATACGATCGAAAGACTTATAAAGGCGGTTCTTATCTGCAGGGCACATGACGTTCCTTATATTATAGAAGGACGCGGGAGCAATCTTATATTCACGGATAAGGGCTTTAAAGGAGCGGTTATCAGGACAGCTCCGCCATGGTCAGGCGGAAGTCAGATATTAATAAATGATCTGTCAGCCGTTAATGCTGATATAAAAACATCTGCGTTCCGGCATGGCGAAGATAAAGCTTCAGAGAATGCTGCTCAGCATGATGAAGATAAAGTTACAGTGAATGCTTCCCGGCTTGACGAAGATAAAGTATTAAAATGTGGAGATCAGCATGATATTACCTCGGTTCAGGTTTTTGACCTGGAAAGCTTCACCGAAGACTTTTTCATTAATATGGGCTATCCTGTTTCTTTAAGTGCCGCTGATCTTGATGCAGTTGTCATTGCGGGAGCAGGTGCCGGTATGGCTTCATTTGCCAAAGCCTGTGCAGATCATTCTCTTACCGGGGCCGAGTGTCTTTCAGGTATACCGGGTTCCATCGGCGGTGCCGTAGTAATGAACGCCGGAGCCTATGGCGGTGAGATAAAAGACATTATCATCGGAGCAAAAGTGCTTACTCCGTTAGGGAATATTGCATATCTGGATAAGGCCCGTCTGGATCTTTCATACAGACACAGCTCAATAGAAGAAAATGGCTGTATAGTGCTCTCAGCTGCCTTTGGACTGAAAAAAGGGAAAAAACAGGAGATCATTGATAAGATGAACGACCTGAATTCCCGCAGAAGGCAGAAGCAGCCTCTTGATATGCCAAGTGCGGGAAGTACTTTCAAAAGGCCGGTCGTGGGATACGCTGCCCAGTTGATAGAGGAAAGCGGATTAAAAGGCATAAGGATCGGTGATATGATGATATCAGACAAGCATGCAGGATTCATTATAAATGCCGGGAACGGTACATACGCCGAGGCCATGAAGCTTATAGATCACGTACAGAAGACAGTGTTTGAGAAAAAAGGCATATTGCTTGAACCGGAAGTCAGGATCGAAGGAGACAGATAATGAATTTTGTAATTGTAACAGGAATGAGCGGTGCCGGAAAGAGCTCAGTACTCAAGATGCTCGAGGATATGGGATTCTTCTGCGTTGACAATATTCCTGTGGAGATGCTTCCGAAATTCTCGAGCCTTGTAATGGAAGCGAAATCAATTGAAAAAGCCGCGATCGGCATAGATATCAGAAATCTTCATGGACTGTCACAGCTTTCCGATACACTTGATGAGCTTAAGGAAGAAGGCTACCGTTATCAGATACTTTATCTTGATGCAGAGGATTCCGTACTCATCAAAAGATACAAGGAGACAAGAAGGAATCATCCCCTTGCCCTTCAGGGGAGAGTGGATAAAGCAATAGCCGCCGAGAGGAATGAGATCGGATTTATCAGGAAAAGAGCTGATTTCGTAATAGATACGAGCCACATGCTGGTCCGTGACTTAAAGCATGAAGTGGACAGAATATTTCTTACAAAGGATGAATCCGAGAGCTTTTTCATAACGATACTATCTTTTGGCTTTAAGTATGGCATACCGGAGGATGCAGATCTTGTCTTTGATGTAAGATTTCTGCCTAATCCTTTCTATGAAGAGGATCTTAAGCCTTTGACCGGCAATGACAGGGCGGTCTATGACTATGTCATGAACAGTCCGGATGCAAAGAAGTTTGATAAGATGCTTTTTGAGATGATTGAGTTCCTTGTTCCCAACTATATTAAAGAAGGCAAGAATCAGCTCGTCATAGCTATAGGCTGTACAGGAGGGAAGCACAGATCTGTTACCATTACAAACTCTCTGGCAAAGCATATGAAGCAGCTGCCATATACCATTAAGGTAGAGCACCGTGATATAGAACGTTAATATTTTATGTAAGTGAGGTAAGTTTTTTGTCTTTTTCAGGCGATATCAGACGTGAACTTATGCGTCAGATCGGCACAGCCCGTTCGGTGCGCCTTGCTGAACTCGCGGCTTTTGTCCTGCTCTGCGGCAGTGTCCGCTGTTCAAAGAGAGAAACTTTTGTGACCATTGATACAGGGAGCTTGACAGTTGCGGACAAATCTTTTATTTTATTAAATAAGGCTTTTAATATTACTCCGCTTGTGCGTGTAAGCTCATTCAGCACAGGACGTGATAAAAGCTTTCACATCGTTGTGGATGGGCGCGAGGCTGAAGAGCTTGTGGAGGCTTTGAAGCTCAATGGGAATCATTATGACTCTGAAGGAATGTGTACTGAGTACAAGGGTACAAGATACCTGCTTGAGGACAATGAGTGCAAGCGGGCTTTTCTTCGCGGGACCTTTATGGCTGCCGGATCGGTGACTGATCCTGAAAAGGAGTATCATCTTGAGATGACAGTAAAGGACCTGGCTTATGTATCACTTGTGTCTGATGCAATGGGGGCATTCGGACAGAAGACCAAATCTATAGAGAGAAAAGGCTCAAGAGTCATATATATTAAAGATGGAGAAGATATTTCTGATTTTCTTAATGTTATTCAGGCTTACAAAGCAATGTATACATTCGAGAATGTACGTATACTGAAAGGTATACGCAATAGTGTCAACCGTCAGGTAAACTGTGAGACAGCAAATATTGACAAAACAGTCAATGCGGCGGTAAAGCAGCTCGAGGACATCAGATACATTGAAAAAAAGACAGGCTTCCTGGGACTTAAGGACAGTCTCCGTGAGACAGCGGAATTGAGACTTAAGTATCCGGATGCGAGTCTGCGCGAACTGGCCGATATTTCAGAAGGAAAGCTCACCAGGTCAGGCATCAATCATCGGCTGAAGAAACTTTCTGAAATAGCGGATAAGCTTAGAAGATAAGGAGATAATGAGAAATGATCACTAAAAGTATCAAGATTCAGATCCACAGCGGACTTGAGGCAAGACCTGTAGCAATGCTGGTACAGGTTGCAAGTAAGTATACGAGCAGGATATATCTTGAGTGCGGTACTACCAAGGTGAATGCCAAGAGCATCATGGGTATGATGGCGCTTGGACTTTCATCCGGCGATGAGGTGAAGATAACTGCTGATGGCAGTGATGAAGAAGATGCCATGAATGACATCACAAATTTCCTCACAAATGTCGGTGCCTGATCTTTCAAAAAAACTCTTGACAGCATACTGTCAGGTGTTGTATCATATCAATTGCTGTGTGAAGAACACAATTAAGCAGAGTTTCCACTCTCACCTCAGCACATATGACGTGACTCGGGTATAATGTTCATTATTTATCTTATGCTCTGCCTTTTATTAAAGGCTTCAGCTGTGAAAATATAATTAATGTATCATATGGAGATGGATTCTTTATGTTCATCTTCTTTTTTTATGTCTGAAAAAAGAAGGAGTCGTCGAATAATATGCCTGAAGGAGGTGCATACATATCAGCAGCGTTTTTATTAATGAACAGATACGCGACAGAGAAGTCCGTGTTATAGGAGAAAAGGGAGATATGCTAGGTGTCATGCCTACAAAAGAAGCTCTCAGGCTCGCAAAAGAAGCAGAGCTTGATCTTGTTAAGATCGCTCCCGGCGCAAAGCCACCTGTCTGTAAGATCATCGATTATGGTAAATATCGTTATGAACAGGCAAGAAAAGAAAAGGAAGCGAGAAAGAAGCAGAAGGTTTCTGACATCAAGGAAATAAGATTTTCTCCAAATATTGATGAAAATGATCTCAATACAAAGGCTAATCAGGCCCGCAAGTTCATTACCAAGGGAGATAAGGTCAAGGTAACACTCAGGTTCAGAGGCCGTGAGCTCGCTCATATCTCTTACAGCAAGCAGATCCTTGATACGTTCTTTGCGAAGCTCGAGGATATAGCTGTTCTTGAGAAGGCACCTAAGATGGAAGGCCGTTCGATGACAATGGTTATTGCAGAAAAGAAAAATTAATGATTTATAAGGAGGACAATCATGAAAGCAAAGATGAAGACAAAGCGCGCAGCTGCTAAGCGTCTTAAGATTACAGGTACAGGAAAGGTCATGAGAATGAAGGCCAATAAGAGCCACATCCTCAACAAGAAGACAACAAAGCGCAAGAGAAACTTAAGAAAGGCAAGTCTCGTAGACAGCGCTAACATGAAGGCTGTAAGAAAGGTATTGCCTTACAGCAAATAATTTCACTATATATTTATAATATGACAGTTAATTGATTTAGGAGGATAAATTCAAATGGCACGTATTAAAGGCGGAATGAACGCAAGGAGAAAGCATAATAGAGTTTTAAAGCTTGCCAAGGGTTACAGAGGAGCAAGATCAAAGCAGTATAGAATAGCAAAGCAGTCAGTCATGAGAGCACTTACATCTGCTTATGCCGGAAGAAGACAGAAGAAGAGAGAGCTCAGAAGACTCTGGATCGCTCGTATCAATGCAGCAGCAAGACTTAACGGTCTTTCATACAGCAAGTTCATGTATGGACTTAAGGAAGCTGATATCGATATCAACAGGAAGATGCTTTCAGAGATGGCAGTTAGTGATCCGGAAGGTTTCAAGTCACTTGTTGAGACAGCAAAGAGCAAGATCGCCTGAAATTAAAGAAAACTTATATTACTGCCCTTAAACCGGCAAAGGAAGCCGGCTAAGGGCATTTTTTGTAAATGCGTAATAAATGGAGAAGAGACTCATGTCAAAAGAATTAGCAAAGAACTATGATCCTAAGGAAATAGAACAGAGGATATATGACAACTGGCTTGAAAAGAAATATTTTCATGCTGAGGTTGACCGCAGCAAAAAACCATTTACCATCGTTATGCCGCCTCCAAATATTACCGGCAAGCTTCACATGGGACATGCTCTCGACAACACCCTTCAGGATATACTGATCAGATTTAAGAGAATGCAGGGATATGATACGCTCTGGATCCCCGGTACTGACCATGCCTCCATAGCTACCGAAGCTAAGATAGTAGAGCAGATGCGCAAGGAGGGCCTTACCAAGCATGACATAGGCAGGGATAAATTCCTTGAACGTGCATGGGAATGGAAGAGGCAGTATGGCGGCACTATTGTAGAGCAGCTTAAGAAGGTCGGCTCATCCTGTGACTGGGACAGAGAACGCTTCACTATGGATGATGGCTGCAACAGGGCTGTTAAGGAAGTATTCGTAAACCTTTACAATAAGGGAGAAATATACAGGGGAAAGAGGATCATAAACTGGTGTCCTCACTGCAAGACGTCCATATCGGACGCGGAAGTGGAATATGAAGAGCAGGATGGATATTTCTGGCATTTAAGGTATTTTACAGTCGACGGCAGGGATCATATCGATCTTGCTACGACCCGTCCTGAGACTCTGCTTGGTGATACAGCTGTAGCCGTCAATCCTGAGGATGACCGTTATAAGGATATGGTCGGCAAGATGCTCGACCTGCCTTTGGTACACAGGCAGATCCCTGTCATAGCCGATGAGTACGTTGACATGGAGTTCGGAACAGGCGCAGTTAAGATAACACCGGCCCATGACCCTAACGATTTTGAGGTAGGAAAGAGACATGGTCTTGAAGTGATAAACGTGCTTACCGATGACGCAAAGATCACAGATGATTATCCGGCATATGCCGGTATGGACCGCTACGAGGCCAGAAAAGCAATCGTGGCTGACCTTGAAAAGGCGGGGAATCTCATTAAGATAGAGCCTCATAAGCATAACGTAGGCACATGCTACAGATGCCATACTACTGTCGAGCCAAGAGTATCGATGCAGTGGTTCGTAAAGATGGAGAATCTTGCAAAGCCGGCTATTTCAGCAGTTAAGAATAAAGAGACCAGATTTATACCTGAGCATTTCGATAAGACATATTACCACTGGCTCGATAACATTCATGACTGGTGCATATCAAGACAGCTCTGGTGGGGCCACAGGATCCCTGCTTTCTACTGCGATGACTGTGGAGAGATGGTAGTAACAAAAGAGGATCATCCTGTATGTCCAAAGTGCGGCAAGCCTATGCGTCAGGATCCTGATACGCTTGATACATGGTTCTCATCTGCCCTCTGGCCGTTTGAGACACTTGGCTGGCCTGACAAAACTGAAGAACTTGACTATTTCTATCCAACTGACGTATTGGTTACAGGATATGATATTATATTCTTCTGGGTAATAAGGATGATGTTCTCGGGAATAGAGCATACAGGCAAAGTTCCATTCAGAACTGTCCTTATCCATGGACTTGTAAGAGATTCCCAGGGACGCAAGATGAGCAAGTCCCTTGGCAACGGCATCGATCCGCTTGAGATCATAGATAAGTACGGTGCTGATGCTTTAAGGCTTACTCTTGTAACGGGCAATGCGCCTGGCAACGATATGCGTTTCTACAATGAAAGAGTGGAAGCAAGCCGTAACTTCGCAAATAAGGTATGGAATGCGTCAAGATTCATACAGATGAATCTTGGTGACGATACTATAGTAACTCCTGCTGAGTCTGACTTTGAACCGGCAGACCGCTGGATCAGATCAAGACTCAATACAGTTGTACGTGAAGTTACAGACAATATGGAGAAGTATGAGCTCGGTATAGCTGTATCAAAGATCTATGATTTCATCTGGTCTGAATTCTGCGACTGGTATATAGAGATCGTAAAGCCGAGACTTTATGCAAAGAATGACGATAAGGCATCTGCAAATGCTGCATTCTGGACTCTGAAAACAGTCCTTATAGATGCTTTAAAGCTCCTTCATCCATATATGCCATTCATCACAGAAGAGATATTCGTAAATATCCAGAGCGAAGAAGAGTCTATCATGGTCTCTTCATGGCCTGTATATGATGAGAAGCTTCATGACCGGAAGGCAGAAGAGCTGTTCAGCCGTATTGAAGATCTTATCCGCGGTATCAGAAATATCAGAAAAGAGATGAACGTGCCAAATAGCAGAAAGGCTTATCTTACCATCTTCTCTGATAACGCAGATATACTTAAAGGCCTTGAGGACAATAAGAATTCATATCAGCACCTTGCCTTTGCATCAGAAATAAGATTCACAGATGACAAGTCCGATATATCGGACAATGAAGTATCCGTTGTTATACCTGACGCGATCTGCTATATGCCATTCAGCGATCTCGTGGATATCGATAAGGAGAAGGATCGTCTTGAGAATGAAAGGAAACGCCTGACTGGTGAGCTTAAGCGTTCACATGCCATGCTTTCCAATGAGAAGTTCCTTTCAAAGGCGCCTGCTTCAAAGGTGCAGGAAGAGAAGGACAAGCTCCTTAAATATGAAGATATGATGAAGAAGGTCGAGGAAGAGCTTTCTGCTCTGCAGTAAAGCTTACTCATCCTGCCATTATGAAGGAGGTATCAGATGGATTTTGAGAATGAATTAAAGAAATTCAAGAAAAGCCCTGATCTTGCCGATGTTGAGGAAATGATCCTTGGAAAGAGCGATGACTCTGATGTCGTCGATATTATGCAGGATATCCTCGACAGAAAGACTTCCGCAAGAAAGTCCGGCAATGCAAATAATATAAGAAGGAATACCAGATAATAAACAGGAGACGATTTTATGAAGTGTCCTAAATGCGGTGAAGAAACACCTTTTGCAAAGGATAGATGCAGAAAGTGCGGAACTGACCTTAAGGATTTCAAAGAGCTCGTAGCTGCATCAAATTACCTTTACAATGAGGCTCTTGACAAGGCTAAAGTAAGGGACTTAAGCGGAGCTGTAAAATGCCTTCGGGACAGCTTAAGACTTTACAAATACAATATTGATGCCAGAAACCTTCTCGGTCTTGTTTATTATGAAGAGGGTGAGGCAGCTTTTGCACTGTCAGAATGGGTATTAAGCAAGAATTTTGATAATACCGATGACAATATTGCCGGCAGCTATATCGACATGATACAGAAGAATCCGACTGTGCTTAATGATATCAATGAACGGACTGATAAGTACAATAAGGCATATGCCTATGTTCAGGAAGGTTCATATGATATGGCTGTCATACAGCTTAAAAAGCTTTCCATCAGTCACCCAAGGTACATTCGTGCCAGCCTTCTGCTTGCTCTTCTCTACATTCACAGCGGGAAGAAAGAAGATATACACAGAGCAAGAAAGATATTAAAGAATGTTCTGAAAGTCGATGTTGCAAATACAGCTGCGCTCAGATATCTGAAAGAGATACCGGCAAAGGATAATGGTGTCATAGAGGATGAGCACGGACCTAAGCTTATTCGTGAGGATGACGGAAGACTTAAGGTAATGCCTGTTTCTGTTGATACTTATGAATACAAGCCTATGCCTTACAGGGAAGAACGCCCCGTCATTATGAATATCATTCTGATTGCCGCAGGACTTCTTGCAGGCATACTCATAATGGCTTTCGTGGTTAATCCTGCCATTGCCCGTCATAACAGTTCAAAGACCAATAAAGATTTTCTGAAATACAGTGAGAATCTGGCAACCTCTGAATTGGATATGCAGACGGTCCAGGCAGAGAATGATAAGCTTAAAAGTCAGGTAGATGAACTTAATGCCAAGATAGAATCCCTTCAGGGCGGCGATCCTACTGATATTGCCAATTATAAGAAGATGTATGAATCCATCATCAGGGGCCTTGATCTTCTTTACAGCGGCAAAAAAGAAGACCGTCAGAAGGCCGCAGAATCAATTATAGACATCGATCCTGACGAGCTTGACTCTGATACTGCCCTTGCAGCTTACAATAAGATCAAGGATGAGACCTTTGAAGAAGTAAGCGATGCTTATTATGAGCAGGGAAATGATGCTTACAACGGTGAGGGGGATTATTCCGGCGGCCGAGACTACAAGAAAGCTATTAAACTCCTTAAGAAGGCACTTAAGTTCGATCCTGATAATACAAATGCTATTTATTTCCTTGGCAGATGCTATCAGCAGCAGAACAAGTTTGACCAGGCAAAAGAGTATTATAAACAGATAGTTAATGATTACCCTGATTCCACAAAGTATAGCGAGGCCAAGAGCAGACTCAGGGAAATGGGAATATCCGTTGAAGGCAGTACAGAGGGGCAGAGTACAGTAAGTACCGATACGGACAATAAACCAGATAATGCTGCTTCACCGACTGCAAAGCCTAAGTCCACCCCTAAAGCAGATGATCAGTCAGCTGATAATGATGATAACGGTGGCAATACTAATGAATCAGATGCTTCTGCCGGCAATGACGGAGATACAGCTGATGGTACGGCAGATGCCGGAAACGAAGAAACTCAAGATAATACAGCAGAGTAAAAAGTTGTTGACATGGTCTGACAAAGTGTGTTACAATATTAAACGCTGTTGAATTAAAAATTAGAGCTGCTTAAGTATATAAGCGGTTTCAGACATAATCAGCCTGAAGGAGGTGTAAAAATGTCGATCTGTCCAAAGAATAAATCTTCCAGAGGAAGAAGGAATCAGAGAAGAGCAAACTGGAGAATGTCAGCTCCTGCTCTTGTAAAGTGCAGCAACTGCGGCGCTCTTATGGTCCCACATCGTGTATGCAAGGCATGCGGTTCTTATAACAAGAAAGAGATCATTAAGACAGAAGAAGCTTGATCTTAAGAAGATTTAAGTTGAGCGGCAGAAACCTTTAGGCTGTCTGCTTTATGCTTAGGTGATCGTATATATGCCTTAAGCACATATTGAAGATAATGACCCGGCTGGTTTTTTAGCAGCCGGGTTTTTATTTTCTGCCGCATCAGTTTATTAATGACAGGGTGATAACATGGAAAAAAAGTTTGCACTGACAAGACAGGTAAAAGCTCTTCCCGGTGAATATGTAAAAAGAATAGAAGATTTTTTCTCAGGTGACAGGACGGGAAATGCGGCCGGCAGCATCTTCTTTGATATAGAAACTACCGGGCTGTCTGCAAGGGGATCATGCATCATTATTATCGGTTTTATATATTATGACAGTAATGACCGCATATGGAGGACTGTCGATCTTTTCTCGGACCTTCCGGATGCCGAAGAGGAACTTATAAAGGAGTTTTTCTCATATATACATGACGACACAGCCCTTGTGTCCTTTAACGGACTTCAGTTTGACATACCTTTCATATTGCAGAGATGCAGGTTGAAAAAGGTCGCTGTGCCTGACCATGTAAAGAAAGCCTTTGAGAAAAGCATCGATCTTTTTGCTCTGATAAGAAAATACAAAAAGGCATTCGGACTGGACCGTGTGAATCAGTCTTATCTTGAACGAATGACTGCGCCGGACCTTGCCGACCGGTCAGAAGATCTGCATGGGGAAGAAATAATAAATGGCTATCGTACATATATTATGAAAAAGAAAGCTGCAATCATGCAGAGGGAGGAACCGGCCGAGTGCAAAGAGCTTAAAGAAAGGCTTATTCTCCATAATTATCGTGATATTCTTGGTATGTGTCTTATCCTGCCTCTTGCACAGATATGCCTCTATATTAATGATCTGAAAGACCTGTCCGGCTCCCGGGATCTGAAAAAATATTGCCGGGAGATAATAATCAATATCGGTCCGGCATCAGATGAAATTGACTCAGCACCAGATGAAATCGGCCCGGCATCAGATGAAACGATCTCAGATAAGGCGGGCGATCCCTGTATATCAGACAATGCCGTGAATACAGATGCTGCCTTCATCACAGTCATACCGGCCATAGATCACCATTTCGCGGACCTTTCAGCTCATTCGTCATCAGGATGCATACATTTTTCCGCAGACAGGATCCATATCAAGGCTGATATCACCCATGAAAAGCTGAGATACTTTATTCCGGACTATAAGGATTATTATATAGATACAGGGACGGGAGAGCCGGTCCATAAGAGTATTGCTGCCTTTATGGATAAGGGTAACAGGAGAAGAGCCTCAAGGCAGGATTGCTTCATGGCAAAGGAAGCTTACTTTGTGAAGGTTCCTGAGAAGACCTTCCTTGAGATCAGCTCTGCTTTATCCTCTGCTGATACGGATGTAAGACGCGGCATAAAGCACAAGGCCCATATCTGGAAAAGGGAATATACAGAAAAAGAATCATTTCTGGAGCTTGAAGACCTTAAAGACTGGAGTATACTTGGCTGCTATGTCATTTCTCTTCTGGTTATGCTATGATATTAAGTGCGAACTTAAATGCGTTGATCTTTAATTACTTGGGAACATATGTTTAAATTGCCGCATTCGGTCCTTTAGGATCGTCTGTGAGAGCAGTCAGTAAGGAATTTTTAACTATGGCAAGAGAAGAAAATGATAAGCCTGTGAAAACAGACTATGCCGACAGGGCATTCGAACGTTGGGATAACCGGCAGCTGAGGCACGGCCGCGACAATTACTTCGAGGAAGGCCGCAGGGAAAGCCATTTTTCAAACGTCAGAGGCCGTATCCAGAGCAATATGGGGGGACTTTTGCGCGTTATTATGATCATTCTTCTTGCTCTCATGCAGATCGCAATGATCGTCATTCTTCAATTCTATATAACGCAGAATACGGTATATTTCTATATGCTTATAGAGATCTTTGCTCTTCTGGGCATAGTTTCCATAGTAAATAATAATTCCTCTCCCGCTTATAAGATAGGCTGGATATCGATCATTACCCTTCTGCCCATAGCAGGCTTTATAATGTTCTTTATATGGGGAAGGCGTACGAAGTACAGGACAAGGAAAGACAAATACATAAACTCCATGATAAAATACGGAGAGCAGTTTGTTGATCAGGACAAGAATGTCTTAAATGAATATCTTAAAAAAAATCCGCTTGATGGCCGTATGGTAAAGGGATTGAATGCATCCGGCTCATTCTTAAGCAGGAATAACGATGTCAGGTTCTTTTCCATGGGAGAGGATGCCTGGGATGCCATAATAGATGATATGGAAAAGGCTGAGCACTTTATACTTATCGATTTCTTTATCGTAGCAGAGGGAGCTTTATGGGATAAGGTCTATGCAGTATTGAAGAAAAAGATAAATGAAGGTGTGGAAGTAAAGTTTCTCTATGATGATTTCGGATCGTCGATAAGGGTAAGAAAGTATTTCAGACAGATCCTTGAAAGCGAGGGTATAGAGGTAAGGGTATTCAATCCGATGGGCGAGCATATAAACCGTCTGTATCTGAATTTCCGCAGCCACCAGAAGATAGTGGTAATAGACGGACGCGTGGGATTCACGGGCGGATTTAATATTGCGGATGAATATGCAAATCTTATTGAACGTTTTGGCATCTGGAAGGACACAGGCGTACGTGTTGCAGGAGATGCTGTCTGGGGCCTTACTGTAGTATTTCTGCAGATGTGGGAGGCATCGACAGAAAATCTTAAAGAGCACGTTGACTATAAAAAATATAAATATAATATTTCTGATGACAGGCCGGTCGGAAATACATATTGTGAGGTAATAGCGGACGGTCCGTCCAATAACCCGCGCAATCCTGCCGAGCAGCTTTATAATGAGATGATAGTCTGCTCCGATAAGTATCTCTATGTTACGACGCCTTATCTGATTCCTGACGACTATATGAAACAGCAGCTGGTCGCAGCTGTTGACCGCGGCGTTGACGTGCGGATCATTACACCGCATATTCCGGACAAAAAAATAGTATATATGCTTACAAACTATAATTATGGAATGTTGCTGAAGAATGGTGTCAGGATCTATGAATATACTCCCGGCTTTATACATGCCAAGCAGATGCTGTCAGACAGTGCTGCGATAGTAGGAACCATAAATATGGACTTCAGAAGCTTCAATCTTCATTATGAAAACGGCATCTGGATGTCGGGCAAGCGAATATGTGATGATATCATGAATGACTTCCAGAGAACATTCCATGAGTCTCACGAGGTAACTTACGAAGAATGGAAAAAGAGACCCCTTCCGCTTAAAGTGATCCAGCCTCTGATAAACATGTTCTCCACACTTATGTGAGTGCTGGTAAACTTCCGGTCAGTTTGCGTTAATTCCGGCTGCCGGTCGGTCTGTTGATATCCGTCTTTTTTTGATCCAGGCTTTTCAATGCCATCTTCAGATTCTCTTTAAGTTCCTCCTTTTTCCCGGGATTTTCTATGACCCGGTCTGCCTGCGACATGAATTCTTCATCGGAGCTCTGCTTATCCATGATAGATAAAGCTTTTTCCTGCGTGTAGCCTCGTGACTCTTGAAGTCGGGTCGTACGTGATGCTGCATCAGCATGGATGTACCAGATCTCATCGCAGAATATGTCTGCATGAGATTCCCTGAGAATTGCGGATTCAAGAACTATAAGCCCCTTTTTGTCCTTCCTCTCATCTATAAATTCCTTAATGTATTTTTTTACTGCCGGATGAACGATCTCCTCGAGCATCCTCTTCTTCCCGGGATCCTTAAAGACCACGTCAGCAAGGGCCTTTCTGTCAATAATACCCGCAGGTGCTATCTCACTGCCAAAAGTATTGATTATTCTCCTGGTGCATTCTGTGCCGCCGCTCATAACTTCTTTTCCGATATCGTCCGATATGATAAGCTGAGCCCCAGTAAGTTCATTGATATATTCCGCGGCAAGAGTTTTCCCGCTTCCGACCCCTCCGGTCAGACCAATTACATACATGATCTTTCACCTCGAACTGAAAAAAATTTTTCATACCCTTATTATAAACTTTTTTGCAGCTATGTTTGCACATGGATTTATTAAGTGCTAATATAAGTTGTCAATAAAATTCATTCGGAGGTTATTATGGGAAAGTTTAAAATTGAGAAATGCAGCGATATCGAGGGCTTATATCTTATAGAGCCGACAGTATTCGGCGATAACCGCGGCTATTTCATGGAAACATATAATGAGCAGGAATTCAATGAAGCCGGGCTTAACATGAAGTTCGTACAGGACAATCAGTCAAGCTCCACAAAGGGCGTTCTCCGCGGACTCCATTATCAGAAGCAGCATACACAGGGAAAACTTGTAAGAGTTCTGTCGGGAGAAGTATTTGACGTTGCAGTTGACATCAGAAAGAATTCAAAGACATATGGCAAGTGGTTCGGGGTAGTGCTTTCAGCAGAGAAGAAGAATCAGTTCTATATTCCGGAAGGCTTTGCGCATGGCTTCTATGTGCTTTCCGATACAGCCGAGTTCGCATATAAATGTACTGATTTCTATGACCCATCAAGCGAAGCCGGCATCATGTGGAATGATCCGACAATAAATGTTGCCTGGCCAATTAAAGACGGTGAGACGCCTGTAATAAGTGAAAAGGATGGAAAGCACCCTGCATTTTCAAAGGATATCTATCTTGACTATTGAACACTGCCGCCCTTTACAGAGCAATATTTAAAAGAGATGGAATTTTACGGCAAGATCAATAATATTATATAAGCATTATAAATGCCCGGTGGAAGATATTACCGGAATATGGTAATGTCTGCCCGGGCATTATTGACTTTATGCAGCATCAGGAGCAGTTTGTATGATTACTAAGATGAGCCCGGTCGGGGTATTTGACTCGGGAGTCGGCGGAATAAGCGTTCTGAAAGAACTTGTAAGGCTGCTTCCGGGAGAGGATTTTATTTTTCTCGGAGATGAAAAGAATGCTCCATATGGAACAAAGACAGCAGAAGAGGTCCGCAGATATTCATTTGATAATGTTGATCTTTTAAGAAAAAGAGACGTTAAGGCTATAGTTATAGCCTGCAATACCGCTACAGGCGCCGCAGTTAAAGAGTTAAGGGGGAGATTCCCGGACTTTCCGATCATAGGAACTGAGCCTGCCATAAAGCCGGCCGTTGAGAAACATCCGGGCGGACATGTTATAGTCATGGCCACGCCTGTTACCATTAAGAATAAAAAGTTCAAGGACCTGCTTGAGAAATTCGACGGTCAGGCCTGCATTACTCCTCTTCCCTGTCCCGGCCTCATGGAGTTCGTTGAGAGGGGAATATTTGATGGTCCTGAATTGGACGATTATTTAAATGACCTGTTTAAGGGACTTGACGTCGGGGAGTCAGATGCCATAGTGCTTGGCTGCACCCATTACCCATTTGTGAAAAATGCTGTCAGAAGTGCGGCGGGGCCCCGTCCCGAGATCCTTGACGGGGGAGAGGGAGTAGCGCGCGAGCTTAAGAGGAAGCTTAAGGAAAAAGATATGCTTAACAGCAGCGGCAATAATGGAAGAGTGACTTTTCTTACTACTGCTCTGGACTGCATACAGGACAAAAAAAGATTCATGGAAGAGCTTTTGAAAAAACATTGATTTTTAAGGCGGTTTGTTTATAATAAAAAATTAGTGATTTATTACGCAGATCGAACTATTGGAATGAGCGGCTTATTTTGTAGTACTTTTTAATAACAGAGCGTGAAAGTTTGCTGATAAGGGCTTAATTTAAGGAATTTGTGCAATTAAGGAGAAGTATGTTATGAGTAAGGTTATGAGGCCTGCAGGAGAATACAGGGACGAACTGGACATCAGGAAAACGCAGGACGCGATCAAGATGGTAAAGGACTTTTTTGAGAAGGAGCTGGCTATGAACCTGAATCTGACCAGGGTATCGGCTCCGCTTTTCGTAGTGCCTGAATCAGGACTGAATGACAATCTGAACGGCGTTGAGAGACCTGTTACATTTGGCATCAAAGAGCAGAATGATCATCCATGCCAGGTAGTGCAGAGTCTTGCCAAATGGAAAAGATATGCGCTTGCTGAATACAGGTTTGAGATGGGCGAGGGCCTTTATACGGATATGTCAGCCATCAGACGCGATGAGGATACGGATAATCTCCACTCCATTTACGTTGACCAGTGGGATTGGGAAAGGATCATCGAAAAGACTGACAGGAATATAGATTTCCTTAAAAAGATAGTCAGAAAGGTATATGCGGCATTAAAGAGCACTGAGATGTACATGAGCTCTCAATTTGACTATATTGAGCCGATACTTCCAGACGACATTTTCTTCATCACATCTCAGGAGCTGCTTGATATGTATCCTGACAGGACTCCAAAGGAAAGAGAGGATGCGATAGTAAGGCTTCACAAGGCTGTATTCATCATGCAGATAGGCGATAAGCTTACCAACGGAGAGCCTCATGACGGACGTGCCCCGGACTATGATGACTGGGCCCTTAACGGCGATATCATAGTTTATTATCCTGTGCTTGATCTTCCTCTTGAGCTTTCTTCTATGGGTATCAGAGTAGATGAGGACAGCCTGAAGTTACAGCTTAAGAAAGCAGGCTGCGAGGATCGCGCTGAGCTTCCGTTTCATAAGGCTATCCTCGATAAACGTCTTCCATATACAGTCGGCGGCGGTATCGGTCAGTCACGCATCTGTATGTTCTTCCTCCGCAAGGCTCATATAGGCGAGGTGCAGTGCTCTGTCTGGATGCCTGAAGACTATGAGACGGCAAAGGAATATGGCATAAATCTTCTGTGATCGATGAACGGTATATCAATACAGGTAAAAAGCTCTTACAGCCATGCTGTAAGGTGAACGTGATCAGGTCTTTAAAGTATACTCTGACCCATAAAAAAGCCCTTACAGCCAGGCTGTAAGGGCTTTTTTTAAATATATCATCCTGCCGGACGGAATACATGATCAATAAGGCTGCAAAATGTATGCAGTGCATGGCGGTATCACAAGTCCGCCGCCGAAGTCGATGGTCTCACCTGTAATGAGGTCATGGGCACGGCCGGCACGGGCATTGAAGTCCGCTCTGTATTCACTGGCATCTGCATTTACGGCCACCATAATACGGTCGTTTGCAGATTCTCTTTCAAATATGCACTGTTTGTTCGTAAGTACAAGTGATTTGAAATCACCGTATTGCATGGCTTCAGATGAAAGCTCAGCCTTTGAAAGGGCTGCTATATAGTCGCATAGCTCATTCCATTCCGGCTTCTCAAAATACGGTCTTAATGAAGGATCACCGTTATTCTTATCGCCCTCTGCACCCCATTCAGAACCGTAGTAGACCATAGGGATGCCGGGCATGCCGTACATAATGGCATAAGCAAGCTTTATATGGGCTTTATTGTTAAGGATCGTTGCTATTCTTGATACATCATGATTATCCACGAATGATACCGGATGCATATCTGTATATAAGCACCATGGATCCTTGCCGAACTGTCTGAGCAGTGAGTGAACTATCTCAAAAAGGTTCATGCTGTTAAGGGCGGAATATATGCCCTTATAGCACTCATAGTTTGTTGCCGAGTGGCACATCTCATCATTCATGATCGTCCTGTAGTCGCCGCCAAGTATCTCACCGAGCAGGAAGAAATCCTGCTTCCACTGGCTCGTATCCCGGCGCAGGCGCTTAAGGAAATCTCGGTCTACCATATAAGCCACGTCAAGCCTGAGTCCATCGATATCGAATTCATCTATCCACTGTTTGACAGAGCCCATAAGATAATCTGCAACAGCAGGATTCTTAAGATTGAGCTTTACAAGGTCATAGCAGCCTTCCCAGCCTTCGTACCAGAAGCCGTCATTGAAGGCGGAATTGCCGTCAAAGCTGATATTGAACCAGTCCCTGTATCGGGAATCCCATTTCTTTTCCTGCACGTCTTTAAATGCGAAGAAGCCTCTGCCGACATGATTGAATACGCCGTCTATTATGACCTTTATCCCGTTTTCATGGAGCTTTGTCACAACCTCCTTAAAATCATCGTTTGTTCCCAGCCTTACATCGAGCTTACGGTAATCGCGTGTGTTATATCCATGTGAATCTGATTCAAAAACAGGTGAGAAATATATTGCATTCACACCAAGCTTTTTGATATGAGGTATCCAGTCGATCACCTTAAGGATCCTGTGCGTAAGAGAACCATCGTTCTCAAATGGTGCTCCGCACATACCCAGTGGATATATCTGATAAAATACTGATCGTTCTGCCCACATAATAAAGCCTCCTTTAATATTACAAGCTTTCTGCCGCTTATAGTAACTAACTGCCTGTTTACAGTTCCGTATTATCTCACAAGGAGCTCTGCATTACAAGAAAAGTATTTTTTCTTAAAGTATTGCTGCAGATCTCTGATGCATTTATCGATCAGGCTGTGAGGATGCGCAGAATAAAACAGCATGTAAATATAAAAAAGTACTTGACTTTTTTAAGCCATCCCTCTATAATATTAAAACGTGCCCGGTAATTTTCCGGATACATTCCATAGGGGTGTAGTTCATCGGTAGAATGAGAGTCTCCAAAACTCCAGAGGAGGGTTCGATTCCTTCCACCCCTGTTATCTTTAAGGTCCAGGAAATTTTCCCTGGACCTTTTGTTTTTATTACAGGAAGAGCCATTATCCGGAGAAAAGAGCCATTATTCAGCCGATGCTCTTTTGTCGGTTTTTAACAGCTTTAGAAGGCACTTCACTCAGAAGATGGAGGAATTTGATTGAACTCAAGGAAATCTTTATATGATATTGCTAGCTTTTATAATAAGAACTCTGTACATAAGGCCAGCTTCAGGGGAATGCGCTATCAGGTCGAAAAGATGGAGATAAAGAAGGATGGCGCTCTTGAGGATGAGAAGCCTGAAAAGCGCCTTAAGCTTACTATCTGGCCGGAGCCATTCTCATATGAGAATACGCCGGATGAGAAAAAGACAACAGTGACATTTGAATATACAGAAGAAGGTCTTGATGAGGCATATGAGAAACTTGTGTCATTTTATGATGAGCATAAGGATGAATTTGAAAAAATTTACGAGGATCCATTTGGTGGCATTGACTTTGCTTCATACCGGTCTGATGAACTTTAGATCCATACCCGCATGCTTTAGCGGCGGACTGCCGGATCAATGCCTGTGAGCATGAGATAAAGCGTAATACCCGCATGCCTTACCACATGGGCAGTAAGAAAGGAGGACTTATGCTGTGACAAAAAAAGAAAGAGCGCTTGAGGTCACCCGGCGCCTTGACAGCCAGTACGGCAACGGCCCTAAGGTATACTTAAAGGCGGAAAATGCATGGCAGCTCCTTTTTGCCACCATTCTTTCAGCTCAATGTACTGACAGAAGGGTCAATATGATCACAGAAGAGCTTTATAAGAAATACAGGAGTATTCAGGCTTTTGCTGATGCCGATATAAAGTCTCTTGAGCAGGATATTAAGTCTGCAGGACTTTATAAGACGAAGGCCCGTAATATTAAGGCCTGTGCACGTATGCTCCTTGACGAATTCGATGGAAGGGTCCCGTCTGATATCGATGAACTGACAAGCCTCCCCGGCGTAGGAAGGAAGACCGCAAATGTGATACGCGGGAATATTTTCAATATCCCGTCTATTGTCGTGGATACACATGTCGGAAGGATCTCACGCAAACTAAATCTCACAAAGGAAAATGACCCTGTTAAAGTTGAGCACGATCTTGAACGCGTCATTCCAAAGGATCACTGGATATCCTATAATATTCAGATAATCACTCTGGGACGTACCATATGCACTGCGAGAAATCCAAAGTGCAGCATGTGCTTTTTAAAGGATATCTGTCCTTCTGCACAGAAAAATATACAAAATAAGTCATGAAAGCCTGTGAAATTTCGTCTTTATTTCCCTTGACTAAAGGCTTTTAGTGCATAAAATATTATTATTGATAATTACAATTGGAGGTAATCTTATGAATTTCTTTAAGAGAAAGAACCAGAAAAAGATCGCTATCGTACTTTGCATTATTCTTGCTATCGCGATGGTGGTTACATTTATTCCTCTTTTCTAGGAAATATTTCTTTGCAGAGTTTTTTAGTACAAAGAAAGTGAAGGATCATGGCAGAATATAAAAGAAGAGTAAGGCAGACAAAGAAGAAATCTTCTCCGAATATTAAATTTCTCTTATTAGCAGCTTTTATTATTGCTGCTGCATTTATCCTGGTATATATGATTTCAGGAATGCATTCCGTAAAAAAAGGACTTATTGCTGACGGAATATCTATTTCAAAGGTAAATGTCGGCGGTATGAGCAAAGAGGAAGCTGAAAGCGCGGTAAATAAAAAGCTTGCCGGCATAACGGCAAGGACTGTCACTGCTGATGTTAATGGCGGCAAAGTAGATACAACATTGGGAAATATCGGTCTCGAACATGAAGATGTGAGTGATGCCGTAGAAAGTGCTTATAAAGTAGGCAGGACAGGAAGCATATTCAAGCGTTCGGCTGATAATAACGAGGCAAAGGCAGGAAAAAAGAATATAGACCTTTCGCTTAAGGTAAGTGAAGACGGCCTGCGCACATTTATCGCTTCTGATTGCGCAGTTATGAATGTTCCTGCGAAGAATTCCCGTCTGGTCATGAAAGATGGGGTGCTTAAAGCAACGCGTGACAGGACCGGCGTCGCGATCAATGTGGAAGAGACTTATGAAGAGTTCAGCGACAAGCTCAATAAAGATATATTCAGTACTGAGCCTGCAGTGCTTACAGCAGACTGTGAAGTAACAGAACCTAAATATAAACAGGAAGAGGTCTCCAAATGTACCGACCTGCTCGGTGAGTTCTCAACATCCTATGCATCGTCAACAGCTGACAGGTGCGCAAATGTGGAGAACGCTGTCCATTACATTAATGGCCGTGCCCTTTATCCCGGCCGTGTCCTTTCTGTGAATAAGACTATAAAAGACAGAACTGTTGAGAATGGATACCATATAGCAGCTGAGTATCGTGAAGGAGAAGTGGTAGATGGTGTAGGCGGAGGCGTATGTCAGGTATCCACTACTCTCTATAATGCAGTGATCCGTGCTGAACTTCAGGTGGTCGAGCGTCATCCTCATTCCATGCCTGTCCATTATGTGGCGCTGTCAGATGATGCCGCAATAGCCGGCGATTATAAGGATTTCAAGTTCAGGAACAATCTTGATCTTCCGATCTTTATCATAGGGACTGCATCCGGCGGGATCATTCATTTTCAGATATATGGTCATGAGACCAGAGATCCCGGCAGGACTCTTGGCTTCGAGTCAGAGACTCTGGAGACTCTGGATCCCGGAGAACCTAAAACCACTGTTGACAATACAAAGCCTGCTGACTACCGTGAGGAAGTTAAAAAAGGCGTAACAGGATATAAGGTACGTCTTTGGAAGATAGTTTATGAGAATGGCACAGAGGTCTCAAGAGAGGTATTCAATAATTCCATATATTATCCTTCCAGAGGAGAAGTGATCGTCGGAGGCGGCACTGAAGCAAGCCCTGCTCCTGAAAAAGATGATGAAGGATCGGACGGCGAAGCTAAAGAACCGACTGAAGGCAATGATAAGCCGGGAAAAACTGACAATAGCAGTGAGACCGGTCATGACGAACAACATGCTGCGGAAAAAACTCCGGCTCCTTCAGAGAGCCCTGCAGCTTCAGACCCTGTTAATAATGAGCCATCGGATGCTGACGGAAGTGCAGCAGGAGGCAATACTGAGAAGAACGTTGAATGAGATGCTTAAGATCCCGGAAGGGAAGAAACTTTCGACAATACATAAGCTCCTGTCGCCGGGACAGGCAATAATACTTGCAGGTCTGGTTGGAAGTGCTTATGCTGCAGGCCTGGTACGTGAAAGATATGAAGAATTAAGCTGTGTCTTTCCGGAAGAGCTTATAAAGGATGCTCTTGGATACGGGCTTGAAGATACCATGTCACCTTATTACACAGGGAATCATTCCGGCAATGGCAATCCTTACATGCATGGATCTTGTGCTGCCAGCGGGAATAAAGTACAGCAGGATCCGGGAGATATGGACAAGCAGGTATCTTCAATGATCAAAGAGATCAATGGACATTCTTCTGCCTTTACGGCTGCCTTTCCGCTGGGAGAAGGCGGACTTAAAAGCGCTCTTTATTATCTGAGTGAGATATCCGGCCGCGGTTTTTATGTCGATATGATGAAAGTTCCGCTCAGTCAGGCGGCGGTGGAAATTATGGATCATTATTCAGAGGATATATTTTCAGCTGATTCGGCAGGGAGTGCTTTATTTATTTCCCGGGAACCATTTATACTACTTGAAGAACTGAAAAGTTACAGATATAATGGTGTAATCATAGGCAGTTTATCGGATGACAATGATAAGAAACTTAAGTTCCGTGATGAAGAACAGTATCTTTCACGTCCGGCGGTTCCATATGCCGGCAGTCCTGCATTTAACTGCTGATTCATTTCAAATTAAATTTAAGGAGGGCAGGCATGAATAAACAAATACTTGATATTATTAGCAATAACAGCCGTATATCGACGGATGACATAGCGGCAATGCTGAATATGACAAAGGACCAGGTCGAGTCTGAGATCAGAAAGATGGAAGATGAGAAGATCATATGCGGATATCCGACTCTCATAAACTGGGACAATACCACTACAGAGAAGGTCACGGCTATCATTTCCCTTAAGGTTACGCCTCAGCGTGATATGGGCTTCAATAAGGTTGCTGAAAGGATCTATAAATTCGATGAGGTCGAGAGTGTATATCTTATGGCCGGAAGCTCTGATATTACTGTTATCATAGAAGGCAAGAGCATGAAAGAGGTTTCAAGGTTCGTTACTGAAAAGCTGTCTACCCTTGAATATATTACCAGTACAGAGACCAATTTCGTACTTAAGAAGTATAAGGAACATGGAATAATAATGGACGATGAAAAGTCAGAGTCAGAAAGGATGCTGATAACGCCATGAGAGATCCGCTTTCAAAAAAAGTAGTACCTATTGAGCCTTCGGGGATAAGAAAATTTTTCGATATAGTAAGTGAAATGGATGATGCCATATCACTTGGCGTCGGCGAGCCTGACTTTGAAACTCCATGGCATATAAGAGAGGAAGGTATCTATTCACTTGAGAGAGGCAAAACATTCTATACGTCCAATTCAGGACTTAAGGATCTGAAGATAGAGATATGCGCATATCTCAGCCGCAGATATAATCTGGATTATGATTTCAGAGATCAGGTATTCGTTACCATCGGAGGCAGCGAGGCCATTGATCTTGCTCTCCGCTCCATGCTTGATGAAGGCGATGAGGTCCTGCTGCCGCAGCCAAGCTATGTATCATATGAACCATGTATCACGCTTGCTGACGGTGTGCCTGTGATCATAGAGCTTAAAGAAGAGAATGAATTTAAGCTCACAAAGGAGCAGCTCCTCAATGCGATAACAGATAAGACCAAGATCCTCATAATGCCTTATCCCAATAATCCCACAGGCGCCATCATGACACGCGAAGAGCTAGAGGATATCGCCCGTGTCTGCGTGGAAAAAGACCTGTATGTTATATCAGATGAGATCTATTCAGAGCTTACTTATAATGGAAATCACTGTTCTATAGCGGCGCTTCCGGGCATGAAGGAAAGGACCATCGTCATCAACGGATTCTCAAAGTCATTTGCCATGACAGGCTGGAGACTTGGATATGCATGCGGTCCTTCGGCGATCATAGAACAGATGCTCAAGATCCACCAGTTCGCGATCATGTGCGCACCTACGACCAGCCAGTATGCAGCAGTAGAAGCATTGAAGAACGGTGATCACGATGTTGAGATGATGCGTAATGCTTATAATCAGAGACGCAATTTCCTCATGAAGAAATTCAGGGAAATAGGACTTGACTGTTTCGAGCCATTTGGAGCATTTTATGTTTTCCCTAGTATTAAGAAGTTCGGTCTTACATCCGATGAGTTCGCAACACGTCTGCTTCATGAAGAAAAGCTTGCCGTCGTACCCGGAACAGCATTCGGAAAATGCGGGGAAGGATTTATCCGCATCTCCTATGCATACTCACTCGATGACCTGAAAAAAGCCCTTAAGGCGCTTGAGCATTTCATCAGTAATCTCAGGGCGTGAAGCTGCTTCTCTTATGCATGATGACAGGGTCCTGATTTAATTGTGATTTCTATCCGATGCAGGGTCCTGATTTAATTGTGGCTTCTATCCGATGACAGGGTTTTAATTTAATAATAATATAATAAAAAAGCCATCCGAAAGGATGGCTTTTATAATGCTTGCTATTATAATACTTAATGGAAATTGGATAAGCTGTATGCTTTTTTTCAGTTTCTTGCAAGTGTCCTGCATACATCGTATGCATATTCATCGATAGACTTTGTCATTCTGAATGCTTCCATGATATCAATATCATAGACCTTGCCGTTCTTAAGACCTACGAGTCTCTTCTGTTTCCCCTCTTCGATGATATCAACAGCATAGGCACCCATAAGAGAAGCAAGATAACGGTCACGCGCTGTTGGAGAACCGCCCCTCTGAAGATGACCAAGGATAGTTGCTCTTGTCTCGATACCTGTTCTGCTTTCGATCATCTCGGCAAGTTCGTTGGAATGTCCGACTCCCTCGGCATTAACGATGATCTGGTGTGTCATACCTGCTGCTTTATTGCTCTTGATCTTCTCAATGAGCTTGTCATAGTTGTAATCGAACTTCTCAGGAAGGAGAACTTCCTCAGCACCATTGCAGATGCCGCATGCAAGTGCGATGTAGCCTGCGTGGCGACCCATGACTTCAACGACTGAGCAGCGCTCGTGAGAATTGGATGTCTCACGAAGTCTGTCAATAGCCTCAACAGCTGTGTTTACAGCCGTGTCGTAACCGATCGTATACTCTGTATATGCGATATCAAGATCGATAGTTCCCGGAAGACCTATAACGTTGACACCGAATTTGGAAAGGTTCTTGGCACCTGTATAGGATCCGTCTCCGCCTATTACTATAAGGTGCTTAATACCCATATCTTTTAAAATGTGTGCAGCCTTCATCTTTCCTTCCATAGGACGGAATTCCTTACTTCTTGCTGTGAAAAGGAATGTGCCGCCATGCTGCAGCTTTTCGGATACATCATGATATTCGAGCTTCTCGATCTCGTGATTGAGAATTCCGTTGTATCCGTGTGTGATTCCATAAACCTCATATCCGCGGCTGATACCTCTGCGAACAATAGCTCTGATAGCAGCATTCATGCCAGGTGCGTCTCCGCCGCTGGTAAGTACACCGATATGACCCTTATTGTTAGCCATGATTTCCTCCATTCTGCCAATAAAAGCATAATTACATAATTTTGTCACGCTTGATAAGCTTTAATGTCAGGACTTCATGCAAGTCACTGGCAACCGACATTATGTATATCTTATGCCTTTTCAGCACTATTATCAAGAGCTTTTTTCAACTTGCTTAATATAAGTGCAGATGCGTATAAAAATATTTTCAGACCGGGTCTGCAATAAACTCTGAAAAATTTTCACTGTTCAAAAAATATTCATAAATTGTTTTATATTTATTCACACTTATTCTTTAATCTAGAAAGGGGGATTTTATGCATGCAGGATAATTGTCAGCGAAGCTTTTTCTTATACGCTGATAAAATTTAGTTATTTTGTACAAAAATAAGTCTTGTTTTGGCAATTTATTTGTTATTTTGCCAAAAATAAGTGCAAATTCTGCCATATTGTGATATAATCGAAATAGTTGTGATATTATCGACCTTATTCATGCACGCTTTTAAACATGCATGGCTTATTATAGATAGTGGGGAGAGCCTTAGGCAAAGGCTTAAAAGGTGATATTCATCAAGTAAAGACAGGAAGGGTGAAAAGGATATGCTGAGTGCAGGTGATTTACTTTTAAATGCGGTCGTACTTTCATTGGTCGCTAAGTCTCCGGATGGAGCATACGGATATAAGATTACCCAGGTAGTTCATGCAAAGATGCCTAACGTTCCGGAGACATCATTTTATCCATTGCTCAGACAGATGAATAAAGATGGATTTCTTGATGTTATTCATGAGGAAGGTGAGGATGGCAATAAGCGTCTCTTATATAAGATAACTGACGAAGGCCGTCAGCAGCTTGCCAATTATCAGCATGACTGGATGATCTATATGCAGAAGGCAAGTGCTGCGCAGGCAGTGGCTGCTGAAGAGGAATCATCTGAGGAAACTCATGAAGAAGCCGCAGAAGAAGAGACTTCTGTGGATAATAATACTGCTGAAGCTGAGGAAGAAGAGGCTGAGAAGGAAGAAGCAGCTGAGAAGGCTGAAGAGGAAAAGAAAGCAGCTGAGAAGGCAGAAGGGGAAAAGAAAGAAGCCGAGAAGGCAGAAGCAGAAAAGAAAGCAGAAGCAGAGAAAGATGAAGCCGCCAGAAAGGCCGAGCAGGAAAAGAAGGAAGCCGAGGAGAAAGAAGAGGCTAAGAAGAAAGCCCAGGAAGCTGCCAGGAAGGCTGAGGAAGCAAGAAAAGAAAAAGAAGAGAGCGCTAAAGCTGCAGAGGAAAATGCCTTAGATAAGCAGAGCCCTGAAAAGACCGAAGGCCGGCAGGATGTATCCCAGGAGGTACAGAAAGCTGCTGAGCAGATGAATAACGGCGGTATCGATAATCAGGCAATGATGGATGATATGTCTCAGAACATGATCATGAATGGCCAGGGCGGATATATGCCGGAGAATGGTGTATATGCAGCACAGATGAATAACAATGCCTGGGCAGCACAGAACAATGGCTACGACGGCATGAACAATGACATGGGTTATGGCTATCAGGGCCAGGATATGAATGGAGGATATGTTCCTGAGGCTCAGATGCAGGGCAATCCTCAATATGATTTCAACGATCAGGGCATGAATGGTCAGACCATAGACCCGTCTATGATGAATGACAATGGAGCTTACATGGATGGACAGGATAACGGCCTGTTCGAAATGGAAGGCGGAGAGTCAGGCGGCCTTGGCATAGATTTTGGCAATGATGCCGGTCTTATGGACAATCAGGACTTTAACGGACCTGACAGTAATTTTATCAATGAGACAGGGAATCAGCCTGCAGATCAGCCTGCACAGGCAGCCCCTCAGCAGGAAGAGCCGGGGCAGGACAGCAGTCAGTTCATACAGAACAATCAATCAGAAGAGTCAAAGCCGGAAATACAGCCTGTATCCAATACAGAGACAAGGGCTCAGGAAGACTTTTTGGCTGAGATGGCAGCTGGTGAAGCAGCTGTAGAAGAGGGCGGCAATGATGCTGACATTGATGTAAGCGACAGTACGGATGCGGAAGCAGCGCCTGATATAGATATGTCTCAGCTGAATAAGCTGATGACCACATTAAAGGATCAGGAATCAAAGATAAAGTCTCAGCAGAGCAAACCCGGAACAGCAAAGCCATCTGACAGCTTTACTCCTAATATGGATGATCTCACACAGGCAGCGAGTCTTATTGCATCAGCGCCTGTTCAGGATGTAGTGCCTGAAACTATTGCTACTGGTCAGAGAAAGCTTATGCAGGCCGGCAATTCCAAGCCTTCGAGCATTAATTCAACATCGGTCTATGCTCAGGCAAACAGCAAGGAAAAAGAAGGATCCATGGACAGCCTTGTTGATCTTCTTAAGGATGACACACCTAAGAAGAAGGGTCTGTTCAGCAGATTTAAGAAGAATGTATATGAAGATAACAGCAGGAAAGAGTCTGTTATGGATGCCAGGGAGGCAAGCCCTGAAGAACTTAAGCAGATCATGGAGGAGCCGGCTGCATCCAACAGAAAGCCTGCGCCTGTTCACAACTCGATGATACCAAGATCTGTAGCACGTTCAAGGGTCCTTGAACCGATCCAGACCACAATGAGCCGTGCCCCTGGAAGGACTATTCCTATAACTGAAGTCAGGAATACAGAGAATAATGAATCCGTAGAAAGCTTAGTTGACCTTTTAAGGTCGGATGACGACAGCGACTCAAAGAGGAGGTTTGGAAGAGGTAAGAAAAAGAAGCAGGAAGAGAATGTCCGCAGCGGCATATCACCGAGCCAGGCATACAGACCAAATACTCCCGGGACGAGAACTGCATCTATTCCGGGTGCCATACCAACTACGACTCCTCTTTATGATAAGCCTGAAGCAAGAAAGCCTGTTACGCCTGCACAGGCAGCTCCTGCGGCACCGCAGGAAGAGTATACCATTAATACAGGCAACGGCGTGAGCGAAGATCAGTTTGCTGTTAATCCTGCTGAGCCTGAGGCAGTACCTGAAGGACCATCACTTGATGCAGCTGTATCAGGAGGTCTTGGTCTTGATGTACAGCCACAGAAGACTCCTGAGGAGATAGCAAGAGAAGAAGAGAAGAAGAGGAAAGAAGAAGAAGAGAGAAAGAAGCGCGAGCTCGAAGAAAAGGCTATGGCTGAGATCCGTGCCCGTGAAGAAGCTGAAAGAAAGGCTCGTGAAGAGGCTGAAAGGAAGGCTCGTGAAGCTGCTGCAGCAAAAGCCAAGGCTGAGGCCGAGGCTCGTATGAAGGCTGAAGCAGAAGCCCGTGCCAAAGCGTCACTTGCCAATCAGAAGCTCAAGGAGGAGATCGAGAAGACGCGTGAGGCTAAGAAGAAAGCAGAAGAGGCTACTTCGATCGATTCATTCAGAGAGAGACTCATGCGTGAACATCTGATTCCTTCTGATGGTGAAAAGAAAGACTGATAGTGTTATAATATATCCATTAGGGCAGTTTTTTGCTCTGCCCTGATGGATATAATTTTATTTTACAGGTGTGTACGATATGGACAAAGAGGAATTTTTATCGCAGCTAAAGGGTCTTATTTCTGATATTCCCGAGGACGATCAGAAAGAAGCCATGGAGTATTATCAGGATTTCTTTGCTGATGCGGGACCGGATAAGGAACAGGAAATTATTAATGACTTTGTATCTCCGGAATATCTTGCAGATCAGATAAGAGAGACGTCGGCCAAAAGGCAGAGGGGAGAGATAAGCCGCAGTGCCGATATTGGCATGGTCGCATCTATGGTCAACGAAGAAAAAGCGGCCCAGGCTGCTTTTGGAACTGGCGACAGTAATATTGGAGGTAACAGAAAGATGGGAGCTGAAGGAAATTCAGGAACTCAGGGAAATCCGGTACAGAATCCGGCAAATATGCAGAATCCGAATGGTCCTATGGGTAATCCGCAGATGATGCAGGGACAGATGAGACCAGGTCAGATGCAGAATCCACAGATGATGCAGCAGGGCCGTCCGATGGGTAATCCGCAGATGATGCAGGGACAGATGAGACCGGGCCAGATGCAGAATCCACAGATGATGCAGGGTCAGATGCCTAATCCGCAAATGATGCAGAATCGTCCTATGCCTAACAGAATGCCTGGAAATGGCGCAGGCATGGTCATGAATCCTAATGGCGCCGGCGGTCTTATGACAAAGACTATAGATGGTCAGGGCAATCAGGCACAGCAGATATCAGGGCTCAGAAAGCAGCAGTCACAGGGTATTACGATAGATGAGTCGGAGCTTGGCGGTGCTGAGAATTCAGACGGAAAAGTAGTTAACCCCTGGGAGGCAAAGAATCAGACAAAGGGCGAGAAGACTGAAGAAGAGAAGAAAGCCGAGGAGCGTGCGAAACTTAAGAGTGAGACAAGAGACTCAGCTTTTCTTAAATCCAACAGATCACAGGAAGGCGGCGGACTTTTTTCCGACGCTGATAATAATATAGTCACACAGGAAGTTGACAGCGGCAAGAAGTCATTAGTGATGGTACTTTTGATAGTTACATGTCCTATCTGGATAGCTGCCCTCGCAGCAATGATTGCTTTTGTAGCTGTATGCGCAGTGGGTGTACTTTTAAGTGCAGGACTAGCCCTTGCTTCACTTGTCGGCGCTGTCGGCTCGCTGGTAGTCGGAGCCATTGCTCTTATTAATACAAAGATCGGTTCACTTGTATTTGGTCTTGGACTGGCTATCATGCTTTTTGGTCTGACAGCCCTTTTCATTATGCTGTGCATATTCCTGTTCAAGTCAGTACCTGGTCTTTTCTATGGCGTCCTTTCAATTATCAAGGGTGCAAGAGTAAAAGCTCATATGTTTACACTGAAGAAGTGATTACACAGATCATAGCTTTATCTGAATAAATCATTGCATGGTCATTACTGCTATATGACCGGAAAGGAAAAAATGTATTCAAAGAAGACTACTATTATAGGTGCTATCCTTCTTTTAGTTGGATTTATTATTGTTGGTATAGGCGCAGTTATGGGCGGCGGAGTTGCTGAGATGACAAAAGATTTTCAGCCTGCCAATAAAACTGCTGATATGGCAGATATAACACCGGATTCAGATACTTCTGCCGTAAAGAAGTTGAATATAAGGACAATAGGCGGATCTGTGCAGATACGTACTACAGGCGAAAAGCTTGAAGTAGGAGGAGAAGCCCCGATCGATAAGTTTATAAAAGGTGATACCCTTTATGTTGGCGGTGCTGATGGAATAAAGTACACATATGCATCTGCTACAGGAAATATCACATTGAACTCAGATATAGTTACCAGCGGAAAGAGTATCGTCATCTCTCTTCCTGAAGGTATGAGCTTTGATGAGGTCAGCATTACATCAAAGGGTACAAAAATCGATATCGATTCCCTTACCTGCTCTACCCTGAATGTAAACAGCAGTTTAGGACATGTAAAGCTTGTTAATTCGACGGTTTCAACCAAGAATATCAAAGCTGCTTTATGCAATGTTTCGATAAATGGTGAGAAGCAGTAATTATATATCAATTTTCTAAAATGCGGTGGAAATTCACAGATTAGACACATTTAGCTGATATTATAACAGTCAGAAAGTTTTTTAAAACTTTCTACTCCCACCCTATTATACGCTGGATAATTTATTTATCCGGGAAAAGAGCCTGTCACAGGCTCTTTTTCCTTTTATAGCATATAATGATGCATATAGATGAAACACTGACTGGAGGCGGCATTATGGATAAGATTAAGATACTTGTTGTCGATGACGAACAGAGGATGAGGAAGCTGGTAAAGGATTTTCTGGTAAAGAAGAATTTTGATGTTATAGAGGCTGCCGACGGAGAGCAGGCACTGGATATCTTTTATTCAGACAAGGATATTGCCCTGATAATACTTGACGTAATGATGCCAAAGATGGATGGCTGGGAAGTATGCAAACAGATCCGTAAGGATTCAAGGGTGCCGATCATCATGCTTACCGCCAAGTCAGAGGAAAAGGATGAGCTTGAAGGCTTTGACCTGGGTGCTGATGAGTATGTATCAAAGCCGTTTTCCCCCAAGGTGCTTGTAGCACGTGTGGAAGCCCTGCTTAAGAGGACTGATGCCTATGGAGAAACGATCGAAATAGCCGGTATCACTATCGATCAGTCCGCTCACCAGGTCTCAATAGACGGGAAGCCTCTTGACTTGAGCTTCAAGGAGTTCGAGCTCCTGACATATTTTGTACTCAATAAAGGAATAGCCCTGTCAAGAGAGAATATCCTTAATAACGTATGGAACTATGATTATTTTGGGGATGCCAGGACCATTGATACTCACGTTAAAAAGCTGCGCAGCAAGCTTGGTGATAAAGGGGCGTATATTAAGACTATCTGGGGCATGGGATATAAGTTCGACCCTGCAGGGTGAATATTTTTTTGTCACTCATTTTCAAAAATAAAAGGGAATATCGGTAATTGTGATTTACAGGAAGAAAGTATCGTAAAGGTTTAAACCTTGAGGTGATAATATGGCTGGCAAAGAAGAGAAAAGAAGGATAAAGAAAATTTCTTTATATACCAGTCTGCAGAATTCTATGGGTCTGAAACTGGCCATTATCCTGTCTGCATTCTCAGTTCTGATGATAGTTGTGATCATCCTTGTCAATATAATATTTTTACCAAGATTTTATGCAAATGGAAAGATGAATACACTTTCCAAAGCCTTTAAGGAGATAAACAGTACAGTAAGCGAAGATACTGAATTTACTGATGATATCTACAATAACGCTCTCAGTGAAAAGTCAGTTCTGTCAATTGAAAAAATCGAATCCGATGATTCCTCCAATATTTATCTGTTTGAGATAACCAAATTCCTTGATTCCTATTATTATAATTTTGATTATCCGACTATCCTTCGAAGCGATGATGTCAACAAAAAGGAAATAATAAATAAAACGGCTGATTATATAGCAGGTCTTTCAGAAGACGATAAAGACCAGGATCACGACTGCATATATACCGCAGAAAATTATAAAATATTCAAAGTTTATGATGATCGTATAGGATCCGATTTCATGGAGCTCTTTGGCCGGCTGGACTGCGGAACATATCTCTATATGCGTACGAATTATGAAAGCATTTCAGAAAGCGCGGCAATATCCAATAAGTTCATACTCTGGGTCGGCATCATCATGTGCCTGATCGAGGTGATCCTGCTCGTGATCATCAGCAGGCGTTTTACAAGACCTTTGAAAAACCTGACTGAGATAGCAGGAAAGATGGCTGAGCTTGATTTCGATGCCAAGTATGAGACCAGTACAAGGCACCAGGATGAGATAGACAGACTGGGATCAAGCATGAACAGCCTTTCCAATAAGCTGGAGCAGACGATATCAGAGCTCAAGACAGCAAATAATGAGCTTCAGAATGATATTGAAAAAAAGACCAGGATAGACCAGATGAGGCAGGAATTCCTGTCTAATGTATCTCATGAGCTTAAGACTCCTATTGCTCTTATCCAGGGATATGCGGAAGGCCTGTCTGATAATGTCAATGATGACCCCGAGAGCCGCAAGTTCTACGCGGATGTCATCGTTGACGAGTCCCATAAGATGAATAATATGGTGAAGAAGCTCCTTACGCTCAGTCAGATAGAATCGGGCGAGAATCAGATAGAATTCAATCGTTTTGATATTATTTCTGTCATACAGTCAGTAGTTGACAAAGAGCAGCTCCTTGCCGATAAAAAGGGGACCGATATTTATATAAAGGCAGAAGGTCCTGTTTATGTATGGGCGGATGAGTATTTTACAGAGGAGGTCCTGACTAATTATGTTACAAATGCTGTTAATCATGTAGAAAAGGTCAATGGCAGGATCAGCATAGAGATCAGTATTGAAGAATCGGACGGGAAAGTAAGGGTAAAGGTCTTTAACACCGGCAGGCAGATACCAGAAGAGGATCTGGACAGGATATGGCAGAAGTTCTATAAGGTCGATAAGGCCAGGACAAGAGAATATGGAGGGAGCGGCATAGGGCTTTCTATTGTAAATGCTATCATGAAGGCCATGAATGAAAAATGCGGGGTGAATAATCTTGATGACGGAGTTCTCTTCTGGTTCGAACTGGATAAGAACAATCAGGTATAAAGCAGCCCTTTTCATTGACTAAAAGGGCTTTACTATGGTAAAATGAATAATGTATGTTTTATTATTATGTGACACTCTGTCGTCTTTTAATAAAAAGGCAATTAAAAGCACGATATAAATTTTTCAAAAAGAAGGTCAGTGGCATTAATGAGAGAAAAAGTAATGACGGCCGTCCTTTCGATGGCCTTGGTGCTTTCCATGACTGGCTGCGCAGGGGTGACATCGCTTACAAAGAGCCAGAATGACGAGGCTGCCGAATATATGGCAGGAGAGCTTCTTAAGCATAACAGGGATAACAGTGAAGTTCTCGACTATGACAGGCAGAATGCAACAGTTTCTTCAATAAGCGCAGAAGAAAGCACAGAAAGCCCGGACGCAGTAAACAATGACAGTTCAGAGTCATCAGAAAACGATGCTCAGGATAACAGTTCATCAGATGGCAATAATACAGACAGTTCTTCTGAAAGCAGCGATCCTTCAACTGATAATGGTGATAATGGGACAGATGCTTCTGCTGACAATGAAGAAAATACAGCCGATCTCAGGCATTATAGTGACGTATCAGACGTTTATGGAGTCGATGGCTTAAGTGTTTCATTCGGCGGCTATAAGCTTACAGATAGTTATAAGTCTGGCAGGGCTGACATAGAGCCTGACCAGGGCAATAAGCTGCTGGTCGCGCAGGTTGCCCTTAAGAATGATACGGCAGTACCTGTTAAGCTCAATATGCTCAGTAAGGAAATAGAGTACACCATAAGCTCCGGCAATGGACAGGAGCAGGGCATAAGTGCAATGTTTACTGTTATTCCGAATGATGTTCAGGTATTTAACGGCAGCATAGCAGGGAAGAAGACAAAGAACTGTATACTTGTATTCCAGGTGAGCGATGACTTTTCCATGGAGGGGGCAGTTATTAATGTTAAGGGCTCTGACGGATATGCAGATATCAATGTAAAGTAGAAAGGCGGTAGACCCAATGGAAGCTAATGAAGTAGTGAATAATGAAGCTGATCAGGCTGATGCCGGAGAAAGAAAAGCTTCTGCAGATGAAATAGAGATGCTTGAATTCCGCCTTGGAGATAATTATTTTGGAATAGAAGCGGCTATGGTAAAGGAGATAATGGATTATACTCCTGTAACAGTCGTTCCTAATTCGCATCCATGCTTTGAGGGCATCATCATGCCGAGAGATGCCATAATATCCGTCATAGATCCGGGAATGCTGCTGAATATATCTGAAGCAAAAAAAAGCGGTAATTTTATTGTAACAAATCTGCGCGGCATGTATATAGCATTCCATGTCGACCAGGTCAATAATATGGAAAGGTGCAGGCGGGAAGATATACACGAGCCTGATTCCACTATTAAGAAGCAGGCGGGAAGATATGCCAGGGGGATCATTAAAAAAGATGGCAGGCTCGTCATATTGCTTGATGCTGAAAAAGTACTGAACGAAGTTAGCCCAGAGGATTAAAGGGGGAAATTTGTCTTGGCTGATAATATGAATGAAAATAAAGATGATCTTTCGGATTTCGTTGATCTCTCTGATATCGACAACCTTGATGATCTCGATTCTTTAAATGATATATCTGATATTCCGATGGATGACATCCCTGACCTGGAAACAGGATCCGATGGCGCCGGCACAGGTGATAAGGCCGATACCGGTGCTCCTGTTAAAAGCTCTGAAGTTAAGGAAGCTGAAGCAGAAGAGAAGAAACAGGAGAACCTTAAGGAAAAAGCAAAAGAAAATAACGATGAAGCTGCACCCGCAGATGCTCCGGATGATTCTTCACTTGATGAGCTTCTGAGCGATATGGAGCTTGAAGATTCCGAGAGTAACGAAAGCAATCCTGATATCGATGCAGCTCTTGCCGCAGATAATACAGCTTCTGAGGAAGAAAAAGGGGAGTCAAAGAAAGAAAAGAAGAAAAAAGAAAAGAAAAAAAAGGATCCTGAAGAACCCGGTCTGTTAAAGAAGCTTTTTGGAAATATTGTCAATGATGATATCATAGCCGAGGAAAAGGCGGAAGCCCTTAAAGAGGCTGAAGAGGCAAAGACTAAAGAGCAGGAGGCCCTTGAAGCCAAAGAAGCTGCTGAAGCCACAAAGGCAGAGAAGAAAGAGGCTGCTGCCAAGGCAAAGGCTGACAAGAAGGCAGCTGCAGCTGCAGCTGCTGCAAGGAAGAAAGCGGATGCGGACGCAAAGAAACGTGCTAAGGCAGCTAAGAAAGCAGAGCTCGAAAGGGAAGAGCAGTTTGAGGTAACCGGAAAACTCAATAAGGTCGGCGTTGCGATCGTAATGCTTATAGCTTGTGCCTTCCTGGTCGTAGAGATCAATGGTACGAATGTCCACGGGTATTCAGCTACTGTTTCCGATGCCAGGAGAAGTGTTGAGAAACAGGATTATACTGATGCCTACAATCAGATAGTCGGTACTGTCCCGAAGTCTGAGAATGATAAGAAGCTTTACGAGCAGATAAAGACGGTCATGATGGTGGAGCGTTCTCTTGATTCCTATGAGAACTATGAAAAGATGGGCTTTTATCCGGATGCTCTGAACGCATTGCTTAAAGGGATCCAGCGTTACGATTCCAATATCAGCAAGGCAAAGGAGCTTAAAGTATCAGACCAGCTTAAAGAGCGTGAAAATCAGATATTTACTATCCTTGAGGATGAGTTCGGATTGTCTGAGGCTGAAGCCCGTGATATTTTAGCTTTGGACCGGGATACTTATACAAAGAAGGTAGTCGAGATAGGTTCCGGGAAGCGGTGATCTTAGCCGGGTGAGCACATATATTCTTTTAACATGACGGCTCAGATGACTTATTTGATTTTTGTTGTTGTTTTTTATCATATATTTTCATGGATCCCATGTCCACCGTCGGACGAGAAAGTCTTACGGTGGATTTATTATTGCAGGAGGAAATATGATAGCGATAATTGATTATGATGCAGGAAATACAAAAAGCGTAGAGAAGGCAGTCAGATACCTGGGCTATGAGTGCGAGCTCACCCGCGATCCCGATAAGATCAGGAATGCCGAAAGACTTATACTGCCAGGTGTAGGAGCGTTTGGTGACGCTATGGGAAATATCAGAAGATTCGGTCTTGAAGATCTGATAAAAGAAGGGGTAAAAGAAGGAAAGCCATTCCTTGGTATCTGTCTGGGTCTTCAGCTGATATTTGCAACAAGTGAAGAGTCAGAAGGGGTCAGAGGCCTCGATCTCGTACCTGGAAGCATCATAAAGCTTCCTCCCAAGCCGGGATACAAGATACCGCATATGGGATGGAACAGCATTAATATCGATCCGGAGTCAAGACTTTTTGCGGGAATTCCGGATCAGTCCTATGTATATTTTGTTCATTCATATTATCTGGATTGCAAAGATAAAGATGATGTTGCGGCAACTGCTGAATATACTGCAACGATCGACGCAGCGGTAGAGCATGAGAATATATTTGCCTGTCAGTTTCACCCTGAGAAGTCAGGGGAGACCGGACTTAAGATACTTAAGAATTTCTGCAATATATGAATTGAGGTGGGGTCATGAAAAAGAGGCTTTTAAAGGCCCTGAAGTTTGTCTGCTTAAGTGCATTATGCGGTATCGGTATGGCATTCTTTGTTGATATGGTCTCTGAGATAGCATATAACTCAGCTTCTGTGAGCTTCTCAATAATGTGCATGATTACCGTAATAGTATTTTCGTTACTTGTCTTTTTTGTATTTTTTAATAACAGAAAATATGAGACCGGAGAGAAGTTCATAAGTCTTTTCATTACCTATTGCGTCATGGCAATATTCATGCTGAGCCTTTTTCCTTTAGTTTACAGGATAAACGGAGGTCCGCTTGAAGCAGCAGTCTATAATGCACATTTTAAAAGCGCGAAGATGATGTTTCTTACATTCATACCAGTAAGCCTGGTATTTTTATTGCTGTTCTTCATAGTATATGAGATAGTGATGTCTGTCAGATATTCAAGGTTAATGAAGGCCGGAGGAGTTGCCGGGGAACAGAAAAAGGAAAAATAGTTAATATTCTCAGGAGGTATCAATATGTTCACTAAGAGAATAATCCCCTGCCTGGACGTCAAGGACGGCAGAGTTGTCAAAGGTATAAATTTCGTAGATCTTAAGGACGCAGGAGACCCGGTCCAGGTCGGTAAGGCCTATGGTGAGGCAGGCGCAGATGAGCTTGTATTCCTCGATATAACAGCTTCCAGTGATGCCAGGAAGACCCGCATCGACATGGTAAGGAAAGTTGCCGAGCAGGTATTCATACCATTTACTGTTGGCGGCGGCATAAGGACAGTTGAGGACTTCAGGGATATACTCCGCGAGGGCGCCGATAAGATATCGGTGAACTCTGCTGCTCTTATGGATCCTGACCTTATATCCGAGGCAGCGCTTAAGTTCGGTGCCCAGTGTGTAGTAGTTGCTATAGATGCCAAGAGGCAGGCCGACGGGCATTGGAGCGTATATAAGAATGGCGGCAGGATCGACATGCATAAGGATGCTGTAGAGTGGGCAATGGAAGCAGAGAAAAAAGGCGCCGGCGAGATACTTCTGACCAGCATGGACTGTGACGGCACCAAGGATGGCTATGATCTTGAGCTTACCCGCGCTATAGCAGACAATGTAGATATACCTGTAATTGCAAGCGGAGGGGCAGGGTCGCTTAAGGACTTTAAAGACGCTTTCACAGAAGGACATGCCTCGGCTGCCCTTGCAGCATCTCTTTTCCATTATAATGAGCTTACGATCCGTGAAGTCAAGGAATATCTCCGCAAAGAGGGGATCAGCGTGAGACTGTGACTTTAATCATGGGCGGGGGGGGTAAGAGAGTACCTGCGCAAAGGGCATCAATGTGAGACTGTGATTTTTTATATTAATGATCAGGATTTAAATATCCGGGAGAGGAAAATTTAATGTCAGCAATAGAACAAACCAGCGACTGGTACCCGGTTCTGGAAGCTGAGTTCCATAAGCCATATTACAGAAAGCTTTACGATTTCGTAAATAATGAATACAGGACGGCGGTCTGTTATCCGCCGGCAGATGACATTTTAAATGCGTTCCACTTTACTCCGCTCTCCAAGGTAAAGGTAGTGATACTCGGTCAGGACCCTTATCATGAGCCTCATCAGGCCTTAGGTCTGTCATTCTCGGTACCGCCGGATATGAAGACTATACCGCCTTCATTGCAGAATATTTATAAGGAGCTTCAGGCAGACCTTGGCTGTTATATTCCGGACAACGGGTATCTCAAGAAATGGGCGGACCAGGGGGTGTTCCTGCTGAATACAGTCCTTACAGTCCGCGCTCACGCAGCTAATTCTCATGCAGCACATGGATGGGAGCAGTTTACCGATGCCGTACTTTCTGCTGTGAATACTGTTGACCGCCCTGTAGTATATATGCTCTGGGGCCGCAATGCAAGGAATAAGGCACCTCTTCTCACAAACCCTGAGCATCTTGTGCTGCAGGCCGCTCATCCAAGCCCTTTATCAGCATATCATGGCTTCTTCGGCTGCAGGCATTTCAGCAGGGCCAATGAGTTTTTAAAGGAACATGGCGTGGAACCTATAGACTGGCAGATAGAGAATGTAAATCGATAAGATATAGAACGTGAAACGACAGGATAAAGAATGTGGATCAATAAGATAGAGAATGCCGATCGAAGGCAATAATAATATTGCCGGATCGTGATGATCGGAGATTCATAATAAGAAAGGAATGCAAGATGTACTATATCAAGGACTACAAGGAAACAGAAAAGTTTACAGGGGTTTATCTCTGCAGGAAGAAGCAGATACTTAAGACAAAGACAGATAAGACATATTATTCACTGGAGCTCCAGGATAAGACCGGATTGATCGATGCCAAGATCTGGAATCTCACCAATGCCATAAACGATTTCAATGAGCTTGACTTTGTAAAGGCCGAGGGCCTGGTCACTTCATTCCAGGGCAAGCTTCAGGTCAATATCGACAGGCTCCGCGTAGCAGAACCGGGAGAATATGATCCTAAGGAATATATACCATCTACAAGATACAATACTGAAGAGCTCTATGCCAGACTTTTAAAGTACATGAATTCAGTAAACAACCCATATTTAAAGAAGCTGCTTGAGCATTTCTTTGTAGAGGACAGGGACTTCATTGACAGATTTAAGAACCATTCTGCGGCTAAGTCCCTTCACCACGGTTTTCTTGGAGGGCTTCTCCAGCATTCTGTGTTCGTAGCCATGCACTGCGACAATTTTTCAAAGATATACAAGGTATTGGACAGGGACCTTCTCATTACATGCGCGCTCCTGCATGATATAGGGAAGATCGATGAGCTTACTGATTTTCCGAGAAATGATTATTCAGATGACGGACAGATGCTTGGCCATATCTATATGGGCGCACATATGATAGACCAGGCTATAGATCAGATACCGGATTTTCCTCATGTCCTTCGTACAGAGGTCATTCACTGCATCCTTGCCCACCATGGCGAATATGAATACGGTTCACCAAAGAAACCATGTATTGCAGAGGCCCTTGCCCTTAACCTTGCGGATAATGTTGATGCCAAGATGGAGAATATGACAGAGCTTTATGATAAGGCCGAGCCTACATTAGACTGGTTGGGTTATCAGAAGTTCTATGAGAACTATATAAGACAGTCATCAGGTACAGTGGAGAAGAGAACGGAGGAAGCCCTTAAAAAGGGACAGAGTTCATAATAAAAAAGAATATTTAAGACCGCAGAACCAAACTGTACCCCATATTGCGGACACTCTAAAAAGTTTGAATAATAAAAAAAGGAAAATTCCGGCAGATATGAAGACTGCAGAAAAAGAACTTCCTGTCATAAGGAAGAATGAAGAATATACCATAGATATAGTGGATATCGGTACTGACGGCGAAGGAATAGGAAAATATCAGGGATATACACTTTTTGTAAAGGGGAGTGTGCCTGGTGATAAGATACGTGTAAGGGTAGTAAAGGCCGGCAGGAGCTATGGCTATGGCAGGCTTATGGAAATTATCGAACCATCACCTTACAGGATAAAGCCCGACTGCCCTGTTGCTGACAGGTGCGGGGGATGCCAACTGTCCTATATATCGTACAACGAAGAATTGAATATTAAACAGAAGAAGGCTGCTGACTGCCTGACAAGGCTTGGCGGCTTTCCGGCGTCTGATTTTGAATTTGCTGATAAAAGCGCACTGGATGAAAGCAGGAATATAGAAGAAACTGATAAGATTACATTTTATAAGATCATAGGCAGCGGAGGCGGAATGCACTACCGCAATAAAGCCCAGCTCCCTGTCGGGCTTTCAAAGGATGGAGATATAGTATACGGCTTTTATGCGATCCATTCCCATAACATAATACCGGTTGAAGACTGCCTTATACAGAATGAGTCATGCGGACCTGTTATGAAGAATATTAAGGCGTGGATGGAAAAGAACAGCCTGGTGCCCTATGATGAAGAAAAGTCATCCGGATCAGTAAGACATGTCCTTATCAGAAATGGCATCAATACAGGTCAGACCATGGTCGTGGTTATTTCATACAGCGATATCAGCGAATATATGAATGATCTGAGCGACCGTCTTAATGGACTTGCAGACAGTTTGTTTTTAAATATTAATACAAGTCATGGAAACCGCATACTCGGGAATAAGACCCTGCGTATATTCGGACCTGAGGTAATAACAGAAAAGCTTGGTGACATTACATACAGAATATCCCCCGAGGCCTTTTTTCAGGTAAATACAGTACAGATGAAAAAGCTTTACGATACTGTCGTAAAGTTTGCGGACCCTGAAAAGACAGATATAGTCTATGATCTCTACTGCGGCACGGGTTCTATATCTTTATACATTGCCCGGAAGGTCAAAAATGTTATTGGAGTTGAGATAGTAGACGAGTCCATTAAATGTGCCCGGGATAATGCCCGTCTCAATCATATTGAAAATGCTGAGTTCTACACAGGCGCCGCGGAGGAAAAAGTCCCGGAAATGTACGTAAGATCCGGCGGCACCCTCCGCGCAGACACGGTAATAGTCGACCCGCCGAGAAAAGGCTGTGACCGGGCTCTCCTTGATACGGTGCTTAAGATGGCACCCGGGAAAATAATCTACGTAAGCTGCAATCCGTCCACACTAGCCCGTGACTTAAAAGTCCTGTGCGAAAAAGACTATAAATTGAAGGCCGTGCAGCCCTGCGATCTTTTCAGCCGCAGCGCACATGTTGAGACGGTAGTATTGATGTCAAAGGTCAAAGGAAAATAGGCGCAAAAACCCTTGATTTCAAGCACTTTTCGGCTTTAGGTAGTTTCGATCAGGTGGAGACGGTAATCGCTCTGCGGTAATTTATCGAAGGGCAAATTAGCTCAAAAAGTGTGAGAGTTGAGTTGCCACGATAGATGTCACTATGTTGAGTTGCCGAGTTAGATGTCGGGGAGTTGTGGCTGTGAGATAGATGTCAGGGAAAGTCGAATGGAGGTGATAGATTGAAGAAATATTTGGCACCGCTTTTTATGCTCATAATCTTTGAAGCTGTTGCAATTACATTATGCCGTTGCAAAGATTTTCGGGCCACTGTTATTCGGCAGAGGCTGGTGTGGATATTCCTGCTGGACAGCTATGGTCTTGGATTTTCTTCCTTACAAGTCTCCATCACAACCAAGAAAGAAGCTCGGATGGATCAGATACATTACATTTACGGTTTCACTGGTATTTGTTGCCTCATTG
>JAZASR010000019.1:0-39410 GCA_036343175.1 Lachnospiraceae bacterium
TCACTATTTGTCATACTTTTCTTCCTTTTTGTAATAATTTACAACTTCAATAGCAAAAAATTTTTTTCATTATGTCATTTTTGCCCGAATAATACAATTTTCAAGGCCTGCTAAACTGTAATTTTTGCCCGAATAAGGTAATTTTCAAGGCCTGCTAAAAGTAATTTTTGCCCGAATAATCCAATTTACAATGTCTGCTAAAAATAATTTTTGCTTGAATAATGCAATTTTCAATGTCTGCTAAAAGTAATTTTTGCTCGAATAATGCAATTTTCAATGTTTGCTAAAATGTAAACTTAATAAGCAGATTCATTGATGCCTGGAATTGTCAATACTCTTCAGGAAAATCTTTTCAATACGAAAAAGTTTCGTGAGTACAAAAAGAAATTTGTACTAAATCTCCATAAAGCTGGTATATTTTATTTAATTTTAATGCATTTTAGAAAAATCTATTGTAGCATTGTGCAATATTACCAATAAAAATCAGATCAACAAATACAATATTAACAGCATTTTAAGGCGATAGAAACCCGGCAGAGCCGCATAGTTTCGTATAAACGCATATATTATTGTGATTTTTACCAAATTTTTTTTTGAAAAATATTTGTGCAATTTGCCTATGGAATTATTTTATTAATATAACTATGTTTAGATGTAACAAGATGTTTAGATGCAACAAGGCAAAATTTAGATGCAACAAGGCAAAATTACCAGTTGAGAGGATGGTGCCAATGAGGAGCTATTATTATATTTCAAGTACTTACTTTCTGGAACATATTAATATGAAGATAGCTTATTTGCAGAAAAAGATAGAAATTCTGGAAAAGAAAGTAGATGGAAGGCCGGAAGGCCATATTAAAGGAAAAAGAAGAGGTGATGGATGGCAGTATTTTTATTGTCCTGATCTTTCAAACAGTAAATGGAAATATATTAAAAAAGAAGATGTGTCAAGCCTTGTCGATCTTGGGCAGTGGAAGTATGATTATAAATATCTTGTTTCTGCCAGGGATGAACTTAATCAATTGCTGAAGATAAGAACATACTATGAATCAGGAGCTGCGGACATAGTTTATGATGAGATGCCTGATTATATGAAGAAGCTGGTAGTGCCTGTAGAAATGACAGCAGATGATGTAATTGAGAGATGGAAAGGAAAAAAGTATATTAATAAGTCGTTTTCAAGCAATGATCCGGAGCTGTATTCAGAAAATGGTGAAAGAATGCGTTCTAAGTCTGAGGTGATGATTGCTAATACTTTATTACATCTGGGCTTTCCTTATATATATGAAAAACCATTGAAACTAAAAAGTTATGGAACTGTTTATCCTGATTTTACTCTATGGGATTTTCAAAATAGCTGTGAAGTTTATTGGGAACATTTTGGTATGATGGATGACCCGGATTATTTACAGAAAGCTCTGGCAAAGATAAGCGATTATGAGGCTTGCGGCTTGATGTTAGGTCAAAGACTGATTATTACTTTTGAAACTATGAGAATGCCTTTAAGCTCCAAGCCTCTTGAAAATAAGCTGAATTATCTCTTGAGATGCAAAAAGCCTTCAAAATGGTGAAAAAGAGAAGTTTTGGCGGCTTTTTGAAGAGTTCCAGGGGTGAAGAAGATCAGGGAAAAGCCGCCAAAAAGGGAAAAAGCTTAAGTTTGGCGGCTGTTTGATGAGCCACGGGGTGAAGTAGAAAAGGGAAAAGCCGCCAAAAAGGGAAAAAGCTTAAGTTTGGCGGCTTTTTGATGAGTTCAAGGGGTGAAGTAGAAAAGGGAAAAGCCGCCAAAATAAGAGAAAAGCCGCCAGATTCGGAAATAAAAAGAATGTTAAAAATACGCCATCGAAAATGATTAAGACTTTACAAAAAAATAAATTTATATAGCTTGAAAAATCGCGCCGTATGTAATAATATCTATATTGGTGCGATTTTTTCGCTTGTTCTTTTATTTATGTAAAACAGAATGGAGGGCTTTACTAACATGAGTAATTCTAAACAAAAGTCAGCCAGAGAACGCATAGCGGCTTTGACTGATGAAAACAGTTTTGTTGAGATCGGTGCTTTGGTAACTGGAAGAAACACTGATTTCAACATGGGTGAGAAGAAGGCTCCTGGCGACGGTGTCGTTACGGGCTACGCTCTTATCCACGACAACCCTGTCTATATATATAGCCAGGATGCGTCAGCACTTGGCGGTTCTATCGGTGAGATGCACGCAAAGAAGATCGTTGAGCTTATTAATCTTGCAGTTAAGACTGGTACACCGGTCGTAGGTCTTATCGACTGCGCAGGTTTAAGAGTTCAGGAGTCTACAGATGCACTTGCTTCATTCGGTATGATATACAAAGCTATGGCTGATGCTTCCGGTGTTGTACCTCAGATAACAGCAGTTCTTGGAAAGTGCGGCGGCGGTGCAGCTCTGCTCGCAGCTATGAGTGATTTCACATTCATAGAGAAGAATAACGGAAGACTTTTCGTAAATTCTCCAAATGCACTCGAGAACAATTATAAAGAGAAGCTTGATACTTCAGCTTCTGATTTCAATGCAGCAAGCGGTTCAGCTGATTTCGTATACGATGGTGAGGATGAGCTATTCGAGAATCTTCGTGATCTTGTATCTGTACTTCCTTCTAATAATAATGAGACCGGCGGAACAGATGAGTCTATGGATGATCTCAATCGCGAGACTCCTGCATTTGCTAATGAGATCAAGGATCCTGCACTTGCTTTAGAGGATCTTGGTGACAATAACTTCTTCCTTGAGGTTTCTAAAGATAATGCAAAGGAGATGGTTACAGGTCTCCTCTGCCTCGATGGCATCACAGTCGGTGCTGTTGCAAACCGTACTGCTTTATTCGATGAGAATGGCAAAGAAGCAGAGAAGTTTGATTCAGTACTTACTACTGCAGGCTGCATGAAGGCTGCATCATTCGTTAAGAAATGTAATGCCTTTAATATACCTATCCTTACACTTACATCAGTAACAGGCTTTGCTTCAACAGTTGAAGAAGAGAAGACTGTCGGTAAGGCAGCAGCTGCTCTTACAGCAGCATTTGCTTCATCAGATGTGCCTAAGGTAAACCTTATTACAGGTGCTTCATATGGCTCAGCATCACTGGTTATGAACTCAAAGTCAGTAGGAGCTGATATGGTATTTGCACTTCCAACTGCTAGGTTTGGCGTCATGGACGCAGAGCTTGCTGCAAAGATCATGAATGATGGTACGGATCAGGATAAGATCAAGGCTGATGCTTTAAGCTTTGCAGCAGCAACAGATATTAATGCTGCAGCAGCAAGAGGCTATGTAGACTCTATCGTTGAGCCGGCTCAGGTAAGAAAGAATCTTCTTTATGCTGTAGAGATGCTCTTTTCAAAGTCTGAGTTCCCTGTATCAAGAAAGAATTCCACTATTTGAAGGAATTGACTCTTTATAAGAGCATTTCTTATTTTGTAAGATCAATTCTTATTTTATAAGATCAGTTCTTATTTTATAAGATTATTCATTATGAAGGATCTGATATTCAAAGAAATGTAATCTTTAAAGAGAGGAAATCTTCAAAGAGAGGAAATCTTCAAAGAGAGGAAATCTTCAAAGAGAGGAAATCATTAAAGGGATACCGGGTTATCTTAATTTATAAATATCAAATGAAATGAGGCACATATGAAAAAGAAAAAGAGATTATTATTATTCAACATACTTTTCTTATGTCTTATGTTTGCTCTTGGCGGATGTGAATTTGTAAGAAGTAATCCTGAACATACACAGGATAAGCTGTTCCCGAAGGCTGACCAGATAGTACAAAGCTGGTTCGCAACAGATTTCAGTTCTGCTGTTGCCTCCCCTGAACAGTATGGTCTTACAGAGGAACAGGTCAAGAAATACGAAGATACATCAAAGCTTCAGAAAGACGTAGGAAAGCTTAAGTCAGTTGAGTCCAGAAAGCTCTCTAAGAGTGCAAACTCTGCAACAGTTACAGAACTCGTTCAGACATCATCAGGCAAGAAGGTCCAGATAGATGTAACATTCGACGAGGATGGCACCATGTCTGACTGGAACGCAGATTACTATAAGACAGCGGGACAGGTTATGGGCCGTGCAGGTCTTAACACTATCATGGGCATACTTATAGTATTCTGTATCCTTATTATCATCATGCTCGTCCTTATCTTCTTCGATAAGATATTTGCTGATGTATCTAATGCTGAAGACAAGAAGGAAGAGGGCAATAAGGTAAAGAGGATCACGAAGGAGACTCCTGCAAAGGATGCAGCTCATGAGGACGCGGAAACAGCTGCATCCGATGACGAAGAGATAGCGGCTGTCATCGCCGCAGCGATCGCCGCAGCAGAAGCAGATTCGGGTGCTTCAAATGCATCAGGCGGGCTTTATGTCCGTTCTATCGTAAGACGCTGATAGTCTTTTATAAGAATTTTGCAGCTCATTTAATTGCATGTCAGAAGATATACAGCACAAGACGGGCTGTTCATTACAAAGTATTCTTTGATCTGCAGATGAAAAAAGATTCAATATGACCTATGAGCATATGGATCTGAGATTCAAAACAGATCACGTAAATAAAGCACTTCAGGCTTTGACCTGAATATGATCAAATGGAGGATCACTATGAAAAATTATACAATTACCGTAAATGGCAATGTTTATGACGTTACAGTAGAAGAGGGCACAGGCAGCACAGCCGGTGCTGTAAAGAGCGTTACAAAGAAAGCAGCTCCTGCTGCAGCACCTGCTCCTGCAGCTAAGGCTCCGTCAGGAAATGCAGGCAGTGTAACTGTTAACTCACCTATGGCAGGCAAGATCCTTTCTGTAAAGAAGAACGCCGGCGATGCAGTTAAGAAGGGTGACGTTATCCTTACTCTTGAAGCTATGAAGATGGAGAACGAGATCGTCGCTCCTCAGGATGGTACTATCGCTACTATCGAAGTATCAACTGGTGACGCAGTTGAGACAGATCAGGTACTTGCAACACTCAACTAATACTTGCAGCCTGAAATTTAAACGACATTAATGGAGGTAGTATCTTGGATTATGTTTTAACTACTTTAAAGAACCTGTTAGAACAGACTGCTTTTGTAAGCCTCACACCGGGTAATTACCTGATGATCATCATCGGCTTCATCTTTCTGTATCTGGCAATTAAGAAGGGATATGAACCATTACTTCTCATACCTATCGCATTCGGTATGATCCTTGTTAATATCTATCCTGACATTATGGCAGCCCCTAATCCTGAAACAGGTGCAGCCGGCGGCCTTCTCTATTATTTCTATCAGCTCGATACCTGGAGCATCCTTCCTTCACTCATATTCATGGGTGTCGGAGCACTCACAGATTTCGGTCCGCTGATAGCAAACCCGACGAGTTTCATACTCGGCGGTGCAGCACAGTTCGGTGTATTCGTTGCATATCTTCTTGCTATTGCAATGGGATTTCCTGATAAGGCTGCAGCGGCTATCTCTATCATCGGCGGTGCCGATGGCCCTACATCTATCTTCCTGTGCGGCAAGCTCGGACAGACACAGTACATGGGTCCTATAGCGGTTGCTGCTTACTCTTACATGTCACTCGTTCCAATCATCCAGCCGCCTATCATGAAGCTCTTTACTACTGAAGAAGAGCGTAAGATCAAGATGAAGCAGCTTCGTCCTGTATCAAAGCTTGAGAAGATCCTCTTCCCGATCATAGTTACAGTTGTCGTATGTCTCATCCTTCCTACAACAGCTCCTCTTATCGGTATGCTTATGCTCGGCAACCTCTTCAAGGAGTCCGGTGTAGTTCATCAGCTTGCTGAGACTGCTGGAAACGCTATGATGTACATAGTTGTCATCCTTCTTGGTACTTCAGTAGGCGCCACTACATCAGCTGAAGCATTCCTTAAGATCACAACTCTTAAGATAGTTGCCCTTGGTCTTATCGCATTCGCATTCGCTACATTCGGCGGCATCATATTCGGTAAGATAATGTGCAAGGCGACTCACGGCAGGATCAACCCGCTTATTGGTTCAGCAGGTGTATCAGCAGTTCCTATGTCAGCCCGTGTATCCCAGAAGGTCGGTGCTCAGGCAGATCCTACAAACTTCCTTCTCATGCATGCTATGGGACCTAACGTAGCCGGGGTTATCGGTACTGCGGTTGCTGCCGGTGTATTCATGGCAATATTCGGAGTTACAGGATGATGAAATTATTTACAGTTAAGTACGCAAATTAATAAAATGGAGGTCATTATGGCTAAAGATAATAACAAAGTAGAGGCTAAGCCTTTAAAGATCAATGAGACAGTCCTTCGTGATGCTCATCAGTCACTTATAGCCACCAGAATGACAACAGAAGAGATGCTCCCGATCGTTCCCAAGATGGATGAGATCGGCTACAACGCTGTTGAGTGCTGGGGCGGTGCTACATTCGATGCTTGTCTTCGTTTCCTCAAGGAAGATCCTTGGGAGAGACTCAGAAAGTTCAGGGCCGGCTTTAAGAAAACAAAGCTTCAGATGCTTTTCCGTGGACAGAATATCCTCGGATACAACCATTACGCAGATGATGTAGTTGAATATTTCGTTCAGAAGTCTATAGCAAACGGTATAGATATCCTCAGAATCTTCGACTGCTTAAATGATATGAGAAACCTTGAGACCGCTGTCAAGGCTGCCAAGAAGGAGGGCGGACACGCACAGATCGCTTTCTCATACACACTCGGTGATGCATATACACTTGATTATTGGATGGAGAAGGCAAAGGAGGTTGAAAACCTCGGAGCTGATTCTATCTGTATCAAGGATATGTCAGGACTTCTTACACCTTATAAGGCTACAGAGCTTATCACATCTCTTAAGAAGGCAACAAAGCTTCCTATAGATCTTCATACACACTATACATCAGGTGTTGCTTCCATGACTCTCATGAAAGCTGTTGAGGCTGGCTGTGATATCATAGATACAGCTATCTCTCCATTTGCACTTGGTACGAGCCAGGCTGCAACAGAAGTTATGGTTGAGACATTCAAAGGTACACCTTGGGATACAGGTCTTGACATAGGTGCCCTTTCAGAGATCGCTGAATACTTCGCACCTATCCGTCAGAAGTATCTTGACAACGGTCTTATGTCAACAAAGGTCCTCGGCGTTAATATAAAGACACTTCTTTATCAGGTACCGGGCGGCATGCTTTCAAACCTTGTAAAGCAGCTTAAGGAGAATGGCGCTGAGGATAAACTCAATGAAGTTCTTGAAGAGGTTCCAAAGGTTCGTAAGGACTTCGGTGAACCGCCTCTTGTAACACCTTCATCACAGATCGTAGGTACACAGGCTGTACTTAACGTTCTCACAGGCGAGCGTTACAAGATGGTTCCTGAACAGTCAAAGAAGCTTCTCCGCGGTGAGTATGGCCAGACTGTAAAGCCTTTCAATCCTGACGTTGTAAAGAAGTGCATCGGAGATGTAAAGCCTATTACCTGCCGTCCTGCAGATCTTATAGATCCACAGCTTCCTGAGATGGAGAAGAAGGTCGCACCATACAAGCAGCAGGATGAGGATACCTTATCCTATGCGCTCTTCCCGCAGGTTGCTACAGAGTTCTTCAAGTACCGTGAGGCACAGCAGAAGAAGGTAGACGCAGCAGAAGCTGATCAGGAGGATAAGGCTTATCCTGCCTGAGTAAGTATTTCGATCAGGAGATATGTACTCTCTTTTAAGACCGCCGGCAATAATTTTGCCGGGCGGTCTTTTTTTTCTGATATTCCGGAATTGTTACAGATTATTTCACAATATATTGCGGTAATTTGCATTTTTTAGATCAAAATATACAAAATACATTAAATTTCACTCATTTTTGTTGACAGGCTTTATTGCTTGTGCTAGTATCTAACTTGTAACAAAGTTGTAACATTTACATAACAATATATAACATCTTTGTGACGATCAAAAAGGAGTGTTATTTATATTATGAAAAAGAATTATGCGCTGATTGCCAAGTGTCTTGCAGCCGTAGTAGTAATTGGCGGTGTTTACGTTAATTCAGATGCCATATCTCTCGTCTCTGAGAAGGCGATAGCAGGTATATCTGTTTCTTTAGATAAAGCCTCTGAAAAACATGCGCAGGAGGCTTCCGAATCAGCAAGGGTACATGCTGAGGATAAAGGTTATGATACAGTTTCCGCATCAGTTCAGACATCTGATGATGCGTCAGAAAGCACATCAGAAGAAGCTTATAATGAAGATACATCGATCAGTACATCTATAGCTTCAGGTGCTGCGGCAGATGAAAACGAGGGTGCCGATCCTGAAGCGGATGATACAGATGGTGTTGAGACATATGAAGAGTACGCTGAAGATGGAGAACTTTCAAAGGATGGCATAAAGCTTGACTTGAGATTCGATCGTCTTGGCATGTCCAAGGTCCAGACATACCTCAATGTAAGAAAGAAGCCGTCACAGAATTCTGAGATAGTAGGCAAGATGACGAAGAACAATGCCTGCAATATCTATAAGATCAAGAAGGGCTGGGCAAAGATCAAGTCCGGAAATGTTATAGGATACGTTAAGGCTGATTATCTTTATACAGATGAGGAAGCAGAAAAGAAGGCCAAGGAGAATGCTGATCTTAGAATAAATGTAACTACAACTACATTAAATGTCCGTTTCCTTCCGACAACAGAGTCCAGGATCTACGATCTAATTTCAGAAGACAGTGATTACAGGGTCGTTAAGAACAATATTACAAAGGACTGGCTCGATCGCCTTGTTCAGAAGATGGTAGACCGTAAGGATCTCAAGAAGAAGGATGTAAAGAATGCTGATTGGGACGCTATCTATAATGATCTCGACAATTGGATCTGTATAAAGATCGATAACGGCAAGGCTTTCGTCAACAGAGATTATGTAAAGCTCTCATATAATGTTGACAGGGCTGTTCCATTTACAGTTAAACAGACAGGAGAAAGCGGCGGAAGCGGATCATCAGCTTCCGGATCATCAGGCGGCGTTGGCGGCGGCATTGTAAATTATGCAATGCAGTTCCTTGGAAATCCTTATGTCTGGGGAGGTTCATCTCTTACACATGGTACAGACTGCTCTGGCTTTACTATGAGTCTTTATGCAGCATATGGCAAATATCTGCCACACAGTTCATCAGCACAGGCAGGATGCACAACAAGTGTTTCTTCACCTCAGCCGGGAGACCTCTTCTTCTACGGTAGCGGCGGACACGTAAGCCACGTTGCAATGTATATTGGCGGCGGTCAGGTAATACATGCCAGCAACCATATTGATGGCATTAAGATCTCCAATGCATATTATCGTTCACCTATTAAGATCGGCCGTGTAGGATAATTTAATATTGCCGCGCAGGCTTAAGCATGAAGAAAAAGCGCAATCAGAAATTGACTTTTATGCAATCGTGAAAATGATATTTCTGGATTGCCTCATTATAATATGAAAGACCATCTGCATTTCTTAATGCAGGTGGTCTTTTTGTGAAAGGATAGATCATCAGATAGATACTGGAGTCAGGAGAAAAATTATGCGTAGATTCAAGGTCGGCATCATAGGATGCGGAGCTGCAGGGATGATGGCAGCCATAGAGGCAGCAAAGAGCGGTGCCTCTGTCTGCATATTTGAGAAGAACAGGGCACCCGGCAGGAAGCTTAAGGCAACTGGAAACGGAAAATGCAATTTTACCAATCTGTATATGAAGCCAAAGTGCTATTCGCCATGGTCTCAGTCATTCGTGAAGTCTGCTCTGGACGCATTCGGGGCAAAGGAGACCATTGATTTCTTTGAAAAGCTTGGTATGGGCATGATATCCAGGGACGGCTATATCTACCCTGAAAGCGGTGAAGCAATGGCCGTAGTGAATGTCCTTTCAAGAGAGCTTGAGAGGCTTAGTGTCACGGTAATGATTGGCTGCAGTGTGAAAGAGGTAAGTCCCTTAAAGGACGGTGGATTCATTATTACTGCTGTGTCTGCTGAAAATGATGCGGACAAAGCTTTTGCTGCTGACCTGTCTGATAGGAATACCAACAGAAAAAATGATAAAAACAGGCAGAATGATAAAAGCGGGAAATGCACAGATAATTCTTTCCATGGCAGAAAAAGCGGTGGAAAATCAAATAAGAAAGAACAATTCCGGGTCGGTAAGCTCATAATAGCGGCGGGAAGCCCGGCAGGACCGGATCTCGGGGGCAGCGCATCCGGTTACATAATAGCAAAGATGCTTGGACATAAGATAATAGAGCCGATACCTGCACTTACAGGTCTTAGGCTCGATCTTCCCGAAAAGCTCATGAATGATTGGAATGGAGTAAGATTCCGCGGTCAGATAAGTTTAAAGTCAGATTATTTCAGAGAACTGAAATGTGAAGATCATTCTGAAAGAGCAAAGATCGCTGATGATACATATTGCTCCACGGGTGAGTTGATACTAAGCAGGGCTGGTATTTCAGGAATACCGGCATTTCAGCTGTCTGCCCTGGCCGGAAGGGCTTTACGGAATGGTTTTAAGGTAGATTCGGGGATAAAGCTGTTATTTGAGTCACATGAATATGCCATTGAACGTGCCATGAATTTCATAAAAAGTCATCCTGATGCTGATATTGAAGATATTCTTGTGGGAGTGGTGAACTCGAAGCTTGTCTCAGCGCTAATAAATTCAGGCTATTTAAGAAAAAGTAAAAAGGGCGCAGGCATCCATGATAGAAATGACCATGATGTTCATCCGTACGGGATTAAGAAAGAGGAAATTATCCGGTCGATCAGACTGCTTTCTGATTTCAAAGCATGCGTTACAGGCACATTCGGCTTTGACAGGGCGCAGGCCGCCGCAGGGGGCGTATCTTTAGATGAAGTTGACCCTGAGACATGCGGGTCCAGGCTTGTTCCTGATCTGTATTTTGCCGGTGAGATCCTTGATGTTGATGGAATATGCGGCGGATACAATCTTCAGTGGGCGTGGAGTTCAGGAATACTTGCAGGAAGGTCATGTACAGATATTGAATTTCATTGATGAATATCATATAATAGTATAGTTGACACTTTCTTTGGGTAAAGGTGTCAGGATATCTTTAGTGTATAAAATATTATTTCCAGTCAATTTTTCAGGAATGGGGAGAACTTTTGATACGCAAATAATGTATTGAAGAGGTGTAAGGATGATCAGAGTTACTCAGCTCAGAATGTCTATCGACTATATAGTGCAGAATTCGCCGGCTGTAGAGGTCAGACATGGTGTTATTTCCAAAGAGGAGGAGAACTGCGTAAGAGTTTATCTTGCTCAGATCATGAACGTCCTGAGTGAAGATATTCATGACTTGAAGATCGTTAAAAAGTCTATAGATGCCAGGAAAAAGCAGAATGAAACATTTGTATATACGGTCGAGTTCAAGGCATTAAGGGAGCATAAGCTCGCCAATATCATAGGAAATACAGCTACTGTGGTTCCTGATGGTGATTATCAGGAAGAGAATCATATTATGAAGGACGTTGCCCTTCAGATAGCTCTCGGAAGACGTCCTAAGAAACGTCCTGTTGTAGTTGGCATGGGCCCTGCAGGTCTTTTTGCGGCACTTGTCCTTGCTCAGTCCGGCTTGAGTCCTATTATCATTGAGAGAGGATCCGAGGTAGGAGAGAGGGCTAAAAAGGTCGAGGCTTTCTTCAGCGGAGATGAAGAACTCGATCCTGAGTGCAATGTTCAGTTCGGTGAAGGCGGGGCAGGTACTTTTTCCGATGGAAAGCTCAACAGCGGTGTTAAAGATAAAGACGGAAAGATAAAATATATCCTTGAGACCTTCGCTAACTATGGCGCGCCATCACAGATACTCTATGAAGCCAAGCCCCATGTAGGTACAGACAGACTCAGAGATGTTGTCATTGCCCTTCGTGAAAGGATCATAGCTCTTGGCGGTGAAGTGTTCTTTAATACAAGATTTGAAGAGCCTGTCGTCGACTTCCAGGGTAATCTTATGGGTATCATCGTTACTCAGGGTGACCAGCGGGTAACTATCGACTGCGACAAGCTTATCCTTGCGACCGGTCACAGTGCCCGTGATACATTTAAACACCTTTATGATTTCGGTATGAACATTATTCCCAAGTCATTTGCAATAGGGGTAAGGGTCCAGCATTCACAGGATTATCTCAATACAGTTCAGTATGGCAGATACGGGAATATTCTTCCGCCTGCAACATATAAAGTCACATATCATACTTCAACAGGCCGGGGAGTGTATTCATTCTGTATGTGTCCCGGCGGCTATGTGGTCAATGCTTCAAGCGTGCCTGGCAGGCTCTGTGTAAACGGCATGAGCTATTACAATCGTGAGAGCCCGAATGCCAATTCAGCAATCGTCGTAACCGTAGGTCCTCAGGACTTTGGAAGCACTGATCCGCTTTCAGGTGTATACTTCCAGGACGTCCTTGAAAAGTATGCATATAATGCCTGTGATGGCAGGATACCTCTTCAGCTTTATGGCGACTTCAGGGAGAATCGTATAAGCTCAGGATTTGGTACTGTACAGCCGGTTATGAAGGGAAAGTTTGGATTTGCCAATCTTCGTGATGTTCTTCCTAAGTATGTATCTGAATCTATCATCGAAGGCATGGGGGATTTCGGGCGAAGAATCCCGGGCTTTGACGCCGATGATACTATCATGTCAGGCATTGAGTCAAGAACATCATCCCCTATCAGAATGGTGAGAGATGAAAACTTTATATCCAATATAAAGGGCATATATCCATGCGGTGAAGGTGCGGGATATGCGGGCGGCATCATGAGCGCGGCAGTTGACGGCATGAAAGTAGCTGAGCAGATAGCAGCTACAACAGAGCTTATGTAAAATAAGATCAATAATATTTTGATGCTGGAAATAATAATAAAAAGGCATACGATCGATCGGTCGTATGCCTTTTTAACGTTTTGCAGTTTAAGTTATTTCTTCAAGCTTCGTAAAAGCGATGGATACTTATGATCATGCCTTAAGCTTCTGCTGTATCAGCTTTTTCATCTGATAATTCCTTCTTTGTAAGAGTTTTGGAACATGTGATAACAACGATGATGCCAAGAACGATAAGGAAGGCTGCTACGATGAGCTGGAGACCATTTACAAGGAATGTGCCTGTTCCAGCTGAAAGAGCCTTGATGTTGTTGATAACGTTCATCACAACTGCAGTGAATGTTACACAGAGCATGATGAGCATCGGAGGGTAGAGCATGGCATGCTTTCTCTTTGTAGCCTTAAGGAATACGGCAACACCGAAAAGAACGAGTGCTGCGAGCATCTGGTTAGCTGAACCGAAGAGAGCCCATACATTCTTATATCCGCCGAGGCAGAGGAGATATCCGAAGAAAAGTGTGATGACAGTTGCGAAGTAAGGATTAGTTAAAAACTTTCTAACGCCTGTAAGATCGGAACGATCTACCTTTTCGCCGATGAAGAGCTCCTGGAATGACATACGGCCGATACGACCGACTGAATCAAGTGTTGAGAATGCAAGTGTGGCAACACACATGGTCATGAATACATTGGCTGCTGCATTTGGAATACCGAACTTCTCAAGGAAGCCTGCAATACCTGCTGCAAAGATCTGGAAAGGTGTCTGATCTGCCGGTGCAAGACCATTGACTGCAACTGCACCTACTACAAGAAGTGATACTACGCCGAGAAGTGTCTCTGTAAGCATAGCGCCGTAACCGACGAAAAGCATATCCTTTTCATTGGATACAGTCTTTGAAGATGTACCGGATGATACAAGTGAGTGGAAACCTGAAACGGCACCGCATGCTATAGTTACGAAAAGCATAGGGAAGAGATAGCTCTTGGAACCGTCAGCAGCTGTAAGTACGAAACCGTTGAAAGCGTTGAGCTTCATATCAGGATGTCCCACAAGTACTCCGACAACTCCGCCGAGAAGCATACCTATGAACATGAATGTTGTCATGTAATCACGTGGCTGCATGTAGATCCACATCGGGATGATAGCTGCGAAGAAAAGATATACCATGATTACATAGTTCCAGTTTGTTGCTGAAAGATATATAGGAAGATTTGCACCAACTGCGAATGTAGCTGCAAGAAGAGCAATACCGATTACAGCCTTTGCTACTTCATTGAGCTTCTTGCCGCTCTTCTCTATACCCTTCTGGACAAGGCCGAAGATAATAGATGCGACAACAAAGAACATTGAGATCGAACCTGCAGCAGCACCGTTGTAATTCTTGGAACCATCAGCCATAGTACCATTGAATGTACTTGAAACCATTGATGTGAATGCTGCGATTACAAGTAAGCAGAAGAGCCAGCAGAAGAGGGTGAATACACGTCTGCCGGACTTTCCGATGTACTTCTCAATGACAAGACCTATTGACTTGCCTTCATTCTTAACTGAAGCATAGAGAGCACCGAAGTCCTGAACTGCTCCGAAGAATACACCGCCGATCAGGAGCCAGAGAAGAACAGGAACCCAGCCGAATGCTGCGGCAAGGATAGGACCCTGTACAGGACCTGCGCCTGCGATAGATGAAAACTGATGTGCAAATACTGTAAGTTTTGAGGCCGGAACGTAATCTTCACCGTCCTGATGTGTGTAAGCAGGGGTCTTGGCCTTAGGATCGATCCCCCATGATTTGGCAAGAAATCTGCCGTAGAAGACATAGCCGCAGAATAATACGACTATTGCGATAAGTAAGATAACCAGACTGTTCATAATACTTTCACTACTCCTTTTCCATTGCTAAATATTTATGGAAGAAGTTTAAGATCCTTTTGAAACTGATTCCGACAGCTAAGCTTAGGTACTTTCACATTATAATCTGAAAGCAGCTGTTTCTAAAATAAGAACAACAAAAAAAGCTTTCGTCATCTGAAACAGTCTTTTAAGGAACTTTTTCTTCCTTAGTCTGATTCAAAGACGAAAGCTTATAAAATCTTTTATAAGTTCCGCGGTACCACTTTGATTGTCAGTAGATACTGACCACTCATTCCGGGCTTTCTGAGATCACATATGATCCATATTCAGCCGGTATCCTTTAACGGCGGATTACCGGTGATGCTTACTGATGATATTTTCAGCACACTGCTCACAGAGGATAAATATAAAAGTCTGAACACTGCCTCACACCATATTTCACAGCTCTCTTCTGAACAGGAACTTTTATACCGCTATTCTGATCAACGCATTTCTTTTTAACAAACCCTGTTATAGCACCGGGGAAACCCATTGTCAACAAAAAAATACAAGTTTGTATATTTTGTACAAAAAGTTTTCGAAATTTCAGGATCTATTGTGAAATTTGATGATAAAAACGCGGTAATTATCAGGAAATATTAAAGTAATATAACTGATAATAACAGGCTGATATTGATCAATATCAGTCATGAACAGCTATAAATACCTGGAAGAATCTATTAGCCGTTGAATAATTCTTCCATATATTGTAATATAATGCGCGGTAAAAAAGTTAACCGCAAATTCTGATAATTAATAAGGAAGAAGAGATAAATTGGCACTTTTTAAGAAGAGAAAAGTTAAGGAAGATCCTGCGATCGATCAGGATGAAGAAGAGTCAGAGCCTGGTATGGCTTCAGCTGACCTTTCACATAGTGGAGTCCGCCTTGATGAGGAAGTCCAGGGTGAGGATAAAGGATATCTATATGGAGAAGATGATCCCGGAGACATGATCAGAGTCTCCCTGCCTGAAAAACACCATATGAATATCAAGTGGTACGACGTGGTGAATGACGGTGACATGAAACCTGAGAACGTCACCCTTAAGGAAAAGGCCATGCTTACCGGGCGTGTAGGACTGATGATGCTTTCAGTAGGAACCGGAGCCTGGAGAGTACTTGACTCCATGAACAGGATTGCGGATTCTATCGGAATCACATGTACAGCTAATATCGGACTTGTATCCCTTGATTATACATGTCTCGAAGATGATGAAGCCGTAAGCTTTTCATTTGCCCTGCCAACGACAGGTGTAAATACCGATAAGCTTGATTCCATGGAGAGGTTTGTCGCAGACTTCTGTCTGACCGGCAGCAATAATACCATGAAGGAAATTCATGATGAGCTCGATGAGATAGATCATAAAAAAGGCAATTACAATCCTTTTATTCTGGGTCTTGCTTCAGGATCAGCCTGCTTTGCCTTCACATTCTTACTTGGCGGCGGACCTGTAGAAATGGTTTGCGCCTTTATCGGAGCATTCTTTGGAAACTTTTTAAAAAGTTTAACAGTCAGAAAGCATTTGACATTGCTGGTTACAACTGCGTTAAGCGTGTTCGTCTCGTGTGTGATAACGATCGCGGCTTACAAAACAGCAGAGCATTTCTTCGGTGCTTCATCGCTCCATGAATCCGGCTACATATGTGCCATGCTTTTCATAATACCTGGATTTCCGCTTATCACAGGGGGGTTGGATCTGTTTAAATCTCATATGAGGTCAGGCATCGAAAGACTTACATATGCCTTTATGATAATCGTCATAGCGACTGTCACAGGCTGGATGACAGCTCAGATGCTGGGCTTCAGGCCAAATGACCTTTATACATATACTATGGCGCCATTGCTCGTCATGTTCCTCAGAATGCTCTTCAGCTTTATCGGGGTATTTGGATTCTCTTTGATGTTCAACAGCCCTGTAAAGGTTGCATCTATAGCAGGCTGTATAGGACTTGTGTCCAATACACTCAGGCTCGAGCTGGTTGATTATACACCGATAGTTCCTGCCTGCTGCGCCCTTATCGGAGCTTTCATTGCCGGTATGCTTGCAGCTCTTATGGTAAAGCTTACCAGACACCCGAGGATAGCATTTTCAGTGCCATCGATAGTTATCATGGTTCCCGGGCTCTATATGTACAGAGCCATGTACAATATCGGCATCAATATGACAGGGGAAGGTCTCTCCTGGCTCCTCCGGGCGCTTATGATAATACTTGCCCTGCCGACCGGACTTGCTATTGCAAGGATAGTGACAGATCACAGGTTCAGAGTAGTTAATTAAAGATATTAAAATTATATAAATACCATACTATTTAAGTTCGGTGTGTTATAATATTTACCATGTAAAATACATGTATCGGAGGTGTAAAAGATGATAAAGGTTTACGGGAGCAGTCTCTGTGACGACTGCAAGGCGTGCATAAAGGATCTGCAGGAGTCCAATCTGGACTATGAGTTTCACGACATAAGCACAGAACTCAATGCATTAAAGATATTCCTTAAGCTTCGTGACAATTTAAGTGTATTTGATAAGGCAAAGAAGGAAGAGAAGATCGGTATACCTGCGATCGTTCTTAATGACGGCAGTGTAAGGCTCGACTGGGAAGAGCTTTTAAAAGAGGATGGACTTCAGGTCTATAAAAACAACTGATGAAGATACCATTATTTTAATGAAGGCTTTCGGCAATGTGTGATGCCGGGAGCCTTTTTATCGTGGTATAAGAAACTGATATATCTTGTTTTTATGGTTGATTATGCGGTAAGATACATGCATAATGGATAGAGTTAAGTGATACACGGTTTTTTTCATTTGAAAATATTATGGAAAACACCGGGCTGAAAAAGATACACGGTTTTTTCATCTGAAATATTACGAAAAACACCGGACTGCAAAAGAAAGTGAGGAAGAATATGGGAAAGAAGATCACAGACAGGATCACATGGGTAGGCAAGGTAGACTGGGAACTCAAGTCATTCCACGGAGATGAGCTTTCCACCCACCGCGGATCCAGCTACAATTCATATCTGATCAGAGATAAGAAGACAGTACTTATCGATACTGTATGGCAGCCGTACGACCATGAGTTCGTTGACAGGCTGAAGGAGGAGATCGATCTTAAGGATATTGACATGATCGTAATGAACCACAATGAGATCGACCACAGCGGTTCATTACCTCTCCTTATGAAGGAAATACCGGACACCCCTATATACTGTACAAAGGCAGGAGAAAAGATCCTCAGAGGTCATTATCATGAGGATTGGAACTTCGTGAATGTGAAGACCGGCGATACCCTTGAGATAGGCGATTCTACACTTACATTTGTCGAAGCGCCGTTTCTTCACTGGCCGGATACAATGTTTACTTATATGTCCGGCGAGAATGTTCTTTTCTCCAATGATGCATTCGGGCAGCACTTCGCCTCAGAGTCGCTTTACAATGACACGGCTGAGAAGACAGACCTGTATTATGAAGCACTGAAATATTATGTAAATATCATAAGCCTGTACAATAAACAGGTCAGGGGAAAGCTTGATGAGATAGCCGGCATGAACCTGCCTCTTGCTATGATCGCTCCAAGCCATGGACTGATATGGAGGGATGATCCTCAGCAGATAATAGATCTTTACTCAAAGTGGTGCGACAATTCATTCCATGAGGATCAGATAACTATCATCTATGACACTATGTGGAATTCAACACGTAAGATGGCTGAAGCTATCGCACGCGGTATTGAGAAGGCCGACCCTGTAGTTACTGTAAAGATCTGCAATGCCGTTAAGGACGATAAGAACGATATCATGACTGAGATCTACAAGTCAAAGGCTGTTCTGGTCGGATGTCCTACAGTAAATTATGCTTTGACATTCGCTATCGGCGGTCTGTTCGAGCTCATGAAGGGGCTGCATTTCCATAACAAGAAGGCAGCTGCCTTCGGAAGCTACGGCTGGTCCGGAAATTCTGTTCAGCAGATCTCTGATAAGCTGAAAGAATGCGGGTTTGAGGTCGTTAATGCCGGTCACAGATCGCTCTGGGTGCCGGATGCCGCTGAACTCGCAGTTTGTGAAAAATTCGGAGAAGACTTTGTCAATGAACTCTGATTTTCTGCAATGCAGTAAAAATTAATTTATACTTTTCCGGACACTTTCAGGTTTGCTGGTATGAGCTGTAAGCATACTGCTTAGTCAATGTGCTCGTGAAAATCTATGCCTGGACCAGCTTTTCTTTGATTAGCACTTGTGCTCGCAACTTGCATCTTCTGAATTTTATTTAAAGCAGCCACCACTGCTTTATCAGAAGATGCTTCAGACAGCTCGCCCTGCGTGCTTTGAAAAGCTGGTTGAACAGGCATGATTTTCATCTCGCCATCTCCAATAAGCAGTATTGCTTACAGCCCATAACCGCAAACCTTAATTCTCAAAGGCAATAATTTTTTAGCACATTAATAAAATATAGTGTTAAATTTTCCGGCTTTCTACGTTCATCAGTCTCAAAGTGCTATTAGAATTTAAGAAAGCTGATGAACATCGAAAACCGGAAATGTCCGAAAAAATATAGTTTATTATAAGGTGTGCTTACTGCCTTAAGCATGCCGTAAAAAGGAAATAACAATGACAAGAGAAGAATTCAGGAAATTATGTGACAGTAAAATTGTGATTCTGGATGGCGCTGCGGGAACAAATCTTCAGAAGAGGGGTATGCCTGAAGGGGTGTGTCCTGAGGAATGGGCCCTCGAGAATCCGGATGTCATTAAAGCTCTGCAGAAGGAGTTTGTGAAGGCAGGTTCTGATATTCTTTATGCTCCGACTTTTTCAGGAAACAGGATAAAGTTTGGGGAATATGGACTTACGGACAGGCTTGAAGAGATCAATATGGGACTTGTTGCCCTTTCTAAAGAGGCTGTTAAAGAAGTAAGGGAAGAGACAGGTATCAGAAGACCTGTATATATTGCCGGTGACCTGACTATGACAGGTATTCAGGTGCAGCCTGTCGGCCCCATGGCTTTTGAAGAGCTGGTCGATATCTATAAAGAACAGGTGAAGGCTCTGGAAAAAGGCGGCGCCGATCTCATAATAGTGGAGACCATGATGAGCCTTCAGGAGTGCCGTGCAGCTGTTCTTGCCGTTAAGGAGGTATGTGACCTGCCTGTTATGGTGACCCTTACATTTGCTGAAGATGGCAGGACTCTTTTCGGTTCTGATCCCGTTACAGCTTCTCTTGTCCTTTCCAATATGGGAGTCGATGCAGTGGGAGTAAACTGCTCGACAGGTCCTGACAGGATGGCGGATGTCGTCAGAAAAATGACTGAGGCAACTTCTCTTCCTGTCATTGCAAAGCCAAATGCGGGAATACCTGAGCTTGTTAATGGAGAAACTGTATATCCCCTCGAACCGGATGATTTTGCAGAAGGCGTTATGAGTCTGATAGATGCGGGAGCTGACATCATAGGCGGATGCTGCGGTTCTACGCCTCAGCATATTGAAAAAATGGTGGAAGCTTTTAATAAGCGTAAAGACAGAACTCCTTCTCATTTATCAAGGAAAAATGTCATAAGAAGAGCTCTCTCTACTGAGAGAAATACAGTGCCTATCGATATAGACGGCCGTTTTATGATAATAGGAGAGCGAATAAATCCTACAGGCAAGAAGAAGCTTCAGGAGAGGCTTAAAGCCGGAGATATCGACTATGTCGGTGATATTGCAGAGAGTGAAGTTAATAATGGGGCTGACTTTCTCGATGTAAATATGGGAATGAACGGTATTGACGAGATGGATATGATGCTTAAGTGCGTGAATCATCTTACAATGGTGGTCGATGCTCCTCTTTGCATCGATTCTTCAGATCCGGACGTAATAGAGGCTGCTCTCAGAATATATCCGGGCCGTGCACTTATTAATTCCATATCACTTGAGGAAGGAAAGTGCGAAAAGCTTCTTCCTGCTGCCAGGAAGTACGGAGCCATGTTTATACTGCTGCCTGTTTCAAGGGATGGACTTCCAAAGACCCGGGAAGAGAAGAAGGGCAATATCAGGGAAGTTTATGAGAAAGCTCTTGCAGCGGGACTTACAGCGGAAGATATAGTTGTCGATGGTCTTGTAGCAACTATCGGTGCGGAGCCTCAGGCAGCAAAGAATGTATTTGATACGGTATGTTTTTGCAAGAATAAACTTGGAATAGCTACAGCCTGCGGTCTTTCCAATATCTCATTCGGTCTGCCTGACAGAATGTTCGTTAATTCTGCCTTTATGGCAATGGCGATCGAGGCCGGTCTTACCATGGCTATCGCTAATCCTTCACAGGAGCTTCTTATGCATGCAATGACGGCCGCAGACCTCCTTATGAATAAGCCCGGAGCTGACCTTAAGTATATTAACAGAACTACAGACCATAAGATAGGCATTGCTGATGCTGATACAATCGAGGCTATTAAGAATGGTGTTCCTGCTGGAAATGGCACTGGCGGATCAGGCGCTTCATCTGTAAACAGTGCATCCTCAGGCAGGAAAAGCCCTGGCAGCCGTAATGTGATACCTGCAGAACGTGAAGGAGACGAGCTCTTTGAATACGTTGTCAGGGGCAAGACTGACAGAACTGTTGATTTCATCAATAAGAAAATAGATTCGGGGAACTTTGATGCAAAGGACCTTCTTGACAACCATCTGATACCTGCTATCAATCAGGTCGGTGATCTCTTTGACAGGCAGATATTCTTCCTGCCTCAGCTGATACAGGCTGCGGAAGCCATGAGTCAGGGTGTTAAGGTGCTTGAACCATATCTTACAGATGGGGACGCACAGGCAAATAAAGGAACTGTTATCATTGCGACAGTCGAACATGATATTCACGATATAGGTAAGAACCTTGTGGCCCTTATGCTTAAGAATTACGGCTACAATGTCATAAATCTCGGAAAGAACGTTCCGTCAGAAGAGATAATCAGGGCAGCTAAGGAGAATGATGCTGATATCATCGGCCTTTCAGCCCTTATGACAACTACTATGATGGAAATGAAAAATGTCATTAAGGATGCAAAAGAAGCAGGTATTCGTGCCCGCATCATGATCGGCGGAGCAGCTGTAACAGCCGGTTTTGCCCGTGAGATAGGTGCCGATGCATATTCGTCCGATGCCCAGAACGCAGTCAGCGTAGCCGCCAGACTCATGAACGGGGAGACGGGAATCTATTAATTGTATGCTTCCAACTCATACCGCAAACTGAAAAAGAGTATATAGAAAAAAGTGAAAAAAGTCCGGCTGCGTAAGCAGCCGGACTTTTATGTTCCTTAAATAATATTATCAGGAAAAATATCCGGGATTAGATGACAGGGCCTTCAAAAGCTTCTTCGGAAGTATATCATAATGCCTGCCGGTCTTGTATCCAAGGAGCTTCACTGCACATTGGATAATGAAATATATACATTTGAATGGATGGAATGTCGCAAGGAGCCTGGTGATCACTTCCATTGCATATCCTGACCCTTCCTTCTCCGATGAGAAGCCGCCGAATACTTCTGAATATTCTGAATGAGCAAGTCCTATATCAAAATTCCTTTTGAACTGCTGCAGTAAGCTGTATGAATGAGAGTGGAAGACCTTTGCATCCGCGGCATATGTTACAGAATAACCTTCATCCATTACTCTTTTAGCCATTATCATATCTTCAGCAAATATGGTCCTGTGTACGAAACCGCCGCATGTAAGGTACTTTGTCCTGTCATACATGGCACAGACATCTGAACAGAATATTGCCTGGATGCCCATTTTTTCATAATCAGCCTTTGTCTTGACATTTGACTTATCAGGATAGTTATGCTTTCTGGTCATCTTTTCGAGAAGATCGGCATGCCTGCCCGCCATCTGTTTTGCATAGGATATGGCGTTATTATCATTTTCTTCAAATGTTTTCAGAAGACGGGATATAAGGCTCTTTCCTTTTGGCAGAGCGTCCTGAGTCATGAAGAGCATATAATCAGCATTTGAAAGATCAGCTCCGTACCTTCTTGTGCCCGCGTGGTCGAATTCTGATTTTTTAACAGTCTTTATCACGACATTGTCGTAGGAAACATTAACACCTTCTGAAGACCTTGCTGACATTGATGATGCCTGTTTCTTCGAAGTATCAGCCATTTCCGAATTGTCTTTTATTCCCAGATCACTTAATGTATATACATCATCCTTTGAAAGATCACCGTCGGAAACGGTCAGCAGGATGATGATCTTATGCGGTCTTATGGTCTGCGCTTCAAGCCTTTCAAGAAGCTTTGCAAATACAGGTCCCGGGTTATATACGGGTATGATCACGTCTACAGATTTATTTATATTGCTCATAACTATATTCTTTCCATGTTTATAAAAATAATTGATCAGGATGTCTTATTCTCGGATCCCTTATCGTCACCGGATTCTTCTTCCTTAAGATCCAGCAGATGTATCCTGACCTTATCAATGTGGTTATTGGCGCAGACAAGAACAGTATATTCAGCGTATTTATCGGCTATGGTCTCGCCTTCCTTAGGGAAGCGGCCGAAGAGATTTATGACATGTCCGGAAATGGAGTCGTATTCATCGGTCTCTATGTCGATGCCGATCTTTTCGTGTATATCGTCGAGACGGGCTGTGCCAAGTACTACATACTCTTTATCGGAGATCTTTGTAATATCGGACTCCTCATTGGCATCATATTCATCCTTGATATCGCCGACAATTTCCTCAAGCAGGTCCTCCAGAGTGAGGATACCTGAGGTGGAGCCGTATTCATCGAGCACTATCGCCATCTGATTGTGGCTTCGCTTCATTTCTATGAAGAGCTCCGAGAGCTTCTTGTATTCGTATGTAAAGAATGGATGGCGCATGATGGAACGGACGTTGAATGTCTCTTTATCTCCCTCAAAGAAGAACACGTCCTTGAGGTTTATGATGCCGATAATATCGTCCTGTCCCTCTGTGATCACAGGCATACGGGTGAATTTCTCTACGCGGTAGCAGTCCATGAGCTGGTCGTAGTTAAAGTCAGCATCGCAGAACTGAACATCCTTTACAGGCTGCATGACGTCGGATGCGACAAGGTCGCCGAAATCAACGACATTCGTGATCATTTCCCTTTCTTCCTTCTCTATGACGCCTTCCTTATGGCTAACGTCAACGAAGGTACGAAGTTCAGACTCTGTGATCTGCGGCTTATCATCAAGATCGATCCGGAGAATGAAAAGAAGGAATCTTGAAATCTTATTCAATATGAATGAGATCGGCCAGAGCAGCTGAGTGATGAAGTAGACAGGTCTGGCATAATGAAGGGCAAGCTTTTCTGCTTTAACGTTTGCTATCTGCTTAGGGCAGATCTCACCGAACACAAGTATCAGGAATGTGAGGATACCTGTACCTATGCCTGTAAAAAGACTCTGATTGGAAGGCGTTCCCTGCCTCTCCGCAAGACTTATTACAAATGTAGTCGTGAGGGATGAAGCTGAAAGATTGACGACATTATTGCCTATAAGAATGGCAGTAAGCATCTTTGACATGTTCTTCTTAAGCTTCAGTAATGTCGAAGCATTCTTCACACCATCATCTGCAAGGGCCTTTGCCCTTAAAGCGGTTACAGTCGTAATGCATGTCTCTGCTGATGAAAAAAAAGCGGATAGTATAAGGAGGATCAAAAGTACGATTATCCTCGTCGCGTCACCGGAATCCAAAAAAATTCTCCTTTCTTAAATACGATGACCATAGTGACTGTTCATATTGAAGCATATCTTAAAAGCAGACAGTCATTCTGATCATTTATTAATACTTACAGTTCGCAGGTGCCGACAGTTCTTGGGAACGGAAGGACATCGCGGATGTTTGCCATGCCTGTTATGTACATAACGCATCTCTCGAAACCGAGCCCGAAGCCGGCATGGCGGGTAGTTCCATATTTTCTCAAGTCAAGGTAGAAGTCGTAGGTCTCTTCATTCATGCCGAGTTCCTCGATCCTTGCCTTTAACTTGTCATAATCTTCTTCACGCTGTGAGCCGCCGATGATCTCGCCTATGCCGGGCACAAGGCAGTCCATGGCTGCAACAGTCTTTCCATCAGGATTGAGCTTCATATAGAAAGCCTTTATCTCCTTCGGATAGTCGGTTACAAATACAGGGCGCTTATAGACCTGTTCGGTCAGGAATCTCTCGTGCTCTGTCTGAAGGTCTGTGCCCCAGCTTACCTTGTACTTGAATTGATCATTGTGCTTTTCAAGTATCTCAACAGCCTCTGTGTACGTGACACGGCCGAAATCAGATGTACGTACATGGTTGAGTCTGTCTATTAAGCCCTTGTCCACGAATTTATTGAAGAATTCCATCTCGTCAGGAGCATTGTCAAAAACAAAGTTTATGATGTACTTTATCATGTCCTCCGCAAGCTCCATGTCGTCCTCGAGGTCGGCAAATGCTATCTCAGGCTCGATCATCCAGAACTCGGCAGCATGTCTTGTGGTGTTGGAATTCTCAGCGCGGAATGTAGGTCCGAATGTGTAGATATTTCTGAAAGCCTGGGCAAATGTCTCGCCATTGAGCTGTCCGGAAACGGTAAGGTTGGTCTCCTTGCCGAAGAAATCCTGAGAATAATCTATCTTTCCGTCAGGCGTCTTAGGGATGTTTTCGAGGTCGAGTGTAGTTACCTGGAACATCTCGCCTGCGCCCTCTGCATCAGAGCCCGTGATAAGAGGTGTATGTACATAAATGAAGCCTCTCTCCTGGAAGAATTTGTGGATGGCAAATGCAATCAGAGATCTTACTCTGAATACAGCCTGGAAGGTATTGGTACGCGGACGAAGATGAGTCATGGTACGCAGGTACTCCATGGTATGTCTCTTTTTCTGAAGAGGATAATCAGGAGTGGAAGGACCTTCTACTGTAACTTCCTCAGCATGTACCTCAAATGGCTGCTTTGCTTCCGGCGTCGCTACGAACCTGCCTTTAACAATTATGGCAGCGCCAACGTTAAGCTTTCTTATCTCGTCGATGTCCTTGATGCCGGCTTCGTAAACCACCTGCAGTGTTTTAAAGCAGGTTCCGTCGCTTATTACGATAAAACCGATATTCTTAGAATCCCTGATGGAACGGATCCATCCTCCTACAGTAACATCCTTGTCAAAGTAATTTTCCTTGTGGGTAAATAATTCCCTAACCTCAGTCACATCCATGATGAAACTCCTATCTGTTATTATATCTGTTGTGGGACCAATGGTACATTAAATGTATGTAAAGTCACACAATTATCTATTATAGAGCAAATTTAGTGTCATGTAAATAAATTAGTTTGTAAAGTGTATGTAAGAATGCAAAGATAGGTCTGTACTCCTATTTTATTTTTGACAATTCTTTCAAGTCCATATAATATTAGATATATGTAAAATTATTATGATAAACAGGTTGATTTATTATATTATTGGTGTATACTTGTATACAATTCTGTGACTATTGGAGGATGATGATATGAATGCAGATCAGCAGATGATGGCACTTTCAGCCACTCTGGAGCCGAAATTTGACGAATTGGTCGAAAACTGCATGAGGTCAGGAACCATAGACCTGAACCTTTATCAGGAGTATGACGTAAAGAGGGGACTTCGCGACAGCAACGGAAATGGTGTCCTTACCGGTCTCACTGAGATATCTGATGTTATGGGTTATAAATTCGTAGACGGCGTGAAGCTTCCTGATGAAGGTCATCTTTATTATCAGGGCTATGACGTTACAAGGATCGTAGGTCATGACAGTGAGAAGAGATTTTCATTTGAAGAAGCAACATATCTGCTTCTCTTTGGAAAGCTTCCTACCCGTGAGCAGCTGGTTTCTTTCATTGAAATCCTTGATTCATTAAGAGAGCTTTCCGGACAGTTCCTGCGTGACGTCATCATGAAGAAGCCTTCTGAGAACCTTATGAACGGACTGATGCGAAGTGTTTTGGCTCTTTATTCATATGATGAGAATCCTGATGAGATCTCAGTTCAGAACGTTCTTCGTCAGTCTCTGCAGCTGATCGCGAAGCTGCCTCTTATAGCTGTTTACAATTACCATGCATACCGTCACTTTACATATTCAGACAGTCTTATCATAAAGAAGCCGGAGCCGGGATATTCAACGGCAGAGAATTTCCTGCAGATGCTTCGTCCTGACGGGAGATTCACACCGCTCGAGGCAAGAGTACTTGATGCAGCCCTTGTCCTTCATGCAGAGCACGGCGGCGGCAATAACTCAACATTTACAAATCACGTTGTAACTTCATCAGGTACAGATACTTATTCTGCAGTCACGGCTTCCATAGCCTCACTTAAGGGTTTCCGCCACGGCGGTGCCAACCTCCGTGTCATGCTTATGTTCGATGATCTCAGAGAGCATGTAAAGGATCTCAAGGATAAGGATGAGATAAGGAATTACCTTCAGAACGTTCTTGACAAGAAGGCAAATGACCGCTCCGGTCTTATCTATGGCCTCGGTCATGCAGTCTATACATATTCAGATCCGAGAGAGAGGGTCCTTAAAAACCTTGCAGGCAAGCTTTCAAAGGAAAAGGGACTTGAGGATGAATTCCAGCTTTATAATGATGTTGAGGAGATAGGAGTTGACCTTCTTTCCCAGTCTCATAAGACTCAAAAACCTGTATGCGCAAACGTGGATTTTTATTCAGGTCTGACATATACGATGCTTGGTATTCCTCAGGAGCTCTTCACACCACTCTTTGCTCTTGCCCGTATCTCAGGCTGGTCAGCCCACAGACTCGAGGAGCTTGTAAACCGCGGCAAGATCATACGTCCTGCTTACAAGTATGTGGGACATCACAGAGAGTATGTCGATATAGATGACAGAACGTGATCAACGGACATCACAGAGAGTATGTTGATATCGATGACAGAACGTGATCATTATTTATTGACAGGTACAGAAAAGACAGGCAGTGCCATTTAATAGGCTCTGCCTGTCTTTTTTTACTGCTTTTTGCAGGCAGATGCGGTATAATGTTTGCAAGTGTGAGGATAACTTGAAGACTATTCCGATATATAAAAAAGATGCATCGGGAATAATTCATTTTTACAGGACTTAAGAAGGAGGCTGATGCCTATGCCGGAATATATATTATTTGATCTGAATGGATCTGTTGTGAAATTCACAGGAGAAGTAAGAGGAGAATGTGAAGTTACAGTTGCTGCCGGGGTCCGTGAACTCATGATCCTTTTAAGAAAGAAGGGAATTAAGGTCGGTATCGTATCATTTTTTTCAAATACACTGACTGAAAAGCTTATCAGGGACGCTTCTCTTTCAGGAATTCCTGACCTTGTTATTTCTTTTGATAAAGAGATCTTTTCATCTGAGGATGTTTTTGAGATCGTCAAGAGGACCGGTTCTTCAAAAGAAGGTCTGGTGTTTATAACATCCGATCCTGCTCATGCTGAATGCGCGTCGGATAATCATATCTGCACATTCGGATACGAAGAAGATGCGCTGAAAGAGGATGAAGAGAAAGCTTCAGGCAAGGCGGATAAAAGCACAGCAGCTGCAGATGGAGGGGCTTCCTCCCGCATAAGCAATGCTGACATAATAATCACCTCATATGAAGGCCTGGACGAGGGGATATTTAAAAACGTTCTCAGGAGGCATAATGGCGAACCTGTAATAATAGCTGATACCAGACGCCTCATAATCCGTGAGATAACCGCTGATGATATAAAAGATCTTTATGATATCTACCGCGACCCTGAAGTCAGCCGCTATATAGAAAACATTGATGATTTTTATGATCGTGAAGTGGAGAAACAGAAGGCATATATTAAGAACTACTATTCATTCTACGGATATGGCCTCTGGGGAGTGGTTTCGAAGACCTCCGGCAGGATAATAGGCAGGTGCGGCATAGAAAATCACCGTATAGACGGACGGGATGAGATCATGCTTTCATACCTGCTTGATACCGATCACTGGGGCTATGGCTATGCTCTTGAATGCTGCAGGGCAGTGCTTAAGTTCGCTGATCTTGAGCTGCACCTTAAAAGGATAGTGGCTGTCATCGACAAGCGGAATGAGCGCTCCATAAATACCGCAAAGAACCTGTCTATGACTTTGGAAAAGGAAGTAAATTTCAAGGGCTGTGATTCATACCTTTATGTATGGACGCCTTCTGCGCCTTCTGATTGAAGAAATTTTTCAGACAATGTTCTGATAATCTTTTCGAACTTTAAGATACGGCCCGGGTTAAGTATGGCTCCTTCTGATTTGAAAATCCGGCTCAAGTGTTGTAAAATTTTAAAGGTTTTGTGTGTCTTTGCATAGACATGCTTGTAATTAATCAGTTTTATTTTAGAAAGAAAAGAGAAAATATCATGGCAGATATCAGACCATTTAAGGCTGTAAGGCCTCGTGAGGGCATGTGTGAACACGTTGCGGCCCTTCCTTATGACGTATTCAATGAAAAAGAGGCAAGAGAGGAGATCACTCATGATGAGCACTCCTTTTTAAGGATAGACAGGGCAGAGACCCTGCTTCCGGAGGGCACTGATCCTTATTCTGATGAGGTTTATCAGAAGGCGCGTTCCACTTACGAGGAATGGAAGAAGGATGGGGTATTCATTCAGGATGACAGTGAATGCTATTATATTTATTCACTGACCATGGACGGCAGACGTCAGACAGGCATTGCTGCTGTTGCTTCAGTAGATGATTACGAGAATAACGTGATCAAGAAGCACGAGAATACCAGGGCTGACAAGGAGGCCGACAGGATAAGACACGTAGACACCATGAATGCACAGACAGGTCCTATATTCCTTGCTTACAGGGACAATGAGACCATCGATAACGTTGTCACAAAGGTCATTCATTCAAGTGAACCGCTCTATGATTTTACTTCAGAGGATGGCATAAGGCATACAGTTTATAAGATCGATGATACTGATGATATAAAGGTCATTGAAGACGCCTTTAAGTCTATTGATTCCATTTATATTGCGGATGGTCACCACAGGTGCGCATCAGCAGTAAGAGTAAGTCAGATGCGCCGCAGGGATAATGCGGGATATACGGGAAATGAAGAGTTCAATTATTTCCTGTCAGTCCTTTTCCCGGATGATGAACTTATGATCATGGATTACAACAGGACTGTCAGGGATCTGAACGGAATGGATCACGGAGAATTCATAGAGAAGATAAAAGCTGCGGGCTTTACAGTTGAAAAGGCGGCACTTCCTTATGAAAAGCCTGTCCACAAGGGAACATTCGGAATGTACCTGGATAAGACCTGGTATAAACTTACTGCAGATGACAGTCTTTATGATATGAATGACCCGGTAAAGAGCCTTGATGTATCTGTACTTCAGGATAATATACTCGGACCTGTGCTTGGTATCTGCGATCCGAGAACCGACGGGCGTATTGACTTTATCGGAGGCATAAGGGGCATGGAGGAGCTTGAAAAAAGAGCTGATACGGACATGAAGGTCTCGTTTGCCTTATACCCGACTTCGATCCATGAGCTCTTTAATGTTGCTGATCACGGTCTGCTCATGCCGCCAAAGTCGACGTGGTTCGAGCCGAAGCTCAGAAGCGGTATCTTCATACACGAAATTTGATATCGTAATTGTCATACATGAGTACTGATATCGCAATTTTCTTATATGAGATCTGATATCGCGATTTTCTTATATGAGATCTGATATCGCGATTTTCTTATATGAGATCTGATATCTTTATTGTTTTATTGACAATATTGATCATTAAAGAATAAGGAGTTTACCATGGCTGGATTTTTTGATGGTTATGGAAAGCCGATGAGGGTTTTCTCAAAGATAGTTGATGGAGCGATACTTAATATATTGTTTCTGCTCTGCTGCATTCCCGTAATAACCGCAGGTGTAGGATATTCCGCCCTTTACTATGCGTCTGTTAAGGTATTAAGGCGTGAGAAGGGTTATATGTTCAGGGAATTTATGCGAGGTCTTAAGCAGAATTTTGCAGTTTCCACCCTGGTATGGCTTATCATACTTGCGGTCGGAGCATTCTCACTCGCCGGTTCCTATGTGGTATATAAGCAGTTTAAGGGCGTTGTGGCCGCACTTTTCCTTGGCCTTTACTTTACTATCCTTTTCCTGCTGGTAATACTCAGCTGTTATGTATTCCCTGCAATTTCAAGATTCAGCATGGGAGTAAAGTCCGCTATCATCATGTCATTCCAGATGGCTTTCAGACATATTAAATATACAGTTATATCAGTTCTCCTTTTTGCGGTGTTTGCAGGCGGTATATATATAGGACTCATGAGGCTTCCTATAATCCTTTTCTTTATACCGGTCTGTGTATGTCTTTTACAGTCAATGTATATGGAGAACATACTTCACGAATATATGAGATACGTCCAGGGAGATACTTCACAGGCTGAGGTCTGGTACGACGATGGCCGTCACGATTCAGATGATGATAATGACGGAGATCGTGAGGCTTCTGATGAAAATGCGGATGAAGACCCTGATAAAGCCGTTCACAATTCCCTTGATGAAGATGACCCTGGAAATGGGGATATTGATAAAGATGATCATGAAAATGAAAGATCCGGTGAAAAAAGGAGATCAGCCGGTTCTTTCGATAAAGACGATGATGAATGAGATCACAGATCAGGCAGTTCTTTAATTTGAGGGAGGGTTTACTATGACACAGAAACTGTACGATATGATGGACTGGGCAGCCATAGAGGAGATCGTTTATTCTGAAGCTGCCAATCCTGAGAAGCTGCTTGGACCGCACTCTTACGGAAGAGGAAGTCTGGTCTTCGCATTTTTTCCGGGTGCATCCGCTGTTATTTTAAAGAGCTTCAATAAGAAATATGATAAGGCAATGGAACAGGCCGATGAGGCCGGAGTATTTGCCATATACCTTCCCGTAAAAAATGTTCCCGAGTATTATTATGAAGTTGAATATGAAGACCGCAGGGTGACTGAGAAGGACCCATATCTTTATACATGCCTTTGTGACCCTTCTTATATTAAAAAATTCAACAGCACTGCATTTGCTTCCTGCTATAAGTTCCTTGGAGCGCATCCTGCCCGTGTGACAGGATACGGGGCTAATGCAGATCTTGAGCTTCTGGATACAGATGAGCTGCAAAAAAATGACATTAAGAATACAAGCAGGAGAAGTTCATCCGGAACTTTGGCAAAGTCTAAGTCCGGAAGGACTGCATCTGAAGACGGGCCTGTAAAGACAGGCATATACTTTTCAGTCTGGGCGCCCGGCGCTATGAGGGTAAGTCTTGTCGGCGATTTTAATAACTGGGATGGGCGTACTGATCAGATGATGGAAGTACACGGCTCCGGGATATTTGAATTATTTATGCCCGACCTTAAGCCGGGTACGGAGTACAAGTTCGAGGTCAAATCCAGTCCTGTAAATACTTTCTTAAAGAAGGATCCATTTGCTTTTGGAACCGGGGCCTCCGGTATTGAAAGCTACCCATACACAGACAGCCTATGGATGAAGAAGAGAAATATTACTGAAAAGTCCAGGATCAGCATCTATGAGGTTCATTTAGGTACATGGATGCAGAAGACCGGCAAGGCATTAAACTATAGAGAACTTGCAAAGCTCCTTGCTCCATATGCGGAGGAAATGGGCTTCACTCATGTGGAGCTCCTGCCGATAATGGAATTTTCAAATGATGATTCTCTTGGATATGAGACGGTCAGTTATTATGCGCCTGCTTCCCGCTACGGCAGTCCGAAAGATCTTATGTTCTTCATTGACTATATGCATAAGAACGGTATCGGAGTAATACTTGACTGGGTGCCGGCTTACTTTCCGAAGGATCCTGAGGGGCTTATAAGGTTTTCCGGAAAGGCATGCTTCGAATATGACGGCATGAAGGGCGAGAACACAGTCTGGAATACCAGGATATTTGACTATGGAAAGGCGGAAGTAAGGAATTTCCTGCTTTCATCGGCGGCATACTGGGCTTCGGTCTACCATGCTGACGGACTTAATATATCTGCGCTTTCTTCTATGATCCACCTTGATTTCGGCAAGAATTACGGCGAATGGCAGCCAAACATTTATGGCGGTAATGAGAATCTTGAAGCGATCGATTTCCTTAAAAGTCTCAATACCTATATGCATGAGCATTATAAGGGCTTCCTTATGATCGGAGAGGATGAGAGCGATTATCCTGACCTTACTTCAAAGGAGGAAAACGGACTGGGCTTTGACTTCAAGTGGAATGTAACATGGAAGAATGATTTCTTAAATTACATGAAGACGGACCCGCTCTTCAGGAAGGGAAGGCATACAGGCCTCACCATGAGCCTGCTCTATGCATATAAGGAAAATTTCATACTTCCATTCGGCCATGATGACTGCTCAGCCGGCAGGGGCTCGATCCTCATGAAAATGCCGGGCGATATGACCGTCAAATATGGCAACCTGAGGGCAGCATATGGCTTTCTCTTTACTCATCCGGGTAAGAAGCTTATGTTTATGGGAGATGAATTTGCCGATCCTGACGAATGGAATGGTAAAGATCCTCTTGACCCGGTGGATCTGAACGAAGAGGAGAGAAAATTCAAGACCTATATCAAGGATTTGAATGGCCTTCTTGAAAAAAATCCCGCCATTTATGAGCTGGATTCCGTATCAGAAGGCTTTGAGTGGATATCATGTCTGGATTCCGACCACAGTGTCATATCATTTATCAGATATTCTGAGGATCAGAGAGAAAGTCTGCAGATAGTCATAAACTTTACCCCTGTCCTTTATGAGAACTTCAGGATAGGAGTTAAGGAACCTGGTAAATATAAGGAGATATTTAACTCTGATGCTAAGAAATACGGGGGAACTGACCATTTAAATGGTATTGTTTCTTCATCGGAGATAGGCTGGGATGGCCGTGAGAACAGCGTGAGTCTGGTACTTCCGCCGCTTGGGGTGTGTATCCTTAAGAAGATACAATAAAAGCAGGAATATTAAAGAAAGTAAGAGAATAGCTTTTCATCACAGGATAATTAAGGAAAGTAAGAGAATAGCTTTTTATCACGTGATAATTAAAGAAAGTAAGAGAAAAGCAGACATCTATGTTAAACAAAATCAGGAAAGTTATAAACAGAGTAATGAAGGCGGGTGCAGGGTTAAGGGCATCATTGCTGCTGAGCCTTACATTTATCGCACAGACATCAGGAGTTTTGGAAGGCTCTGTGATAGCATTTGCTGCCGGATCGTCTTCATCATCATCTTCCTCATCATCAGCTTCTTCATCATCGGCAGGAACAGTTGCTGATCAGGCTGAGGAGGTTGTGGATGCCCTATCTGATGACTCCACGTCAGTCAAGGAAAAGACAAACTTCCTTATGGATTATATTATGTCTCAGAGAGAACCGGTCATGAATTTCATAAAGAAGCTGCTCATTGCGATCATCATCTTTTATCTGGGCACCCTGCTCATTAAGCTTATTCTTAACATCCTGAATAAGTCAATGAAGAAGGCAAAGGTAGAGATAAGCGTTCACAAGTTCGTTCTTTCATTCGCCAAGGCAGTCCTTTACATATTGCTTATATTTGTGGCAGCGGGCATCCTCGGCATTGGCGGAAGCTCTATAGTAGCTATCGTTGGTTCTGCGGGTCTTACCATTGGTCTTGCCCTGCAGGGTTCTTTAAGCAACTTTGCCGGCGGGGTGCTGATACTTGTGCTGAAGCCATTCAGGGTCGGCGACTATATCGTAACTTCGAGCGGCGAAGGCACCGTAACACAGATAGATATATTCTATACAAGGCTTCTTACAGTTGATAATAAAGTGACAGTCCTTCCTAACGGACTTTTGTCCAATCAGTCCGTCGTAAATGTTTCCAGGATGGAAGACCGGTACCTGATAGTACCATTTATGGTGTCGACAGCCTCTGACTATGAAGCCATAAAGAAGACCATCATGGATCAGGTGAAAAAAGATGATATTTTCCAGGACAGGGCTGAAAATACCATAGTTATTGATAATATGATGCCTTCATACATTAAGTCTTCTCTTAAGGTATGGGTATCCAATAAAGACTACTGGCCGGCAGATGAGAGGGCTAAGAATATTATTAGGGACGCTCTTCTTAAATATAGAGCGGCCGGCATAAATGTTAAAAATGATAAGGGATCTTCCGGGGACCTGGTGAAATAAAGTAAGAATATAATGTCCTTGACATCATGAATATATGAGAAGATAATTTATCTGATTTTAAAGGGAGAGAATATCCAGAAGATTATATAAGACGGGATGGTGACAGGAGATGCTCAGAATATACAGAACCGATGACCAGAAGCTGCATACAGAGGTTAAGATGGACCCGGGATGCTGGATCAATCTTGTAGACCCGACGACCGATGAGGCCGAAGACGTGGCAGACGCACTTGACCTGGATGTCCATGACGTACTGGCAGCACGAGATGAAGAAGAAAGTTCCCGTATTGAGCTTGAAGATAATTATACGCTTATCCTTGTCGATATTCCGACACCTGAGACCATTCACGGCAAGGAAAGCTACACGACAATCCCTATGGGCATCATCCTTACCCAGGAGCATATAGTAACTGTATGTACCGTTGAGACTCCGGTGCTTCAGCCGTTCCTTGACGGAAGAGTAAGGGAATTCTCCACGAAGAAAAAGCTCAGATTCGTATATCAGATCCTCTTTCGTATAGCTACCCTTTATCAGGTAAACCTCCGCCTTATTGATAAGAAAAGGACAGCATTGGAAGAAAAGATCGGTCATGAAGACGTCGACCTTCTTGACCTTCATACACTTGAGTCGACACTGGTTTACTTTGCAACATCTCTTCGTGCCAATGACGCTGTGCTTGATCGTCTGACCCGCTACAAGCGCCTTGAACAGTACGACGAGGATAAAGAACTTCTCGACGATATCATCATAGAGAATAAACAGGCCATCGAGATGACCACGATCTACCGAGACATCTTAAGCGGAACACGCGAGCTTTTGTCTTCAGTTATTGACAAGAAGATGAATAATGTCATCAAATACCTGACATCCATCACCCTTGTCTTAGGTATTCCAAACATAATTTCCGGTTTTTACGGCATGAACGTCAATTCAGCTTCAGTGCCTCTTGGAAGCTCTACCCACGGCTTCATCACGGTCGTTCTCTTTACGACGCTGGTGTGCCTTGTTACATTCCTTGTACTTAAGAGGAAGAAGATGCTGTGATCATCCCATAAGCTCTTTTATCTGTCCTGAAAGCTCGTCCCACTCCTCCATGAGAGTGAGAAGCTTTTCATCAAGTGCGTCATACTCCTTCTGAGCATTATAGAGACCGGCTGTATCGGTTCCGTTAGCCGGGTCAGCCATGAATTCTTCTAGTTCATGGCTCTTTTCTTCACACTCTGAAATTTCCTTTTCTTTCCCTGCAAGAGAAGCATTGAGCTTTTTGAGTTTATTCTTAAGCTCCTTCTCCTGGGCATATGTGAGCGGTCTTTCAGGGGAATAGGATACGGTCGTGTCTAAGGCACTATTCATAGGACCTGCCGCATGATTATCCATGTCTTTCGATGCGGATACAGGTCCATCCATCGGATCTTGAGCGTTATTTACGGAAGGAGCAGAGTAAATATCATTACCTGTATGCGCGGCCGAGAGCAGATGTCCACCAGCATTGACCTGGCTTATAGCTGAGTCGGACAGGGCATCGGTAATGCCATTTGCTCTTTCTGTATCTTCCTTCTTTTCAAGATAATAATCATAATTGCCTATATATCTGAGCAGTTTATGATGCGTAAGATTGAGGATGCCTGTTGAGACCTTATTAATGAAATATCTGTCGTGGGATACGAATAACACAGTACCCTCGTAATTAACAAGGGCGTGTTCCAGTATCTCACGGGATTCTATATCCAGGTGGTTCGTAGGCTCATCGAGCATGAGAAAGTTTGCATCGGACAGCATGAGCTTACAGAGGGATACACGGCTCTGTTCGCCTCCTGACAGGCTGCCGATGACCTTGTAGACATCATCGCCTGTAAACAGGAATGACGCGAGCAGATTCCTTATCCTGGTATTCGTAAGATCGGGGTAGTCATCGTGAATCTCGTCAAATATGGTCTTTAAAGGGTCAAGGACCTGATGGGCCTGGTCAAAGTAGCCCGGATAAATATCTGTACCGGTACGGATAGTACCTGCATCAGCGCTTTCGAGTCCGTTTATTATTTTAAGGATAGTTGTCTTGCCGGTGCCGTTATCACCTATAATAGCGATTCTTTCACCCTTATGAATGTCAAATGATATGTCATCAAAAAGTTCCTTGCCGGGAAAGCTTTTCTTAAGACCCTTTACAGTCAGAACATCATTGCCGCCTGCTATTCTCGGTGTAAACTTAAGAGACATCTCTGCATTGTCATCTAAAGGCTTCTCGATCAGTTCTATCTTATTCAGAGCCTTTTCACGGGATTCCGCGCGTTTTATGCTCTTTTCGCGGTTGAAGCGCCTAAGGGTCGTGATGACCTGCTCCTGGTGGCTTATTTCCTTCTGCTGCTTTAAGTACTCACGCATGCGGGTCTCCATGAGTTGGGCCTTCTTGTATGAGAAGTCGTCATAATTGCCCTTGTATTCGTGCGCTGTGCCATTGCTTATCTCTATTACGTTATTTACTATCCTGTTTAAGAAATATCTGTCGTGGGCAACGATTATAACAGTGCCCCTGTAGCCGGACAGATAACCTTCAAGGAAGTTAATGGAGCTCATGTCCAGATGGTTTGTAGGCTCGTCCAGGACTATAAGGTCAGGAGAGTTCATGAGCATCCTGCCAAGCGCTATTCTTGTCTTCTCACCGCCGGAAAGGTCATAGCACGGTCTTGAGAAGTCAGTTTCCTTAAAGCCCAGGCCTTTAAGTATGCCTGCAGCCTCGCTTCTTAATGCATAGCCGTTTTTCTTATCGAACTCCTCGTGGAGTCTGGCCTGGAGTTTTATGAGAGAGTCGAGAGATGATGAAGATGCAGTATTTGTATGACCGTCTGACAGCAGGTTTATCTCATCATTTATATCAGAGAGCTTTTTCTCAAGTTCCAGAATATCCTGCCTTGCAGCAAGCATCTCATCATATATGGTCCTGTCAGAATCGAATGTCTGGTTCTGCATTACAAAACCGGTAGTGGTGTCCTTTTTTAATATTATGCTTCCTGAGTCAGGACTGTACTCTCCGGCAAGCATCTTTATGATAGTGGATTTGCCGCAGCCGTTCTTACCTACCAGGGCGGTCTTTGAATGTTCATTTATATGGAATGTAACGTCCTTAAGCACTTCATCGCCATTGAAGGCTTTGGAAACGTGACTGACTTCGAGTATCATCTGTATCATATCCTTTCATTTCTTTTGGAACTCTAATATTATATTTTAATCATGGACCATTAGCAAGGAAGTTTATTATGATAGTACAGGAGCAAAGAAGGATATAAATTCAATATTATGACTATTTTCTTCATGATATATAAAGATTAACAATTATGCATTTTGTCAGATGATAAGGTAAAAAAAGGCATATATTTTAATTGAATGTGAAATTATATTGTGCTAAAATGACTTTGTCCTTAAATTGGCATTGTGCCATATGATGTTTTTTGTTAATTGTGAAGGGAGATATCATGAAGATAGAAGATTTTTGCGATATGGATAAGTTCGGCGAGATCATGAAGAATTGGGCAGAAGCTACAGGTCTTGCCTGTGTCGCTGTAGGTGAAGATGGAAATTACATTTCTGATTCATATAATTTCACAGATTTCTGTATGAAATATACAAGAGGCAGTGAGGAAGGCCGCAGAAGATGCGAGAAGTGTGACCGTGAAGGCAAGGGGATCTATTATTGCCATGCAGGACTTATGGACTTCGCTATCGACCTTGAAATTAACGGCAGGAAGTATGGTCAGGTCATCGGAGGTCAGATACTCCCTGAGAATCCTGATGAGGATAAATTCAGACAGACTGCAAGAGAGCTGGGAGTTGATCCGGACCGCTATATTGAAGCCCTTCACAAGGTAAATATAAGTACTGAGTCAAGGATCAATGCTTCTGCGGAGCTTCTTGGCCAGGTACTCAATAACTATATTAATGCCCAGTATTATAGCAATATGTCTGAGAAGACCATTCATAAGCTTGCCGATGGTATCGAGCATACACAGGGTCTTGTGAAGGATATTATAAAATGTACAGATGACCTGAAGAGCATAGAGAAGAAGCAGAATATAGTTGCACTTAACGCAAGCATAGAAGCCGCAAGAGTTGGCCAGGCAGGCGCAGGTTTTGCAGTAGTTGCCAAGGAAGTACAGAAGCTTGCTATGTCAAGTACTGAAGCTAATAAGAAGATAGAGTCTATAGTCGGCGAGATCGCTGATACTGTAAAAGGACTTACCGATTGATATTTTACTGAGTTTGTTGTCTGCTTATAATTAGGCAGATTATAATGCAGCGAGCATGCTGAAGCCAGTGAAAAAGCCTCCAAAATCAAGAAAAAGGTGTTTTGGAGGCTTTTTTAGCGGTGCGAGCGGGCAGAAGCCAGTGAAAAAGCCTCCAAAATTAAGAAAAAGGTGTTTTTGGAGGCTTTATATAGTGGTGCGAGCGGGCAGAAGCCAGTGAAAAAGCCTCCAAAATTAAGAAAAAGGTGTTTTTGGAGGCTTTATATAGTGGTGCGAGCGGACA
>JAZASR010000020.1:0-38736 GCA_036343175.1 Lachnospiraceae bacterium
AAAAAATCACTGAGATCGATGTCATCATTTCTGTCTGCAAAAGGCCTGAACGGAAAGTCATTCTCATAGACTCTTGTCTGGGTAGACTGCATGCCTTCACCATAAAGGGGGTCCGTTTTTTCATTAGGCATGTGATACGCAAACCATACAAGATCAGAAACACTAAGATCTGCAGCGCTCCTTTTGAGCATCTTCTTCTTTATAAGATCTGCCTCCATAGACTTTGCAGCGGCAAATGCCCAGCAGCAGCCGGTAACACCCTGGTCACGGACAGGTGTTATGACTCCATGCTTACGGGAATCATATTTCTTAGGAAGACTGTTCTTCTTGGAGCCCTTTTTCTTCCTGCTTTTCTTTTTAGACTTATTGATGGTCTTTGATATCTTAGAAGTAACGGAGATCCTTTTTGCAGACCATGTACCGTTCTTTTGGACCGCATCGACTGTACCGGTCTTCCTGACAGCATCGACTGTACCGTTCTTTTGGACCGCATCGACTGTACCGGTCATCCGGACCGTATCGACTGTACCGGCAGTGTTAACAGATGCTGCAGAAGATATATCCGGGCCTGTAAAAAGAAGGCTCAGTGCAAGCACAAATGTAACGAAATATTTGCAAAACGATCTTTTCATATAATGATCTTCTTTCTAATAGACTGCTTTATTATTGACCTTTTTTCTTATGAATTGTTTTATAATTGATCCTCTTTCTTGTGGACTGCCTTATAGACCTTTGAATCCTTGCTGTTACGCAGCTGTGCTCCGGGGCATCCGGCGCAGCCTGCTGTCCCTGCTGCAGAGTCGGCAGCCATTGACTGGTTCTCATATATAGACTGTAATGTCGCTATTGCCTGAGAAGAGATACCTTCCTTTTTACCGGTAAAACCAAGTCCTTCTTCAGTAGTCGCTTTTACGCTGACCTGGTCGATATCAAGACCAAGGGCATCAGCTATGTTCTGTCTCATCTGATCTATATAAGGCCTGAATTTAGGTCTTTCGGCTATGATAATGGCATCTATGTTCTCAATTACATAGAGCTTGTCAGATACCATCTTTCCGACCTCTTTGAGAAGCTCAATGCTTGAAGCGCCCTCATACTCAGGATCCGTATCGGGAAAGTGCTTCCCTATATCGCCGAGAGCAGCCGCTCCAAGTATAGCATCCATGATGGCATGCAGGAGCACATCTGCATCAGAATGCCCCAGCAGTCCTTTTTCATGATCTATCTTAACACCGCCCACGATAAGGTCCCGTCCTTCCACAAGGCGGTGTACGTCATATCCTATTCCTGTTCTCAAGATCTGTTCCTCCATCGATATAATTAATACATACACTTAAATACATATTATAGCAAAATATACTTTTAAAATAAAGCTGTCTAAAGGCAGAGCCTGTATAAGAAGCTTCCTGGCGCAGTATCTGTATATCTGTATAATCTGTATATCTGTATATAAGAAGCTTTCTGACACCAGGGCCTGTAAAAGAAGCTTCCTGACACAAATGCCTGTATGATAAATCTGCTTGACACCAATGCCTGTTTACATTAGAATAGACATGTTAATGCGGATGTGGTATATCGGTAGCACTTAAGCTTCCCAAGCTTACGAGGCGGGTTCGACTCCCGTCATCCGCTTTATTTTTTTGCCTTATTTACATTTTACATACAGAACCAGGTCAGGCATTTTTCCAAAAAAGTTCTTGACTTACATCTCTCTGTCTGTTATACTTTTCAAGTCGCTTGAAAAAGCGACAGCTTCAAGCAAATGGCGGGATAGCTCAGTTGGCTAGAGCACGCGGTTCATACCCGCGGTGTCGAGAGTTCGAATCTCCCTCCCGCTACTAACTTTGAAACTTATATATAAAAGGGGCTGCCTGAACATTTCGGGCAGCCTTTTTTAAAGTGATAATTTATCTAAGGAGGTACTTTAAAATGGTTGTAAAGCCACGTTCCAAAGGTTTCATTTGTACTACCGCACATCCTGAAGGATGCAGGATGGAAGTAAAGCACCAGATCGACTATGTAAAGAGCCATCCGGCCACTGACGGTGCCAAAAGAGCCCTTATAATCGGCTCTTCCATGGGCTACGGCCTTTCAACAAGAATCGCAGCGGCATTCTCATGTAAGGCGGCAACGCTGGGAGTCATATTCGACAAACCCGCAAAGAATGAAAAAAGGACTGCTACAGCGGGCTGGTACAATACAGCCGCATTCGAAGAATTTGCGCATGAAGACGGACTTTATGCAAAGACCATCAATGGCGATGCATATTCCAAGGAAGTTAAGGACCAGGCTATAGAGATCATTAAGAAAGACCTGGGAAACGTTGATCTTGTAATATATTCAATAGCTGCCCCAAGAAGGACTATGGCGGACGGAACTGTTTATACATCCGTTCTTAAGACCACAACAGGCAGTTATACCAACAGAACTATCGACCTCAGGACCAATGAGATCTCTGAAGCTACCATCACACCTGCTACTGATGAAGAAATCTTCGCGACAGTAAAGGTAATGGGAGGAGAAGATTGGGAGGACTGGATAAAAGCCCTTTCTGAGGCAGGTGTACTTGCCCCTGGCGCTGTAACAGTCGCATACTCCTACATAGGACCGGATATCACTCATCCTATGTACAAGGACGGCTCTATAGGACAGGCAAAGAAAGACCTTTACAGAAAAGCCGCTGAGATGAACGGAAAATTCAATGGTCTTAAGTCATTTGTGTCCATCAATAAAGCTGTCGTTACCCAGTCCAGCGCGGCCATACCCATACTTCCGCTTTACATCGCACTTGTATTCAAGGTAATGAAAGACCTTGGAACACACGAGGATACATGTGAGCAGATGTACAGGATGATCCACGACAAGCTTTACAATGAGAACGGGCCTCAGGTAGATGAGAATAATTTCTTACGACTCGATGATTACGAAATGAGACCCGAAGTTCAGGACAAAGTAAAGGAACTCTGGATGAAAGCTTCTACAGAGAATATCAGGGAGATAGGCGATATCGACGGGTATTGGAAAGCCTTCTTCGAAATATTCGGTTTCGGCATTGACGGTGTCGACTATGAAAAGGACGTTGACATATTTACCACGATCCCGAGCCTTAAGTGATGAGAATTTATATAAATTAAAAGATCCGTGTATACACGGCACGATCACGCCTGTATTATGCGGATCCTCTTATGTTTTCCATTTTCAAGTGTTTTATATTCACATACCTGACAGTTCTTAACTCTCAGAATATTCCAGTGAAAAAGATCTATTTTTTCGGGATTATCCTCCAGATATCTTCTGAGCACTCTTATGATGCCCCCGTGGCAGACCACAAGCACATTGTCATGATCAAGGGCTTCTATCTCGCTTAAAAAAGCATCGGCGCGTTTTTCCATGTGCTTTACCGGCTCGACGCCCTCAGGTCTCTTAAAATACATAGGAGCTGACCAGTACCGGGTAAGGGGCATGGAATCTTTATCCTTCCAGTGTCTGCCTTCGAAATCCCCGAAATTTACTTCTATGATACGCTTATCGATCTTAATATTATCCGGGTCGATATTTCCCACTATAGAAGCTGTCTTAACTGCCCTTTTTAATGGACTTGAATACACAGCATCAAAGCTTACCCCGATCTCTTCGATCTTTTTTCTGACTCTCTCTGCCTGAGCAATTCCTGTCGCATTAAGCGGCATATTGGATCTGCCCTGTATCCTGTGTTCCAGGTTATAGTCTGTCTGTCCGTGGCGGACAAGCCATATATTCATGATCTTTTTTGCTCCTTTAATTATCCTTTATCTCCCCTGTCTGTTAATATCCGTATTTTTTCCTGTTTCTTATCAGGCAGACGATCGAAAATACAAGTGCCATAAACTCAGCTGCGACGATCGAGAACCAGATCCCATCTATACCGAATATTGCCGGAAGAAGCATGACACAGGCAGCCTGAAAAATAAATGTACGCAGGAATGATATTGCAGCCGATACGAATCCGTTATTCAAGGCTGTAAAAAAGCTGGAGGCAAATATATTAAAGCCCATGAACACAAAAGATATGGCATATATACGGAAAGCTCCTGCCGTAAAGTCGTGCAGCTTATGGTCGTAGCCCACAAAAATGTTCGTAAGTCCTCCTGCAAAGACTTCTGACAGAAAGACCAGCATGAACATGAAGGACCCTATAAGTATCAGGCTCCTCTTAAGCAGATTCTTAAGCTCTTTCTTATGGCCGGCTCCGTAATGGTAACCGATAACAGGCTCTATTCCCATCGAATAGCCAAAGTAGACTCCAACAAATATGAAGTTAGCGTACATTATGACCCCGTATGCGGCAACGCCCTGCTCACCGGAATATTTCATAAGCTGGAGATTATACAGAATGCTCACAACGGACATGGAAATATCTGTAAGAAACTCTGACATGCCATTTGTGGCTGCCCTGATAAGGGCATAACCGTTAAACGGAGCGCGCACCAGATGAAGCCTCGAGTCCTGCTTCTTTGACAGGAAGTACCCTAATGGCACAAGACTGCCTACACATTCCCCTAAAGCCGTAGCTATGGCCGCACTGGCTACGCCATATCCCAATACTCCCATAAAAAGCCAGTCAAGGATCATATTTACGACTCCTGCAGCAAATATAATTCCAAAGCCCAGGCCCGGCCGCTCTGCCGTTATCATAAAGCTCTGGAACATCTCCTGCAAAGTAAATGGTGCGCTTCCTATCATGGCTATGCGGCCATATGTCACACAATACGGAAGCATGGCATCTGATGCGCCCAGAAGCCGCGCTACAGGCTCCACGGTAAAAAAGCCTATGATCCCAAGCAGAATTCCAAATGTAACAACAAATAACACCAGGAATGAGAATATCTCATCTGCCTGCTTCTGCTTTCCCATGCCAAGCTTCATAGCAACCAGAGCAGTACCGCCGGTTCCGAACACCATACCGACTGCCCCGAATATCATTACATATGGCAGTATAAGATTCACTGCGGCAAACTGGATCTCTCCCACATAATTGGATATAAAGTATCCGTCCACCATGCCGTAGATCGACGTAAATATCATCATGGCTATAGACGGAGCCGTAAACCTAAGCAGTTTATAATAGTTAAAATGATCCTTTAGTTCTATCCTCATAAAAAAGATCTTAAAAAGACCAGCACCTCCTAAAGAGAACTTATTGGCAATATTAATCACAGGATATGTTCCATACAGTACTTCTGCGGCTTCAAGCCTACTGCTTCATAAAACCTGTGTGCAGATGGATTGCACTCCCACACATTCAGGGTAACATTGTAGCAGCCCTTTTCCTTCGCATATTTGCAGACATGATCATAAAGCATTCTTCCTATATGATGTCCGCGCAGCTTTTCATCCACGCAGAGATCATCAATATAAATGCCTGTAATATCTGTCAGCATGTGATCCGGCCTCGTGTCCTTAAAATAACATATCGCATATCCGAGCACATTATCTTCAGACGCCGGATCCACGCTGTCATCATCCTTTACAGCTACAAATACAGGATCGATCTCATTATGAGCCTTTTCTGCAAGCTCTTCATCGGTATACTTATTGGCCAGCCTGAAAAGGTCCGGCCTGCCGTCGTGATGTATCTTATTTACCTGCTTAAGAAGCTTATTCACTCCGGCTATATCGCGTTCTTCCATTTTCCTGATTACCATAATACCGCCTTTCCTATTTATCACACTCTTTGTATAGAACATGACCTTTATATTAAAAAAATGCTCATCGCTTTGAACATGCTCTCTGTATTGAACATGCTCCTTATATTGAACATGCTCTCTGCATTGAAACTGTTCTCTGTATTGAACATGCTCAGTGCTTTGAATGCATAAAAAAAATCTGGTCAGATAACCGACCAGATTTAATTATAGATTATGAATATAATATTTTCAACCTGACAGGCTCTGTCAGGTATCCGACCTTCTCTTCCTCTGCTTCTTCTCTATTTCCTCATCAGGGAACTCGATATTTCTGTGTTCTACAGATGAAGAAAAAGCAATCATAGTCTTGGTCCTGCCGAATTTCTGCAGATCGTTTATAAGACTATCGAGATCTTCAGGCTTCTTGAAGAGTACCTGTATAAGCATTGAATACTCGCCTGTAACACAATGGCATTCAATGACATTAGGCATACCCTCAATTAATGGATAAAAATTCGATTTATCCTCAGGTTTGACCTCGAGATTGATGAATGCTCTGATGTGATAGCCAAGTAATCCAAAGTCAATATCCGGAACGAACTTTCTGATGAGCCCGCACTCCTTAAGTCTGGCAATACGGTGGGCAACAGCTGGTGATGACAGATAAGTCTGCCTTGCTATTTCCTTAGCTGTGATCCTAGCATCTGATTCAAGAAGATGAAGTATCTTTCTGTCGGTCTTGTCTAATTTGATTCCTTCCATAGTCATGGCCTCCTGTAATTACCTAAATGCATCCATCACAGTTCATCTTGAGTCCTGAAACTTCTTAAGCTGCAGCATGGCAGTGGTGGATACATAAAAAAATGAGCGTCCCGCTAAGAATAATAACGCGGGACGCCTTTGTCCGTTTACTACAGGTTCTATTTTATAACATCCATTATAAAAATGCAATATTTTTCTTTATTTTTATAAAATTGCGGATAATGCCTTGATTTATGGTTATCCTGGCCTATTATCAAAATCACAATTTAAGCCGGTCAGAAAAAAACAGAAAGCAAATTATTAAAAAGTTTAATTATTAAATCAGGAAAAGTATAAATGTTAGCGACTTTTAATTTGGGATTTAAAAGCGAATTTGAGAGTTGTAAAGTGACGGCATAAAGTTAATTGACCCAGTCATAGAATAATATAATAAAGACTGTAAGAGTCAATTGGCTTGATGAGTTCTTATGAACTTTATTTACAAAAAGACAGATTTATCAGAAAAGAGGAAATGACTATGAAGATGAGAATGGAAGCTGATTCTATCGGAACACTTGCAGTACCTGAAAGCGCTTATTATGGCGTGCAGGCCAAAAGAGCACAGGCTAATTTCAGGATAACCGGCCAATCAATGTCCGGCGAATTCTTAAAGAACCTGGCACTCATAAAGAAGGCGGCTGCGATCGTCAACTGCCAGGCGGGACTGCTTGCGGAGGATAAGGCTCTTGCCATTGAGCAGGCAGCCGGCGAAGTAATGAGTGGAAACTTCCAGGATGCCTTCATAGTCGATGCTGTTCAGGGCGGCGCAGGTACAAGCGCCAATATGAACATGAATGAAGTCATTGCAAACAGGGCATGTGAGATATTGGGAGGCAGACACGGGGAATATTCATCATATGTACATCCCAATGATCATGTTAATATGGCACAGTCAACAAATGATGTCATACCTACTGCGGGAAAGATGACAGTACTTACATTAATGAAACCTCTGATATCGGAGCTTAAAAGACTCGAGGGCGCTCTTAAAGCGAAATCAGATGAATTTTCATCCATAATGAAAATGGGGAGGACACAGCTTCAGGACGCTGTACCAATGACACTCGGAGACAGCTTTGGAGGCTATGCTTCCATGGTAAGACGCTGCAGAAAACGTCTTGAAAAGTCTGTGACTGAAATGAGATCCGTGAACCTTGGAGGCACAGCCATAGGTTCCGGAATCAATGCATCTGATTATTATGAAGAGCATATCGTACCGACGCTCAGCAGCATATCGGGTCTTCCATTAAGTAAGGCTCCGGACCTTTATGATGCAACGGAAAACCTTGACAGCTTCGTGGAAGTTTCAGGTGCCCTTAAAGCCTGCGCAGTAAGCCTTTCAAAGATGTCAAATGACTTAAGGCTTCTTTCAAGCGGTCCCAAGTGCGGCATACATGAGATAAACCTTCCTGCAATGCAGAATGGTTCATCGATCATGCCGGGCAAGGTAAACCCGGTAATACCTGAGGTCGTTACCCAGGCTGCTTTCCTTGTAATAGGTCACGATACCACCATTGCCATGGCAGCCGAAGCAGGCCAGATGGAGCTCAATGCTTTTGAGCCTGTAGTATTTTATCAATTATTTGAATCGATCAATGCCATGAAGGGTGCCGTTACGACTCTTATCGATAACTGCATTACAGGCATCACAGCAAATAAGGAACATATCAATGACATGCTTAACTCAAGTGTCGGCATTGCCACTGCCCTCTGTCCTTATATCGGATATCAGAAATCAGCTTACATCGCTAAAAAAGCCCTTAAAGACAATAAAACTGTCCGTGAGATAGTCCTTGAAATGGGACTCATGACAGGCGCAGAGCTTGACAGGATCTTAAACCCTGAAAGCGCAGCCAGGATGAAGAAGACAGCATAAAACAAATAAACCTCTCTATGATCCGGATGCACTCAATGATCTAAATGCATTATACTATTTACCTGCATCCGGATTTTCATCAGCATCCTGCTATCCATCAGCATCCTGCTATCCATCAGCATCCTGCTATCAATTTATATAAAAACAGCCGCTCCTTATATAGAAGCGGCTGTTTTTTCTGTTAACGAATCATAATGCCAATGCGGCCTGGTGCCGTAAGCACATTATCCGTGAAGGCCATTGGACTGTCTTATCATGTCCTCTACAACAATGTCATAGATCTCGCCTACTGTATTGCAATACTCAAGGATCTTCCAGGGCTCATTTGTATGGAAATGGATCTTTACAAGATCCTCATCCCCTGCTGCTATAAGGCTGTTGCCCTCAAAGTTCTCTGTGATATAGTCTGAGATCTCATCCTCATCGAGATCCTTGTCGCGTCTGTCTATAAGAAGCTGCGTGTCGTAGCGGTATGCGAACTGATCGTCCTCTGCATCTATAGAATTTACTGCCATATTATTTACCTCCTGATGTTTTGATCCTGACTGAATATCCTTCTCTCTCGGTAAGAGGAATATTTAAAGCTGTCATTGCCTGTTCTGCCGTCATATTCATGGTCTTCATAAGACTCTTTATGGCCTCGACAGTCTTTTCTTCGGCACCCTCGAGTCTGCCGCGCTTATATCCGTCGATATAAGCCGACTGCTTTATATCTTCAAGAAGATCTGAATTATCGTTCATGAGACTTACCTCCTTATCCTATAAAAATATCATATCGGAAGCTGTTATTCAACATCACATAAATTTACTTTTACGATTACCTATAGATTAACGAGTACTAATGTTAACCTATACACACCTGGCTCTTATTCTGTTTTCATTTATGTATAGCTTCCTCAACTTTATCGCCATCCTATACACACTTGGTTCATACCGTGTTTTTTATTTCCGATTTGAGTGAAAAAACTTTAGCAACCGTGCTAAGGGTGCTCATTCGTAAAAATCGGTTGGCGTTTCACGACAACCGATTTTATCTGCGCCGTTTACGATAAAGCAGTATTGCTTACAGCCCATACCTGTAAACCTTTATTCTCGAAGAATTAAATTTTATCCCTAATTGATATATGATAATTATTAATGTTCTGGCTTTTTGATATCATCAGCCTCATTAACTTAAAAGCACTTTGATGGTCAGGTAAATATTTCTGAATAATTCTGATTGCCGCTTCTTCGCGAGGGCGGCCGGGAGGAAGAGACTTTGGTCAGGAGCGCAATTGTAAAATTCAGATAAAATATTCACAAAGTAAAAATATGCGTGCAATTTTATGATATTCTATTAGGAGGACAATATCACTTATTAATTGGGAGGAAAAAAGTCACATAAATCAGAAAAAGCACAGTCTTGGACTGGGTTCTCAAATGATGTACGGCATGGGGGAATTCTTTAATGGCGGCTGCTTCGTCATCATAAATACATTCTTCACCGTATTCCTTACAGATGCGATCGGTATGTCCGCTGCACTTGCAGGCACCATACCGCTTGTAGGAAAGATCTGGGATGCCATCACCGATCCTATTATGGGAAATATTACTGACAGGACAAGATCAAAGCTGGGTCCCAAACGATTGTATATACTCATAGGAGCCTTTGCGTCATCTATAACATTCGTTATGCTCTGGCTGCCTGTCCATGCAGGAAGCGCGGCAGTAACCTATATGTTCTATCTGCTTATGTACTGCCTCTTCTCGACAGGCTTTACAGTTCTCATGGTTCCATATAATGGACTCCTTCCCGACATGGTCGATGACTATGCTGTCCGTTTCAGGTTCTCGAATGTCAGGATGATATGGTCGACCCTTGCTGTCAATGTATTCCTCAGCCGTTCATTCAGAATATTCGTCGGCATATATCTTACAGGCCAATGCGGTATGGATTTTGTATCCGGAATGGCTGTCTTCTATGTAAATAACGTACTCGGCGGCAGCAGTGAGAATCATTACCTTACATACCTTATGGCTGCTCTGATCGTATCTCAGCTTATAGGTATGCTCATCTGGGGACCTGTTATGGCAAAGACCTCCAAGCGTACGACTATTCTCATCGGCGCTCCGGTGAGGATCATTTCCACTCTTGCTCTCTTCCCTTTCTCACACACCGGCGGAAGCATAGTTCCGATCCTTATACTTGCTATGGGAATAGGTATCGGCAACGCAGCAACCCTCACTTCTATATTTGCAATTCTTGCCGATATGGCTGACGTTGACGAACTTATCACAGGTGTGAGCCGGCCGGGTACAGTTTCCGGTATGGCAACATTTGCGAGAAAGGTCTCGGCAGGCATCTCAGCATGGCTTATCGGTGTGCTCTTAGGTGCCGCAGGTTACCAGGGCAAGCTTACAGTACAGGCCCCTTCAACAGTCACCGGCATAAAGCTTATCTTCATACTCATGCCTGTAATACTTGTGGCCCTTCTCTTCTTCTTTGGCTATATCTTTCCGATGAAGCGTCACGAGTTCGACGTCATTAAGAAGGAGATAGCCCGCAGAAAGGGACTCGAAACAAGCGAGACTACAGAGGAAGAAAAAAGGATCTGCGAAAAAGTAACAGGAGTGAAATTTGAAAAGCTTTGGGATAAAAATAATATTCCGGGTACTGATAATATTTAATACACGATCATATCATTATTTATACAGCTCGTCCGCCATCTGCCCGATCTGCACTGACAGGCTCTTGAGCTCGGATATGGTCGCATTTATTTTCTGAAGGTTGGCGCTCTGAGATACTATGTTATCGTCGATCTCCTGTATCTTCCCGAACACCTCAGATGTCCGTGAATTCATATCTTCAAGGATCTTCCTGATGTGACCGGTAGTATCCTTTGTGGACGATGAAAGATTCTGGACCTCAGACGCAACTACAGCAAAGCCGCGGCCTGCATCCCCCGCTCTTGCTGCCTCTATGCTGGCGTTAAGTGAAAGAAGGTTTGTCTGCTTTGCAATATCTTGTATGCTTTGTACTATGCTCATGGATGAAGATACAAGCGACTCTATCTCTCTGGCCGCCTGAGCTATCTCAGACTGGCGTTCTGAAACGATCTGCATTTCATCTGCTGTATCATTAACAGCTGTTGCAGTATTGACTATGCCCTCCTTGAGATTTTCAATAGCCGGCTCAAGCTCCTGCTCGAACTTGAGTCTGTGCTCTTTTTCCTCGGTAATATCAAGGATGGTACCTGCTATAAGGACAGGATTGCGGTCAGCATCCCATACAACATTGCTGGATGCACGGAACCAGCGGTATTCACCTGACTTATGCTTCATCCTGTATTCCATATCGAAATCAGTATTTCCGGACTTATCGGCGAGCTGCTCTCCTATACGGTCTGAAGCCTTCTTTACGTCATCGGGATGTATCTTTGTGATCCAGGAACTCATCTTATCCTCAAATTCATGAGGCCTGTACCCAAGCAGGGCTTTGAACTGATCCGAGAATACCATAGGAGTATCGGGATCGGAAACATCGCCCTTAGTAAGGTCCATGCTCCATGTGCCTTCAAGCATCATGCTGTCTATAGCCCCCTGCCTGTTCCTTGTAAATGTAAGCTCTTCATCCATCTTACGCTTATCATCGATATCCATGAATGTACCGATGAAAATACGCGGGTTTCCGTCAGGCTTTCTGATACAATCGCCTGCTGCATGGAACCAGTGATAGCCAACTCCCTTTACCATAAGACGGTATTCAACGTCATATTTTTTCTGATTTGTCTTATCAGCCGCCGCTGCGCCAAAGCAGGTAAACACCCTTTCCACATCATCAGGATGTATGACTTTCGGAAGAGAGTCCATGCTGTCCGGGAGCTCAGCGCTGGTGAGGTTGAGCATATTTCTGAAATCATCTGAGAATACAGCTTTTTCAGGCTGACCCTCGTCATTGTAATAGGCAGCCCATACGCCAAGATGAACTGCGTTATTGACCATGGAAAGCTTCAATGCTTCATCAGCGCTCTTCTGCTTTTCTCTGGCAAGCTCATTTTCAAGAACAGAGATCCTGTTCTGCAGATCTAAAGTTACATCAGATGAATTCTTTTTAAACATACGGCTGCCTCCCTTACTGTGTAAATAATATGATGAAAATGCAGAATCAGCTCAAATATAAAGATAGACATACACTTTCATCAAATGCTGAAGTCATTTATATGCTGGTAAATATTATAACACGTTTTTTATAAATTTAAATAGAAATACAGAAGGTCTTATACGCATTATTGAATTCGCTTAATGAAATTGAATAAGCTTAAATACTGAGTTTTCGACATATGCCGGAAAGAATTCAGTATGTTTCCCTAAATTTTTCTTCTATCTCAGGAAGCAAGCAGGTATTTACGGAATTTATCCGCTGGGTCGAGCCTATTTTACTGGAAAGTATAGATACACAGAGCCTCGAGCAGCCAAAAGCCCTTTCAAACGGACTGCGTACAGTTTTTATGGATTGTATGCGCTCATAGGGTATGAAAGCCTTTTTTCTCGCAAATGCACCGCTCTTAAGAACGAGAGAGGACTTTGCTATACCAAGTCCTGCTGCTCTCGAAGAGAGGTATGTCCATATTGTAAAGATCACGATAATAACCGAAACACTGATAAAGACAGCAGGAAGGTTACTCACCTTTAAGTTCTTTCCTGCAGTAATACATATTACTAATATCAAAACCCCTGTCAGGAAATTCCTGACTGTACGGAAGACCTGATAAGAGACCGGCATTGCCGTACTTTTCTCCTCTTTTTCTATGAGCCCGGAAGGCAGAAGAATATCGATAAGTTCATCCAGATATTTGTTCATAACAGGCGGAAGCAGGATCTGACCGTATGCCTCATCTCCTTCACCGCCGACATTTAAGACACGTACCTGGGTATAGCCAAATATCACTCCGGGGAATGTAGATTCCAGCACATACCCGTTTATCTTTGAAAGAGGGATGGCATACTTTTTTTTCTTTATGAGTCCATATGACAGAAGTATCCTGTTATCTTTCTTTTTCGCAGCAAAGCCAAAGTAGCCCAATGTCTTTTTGATAATATCCCAGAGTGCTGAAAAAAAGACGACCGCAGCTGCAAATATTGTGCCGATGCCGAATGTACCATTAAAGGCATCAGCAAAAATCGATGTAGTATTCAGCACAGCTGCTACAGCTGAAATTATCAATGCTATGATCGATACAAATGGTAAATTCATGATGCCGGCGACAAGTGCCTGGCTGGTATCCAGTCTTACATCAGCATTGTAATAAAAATCATCGCCGAGCTCATCTGACAGATCCGGATCACCACTATCAGAAACGGCATCCGAATGAGATAATTTTGCAGCAGGTCCACTTTCAACAGATAAGGCTTTTCCGACGCTTCTCAGATCTCCAGTCTCATTTTCAGTCTCATTTCCAATCACATTTCCGGTCTCATTTTTGATCTCATTTTCAATCTCATTTTCCGCCTCTTCCTTCTGCATCTCAAAAATAAGATCTTTTAATTTGACCGCGTTTTTCTTATTTAATACTATATTCACGTCAGTTTCATCTGCCCTGGTAAGCGAGGCAGTATCGATCTTTACCCTGTACGTACCGATAATATTTTCAAATATATTCTGTTCAAGGTTTACATTGGATATGGACTTTACCTGAATATTCAATTCTTTTTTTACAAAAGTATTCCGTTTGATAGTAAAGATGCCATCTTTAAGTGAAATGACTGTCTTTCTCCATCTGTTAAATGTAACGATACCTGATGGCAGGAATATCACAAGAAGGATCATCATAATGATATTTGCATGACTGGAGGCAAAATCAGCAATATTATTGACGTCATCCGCATTTGAAATGGTATTGAAAATAAAAGCTGCAATTACAACTATTATGCTCCAGCCCTTTTCTAGAAGGATAGAGGGGTGATTTCGGAATTCAAGGCTCTTCATATATTATTCTCCATGTCCATCCTTACGGACTTCCATATCTTTGTCTGCAGCAGTGGTCTCTTTGCTGCTGTTATCCTCAATGTGAATATCATTGCCAGAAGAAGGTCTTATTTCCTCAGCTCTTTTCTCCTTTACAGTTTTATTTATTTTAAGCTTAAGATCCTCTGTAATTTTCCGGGCGCGCTCCTTTTCAAGGAAACGGATCGTGGTCTCCCCTCCCGCTGTGGTTACATTAACTGCAGTCAGTCCGAACATCCTGTCAAATGGTCCTGAAGACATCGATATCTGCTGCAGCCTTTCGATAGGGATAATGGTTTCTGTCACATTGATAAAGCCTTCTCTTATCCTGATCTCATCTTCCGAGAATGAATAACGCAGGCGTGCATAGCGGACAAATGGAGCAGCAAAGGCTTTGATCCAGATCACAATTAAGACTGCAGGCATAAGTATCCTGACCATACTGCCTGCATGGCCTCTGAAAGCAAAATACCAGACAATGAAAAGCACTGCTGACAGAATGATCCCTCCAAGGATCTCACTTATCAGCATGAGTATCCTGGCGGATGGGTCTACCTTTTCATACATGATTATTCCTCCCGGTGCTTATTAACCTAATACTGCAAATGACTGAGGACCTGCCTTCAGGATGCTTCCTTCCATAGCCGGACTGCCAAGTTTGAATAAGAGCTGCTTTTCTTCCTTCAGATCATATTCCATCTGGTGTCCTGTCGTATTTACAGCAATAATAAAACTGCCTCTCTGATATATGAATGGCTTGTCCGGATCGGAGCATATGACCTTAAAGTCACCATCAGCCCCAAGGTCCGGGTACTTATGTCTTAAGCTTATAAGACTTTTCATAGTATTAAGCATAGAAGCAGGGTCGGACTCCTCTGCCTCAACTGTCGGAGCATCCTCAGAGCTTTCAACAGGAATATAAAGCTTTTCTGTTTCTGCATGAGAGAAGCCGAGATTCTTTCCTCTGTTCCACTGCATAGGGGTCCTTGAACCTGTACGGGTGTAGCCGCCTTCTACTGTCGGCTGATCCTTGATATATCTCATGCCGATCTCGTCGCCGTAATATACAAAAGGCACTCCGGGCATAGTCATAAGGAAGGCATAAAAAAGGCTTCTTTCATCTTTACTGAGTCTCCCTGCCAGTCTCGGTGTATCGTGATTGCAGGTCAGCATACTTATATATCCATGGCCGCGGGTCCTTTCATACCTCGGCAGATATTCATCAAGGAATCTGTTGATATCGCCTCCGGCATCCTTCTTAAAGTAGCTTGTATCAGGGCCTTCAGTCTCATCATCTCTTACTAAAGAGTTGTAACCATTACCCATCCAGTCGAGGTAAAAGTCCATATCGAAGCCCGCTGCATTTATAGCTCTCTGTGGATTATTCCACTCGGATACGAAAGCTGCGTCAGGATATTCTTTTCTTACATTTCCCAAAATATACTGCCATACCTCACAGGTACCTGACTTATCATCATCATCGTCCTTGACCAGCGAATCAGCCATATCGACACGGAAGCCGTCAGCACCCTTTGAAAGCCAGAATTTACACACATCCACCATGGCATCCCTTGTGGCCATAGGTCCGGGTGCATCCACAGGCATCTGCCATTTCTCCTCAGGATGCAGGAAGCCATAATTCAATGCAGGCTGACATTTGAAAAAGTTCAGCATATAGACGCCGTTTCGAGCGCACTCCCCGCCTATATATGGGTGGCCCTTCATACCTGCGATCCACCAGTCCGTCCATATATAGCGGTCAGAATATTCATTCCTCTCAGCCTTCCCCGACTGCCTGAACCACTCATGCTCCTCTGAAGTATGACCGGGTACAAGGTCTAAAAGAACGTGAATGCCTTTTTTATGGGCCTCTTCGAAGAGACGGACAAGGTCATCATTAGTACCATAGCGGGGCGCAACCTTCTTATAATCACGAACGTCATAGCCCGCGTCCTTGAATGGGGAATCGAAGCAGGGATTGATCCACAGGGCATTTGCGCCAAGTGAATCTATATAGTCAAGTTTTTCTATAATTCCCTGAATATCTCCTATGCCATCTCCGTTAGTATCATTGAATGACTGCGGATATATCTCGTAAAATACTGCATCTTTGAGCCATGAAACCATAATTTTTCCTCCTGTTAAAACATAATTTTATTTTTTCTCTATCTTCCGGTTTGCGGTATAAATTAAAAGCAAAACTGCTTAGTCGCCGTGCTCGTAAAAATCATTCACACGAGTAAGCCCGGCAGGTCGCTCAGTCTGCCTGACCTGATCACCTCTGTCTTTGTTCCCGGATATTCTTTCTTAAGACTATTAAGTCTTTCCCGGATCTCTTTATCCGATAAATGATATGTATTCAGAAGACAGCCCGTTACCCCGCATGAAAGCGCCACTCTTACATCGCTTTCCGTATCGTTTCCGATCATCATGGACTCTTCCGGATCAAGCCCCTGTTCATCCAAAAGACATTGCATGAATTCCGGCTGGGGCTTCTTCATACCTTTTTCTGATGAGATGTAAAGAGCATCAAATACTTCTGTCAGGCCGGTCATATTAAGTTCTGGCCTTGTGAAAATACTCTGAGCGTTGGAAAGCAGATAAAGCCTGTACCCATCCGCCTTCAGCTTCTTCATGGTCTTAAGCGTCCCGGGGTAAAGCTTAAACCGTCTCATAGACATGGAACGGAAAGCATTTGCTATCATGAAAGTCCATGTTTTCTCATCCGGGATCCCTGTAAGACCCCCATGTCCAAAAGCCGTCCCCGTCTCTGCTGCTTTCTTACCTGGTTTTTCATTATCTGCTGTTTTTATCGCTGCATCATCTGAAATATCCTTCGAATAAGCCATCTGTACAGGAGTTTCCTCCAGCAGTCTTCTGAATACGATCTCAAGATCGATCTCCGGATATTCAAGCCCGCTTTTTATCTTTAACCGCTCCTGTTCATCATCGACCAGACGCAGATAGGCCTGATGAAGCTCTTCAGGTTTGTATACAGCACCACATCTGCCATAGAGCTGGGCCATGCCCTTCCAGAATGACAAAGCAGACTCATCCGTACGGATGTCGATGAGAGTTTCATATAGATCAAATATTAAATTTTTTATATGCATATGCAATCTGATTACCTTTTATGATTTACTGCTCTCAAAGAGCAGCAATTTTCATTGCTTGGACGATACTATTGCAGCAACTTCCTGAGTTATGGCACGGCCGCCTTCTTTTTCCCATTTTTCCACAAATTCATCAAAATATGACAAAGGCCTGTCACCGGTAACTATGGACAGATAGGCTTCAGATTCAAGCTCCTTAAGCTTCCACCATTTTTTCTTCATAGTCTCTGTTTCACTGAAGAAAAAGCATGGGACCTCAACCACACTGTCCGCTCCTATCTCCTTACATGCGGTGATACGTGAAGTATAGGCAGCCCAGTCCTCAGGCTTGGGGTTTGCTCCCTTACTTGCAAGGAAATCCTTGCAGGCACTGTAGTAGGAGCCTTCAAGAAGGTCAAGCTGTGAAGTATCTCCACCATCTTCGAGGACACTATTCAGATCACGATAGCAGATAGAAAGGGCATTCTTATAGTCCACGTTAATGGACAGAGGACGGGCTGTCGGATCGACATTGTCCTTATAATAATCCTCCAGTGCCTTTGTCTTTTTATTTCCATAGCTCATCTTATCAAAGAGGATACTTATGATCTTCATTACCACTTCCGGATGCTCATAGCCTTTACGTACCACTACATAATTGCCCGTTGGATTCTGAGATGCAAAATGTGTGGTGCCGTCCTTATCGGTTGATATGAGGCAAGGGATCCAGTCTGCCTCAGGATCCTTTGCTACAGACTCCATCAGGGGATTATTGGGAGCCCACCATGGTCCGAAAAATGCTCCGCACTCTCCATTAAGTATCAGATCGATAATGTTATTGGAATTGCGAACAAGAAAGTCCTGATCGATTGCTTTCTCGCTATACATCTTACGAAGAAGCCTCAGGGCATCTTTCGCTTCAGGCTGAACGGATCCGTATACAATATTCTGATCTTTATCACGTATCCACTGCTGGGGATAGGCACCGCATGATGCAAATATGATATCTGTCTGATATTCCTGGGCGTAGCCGCAGTCACCGGTAAGCTCAGGGCGGGAAACAAGTCCTACAGTATGGCCTGTGCCACCTGCATCCTTCTCAACAAAGGTCTTAAGTACATTTTCAACGTCATCAACTGTCTCAGGGGCACTTAGCCCGCATTTGTCAAGCCAGTCACGACGAACCCAGAAAAGGGAAGGTCCATTGTCGATATTGGTCTCTGGCAGGGCCATCATCTTCCCATCGAAGGTCACACGGTCAAGTATGCCTGAATAGCTTTCATAGATCTTCTTGATCCTTTTGGAAGTGCAGCTCTTATATACTCCGGTGAGGTCTTCTATCAGACCCTTATCCACCATGTCCTGAAGCATGGACCAGTTATTTACCACCATGACGTCAGGCAATTTATTCTGGGCAATGTCGATTGAAAGCTTGCTTTCGTACTCGTCATCACCGGGGCGTTCATAAAGATCTTTATTCTGGACATTTATCTGTTCCTTCAGATATCTTGTATAGGCATTGTCTTCATAGGTATCGCCCTCCGGCATATGGGAATTCTGTGCCTCGGACATCTTTCCGAGAGTATAGGTAACAGTCTCCGGGTACCTGCCAAAGGGAGTGGTCTCAGCCTTATTGAAGCTGTCGTCCTTGTGAGTGCTGCCAGAAGTAACTGTAGTTTCGCGATTACCGGATCGAAAGTCATCGGCGCCTGCTGCACCGGTGCAACCTGAAAATGTAAACGCAAAAAGACATAGGGCAAGAAATGATCCTGCTAAAGTAAATTTTCTCATAATCATTACTCCTTAGTGAAACCTCACACGACAAAAGCCACGAATGTGCAAGAGCCAATCCGATCAAACTGTCCTTATTATATCAATGACTTCTGAAAAATCAAAAGGACCTTTCACGTATTAAAAGTGAAAAATCCTTTCTAAAGTATCACAATATTATTATCTGACAATTGAAAATTTTGCGTTTTCGATGTGCAAAGGAATGAATGAAAATATCATCCCTTCACGGCACCTGCAAGTCCGTTCGTGTAGTACTTCTGCATGAAAATGTAGAGGATCGCGATCGGGATAGAGATACATACCGCACCTGATGCGAATCTGGTGTACCACTGATATATATTCTCCTTCTGGAGCATGTTCCAGAGACCAACTGCTACTGTGTAATACTTTGCATCTGTACCAAGGATTACCTTTGAGAAAATGAAGTCGCACCATGGTCCTATGAATGTGGTAAGGATCGTATATACGACGATCGGTTTTGAAAGAGGAAGCGTGATCTTTGTGAAGATATTCCAGTTGCTTGCCCCGTCGATCCTGGCTGCCTCGTCAAGTGACTTTGGAATAGTATCGAAGAAGCCTTTTGCCACATAGAAATTCAGGATACCCGAGCCTCCCGAATATACGAGGACAAGAGCGAAAAGCTTGAGAGCTCCCTGTGTAAGTCCGACGCCCTTGAGTATGTAGTAGATAGCGATCATAGCCATGAATCCAGGGAACATACCGAGGATAAGCGCTACGTTGAGTAAGAACTTACGTCCCTTGAAACGGAGACGGCTCATAACGTATGCGATGGATATGATGAAAAATGTAGCTATGATACAGGAAAGGATCGCCACAAGAAGTGTGTTTCCGAACATCCTCGGGAAATCAAATATTGCCCTGTCTGTAAATAATTTGGTATAGTTATCGAACGTATACTCCTTAGGGAAGAAGGTAGTTGAATATGAACCTTTTTCCTTTCTGAGGGATATAAGGACTACCCAGAATAATGGGAAGAGCCATATAACTGAGAGTATAGTCAGAAAAACATGTGTCAGAATGTTTCTTACTTTTCTTGCTTTCATTACTGGAACGCCTCCTCATTATCCAATACCTTTGAACGATGCAGTGCTTCAATAGAGAAGGCAGCGCTCAGGATGAATACCAAGATAGAGATTACAGCTGCATAATTGTAGTCATTGTAAGACATTGACAGCTTATACAGCCAGGTTATAAGAAGGTCCGTCTGACCTGCAGTACCATTGTTATATGCAAGTGAAGTCGGAGCACCTCCGGTCAGGAGGTAGATAACGTTGAAGTTATTGATATTTCCGATGAATGATGTGATGAGGTATGGTGTTGTTACAAAGAGGATGTATGGCATTGTGATCTTGAAGAAAATAGTCACAGGACCAGCTCCATCCATCTCTGCTGCTTCATAGAGCTCAACCGGGATATTCTGAAGAATACCGGTTGTCTGAAGCATGGTAAAAGGAATACCTACCCAAAGATTAACAATGATTACCGTAACCCTTGCCCATGTAGCATCTGTCCAGAACGGCAGGGACTTATGTATAAGACCCCAGCTCTTTAAAAGAACGTTTACTGCTCCATCAGGCTGAAGCATCGTACTCATGATCAGGAGTGATACGAACTGAGGAACTGCTATAGAGAGAACGAAGATGAATCTCCACATACTCTTGAGCTTTGTATCTTTCCTGTCAATGATGATCGCAAGTATGATACCGAAAATGTAGTTCAGGAATGTTGCAAATATTGCCCAGACGATAGTCCATGCAAGTATCCTCCAGAATGCATATCCGAGTCCGTTGGAGGCAGTAAAGAGCGCACCGAAGTTCTTTAAGCCGACCCAATCGAACAGGTTCCCCGGCGGCTGATGATTCCTGTCGTAGTTCGTGAATGCCATCAGTGCCATGAAGAACAGAGGGATAATAGTAAATGCAAATACACTGATGACCGGTCCTGCAAGGAGGAGCTTATGAAGATTGGTATCTGCAAGTGACATTACGTCCTTTATAAAGCCTGGAAGGCGCTTTCCATTGGACTTAAGCACCTGGGCCTTGTAGGCGCTGCGCAGATTGTCTGCCCACGCCATAAGGAAAAAGAATATAATAAATATTGTAAATACACCATATAAAAGGAACAGCATTGAGTTGTCACCTTCGGTATACTCATAGACCTGCTTGGCTTCATTAAAAACCTGGCCGCCCTTGTTGGTACCTAAGGTCACAAGACCATGCAGTGTACCTGCACCCAGCAATACCATATATACGATGAAGAGAATCTCGCAGGAAAGATAAATGATGCCCTTGCCGATCTGCTTTTTTGAAAAGTTTCCGGCTCCCATTACTACTGCAGAAAGCTTAGTAAAGGCATCGCCATACTTAAGAGCATTGACAAAGGTAATATCTGTTTTATTCTTTATCCTTTTCATTTTCTCTTTCTTTTCCATATCGTTTACCCAAAACTTTCGAAAAAAGAAGCAGCCGGCCGGCTTTGACCTCCAGCCCAAGCTGCTTTGTTAATTGTTATATAGAATGCTGATATAATCAGAAAATATCAGTGAAATCAAGTTGAAAGTCAGGTGATAATATTACTGAATACCTGCGTTGATACCTTCAACCATCTTCTTGGTCTTCTCAGCTGCATTGTCATCGTTAACCTTGCCGTTTACGATCTCGCCGCCCATTGAAGCTGCCGGATCCCAATATGAACCCATAGCTGTTACCATTGGCTGAACCTTGGATGTATTGGCCATAACTGCTGCCTGAGCTGCTGCTACAGCGTCATTCTTAACGTCATCAGATGATACAAGATTTGTATTTGTAGGGATAATGCCACGAGCCTCGAAACGGACCTTCTGGCACTCTTCACTTCCAAGATATACTGCAAGTGCTACTGCAACATCCTGATCCTTGCAGTTAGGGTTAACACCGATTGCCTTAGAACCTGCGAATGATCTCATCTGGCCTTCCTGACCGTTGATATTTACTGTAGGAAGCTGTGCACATGCGAAGTTATCACCAAGCGCATCCTTGATAGCCTGTGCATCCCATGAACCTGAGCAGTAAGCACCGAGCTTGCCATCCTTGAACTTTGCGATTGAAGAGCCGTCTTTTTCATTTGAGAACTTAGGGTTGGCTGCAAGCTTTGCCATATACTTTGTAGCTTCGATACCTGCGTCTGAATCCCAGTCGCACTTTGCTGTCTCATCATCACCATTCTCTCCGAAGAGTGTGCCGCCTGCTGCATAGTAGAATGCTTCGATGTACCAGCTGTTATCCAATGGGAATGCGAAATTTGTAACGCCATCGCCAAGATCCTTAGCCATCATGGTGTCGAGAGACTTTACATCGTCCTCTGTGAACTTGCTCTTATCATAGTATAAGAACCATGTATTTGATGTGAATGGTGCTCCATAGAGACCATCCTTATAAGTTACGGTTGAAACTGTTGTCTCATCATTTGTGCTTGTGATCGCATCTGCATTTGTTCCGCCGATCTGTGAAAGAGCACCAGCATCAACAAGTGAAGGAATCTGATCATTTGCATACATATAAACATCTGCTGCATTGTCAAGATCCTTTGTTACTGTCTTCTGTGCATCTCCTTCAGAACATACTCCATAATTGAATGTGATGTTCCACTCAGGATGCTCTTCATTGAACTTGTCACACATGTACTTAAGAATGCCATCCTTGTACTGATCCTGACCTTCGATAGGTGCCTGATCTTCCTGTGGACCCCAGACTGTAAGTGTTACGTCCTTGGTCTCAGTCTCTGCTGATGAGGAAGCTCCTGTAGTATCACTGCTTCCTGCTGCAGAACTGCTGCCTGAATTGCTGCTTGAACTTCCGCAGCCTGTGAGCATTCCGACTGTCATTGTGGATGCTAAAAGTAATGCAATAGCTTTTTTTAATCTCATGGTTTTTATACCCCTTTCATTTTTATGCACATATCCGGATAATTGATAAAATATGCGTTCTTCCGGAGGCTGTGCTTGTTTTTCTTTTTACAATTATCATTATAAAGATGAGTGGTAATGGGGTAAATATAACAGATTTTTGATATATGACAATTTTTTGTTATTATCGGAAAACATATACTTTTTTCGGATACTTACGGTTTTTAAGTGTTCATCAGCCTTCTTAATTTCTAATAGCACTTTGTGGTCAGGTAATGCTTTTTAGGTCCTTGAGGCTGATGATTACAGAAAACCTGAGTATTCAAAATTATCGATCAATTATATTAATAATATTTCTTCGAAGATTAAGGTTTGTGGGTATTTCATCTGAAATACCCGCTTATATTGGATTTTGTAAATTTATATTTGAGATTGTAACAGGAATGATCAAATCACTCCGGCAATCTCTTAGGAATGGTCACAATGCATCGCGTACCCTCTCCAGGCTTACTTTCTATCTTTAAGGAGTAAGGTTCGCCGTAAAAAAGCTGTATCCGCTGGTTAATATTCTGAACACCATATCCATGGCTCTTGTATGTAAGTATAGTGCTCTGTGTCTTTTCGTCCATGCCGACGCCGTTATCCTCGACAGTAAGCTGGATAGTATCACCTGCCTGGCAGCCTTTTACTCTTATGCATCCCCTTCCGTCTTCCTTAAGGTCGATTCCATGGTCGATCGCATTCTCTATAAGAGGCTGCAGGAGGAGATTAAGCATTTCATAGGGATAAATATCCTTATCCACATCGAATTCAGTATCAAAGCTGAAATCATGCATATATTCCTGGATCTTTATATAGGAACGGACATTCTCGAGTTCCTTCTCTACTGTCAGCACATTTCTGCCATGATTAAGAGACGTCCTGTAAAAGCTTGAAAGCGCCAGAGTAATGCTCGATATATCGTCGGCTCCGGCTTCAATAGCCTTCCAATTGATAAGGGAAAGGGAATTGTAGAGGAAATGGGGATTGATCTGTGCCTGAAGCGCCTTCATTTCAGCCATTCTGAGGGCCAGCTTACTTTCATAGTTTTCCCTGATCAGCTGGTTTATCTCTGTAAGCATGGAACCAAAGCCGCGGATCAATGATCCTATTTCATCGCGTGAATCTGAAACCACACGCAGGGTACGATCGCCCTGTGCAACAGTATTCATATTTCTTTCAAGTTTATGCACATCCCTGATAACATAGGCATCAAAGAAACGGTTTGCTACGAACAGCAGGAATCCTATGATTATCGCAAAGAAGACCACCATCATTATGAGAATGATATTATTCCCGGCAAGGAGTCTCTGCTTTCCATAAAGGACTACCTGCCAGTCAGATGAAGATACCTTGTGATTTAATGCAAAATATTCAGATGACCTTTCCTTACCCTTTGAAAGCTTAAGTGCTTCAGCTGCTGCAAGAGGTTTAACATTACCTTCAAGCCTGCTTTTTTCATAAAGTACCTTTCCCTGGGCATCCACAATATAGAGTGCACAGCCCTTTTTTAAAAGCTTTTCAAAATCAGAAAAAATCGAATCATACTGGATCTTAAGAAGAAGCACTGCATTCTCACCATTCTGAGCCATTAATGGCATGGTGCGCACTGAACGGACAGTTTTTTCTTTAAGTGATATGGTCCAGGATACTTGAGGCTGAAGATCGTCCTTCACCTTATCAAACCAGCTCTCCCGGGCCAGGTCACTCATGGGAGCTATGGAATATCCATGCGCAGGCATGTCGCGATCTACGTATATTGTAAGCTGTGTAATATCCGGAGAAAAGTATTGCGGTGAAGAAAGTATAGGGTCTACCGTCTTCTTATACTGCTCATAGAACTCGTACTTAGTGCTGTAGCTTGCTGTCAGCACATCTGTAACAGGCTGACTGTAGGCAATATAATCAGACAGGTTATTGTAGACCAGAAGCTTTGAATCAAGCTGTTCTGATGCAGTAATGACAGAACTTTTTAATGATTCAAGATTCTGATGGTACAGGACCTGCCGTTCCAGAAATATTGACATAAAGCCAAGGACGAGCATAGGCAGGGCACCTATCAAAAGATAAATAACTATTACCTTGCTTGTCAGCCGCATATTTTTAAAAGCTGTCCGTATCTTAAAATACATTTTTCTGAACATGGATCAAAGACCTTTTTCCTCTCTGTACTTCTGAGGGCTTACACCAAAATATTCTCTGAAGCTCTTGCAGAAATATGATACATTCGGATAACCTACAGCTGTGCTTATGTTCACGATCTTATTGTGACTGTTCTCAAGCATCTGTTTTGCCTTTTCCATACGGAGGGACTTTATGAACTTTGAAAGGTTCTGGCCTGTTTCTTTCTTAAATATATGAGAAAGATAGGATGGTGCCAGAAAGACCTGGTCCGCAAGTATGTCGGTTGAAAGCTCATCCCCGTAATGCTCATATATATACTGCTTGACTGTCTCTATCTCACGGTGGGCAGTCTGCGGATTGATGGAAAAATTCTCCTCCAGCAGACTGATGCCGCGGTCAAGTATATTCATAATCTCTGAAAAATCATTTGTCTTATAAAGGCGGTCAACGTCGGCTGAAAGACTGCCCCTGTTGTCATTGGGCAGGGTATCGGATATTTCCTTCATAAGATTGGAGAATACGAACTTCACATATATCTGTGAGAAGCCCGTATTCCTCTTATATTTTTCGCAGAGCTTCTCATAATGCTCCCTTAAGCCGACCATATCCTTTAAGTGGATATCCTGCCTGATCTGGTTAAGCAGCTGATCGGAATCGATGTCGTGGAGGTCAGCAGGCTCCTCACGCGTATCCTCTCCTGCCAGGAACACCCTGTCATCGAGCATGTAGAACTGATTTTCCATCAGCTCCTCAAGAATATCATAAGTTTTTGAAAGAGCACATTTATTGGCGCTGCCTCCCGGGAGGTCGTTAGACACAGCTATATATCCTCTCTCATCATAGAGGACATTTATCTCATTGAGGATCTTCTGCCCCAAAGCCTTGGGATCTTCGACCGGCTCAAAAAAAAGAAGGACAGAGCTTACAGGATCCAGATTAAGGTAAAGAAAATCAACGCCGATCCTTTTCTCTATATCCTTAGAAAAATTTGCGGCCTTGCTGCCAAAGACATCATGATCAAAGCTTATCAGCGCCATTGCAGTAAAGCTCTCTAATAGTCCATCAGGAAGAAGTCCCAGAAGCTGTGAATCAATAGAAGACGGATCTACGCCATTAATAAGCGAAAGGAGTACATGCTCTTTTACAAAGCCCTCAGTCTTTTCTCTTGCCTGAGATGCTGCCGCCTCTTCATTCATCTGGCTGATGACTTCTGTTATGGTCTTATGAAACTCTGTCGGGTCGACAGGCTTGAGGATATAATTAACAACCCCGCTCTTCATGGCCTTGCGGGCATATTCAAATTCACCATAGCCTGAAAATATCACCATTTTGAGGTTGGGATACTTTTCCGAACATATACCTGTAAGTTCGATACCATCCATGTGAGGCATCCTGATATCGGTAAGTAGGAGATCAGCCGGCTCTTCTTCAAGCATTTCAAGAGCTTTGACCCCATTAGGAGCCTCTCTCACCTTTGCATCTACCTTTTCCCTTTTTAAGAGCATCTTGATGCCATTACGCTCTATTACCTCGTCATCTACTATCAATATATTCATAAACTTAATACCGCCCCGGTTCAATAATGATATTAAAATTATACCATATTTTTAAGGCAAAAAAAACGCTGCCTCTTAAGGGAAAGGGACCAAAGATTGAAGACCTTAGGCAGAAAGCCGATAAAAAAACGAGGAGTCCGATGCAAAGGAATTCATTATCGTTTATGACCTTAGGCAGCAAGTCGATAAAAAAACCGCTGTCCTAAGGAAAGAAAAGTGGACCAGCACCAGCAGCTTGAATACTGAACTGGTATCTTTCCTTAGGACAGCGGTAATGTAAGATTGGAAGGAGTGTATAATGAATATATATGCTATTCCGGTAATATCAAAATTTCCCGGTATTGCTTAAACAGTGCATGATCTGCAGATATATAAGAGGCATTAGATATCTTTAAGTGATCATGACATTGCCAGCTTTATAAGTTACGCGAATGCCAGATTTCCTTATCATACTGGTCGATAGTACGGTCAGATGAGAAGAAGCCGGCGTTAGCGATGTTTACAAGGCACTTCTTTGCCCATGCATCGCGGTCTTCAAAATCCTTGTAGACCGTTAAACGGGTCTTGAGATAATCTTCAAAATCAGGGAAGGTCATGAACCAGTCCTTATTAAGAAGTTCATTGTAAAGGCGCTCGAGATTCTCACGATTGCCGATCTCAAGCATTTCATCAGATACTATGAAATCAACAGCTTCCTTGAGAACAGGGTCTTTTTCATAATAGTCCCTGGAGACATAATCTCCTCTCTTGTAGCGGTCGATAACTGTCTGCGAATCCTCGCCGAATGTGTAGATATTGTCCTTACCGACAAGATCGGCGATCTCGACGTTAGCTCCATCCATTGTTCCAAGTGTTACAGCGCCGTTGAGCATGAACTTCATGTTGGAAGTACCTGATGCCTCCTTGGATGCAAGTGATATCTGCTCAGAGATATCAGCTGCAGGGATGATCTTAGCGGCCTTTGAAACATTATAATTCTCAACCATTACTACACGGAGATATGGAGCGACTTCCGGATCATTGCTGGTGAGCTGCTGCAGGCAGAGGATGAGATGAATGATATCCTTTGCAATAGTATATGCTGGAGCTGCCTTTGCACCGAAGATAGCGCAGATAGGGCGTTCCGGCTTCTTGCCATTCTTGATTTCGAGATACTCATGGATAAGGAAGAGAGCATTGAGCTGCTGTCTCTTATATTCATGAAGACGTTTTACCTGAACATCGAAGATCGCATGCTCATCGAGTTCAAGGCCCTGTGTTTCCTTAAGATACTTAACAAGCTTTTTCTTATTGCCAAGCTTTATATCGCGGAGGCTCTTTAAGACTGAAGGGTCATCTGCGAATGCTTCAAGCTTCTTAAGCTCATCTGCATCCTTCTTGAAGCCGCTTCCGATCTTCTCTTCGATAAGGGCAGCAAGCTCTTCATTGCAATGAAGGAGCCAGCGGCGGAATGTAATACCATTTGTCTTATTATTGAACTTCTCGGGATAGATCTTATAGAAGTTATTGAGCTCACTGTTCTTCAGTATCTCAGTATGAAGATATGCAACACCATTTACTGAATGGCCATAGTGGATGTCCATGTGAGCCATGTGAACACGCTTTTTGTCATCAATGATATATACTGAAGGATCATCATACTTTGCACGGACCTCATCATCAAGGATAGTGATGATAGGAAGGAGCTGCGGAACCACCTGCTTTAAGAACTCAAAATCCCAGGTCTCAAGAGCTTCAGCAAGAATTGTGTGATTGGTGTAAGCACAGGTATTCTTAACGATACTGACAGCTTCTTCAATAGTAATGCCGCGCTCATTTAAGAGGCGGATAAGCTCAGGTATGACCATGGAAGGATGGGTATCATTGATCTGGATAGCTGCATATTCAGAAAGATCATGAAGATTGCTTCCTCTTGCGACGCACTCGTCAAGGATAAGCTGGGCACCTGCGGATACCATGAAGTACTCCTGATAGATACGAAGCATGCGTCCCTTGTCATCGGAATCATCCGGATAAAGGAATAATGTCAGGTTGTGCTCTATATCGTCTTTATTGAAAGCGATGGTATCGCCTTCTGTGAGCTTCTCGTCCACTGAGTCTATATCAAAAAGATGAAGCTCATTTGTGCGGTTCTCATAGCCTGTTACAGGTATGTCATAAAGGTGGGCGCGAACCGTGTGATAGCGGAAATCTACTGTGTAATACCTGTCACGATCGATAAGCCAGCTGTTCTCAGTTATCCATGGGTTCGGTGTCTCCTTCTGGAGATTGTCCTTAAATACCTGCTGGAAAAGACCCAGATGATAGTTGATGCCTATGCCGTCGCCATGGATGCCAAGGCTTGCCATGGAATCAAGGAAGCAGGCTGCGAGACGTCCGAGACCGCCATTTCCAAGAGATGGCTCATTCTCTATCTCCTCAATGTCATAGATGCTTTTGCCGGCAGCTTCAAGCTCTTTCTTAACATCAGCAAAAACTCCAAGGTTGATGAGGTTGTTAGAAAGCAGCTTTCCGATAAGAAATTCTGCCGAGATGTAGTAGACTTTCTTCTTTCCCTCTTCGCTCTTCTTCTTCTCCGCAAGATCCTTTGTCATCTGAAGAAGCGCAAAGTAGATCTCTTCATTGCTGCAATCCTCAAGCTTCTTGTCATAGCATTTGGTAATAATTTCCTGAACCATGTTTTTCCTTCCCTCCGTTAATTACTTTTTTTTCATAATTTTCCAACAGCAAATATTGAATCGGAAATTCACATTTCGAATTAAGCATTCATATTCAATATATCCTGTGTTTCCTCATTGTATTTTCAGCTCATATTTTTAAGGGGGCGTCAAGCTGAAAATCAATTTTTTGTACGTCTTTATATTAACAGTGGCAGGGCAAAAATAAAATATGACATTTTTTAGATGCATATAACAAATTTGTCATGGTTAAAAATCAAGATACATTCCGGAAGACATAAATATTTGCATAATATTCACATTTTCTGTCCGGTCAGCGCACCCCTCAAACAGCCTGTCTGAGCTGGCCTGCCGATAATTCATATTGAAATAAATATTCCAAATATTATATATGCCTTGAAAATTCAGTATACAGTAATGAGGTTTAAGCAGAGTGCTTAAATCTCATTACGTCAGAGTGTGATGATCAGAAGAATAAAAAGGAATATTATTGATCAGCACCGGTCAATACTGCAATGCTCTGTCCCGGCATTTTCAAAATATTATCATCCAGACTGATCCGGTTCCCGTCGACTGTCAGAAGTCCCGAAAGTTGGACTTGTGATATTCCTGACTTTGAAAGATCTGCATTTGAAAGGTCGACCTCCTGAGGATCTTCAGAAAGGTTATATACAAGAACTACAGATTGGATCGAATTATCATCAGGGACTTTTTCTGTTACAAGGACCTTGTCAGATGTCAGCGCTTCATTGACCCGGACTTTTCCTCTTGCAATGGCAGGGAAATTATTGCGAAGGCGTATTGCCTGACTGACATAGTGAAATATGGAATATGGATCCTTTTCCTGTTCGTCAAGGGCAGGGAACTTCATCGCCTGCTTTTCCATAGCCAAAGGGCCCTTTGTCATTCCTTCAGCAGATGTGTCGCTGGTCCAGTACATAGGGGCTCTCTTATTCTCATCCTTGCCGGAGCCTTTCATACCTAACTCTTCACCATAATATAAAAAAGCATTGCCGGACATCATAAGATTAAGACCTTCTGCGAACTTTGTCTTCTTACCCTGGTCATCCTGTGAATAATAGCCTGCCGACCGTGCAAGGTCATGGTTGGTATAGAAGGGGGCTTCAATACCATCAGGGTTGTTTTTGGCTATGTCATCCTGAACAGTCACCATCTCCTGCCCGAATTGCTTTGCAGTTATGGTATTGCGGACTGCCTGAGGTATGATGCCGGTAGAGTCGGCGAACTTAAAGTCAAAAAAGCTGTCTACACCGCTCTTATAATAGCTTGTATATACAGGTTCATTGGCCCAGCACTCACCGACCATATAGGCATCGGGGTTCTGAGCCTTGACAGTCTTATTAAGCCACTTCATGAAGGCAATGTTCTTATCATCATCTGCTGTATAATAGCTTGTAGTCGCATCAAGACGGAAGCCGTCAACTCCATGGTCTGTCCAGAACTGTGTGATATTTCTGATCTCTTTTCTGACAGCTTTATTATCAAGATTTAAGTCAGGCATTCCTTCCCAGAAGCGTGCCTCATAGTACCAGTCAGAGGCAGGAAGCTTTACATAGCCTTCCTTCTCTTCATGTGAAAAATTATAATATTTAACAAACTTGCATTTCTCAGGGTCAGCTTTTGCACCATCAGGAAGTTTCTGAAGATATTCCTCTGCTTTCTTAAACCACGGGTGTTCTGATGAAGTATGATTGAGGACCAGATCAGTGATCACACGGATACCGCGGTCATGACATGCCCTGACCAGCTTATCAAAATCATCCATGGTGCCGTATTCCTTATCGATATCCTCATAATCTGTAACATCATATTTGTGATAGGTGGTAGACGGGCAGACCGGCATGAGCCATATCTCATTGACACCAAGATCGGAATCTGTGCTGTCGTCGCCGTCATTCAGGTAATCGAGCTTTGATGTCACACCGTTTAAGTCACCGATCCCATCACCGTCGCTGTCGCAGAATGAATATACAAAGATTTCATAGCAGGTACGGTATTTATCATCGATGACATTTGTTTTATAAGCTTCGTTGACCTCCTGCATCTGGCCGGGTCCATCTTCTCCGCTGCTGCTGTCATTAGCGGAATCGCTGTCATTGCTGTCCCGGACTGCTCCACTGCTTTCTGACACGCCGCTGCCTGAATTCTTTGCAGCCTGATCTCCACCAGCATTGCCTGAACAGCCTGCCATGGACAATGTCATAGTCAATACAAGAATTATCGATAATAGTTTTTTCATTGCAATCTCCCTTTCAAGCTTAAGCCTAAGCTTAAGTATTATGACAAAAGTGCCGGAAGTATCTTAACGGCACTTACGCCATATTATTAATAATTCACGAAATAATTGTAATTTCAGCTGACCCTTATGTCTTTATCAAATCTGTGAGATTCCTGTTGATTTCTTTTGCAATTTAGGGATAAAAAAAGCACGGCTTAAAAAATGCCGTGCTGATAAAAAAGTATCAATCTTTTAGCTGACAGCCTTAGGCGCAACGATGATATCCACCTTATATGCCGGTGAAACTTCTTCCACTACCGGCTGCAGGAGTTCAAGGATACTTAGCTTAGCAAGCTTCACTGCTTCTTCGAAGCAATCAGACTCATTAAGACGTTCAGTAAGCTTATTAACAGCGGCAGTCTCAAATTCCTTCTGCTCTTCCGCCGTCATCTTTACAGAGCCAAAGGCGAGCCATCCCTGATCTGTGTCTCCGATCACAGTCTTTGATGGTTCAAAGCTCACCTTATTGAGTTCAGGGTATGGAACCGTTACAGTGACCGTGAAATTGCTTTCATTGAGACGAATGTCGTCCTGATCGATCTCCGACAGGTCAACTGTATATTCGCCTGTTCCAAAAACTGTCTCATTCTGTGTCTTCGTAAATATTCCGAGCCCGCCAGGGCCTGCTTTGGTGATAGCTGTAGGTACAGATACCTCCCTTGTATCAACGATCAGTTTCTTTTCTTTTGTTGACTTTCCTATAATGACCCTGCCAAAATCTGCGGCCTTATATCCAAGGATCCCCTTATTTTCAAGAGTCAGGTCGTGATCCCCGACCGGATCGGCCTTTGTCATATTTTTATGTATTGCAGAATATTGCTGATATACAAAAATACATGCAAAGGCAATTACGATGATTAAAAGAATGAGGTTAAGTTTAAAGCTTCCGCGTCCACCCTTCTTAACACCTTTCTTTACTGCATCTGTTATTAATTCCTTAAGTTCTTTCTCATCCGCAACTATCTGCTTAGTATTCGCAGTTTCTGTATTTGTTTCATTTGCCATAAGTCTATTCCTTCTTACTTTTTATTTTTAAATAATGATAAACTCATATAAATAATATGCAATTATCAGTTACAATTTTATCACAGGTTCAAGGTTTATGGTAGTATATTCAACAAAGTCTGAAAGCTGCTCCTTTCCCTCTCTACAGACAAACCAAAATATTGAAAGGACATATTTTATATGACAGATCTTGAACAGCAGGAAGCAGCTCATAAATTTGTGAATAAATGGCTGAACAAAAATCGTTTGGTAGCCATGACTCCAAAGTTTCATCTAGAAAATTACTAAGTTTAAATTTTCTCTTTACAAAAAATTTATAGTATGTTATTATTATAATAAGATGTAGTGTATCTTTAGAATAGTGGATTTTATATTTCGATTAGTAAAGCAAAAAAGGGGGGGCTGTGCTAATGAAAAATAAAAAGGTATCCTTGCTTATTCTCTTTCTGATCATACTTATTGTATATGTACTTTCTATTGTTCTATCCAGATCAAAAGTTTCTGTAATTACTAACGATCAAACTGTATATATGATAAAGTTTGGGTTTCCTTTTACAGGGATCGTACAATTTGATAAAGCTCTCACTTTTAACTATATCAATTTATTATTAGATTTTATAATAACTGCTTTACTGGTAATTCTTAGTGCTTTAGTGTGTCAGGTTATTCCTGTGAAAAAGAGTGTTTTGACTAGCGTTATTGTATGTTTTTCATTTATTTCATTTCTTTCTTGTACCTATTCCTTTGCCTCAGCAAAAATCCAAGATTGGTACCTTGTTGATTCTGGCAAGCATATGGATATAGATGGAAACTCTAAATATATGACATATATAAATATTGGAAAAGATATATGGAATGACTATAAAAGCGGTGTGATCAGAAATGATTCAGGTAAAGTAATACAGGATGTATATTGCAGTGATACATATGCTGAAAACAGCATTAATGCAACTACATATGAAAACGGGCGGATAGTATTTAACACCTATAACATGTCCAAAAAAGATCTGAAAGAAAAAATTAATGTGGCAACCCATGAATTGGGGCATGGACTTGGTTTGGATCATAATACTTCAAATGATATCATGTACAAGTATTCTACTGAAAGAACCAGCTTATCACAGAATGATAAAGAATCTTATGATAGATCTTACAGCAGATATAAGTAAAGGAGGTGATCATTATGAAAAGAAAAATAATATTTTCTGTATTAGTTTTTGCAATATTGCTTGTAACAATAACTTTTAAGGACAGATCTTCAAAGCTTAATGTAAATCAGGTATTTACCTCATATACTATTGACGTAGATAATCCTGAGGAGGTAGTTAAGGCAGCTGATAATGTATTCGTCGGAACGGTCATATCCTGTGACTCTGTCAGATACATTAATGATCAAGCTGTTACGAACTATACAGTAAAGGTAAAAAGTAACATTAAAAACAATTTGAAAACTGATAAGACGATCACTATAGGCAAATGGGGTGGTGTAGATAAGGATCTTAAGTCATTTCAGCTTATAGAAGACGATGTAATGCCCGTTCCTGGAAATACCTATGTATTTATGGCAAATAAGCAGAATGACGGCACTCTGTTAGTATCTGGCAAAAATTCGAATATTGAAATAACCGAAGCTGCAGATACAGATTCCATTAAAGCTTCAAAAGTCTATAAGATCTATGAAGATGCAGAAAAAAATGAATCAGGCAATAGTGACAATTGACTCCATTATACGCATTATTATGGTGTAATAAGTCGGCACTGAGTACCAGACCCCCAAAGGATCTTTCACGGGCAAGTCCATGGGCTTTACGCCCATTATTTAACCCGGGATATAACTATATCTTGATTTTTATCAAATTATTTCATATAATTAAATAACAAGAACGCAGAGAAACGCTTATTGCTTCTCTGCGTTTTATTTTATTTTTAGGGGAATAGCTATGGATCCGTTACAGCCTTTTTTACGCTTTCTTCGGAAAAATATTATAAAAAGATCATAGGCAGAGATGGTATCGCCCATCTCTACGAATACATAAGCAACGCTTCTGAGACCGGCAGCGCCATGGCAATCCCGGATGGAAGCATTGATATTCTTTTTGACCTTGACAAAACCAGGCCTTACGGGTATCTGGCGGGAACTGTCCTTACCGGAACTCCCATAGTATCACTTTACGGGCACATCTACTTCGGAGTCCGTTTCATGCCCGGATACATTCCTTCCTTTATTGCTCCCTTTATTAATAACCTGGTCGGTAACCGGATCGCTCTGTCTGACATCCGCTGACAACAGGAAGCCGGCACCCTTCTGTCTCCTTCTATTCCCTTTCCCCATTTTTCAATATGGTGTCAGATCTCCATTTGCTCATTTTTCATCCGGCAGCATTCCGTCGTAATTCTTCAGCCAGTTCAGGACGGCTGTCCGGTTCACCTGCTGTTCCGTACCGTGGTTCGAGAATGGAAGCTCGATCAGGGAGACGTCCGCTCCGATGGCATCGGCTTCTTTCTTATATTCTTCAGAGCCTTCCACGCTGACAAGGGTGTCCTTCGTGCCGTGGAGGATCAGGATCGGCGGCAGGTCTTCATTCATATAGGTCAGAGGAGAAATGAACTTCACCCGGTCCGGATAGTCCGAAAGTTCCCCGCCGATGTAGGCCTCACAGATTCCCGGAGTGGCGACGCCAAGATAATGTCCAAAGTCTGATGTCCACTGCAGGTCAACGAACGCTTTCTCAAAGTGATACGAAAGCGCTGATTTTTCTCATGAGAGACGGAAGAAAACTATGAACAGAAGAGAACTGCTTACATTGGAACTGCGGGAAGATATCGGACAGGCCATTCTCGACATGATGAAAGAAAAGCCGCTGGAAAAGATCACCGTGGATGACTTTTCCGAAAAGGCAAATGTCGGCCGGGCAACCTTCTACCGGCAGTTTCATTCCAAGGAGGAGGCAATTTCCTACAAGCTGAACCGGAGCTTGGCGCATTTCGCTGAAAAGCGTGGATACACTTTTAAAGGAACGGCGTCGAAGGAATTTTCAAAAGCCTTCTTTGAATTCATCTATTCCATTCGGGAAACGAATAGCCTCCTGATAGAGAATGGCTGCGAGCATTGCATCTTTGACGCCATGCGTCTTACTTTTGAAAACATGAATGAGCAGACAAACAAAAAAGAATATTATCATGACCACTTCCGGGCTTACGGCCTGCTCGGCCTGGTGGAAGGCTGGATTGACGCGGACTATGACCTGGCGATTGACGAGATGGCGAACCTGGCTGTCGATTATTTTTACAAGGTCTGAAGAAGGAATACTGCTACATCATAACGCCCGGAATCCCGGACAAAAAGACAGTCTTCGGCGTGACGCGCTCCTTCTGTGAAGTCCTGACGAAACTTCTTCGAGAATAATTCCTTTTTTAACCATTTCACCCATTCTGAAGAGCGATCCGAATTGATCAGCCCTCCGGCAATGTAGTTATTTAGTTTGACGTGAAAAGTCAAAGGTAGCACGCCTTATTTCATTCCTGTTATACCTGCATGTATTTACCCAGATATTCTTCTACTTTTTCAGCGTATTCGATATAAATACTATCGTCATTCTGAAGAATATGCCCGGAATGCGGTAATTCAAAATACTCCAGCGGGATCTTGTATTTCTCAAATTCTGTTTTTAAATAACCTGAGGCTCCTATTGGAACCACCACATCTCTCGTTCCGTAGGCACAGACCATCGGCGGAGCATCCTTGTTTACCAAAGTGCAGGCGAGATGTCTTTCATCAGCGCATCATATTTTTCCCCGTCATTTCTATATCCATCGGAAACCTTTCCTCCGGCTGCTCTAACAAAATATGTATACACATCATCCTCAGAAATTTTCACTGACTTCTCCTTCACAGCAGATTACCTCCGAATAATGTTCCACCCGCCATTAAATCAATAAGAAATCTACCGGCAAGTCTTCCAACGATTATTCCGACAAACATACAGCAAATCAACATGATCCATCTTCTTCCCGTCCTGCGTTCATTTTTATGTTTCAAACGACCCACCTCCGGTCCTTCTTACCAAGTGATACAAGTGTATCATTCATGGAGCCATTGTCAAGCGGCCCATCCGCTTTTGAGACACTATAGTTCCATTTGTTCCATTTCGCAGCTTCAGGCTGACAGAGCTTTCTACGGCAATATAATAAGACATATGTATCATCACTAATATGCTTTTTTACAAAATGGTGTACTCACGAAAAATGATATGCGAATTTTCCTTATAATCATATCATAAGTTCAGAGCTCATTACAGGATATCTTATGCCTTCTTTTTACTTTTACTTAATTTTTGAGCCAACATGCAGTAAACAGCCCTGCACCTGTTTGAATGATCTGATATCTGACATGTCTAAAGATTCATCTTTATGATCCTCTGATAATGCCTATTGAGCTCCGTGAAGCTCACATTGCAAATGACAAAGCTGTTATGGCTGCGTATGGCTTTGATACAAAGATATCAGAATCAGAGTGTGTAGCCGAGCTTATGAAGATGTACCAGAAACTGACTGAGCATAAATAAATCATTCAAAAAGGGAGCAAAATGACCGGCTTAGCTAAAGTGAAGTTCTTATATCCTCTCCTGAACCTTTTCCATAAAAAATTTAACTGCCGGAGAGGGAGTCTGGTATTTCTTGGTGACGAGATAAGAGTCTATTGTTATGGCAGGATCGAAAGGTATGAAGCGAATACTATCGTTTGCAGTATTAATAAGTCCGTTCAGAGTCAAAGCTATTCCCATGCCGCTCCTGACCATAAAAGCCGCATTATAAATGAGATTATAGTTTCCTATCACATTGACTTTTTCTTTTAGCTCGAAAAATATGCTGTCATGTTCAAACTCATGCGAAACCTGCGAGGACATTATAAAGTTCTCGCCGGAAAGGTCGTCGACAGAGACAGACTCCTTCACGGCAAGTCTGTGGTCGTTCCTTACAAGGATTCCGAAATGATCTGCTCTGTTCAGATTCAGGTAATTAAAGCGGTCGGATTGTGACGGGCCCAGCATCAGTCCAATGTCGATCAGACCTTGATCCAGTTTTTCATAAACATTTTCTGCGTTTCCGCTGAATATATGAAAGTGAATATCTGGGTACTGTTCATGGATCTCCCTCCAAATATCGGCAATAAAGGACATGATCGGAGTTTCTCCGCAGCCGATGGCGATATCGCCGGCAATATTGTCTATATCGGATTTAAACGCATCCTCTGTTTTCTCCATTAGGTCGAGTATTTCCTTGGCGCGTCCGCGCAGAAATTCGCCGTCCTCCGTTAAGGTGACATTTCTTTTGCCGCGGATCAGAAGCTGCTTGCCAAGCCGTTCTTCAAGAATCTGCATCTGACGGGTCAGGCTCGGCTGCGCGATATGCAGGCTTTCCGCCGCGCGGGTAATATTCTTCTCCCTTGCAACCGCAAGGAAATATTCAAGCAATCTGTTTTCTATCATACTTGACTCAGGCTATGTGCCTTCCTCCTTATCATAGTTTACGGCTATTATAAATCATAGTCAATAGGTATTGGATATTTTCATGCAATCTGACTATAGTAAAAACAGGCTTAGGAAAGGTGGTTAGGCATGACTGAACAGGAAAAGAACAAGATGATCCAGACACTTAAGGACTGCGGATGCAGCATGGATGAGATCAAACAGTATACGGCTTTTGCTGAGCAGGGCTTGACAGGCAGACAGAAAGCAATCCTGCTCAGCCGCAGAAAAGGTGCACTTTCTGAAATGCATATGGCAAGTGAATATTACAACTCTTCAGAGCCACCTTTTTAGAGCTTGAGAGCCACTTCGGATTTTATAGCTTGAGAGCCACCACTACCACAAGATATAGTAAGCCCACCTCATATAAATGAGATGGGCTCCTTTGATGTTA
>JAZASR010000021.1:0-38706 GCA_036343175.1 Lachnospiraceae bacterium
GAACGTCGAGACTGTAATTCTCTTGTCCCAACAAAAAACCGGATGATAGGATATAACGGTACCTGACCCCAGACTTAATGTTTACTTTCTCAGCGAATATTTTGTTCCTCTCCCCATACCGATTTTCTCAACAGTTTGATTGTCTATCAGTCTGTTAAGTATGCGAATGACCTTAGTTCTTTCCATGCCGGTGGCGTTCTCTATTTCTCCTCTGGTCATTATATTATTGGGAGCTAATAGAGCCTCAATATTCTTTTCCTGTGCATCAAGGTTGATAACTGCATTTATAGTCGGCAATACCAGGGTGATTGAATTGTCATATACCTCAAATTCAGGTTTTACTGTCATATCCTTATAGCATTTATTTATTCTTCTTATTCCGGTACCGAATCTTTCAATGATCCCAAGTCTTGCAAATACACAGGCAATAATTGGATTTCTAAGAACTGATACGCGGCCTCTCAAAAATTGTTCTTCTGAGAGATTCGATGGAAGTCCTCCAGGTGAGGTGATCTCAATTCTGTCTTTGAACATACCTATCTGAATATACTGGGAAACATCCCATGTACGATGAACAAGAGAATTAGCAAGCGCTTCACGATAAGCCTTCTCTGGTATGATCTCAATTTGTTCACGCCTTGCGCCTAAGATCTGCTCCTTCCTGTAATAACGAAGAAAAACATTAATTGCTTCATCGTATGCAGCCAGTATAGATATATTTTCAAGAACTACTCTCTCGGAAATCTCATCAATATTGTCACCAAAGCGGATAATATCAAAAATCTTACAATGATTTCTATCCGAGAGAAGTGTGGCTGCATTATTCATAACCCCCATCCCATCACATAATTCAAGTGTTTTTAAAGTATCCTCATCGAATTCATTGATCTTCAATAGATAGGGCCAGGCTTCTCCAGTCCCGTATGTTTACATTATTGCTCTTTGGAAAACAGATTCACATTACGACTCCTTGGTTGACTGGCATTACGAAGTTGGTGCAATAGCCTGTGACAGACATGGAAATTGGATAGGTATATTTGTTAAGCTTCATCAATATATAGAGTAAAACGGAAATATAATGCTATTATATCCGGCTAATCAGCGATATGATTATAATGCAAATAGAAACAGCTATCAAGAGGAGCGGGGAATTTGATGAAATCTTACTTTGTATATGGTGAGACGGAAACTGAATATCTGAAGGCAAAGGATAAACATCTGGGCAGTGGCAGGAGTTGCGGTGCCGAAGTTGACCGATCCTTAGCCGAAGAAAAGAGATGCGAAATGACGAGAGAAGAGATGGTGAAAATCTGCCAGGCAAGAGACAAAAGTTATAATGGAAAATTTTACCTGGCGGTCAAAAGCACGAAGATCGTTTGTAATCCGGGATGCTCTTCAAGAATTCCGCTTGAGAAGAATATGGTTTTCTTCGATACGCTGGAGGAGGCGCTGGAAGCGGGATACAGACCGTGCAAAAGATGTTAGGCCGTAATGAGATCTCCATTATCGTTCCCTGTCACAGGGTCGTGGGGACAAACGGAAGCCTGACGGGGTATGCCGGAGGAATCGATAAAAAGATCTGGCTTCTTAAGCATGAAGGCGTTGCCATGGACGGCCTCTTCCGGCCGAAGTATAGTACTGCGCCGTGAGGTTTACGGGGCGAGTAAGTGGGTAGGTCTGGTTGATCAGTTACTATAAACAAATTAAGCAAAAATAAATCCTAGTAAACATATAAACAAACTATCAAAAGAAGCGTATAATTGCGTCATTACAATAAAAACAAGTATTATAAAGATAAAAGTATTATAAAGATAAAAGGAGCAGTTTATGTGCGAATTATTTGCTTTCAGCGGCAGACATAAAGAAAATATAACACCATATCTCATAAAGTTTTTCAGTCACAGCGATCGTAATCCGCATGGCTGGGGAATTGCAGACCTGCACGGCCCTGTAGGGATCGAGAAGGAACCGAAGAAGGCAGATGATTCGAGATTTCTTCCTCACATCATAAAGGAACTTCTTCCGACAGATCTTCTGATGGCGCACATCAGGCTCGCTACCGTCGGCGCCATGAGCTATGACAACTGCCATCCCTTTGAGCTCTCAGACATATCGGGGCGGAACTGGACATTCATGCACAATGGCACTATTTTCCACAGCGACGCATTGGGGAAATTCCAGAGAGAGCAGAAGGGCACGACGGACAGTGAGAGGATCTTTATATTCATTCAAATATGAAGGGAACGCTTTATTACAGGCCTCTTGGCAGCGGCACACTTTTTGCGACTGTCCCTCTCGACAATGAAGAATGGACTTTACTTGATCAGAGGAGGCTCATGGTATTTTCAAATGGCGAGTGCGTATACAGGGGCGAAAAGCACGATGGAAAATATGAGACAACAGATCCAAAAAGGCTGCCCTGGTACGTTCCTAAAGAGGATGGAGCAGAGCATATAGATGATAAGCTTGAGGCCGCGATTTTCTCTGGGACAGATCCGCACATGGAATAAACCCGCACAACACGGGAATGTATAATGTTGATTTTCATAATATAAAAGAGATCATGAATTACATCAGCTCCATGAGCATTTATTCTATGGAGCGCGGTGGAAAATATATTAATTTTACGCCTGTTCCGATCCGAGATTATTTTTCAAAGGATGTGATCACAGGAGAATTTTTTGACGGGGAGGGCTACCAGAAGATCCTGTTCGTTCCTCAGCTTGAAGATCTTCAGTTCGTGAGGACATTCAAGCTCGATGACCTTACATTTCGTGGTACTGTCGAGTTTCGAAGTGTCTGCACCCAGCCTGTGAAGGATGTAATGGCAAATGCGGCATTTCATGCCGGGCTTATGGTCGAACGGGAAGAATTGAAGACGCTTATAGATGAAGCAGAAGAAATATATGGCAAGGGATATACGCCTTCTGAGATGCGGGCCGATCTGAACTATGAAATATGGCCGACATACCTTGAGAAAAAGCACGTGTCTGAATTCCTCATCAAGGCTCTTGATCTAGCGAAGAAGGGGCTCTCAAAACGGAGAATGAGAATGAGTTTTCAAAAGACTCTCAGGAAAATGCTGTCTGGAATATGAAAAATTCTGTATTGCCTGATGGAAAAAATGCTATCATAGCATATGGAGGGAAAACACTTTCGGTGCGGAAAGCTGCAGGGAAATATCTTTCCGGGATGTCAGAATTTTTTAAAGGTGACGCACATGCCCTTGAACTCATTAAATATCAGATGAATAAGCTGGATCCCGGCCGGAGCTATGCGGAATTGATCTCCGGAAAATATGCAGGGGATTTCGTGCAGGAGATCCTGGCAGGATCGTGATCAGTGACATCGCCATTAATGATAAGACAGGCGTCATCCCTGAAGATCCCGGCAGAGTTATGATCAGTGACTTCGCCGCATTAATGATAAGACATAAGAACAGGAGGAGCTATCTTGGAAAAAACATATGATTTTTATGGATGGGAGAAGGCTGACTGTGCCCCGCTCGATGAAAATATAAGAAAGAAAATAAAAGACCCGAGAGAACTTTATGATGTACTAAGGAATTGCTGGACAAAGGATACATGTGCGCCGAGGATGCAGGATAGATGGAGCACGGAGAATCCAACACTGGGTCAGTGCTCCATAACAGCATTTCTTGTTCAGGATATTTTCGGGGGAAAGGTCTTTGGCATTCTTCGTCCGGGCGGGAATTACCACTGCTACAATGATGTGAATGGAAGAGTTTTTGATCTCACGAGTGAGCAGTTCGGCGGACTGGAAAAGTCGTTTTCATATGAAGATGATCCTGAGCAGTTTCGTGAAGTCCACTTCAAAAAGGAAGAAAAATATCAGAGGTACCTTGTATTGAAGAACAAAGTGTATGGTTACTTAAAGTAAATACTAAAGGAAAAGGCGGGGATGAATAAATAAAAGCAGTACTTATGTGTGAATAAAAACAGCTAATATATTATTCGGTCCTTGAGTTTTTGTGTTATTTAAGCTATTATATTGTCTATGAATAATTTATATCTTCTTACTGAATCACCAAAAGAAATCGAGAGAACTATTGCCGGAAACGTCCGGGCAATACGGCGTCGTCGTAAGATAAGCCAGCAAAAACTGGCAGATCGATCCGGGGTAAGTCTGGGATCAATAAAACGCTTTGAGAGCACAGGAGATATCTCACTCCTTTCTCTCTGTAAGATCGCTCTGGCACTTGACATTGAAAAAGACCTGCTGAAGCTTTTTTCTGACATTCCACCACGATCTATAGAGGAGGTAATACGTGGACAAAATTGAGCATTTAAACATCTGCTATCATGGGATGCTTGTCGGTAAATTGGCTTCTTACGGGCGCTGCAGAACTGCTTTCCAGTATGATACGCAATGGATAAAGAATGGCTTCTCTATCAGTCCCCTTTCACTGCCGCTCGAAGACAGAGTTTTCATAGCGGACACCGATCCTTTTGACGGAGTATTTGGAGTCTTCAATGATAGTCTGCCTGACGGATGGGGTCGCCTTCTCGTGGACCGTATCCTCCTGAAAAATGGAGAAGATCCGGCACGCTATGGCAATCTGAACCGCCTCGCCATAGTGGGAGACTCTGGCATGGGCGCTTTAACATATGAACCAGATCTGCATTTCCATACAGAAACATCACTGAAGGATCTGGATCGGATCAACGAGGAATGCCAGCAGGTACTGCAGTCAAAGGATGACAGCATTACAGTATTCCTGGACGACCTTTTCGCTATGGGCGGTTCATCCGGAGGTGTGCGGCCAAAAATATTTACAAAAGTTGATAGAGATGACTGGATCATCAAATTTCCGTCCGGTTATGATCCTGCTGATATTGGAAAAGAAGAATATGACTATGCCATTTGCGCGAAAAAATGTGGAATCGAGATTCCCGAAGTAAGGCTCTTTTCATCAAAAAAATGCAGCGGCTACTTTGGAACAAGACGATACGATAGAGTTACCCGTGGAAATGGCTCGGTTGCAAGAATTCATTGTGTCACAGTGTCTGGCCTTCTGGAAACATCCCATCGTATCCCTAACCTTGATTATGACTCCCTGATGAAGCTCGTCTACACCCTGACCAGGGATCCGCAGGAACTGACTCAGATGTACAAACGCATGTGCTTCAACGTCTTCGCTCATAATCGGGACGATCACTCTAAAAATTTTTCGCTTCTTTACGATGATACACGAAGAGTCTGGCGATTAACACCAGCTTACGATATGACCTACAGCTGTTCACTTGGCGGGGAACATGCGACCATGGTGCACGGGAATGGATCTGATCCGGGCATGGACGACCTTCTTGCTGTAGCAGAAGAAGCTGGTATAAATAAAAAGAAAGCAAAGGAAATTGCTGAAGAAATTCATGAAAATGTTGAGCAGGATCTTCACAAATATCTTAAGCGAAAGCACTAGATCCTTATAAAAAGACATATAATGGAAAAATAAGTGAAATATTGATCCGGAGGATAGAATAATGAATAAGCGCCGTTGTGATTTCGGATATTGGGAAAAAGAAGCAGCCAGATGTGATAAGGTCATGCCTTATCATGATAACCGCTGGTGTAAGCCTGAACACAGGGACCAGGAGCTTTTTGCAATGCTTGTCCTGGAGGGCATGCAGGCCGGTGTATCATGGACCCTTATCCTGAAGAAAGAGGAAGCCTTCCGCAAAGACTTCGATGGTTTCGACCCGGTTAAGGTTGCAGCATACGATCAGGAAAAAGTCCGTGAACTTTTGACAGATCCCGGCATTATTCGCAACTTTAGGAAGATCGAGTCCGCGATAACCAATGCTCAGGCATTCCTGAAAGTGCAGCAGGAGTGGGGCTCATTTGACTCTTATATCTGGCATTTCACAGATGGAAAGGTCATAGATCACAGAATCAAAAGGGCAGAAGATGTACCGGCCGAGGATGAGCTTTCCCGGGCAGTAAGTAAAGACTTGAAAAAGCGCGGTTTCAAATTCGTGGGACCGGTTATCATCTACTCTTATCTGCAGGGGATCGGTGTGGTTAATGATCACTCTGTTTACTGCGATTACAGATAAAAAATGACAGATGAATGCGGTCTCAACAGCTTTTTTTCCATCCTTTTTTATGCTATAATTTAGATATCCGTAAGTTTAAAAATATTTTTATATGAAAGGACTGGAATGAGTTTCCAGTGAATATAGTGTTATGGCTGCTGAAAATTCAATCACAGAAGATTACTGGAATAGCATCAGTAAAAAGAATAAAAGCGATAAGAAGCGTGAGTATGCCACTATAGGTCTTGTGGTTTCAGACATCCACAACGGCTTTACTGAGATGGTCTGCCGCGGGGCGATGTCGCAGGCAGCTAAGGACGATCTGAACCTGGTGGTTTTTCCCGGCCGCTACCTTGATCGTGAGTGCTCTGAATTCGGCGAGTCTGTATATGACTACCAATACAATTCAGTCTACTATTATGCGAGGAAGGATAACGTTGATGCTCTTATAATCTCTGCGGACAGTATCGGCTGCTTTACAACCAGAGAGAGAATGAAGGAGCTCATGGATTACTATGAGGATATCCCTGTGGTTCTTGTCGCCTCCAAGATGGAAGGATACCTGAGCATCAATTATGACAACAGGCAGGGCATCATCGACGGCCTGAATTATATGATAGAAAAGCTGGGAGTAAAAAAGATCTGCGTCATGGCCGGTCCTGCTTCAAATACTGACTCCACGGAAAGACTGGCCGTATATAAAGAAGTCCTTGCAGAACATAATATAAAGGTCGAGGACCGTCAGATAGTGCGCGGTGATATGACGCATGACTGCGTATCTGAATTTGCGAAGCTGCTCGATGACAATCCTGATATGGAGGGTGTATTCTGTATCAATGATGAAATGGCACTCGGCCTGTATGATGAAATGGAAAAGCGCCATATAGAGCCCGGAAAGGATATATATGTATTAGGCTACGATAATATAGTAGACGGAGCCCGCGTAAAGCCTTCTCTTTCATCGGTCTGGGCAGATCCGAGGCAGCTCGGAGTACATGCTGTAAAGGCTGTCGCAAAGCTTCTTTCCGGCGACAGGACTTTGGAAAATGAGGTCATGAAGACAAGCTTCATACTTCGTGAATCCTTTGGCTTACCTGCAGATCTTCTTGACCTTACACTTCAGGAAATGTGTACACCTGATGCTTACAATGAGGCATTCGACAGGATCTTCTACAGATATCGCGAGGATCCTCCTTCAGAGCTCGATGAGCTGCATTTTCACTTTGCAGCTTTTTCGGATATTATCGGCAGGGGTCTTGAAAGCCAGGATATGGCCGATAATCTTCTGCCTAAGCTTAAGACAACTATTGATTCATTTTTCTCGCTTCACCCTGTCAGATATGCTGATACCAATCAGCTGATCCAGTTTGTGAACCGCATGTATAATGCCGCCAAGAAGTATTACCTCGAAAACTGCAATAAGTTCGGCATGCTGGATGTCATCGAGCATTTCCAGAACAGGATCATTTTTGGTATGGAGAAGGAGCTTGATACCATTCACAGGATCAATGAAAAGAAGAATTATTCACTTAAGCAGTTTATAAGAGGCATACTCCAGTTTGAAAAGGGCGGAGACTTAAGCTACGAAGGATTCCTTTCCAATCTGACCTGGATGAATATAAGACACGGACGTGTATTCATATTTGATAAGCCGCTCACCCACCTTAAAGGTGAAAACTTTATCCCGCCGGAGACCATGAAGCTTAAGGTGGAGGCACCGGATGGAACGGCGGAGGTCGTACCTGCCTATAAGCAGGATACATTGATCAGTAAGATATTTGATTATGGATACGAACCCAGAGCTTTTTCGATCGTAGTATTTCCACTTTATTCTTCAGAGAACCTCTATGGCATGGTTCAGTACGACCTGAGCAATGACATATTCGGAGAGGGCGATTTCCTTACAAGCCAGATGGGCTCGGCATGCAAGATGATACAGCTTCTGAATGAGAATGAAGCTATTCAGACTCAGCTTGAGGACAACTTAGTCGCCATGCGTGAGAATAACGTAGTTCTTGACAATCTTTCAAAGTCGGATGCTCTTACAGGCATATTCAACCGCCGCGGCTTCTTTGATTCTGTCGAGAAGCGCATAGGGTGCGGAAGGGTAGACAACAACCTGATCGTGGCTTACGTTGATATGGATAATCTTAAGATCATAAACGACAGATATGGACATGAGGAAGGGGATTTCTCACTTAAGCTTATAAGTACCATACTTTCAGACACTATTGGAAATCAGGGCATAGTTGCGCGTATTGGCGGCGATGAATTTGCCTTTGTAATAGAGTACGATACTTCTGATAATGGAGCAGGTCTGGTAAGTGCTATTAAAGAAAAGTTCGACCAGTTCAATGATGTGTCTGACAAGCCTTACAAGGTAACAGTGTCAGTCGGCACACATTACAGCAGGAAGGGAAAGAAGTTCGATATAGAGAAGGCGCTTGAGCGTGCGGATGTAATGCTGTACAAGGAAAAGAAGCAGAGGGTAAAGAACGTTGCCAAGATATTATCCAGGTAAGTAAAAAAGCACCGGATCGGACCGGAATATTATTTTAGCGCTTTAAGCACCGGATAAGTTCTTATCCTTGAAGCGTTTTTAGATACTACAGGTAAAGAAAAGGAGTAATTATGAAATTCGTATCCTGGAATATAGATTCCCTGAATGCAGCACTTACAGGCACATCGCCGAGATCAGAGCTCACAAGAAGAGTTCTTGACACTATAGTTAGTTGTAATGCAGATATCATAGCGATACAGGAGACAAAACTTCCTGCAGCGGGTATGAGTAAAAAGCAGGAAGAGGCTTTAGATACGTATTTTCCTGCAGCGGAATATGAACGCTTCTGGATAAGTTCCCGCGAACCGGCAAGAAAAAGCTATGCGGGAACTATGGCTCTTGTAAAAAAGGGGATAAAACAAAAGGCTTATTATCCGGAAATTGGTGCTCCGAATACCATGGATGCAGAGGGAAGGCTCATAACACTTGAGCTTGACGACCTGTATTTTAACATTGTATATACCCCGAACGCCGGTGATGGCTTAAAGCGCTTAAAGGACCGCATGGTCTGGGACGAAAAGTATGCTGATTACCTGGCAGGACTTGATAAAAGTAAGCCTGTCATTGCATGCGGAGATTATAATGTTGCTCACGAAGAGATAGACCTCGCCCATCCTGAGAACAATCACCAGTCTGCAGGCTTCACCGATGAAGAGAGGGCGGGGTTTTCCAATCTGCTTTCCAAAGGATTCACAGATACATTCAGGATGCTGCATCCTGACCAGGCAGGCGCCTATTCCTGGTGGGCACAGAGGATAAAGACCAGCAAGGTCAATAATTCAGGCTGGCGTATCGACTACTTCATAGTAAGTGACAGGATAAGCGATAAGGTAACTGAGTCTTATATGCTGGACTCCGGTGAGAGACAGGATCATACGCCGATAGTGCTGGAGCTTGCATCTTTATAAATTGAGAGCGTAAGACCCACTGCCTTCAGGTGGGTGGCAGTTCACAGGATAGAGAGGATCAAAACCAATGGAAGAATACGGAGCCTTTAAGACGGATAGACGCAGCGGCAGCGCCGAAGAGGACCTTGCCAGGGTCAGCCTTTACATGGAGCTCATCAATGAGGCTATGGTAAAAGCGGGCGGAGAAACTGACCCCCTGACTTCGATAAATATCTTCCTTGAAAGCATGGGTAAAGATTTCTGTGCCGACAGGGCATATATATTTGAGTTAAATAATAATGGCACCTATGACAATACATTTGAGTGGTGCAGCAAGGGAGTCTCTTCTGAAAAAGAAAGACTTCAGGGATTATCCGAGTCAGTCATTCCCGAGTGGATAGAGGCTTTCAGGGCCGGCCATGGCTACATGGTAAATGATATGGACCAGTACAGAACAATCAACCGGGAAAGCGCAGATCTTCTTGTGTCACAGCACATTGATCGTGTGGTAGAGTGTCCGCTGATGCTTGAGGGAAAGCTGATCGGCTTTGCCGGGCTCGATAATCCCGACAGGGATCTCATGGAGATCTGCATGTCAATATTTAAGATGGCTGCAAGCTTTCTGGCTGTCATGCTCCGCCACAGGGATAATTCGGGATTCATTACAGAGATGACCCATATCGACCAGCTGACAGGTCTTTACAGTTTCCATATATTTACTATATCCCTCAATAAATTCATGTTCTCATATTATGAGAAGAAGATCCCGGGACAGTGGTGCATAGTCTGCTTCAATATCAGTCAGTTCAAGGCATATAACAATAAATATGGCTATACAAAGGGAAACGCCCTGTTAAATACTATGGGCCGGGTCATCAAGGAATCAATAGGAACGGACTACATTGCAAGATCTGCTGCTGACTGTTTCTTCTGCCTTATTAAGAAAGATATTGCATTGAAAGCTATTGAAGATGTCCATGAGACTATGCTTAAACATGGCAGAGAGGCTGTCTTCGTATATGCAGGCGTTTATGAGCTTGAAGACCATGAAGAAGAGGCTATGTCAGCCATCGATAAGGCCAAGGCTGCTGCAGACAGGGCTGCCAGCGACAGAAACCATTATTTCAGATATTTTGAAAATGATATGATGCAGTCCATGGAAATGGACTCCTACATAGTAAGCCACGTAGACGATGCTATAGAAAACGGCTGGATCCACACATGGTATCAGCCTGTTATAAGACCTGTCAGCGGTAAGATCGCAGGCATGGAAGCTCTTGCCCGCTGGATAGATCCCAAGTACGGTTTTTTAAATCCCGGGCAGTTCGTAGACCTGCTGGAGAATCATCATCTTATGCACAAGATAGATCTCTGCATGCTGGAAAATATCTGTAAAGATATAGCCGCAAGACGTGAGGGTCATGAGCAGGTCATCCCTGTATCCTTCAACATTTCAAGATTCGATTTTGACCTGGATGACATTCATGAGAGGATCAATGATATAACCGATAAATATAAAGTGCCGCACTCGATCTTAAGCATTGAGATAACAGAGACTGCCCTTCTTAATACAAAAACAGACGTAAAGGACCATATAGATCGTTTCCACAGGGACGGCTATGAGGTATGGATCGATGACTTCGGCAGCGGCTACTCATCATTTAACGAGCTTAAGACATACGATTTCGATGTACTTAAGATAGATATGGATTTCCTGCGTCATTCCAATAAAAAGACGCCGGCCATACTTTCATCTATCCTCTATATGTCACGGAAGCTCGGTATCAGGACTCTTTCTGAGGGTGTTGAGAAAGAAGAGCATCTTCGCTTCCTTGAGAATAATAAGTGCAACCTGATACAGGGATATTATTATTCCAAACCGGGCGAGCTCTCTAATGTCCTTGACGATCTCGCAGAACGGGGCATAGTGCCTGAGAATGATGAAGATATTGCCTTTTATGATCGCCTTACTCATGGGCTTTTTAAGAGCCATCTGAGTGCAGGCAATTTTGATATATTTGCTCCTGAGAACGTGAATAAGGATCCTCAGGCAGTCATTGAGATGAGAAATGGGCAGAGGAAGACAATATTTTCCAATTCAGCATATATCAGATTCATTAACCAGTTCGGATTTAAGGATACTTATGAATTAGATGCTTATGAGAATAACGAGACAAACGACAGTTCGTATGCAGAAGCTCGCGATACCATTAAGAAAGTAAATGAGGCAGGCGGTGAATATGATCACAGCTTCGTATATAACGGCCGGTTCGGCAATATACACTTAAGCAGGCTCATTTATGATGACAGCAGGGCTGCATATGCTGTAACTGTGAATCCGTTAAGCAACTCGGGCCATGGACTTGAATCGCTCTATGCATCTGACAATCTTCAGAATGTGCTGGACAGGAGCTATGAGGCGAAATATATAACAGATAATGACAATATAGTAATATACGCGAATAAGAGGACAGAGGAGATCCTTGGAAAGCCCTCTTCTGAGATCGTCGGCCACATATGTAAGGAAATCATAGGTGAGCGCTATTGCTGGGAGGATGAGACCATATGCGGTGAGAACTGCCCGATCAGGAGAGCTCTGGATATGTGTAATATAGAAGATGCCGTCGGTGCCCTTAAAGGACCGGATGGAAACGTGAAAGTAAAGGTGAACCTCGTGCCTATAAAGGATAATCAGGAAAAGGTCGTACAGCTCGTGCATCTGGCAGCTGTCATCGATCGGCAGGGTTAATCGATCGACAGGATCAGTGACCGGAAAAATTTTACAACTCTATAACATATTACATAACAGATCCTTTACGATCATATGAGAAGATCATACCGTAGAGGATCTTTTTTTATCTGAAAAATGTGCACAAAAAATACGGAATTATCCTCCTATCTTTGAAACAATTTTCGGTGCGATATGGTCTATTATTACAGTGAAAAGGAAAAGAGAGTGACCCATTATGAATAAAAGATATATACCCGGGCTTGATGAGATACGTGTAACAGCGCTTCTGGCAGTGTTTTTATTTCATTTGCTGCCCGGAACTTTCGTCGGCGGTTATCTCGGAGTCGAAGCCTTCTTCATACTTGCCGGTTTCCTGCTGGCTGTGAAGAGCCTTAATATGAACCGGGACCAGGTCATTATATTTTATAAAAAGAAGATCATAAATATCTTAGGGCCTGCACTATTGATGATACTTGTGGTAAGCGCATGGCTAAGGTTCCTTGTGCCTTCTGAAGTATGGGGGCTTAAGGCTGTGACAGGTTCAGTTCTCGGGTGCTTCTTCAATTTCAGACAGATATTCATTGCCGGGGATTACTTCGCATCTATCGGTGCAGGAAGCCCCTTTACCCACCTCTGGACATTATCCATAGAGATGCAGTTCTTCCTGCTCTGGCCCCTTATGGCACATATCATCGGAAGGTTCTATAGGAAAGACCGGTCAGGGACTATCCTGGGCTTTGGAGTGTTTACATTTGCCACAGCATTGATAATGCCTGTATGTGCTGTTAATGGCGTTTCTTCATCATTCCTGTATTATTTCACCGGAACAAGGGTATTTCCGATGTTCCTGGGTGTGCTTGCAGGGATGCTTTACAGGGCAGGCAATCCGGTCGCATACGGATTCAGATTCCATCCTATCGCTAAGTACTTTTCTTACGCAGTGAGTCTTGTACTTGCTGCTATACTTACTATAAAGGCTGATGGGACTTATGCCTTTATCTATCGCGGAGGCATGGCTCTGGTCTCTGTATGGATCACATTCACACTGCTCCTTACAGCAGGTATGCCGGAAAGAAGTGTAAAGAACAGGACCGGCAGATATCAGTCAAAGAGATTCAGCCGTAAGCAGACTCCATCGGGATTCGGCCTCTTTTGCAGGAGATTCTCCTCCATGGGACTTGAGTTCTATCTCTGGCAATATCCTGTTATATTCTTCTGCAATGCTCTTATTGGCTATAACGCTGCTGCAAAGGTTACAGAGGTCTTTCTCACCATAGCGCTTGCCATCTGGAACCATTATTTCTTCAATGGTATGATCAGGTTCTTTAATGTGACATTCAGGGAAATGTTCTCTGAATCAAAGAATAAGGGTCGGCGCACTTTCCCATTCAGAAGATTTTTTACGAGAATAATAAGGCAGATCTGAAGCACAGGTTTTTGGAAAATATTTCAGATCTGTGAATATATATTTCCTAGAGGGATATGACAGATTTGAAAAATAAAAAGCGTAAGAAAAATATCATGAAAAATATATTTATAAGTATACTGACCATAATAACGATAGTTTCAATGGGCATTGGCTTCGCAGTTATCATCAGTTCGCCTGATGAGAATCCGGTTTCCCTGCAGGTAAAAAGATCTATGGAACGCGGCAAAAAGGCTATCCACGATAGTGATATCAACAATGACGGAGAAGCGGCATCATCTTACAAACCTGGGCTTGACGATGATGACTGGGAAGACGTAAGAGAAAATTACGAGAAGAAGCAGCTTAAGAAGCTGGCAGCAAATACAAGGGTCACAGCCATAGGCGACTCAGTTATGCTAGGTGCTGCACCTGCCCTGCAAAGGATAGTTAAGGGCATCGAGATCGATGCTGAAGAGTCACGTCAGGTCAATGCAGGTATTGATATTGTAAAAAGTCTTAAAGATGCCGGTAAGCTCGAGAAGGACGTTGTCATCGAGCTTGGCACCAATAAGGTCATAACAGAAGATTCTGCCCAGGGGCTTGTAGACGCGATCGGCACTGACCACAACATTTATTGGATCAAGGTCTATGCAAAAGATCAGGACTGGACAGGTGACATCAATAAGATAATTGATGATATTGGAGATAAAAATGCAAACGTGACTGCAGTTGACTGGCCGGGCCTTGCAAAAAGCCATCCCGAATGGTTCTATGGCGACGGTGTCCACATAAACATAAAAGGTCAGGAAGGCTTCGCACAGATGTTAAATAAAGCCCTGGGAAGATGATAAAGGATTTATCTGATATCATATACAGATCTGACTTTAAGGTCAGCAGGGTCTGATATCTTTCCCTCAATGACCGTGAGTGTCCTGCTTCCCTTTTCCATATCGAAGAAGTTATCATCGAAGCGGACATAGGTGTCTTTATCGTAGACCTCGACTGACTTTGCAAAGGCGCCTGAGAATACCTCTACATGCTTTCCGTCAGGATAGACCTTTAATGTGAGAGATGGATCTGCGAATTTATAGTGCTTGGGAGCAGTGAAGAGGACAGTACCCACTGATACCTTACTTCCGCTGTCAGGTACGAAACTGTAGCTTACATGATTGCTTAGAAAGTCAGTATCTGAGAAATCATGGGTCTCAAGCCATAAGCTTGAAAACGGCTCAACAGTTATATGGTCGCTTCCTGACTTTATGATATTGCTTTCCGGGTCTCTGAGCTCCCAATATGCGGTCCCTGAAACAGGATCCCAGGTTTCATTGGTCACAGAGAGCCGCATGGTCGATACATTTTCTGAAGGCTCGGCAACAACACTTCCGCGGGTGGTGATCTCATTGACCTCTTCGCAGGATATCATGACAGGATCAAAGAAGCGGACAGCAGCATACTGGAGTGCTTTCCATCTGAAGAAATAATCAACTGATGACCATGAGGCCACAGGCCAGATATCATTCAGCTGCCAGTATATGGCCCCCATGCAGCGGTCATCATTTCTATATCTCCTGAAGTGCTCCACGCCATAGCGGATGGCGTCTGCCTGCAGGAGCTCACTTGCATATATAAGCAGTTCGAAGCTTCCGGGGTAGAGATATGTCTCAGACAGGTACTGAAGTATCTTTCCGTTAGCGCCTGAATTTCTCTGGTGCATTTCCATTATTCTTGAGAAGATGTTTCTGTCCCCGGGAGCAGTAAAGTCTTTTATGGTCTCGTAATCAGGAAATGACTGGAAACCGAATTCAGACAGGTATCTGAAGTGGTACTTCCTGTATTCTGTAAACGGAACACCGCCGTGCCATACTTCCCAGTAGTGGACGTCTCCCCGGTCAGGGTCCTGCGGATATTTGAGACCGCCTCCTGATGAAGGAGAAGACGGCCAGTAGAATGTGTCCGGATCCTCTTCTTTAAGTATTTGCGGGATGATATGCTCATTCTGGATAAGATAGTCTCTTACGGTTATCTCATCTCCATCATATTCACGCTTTAATTCAAAGTCCTCCATCTCATTATTGCCGCACCAGAGGCCAAGGCTCGGGTGATGACGCAGACGGCGGACATTTTCACGGATCTCCTCTGTTATATTTTTTTCAAATTCGTCGGTAAGGCGATAGTTTGCACAGGCAAACATCATGTCCTGCCAGACAACGAGGCCCAGCTCATCGCACAGATCATAGAAATAATCCATTGGATATATGCCGCCGCCCCAAACTCTTATGGCATTGAAATGAGAATCTCTGCATATCCTAAGAAGCTTCCCAGTGCGTTCTTCAGAAAGGCGGGAGAGGATGTTGTCTTCCGGTATATAGTCAGCGCCCATGGCGAAGAATGTCTGGCCGTTTATTTCCGCTGCAAATGTCTCGCCCCATCTGTCAGGGGTGCGGCGGATGGTAAGGGTGCGGAGGCCTGTTTTCTTTGTAATTATCTCGGGCGATGTATATACAGAGTCGTAAGAGTATTGCCCTGTTCCATCCGTTTTTGATATGTCCGATGTATCGTCTGTCCTGCCCGGAACGTAAGAGGAAGCACCATAACTGTCATAAAGTTCCACAGTCAGGGTATATAGGGGCTGTTCTCCCAGTCCATTCGGCCACCAGAGCCTGGGGTCGGGAATGGTAAAAGGCTTGCCGTTTTCAAGCTCATATACGGCTGGCTGATGCTTATCAGGCTGTTTTAAAGTGTCCGCTGCTGAGTTTTCATCTGATGCGTTTGTGATGGATAAAATATCTGATCCTTCACCTGTACAGGATGCGGGCGTGGTAAGGGTGATCTTCAGCGGTGCATGGCCGGACTGCTTAACATTCACAGTCAGACATACTTTGATCTTTCCATCCCGGGCAGCCTGAGCATGTATGGATATTTTCCTGTTGAGGCAGTTGTTTTCATGACCGACCGGACCAGCCTTTGCATCTGCATTAATGGTATTGAATTTTGTATCGTCCATATTGCACCTGAAGCCATCTGTTTCACTGACAGGCCTGCCGTCAGGCATGAAATGGTCCTGGTGGATCTTTATATCTGTGATGCGTGATGAGAAGCCAAGCAGGCTCACATCCTTCCATATTCCCATATCCGGCAGGCGGGGACCCCAGTCCCAGCCGAACATGCAATGGGCTTTGCGTAAGTGAGGGAAGCCTTTCATAGACTCGATAGAACCGCCCAGGTGGTACTCTTTATCTTTTTCTTTTATATACTCAGTAGGGGAGTGGATAATGACTGTTATGATATTGTCGTGCTCTTTAAGAATATTCTTTACATCGTATTCCCAGCTCCTGTGCATGTTATTGACTGAACCTAAGAGGCTTTCGTTCATGTAAATATCTGCAAGTGTGTCAATGCCGTCAAAACGCAGGATCTGATGGGGCGCATATAGAAAAGATGCCGGTACATCGAATTTCCTTTTAAATGTGTAATCGTACTTCATAAGCCCAAGGCATTTGAGCTCGTTGTCACGAAAGGAAGGTTCAGGCATCATGCCTGCATCAAGTAAAAAAGAATATACCGAGCCGGGAATAGCGCCGGTGACCGCCTTCAAAGAGATAGGATCTGCTGCCGGATCTGAAGATCGACCGGAAAGCAGATCTAAAGTCTCCGACATGACTTTGCTGTTTTCTGCCGACATCTTTTGAATATCAGCAGTAAACCTTTTAATATCATCCCTGTAACTCTGGCTATCATTATTCAGACTTGCAATATCATCCCAAAAATTATCGTCATCACATGACATTTCCCATGTGCCATTTAAAGACAGTCTCTCCATGTGTAAAACTCCTATTATCTGCAGTATGCCGGTCAGATGATGCTGTTGTCAGTTTGATCATGTCGGCATATCTGTAATCACTTATTTATCACTGATGTCTTTATCATTGAAGTCTTTATCTTTGATGTCTTTATCATTGATGTCTTTATCATTGATGTCTTTATCACTGATGTCTCTATCATTGACGTCGTCAGCTGTTTCTAAAGTCTCCTGCTCATTTGCGGCATTTTCTTTATCCGCAGGCTTCTTCGCAGGCTTACCGTCATTATTGAGTCCTTTTTCCTTTCCCCTGCGGTCGATCCAGCGTTCGAACCATACCTTAAGAAGAGCAGCAGTCGGTACTGCGACAAGCATGCCGACAAGACCGCCGATCTTGCCGCCGGCTATCAGGGCTACAAGGACAAGCATAGGGTGTACCTTGACGCTCGATGAAAGAAGCTTCGGATTAACTATCGCGCCGTCGATTCCCTGGAGTACAGCAACTATTATGATGCCGATGATCATCTTGTCAGTGGTGCCCGTTATGAGGCCGGTGATGAGTGTAAGGCCATAGCCGAAGACCGGACCGAGGTAAGGAACCAGATTGCCGATACCGGTCATGACACCGATCAGTACCCCGTAGCGGACTCCTGCGATCGAAAACAGCACGCTTATCATGGTCGCCATAAAAAGAGCGTCCAGGGCCTGGCCGCGGAAGTAGCCGCTGAAGGCCTTGTCTGCATCGCTGAGTACGAGGTTAATGAAGTTATTTACCTTCTGGCTTGAGATCTTTCTGACCACAGCACCCCAGTATCTCTTGAGGTTAGCTATATCGAGCATGAAGTAGACCGCGAACATTATGGCAAAGAGTGCAGTAGAGGCGCCATCCTTGATGATATTTATCACGAAGCCGATATTTGAGCTTGAGTTATTGACGAACCTTTTTGCGGAGTTGAGAAGAGACTGTTCCCAATCGGCAACTGTACCATCAGGTACATTTATGGACTGCAGCCATTGCTTCAGGTCACCCTCAAACAGCTTGAACTGACGTGTCACGTCAGTTGCCAGAGTGTTTATGTCAAGCTGAGTCAGGGCGCTGACCTTTTTCGTGACAGCCAGTGTAACTATTGTGATAAGGACTCCGAGAACTATTATGAACGTGAGTATTGTGGCTGCAACTGCTATGGAGTGCTTCTTAAGTTTGCCGGGAAGCTTGTGCTCGTAAAAGCGGACTATAGGATAAACGATATATGCGATAACTGCACCGATGATGACAGGCTTAAGTACGGCTCCTATCCAGTTTAAAACACCACCGATGGCTGAAGCGACCGGCTTTATGTTAATAAAGAGGAAGACCAGCACCATCAGGGCTATAGATGTACCCAGAACGTATTTACTTATCTTCCAGTATTTTTTGTCAAAGTTTTTCGTGAATTTCATAATTTTATCCCTTCATATCTTTTAAGAATATCAGTATTATCGATATCAAATTTATCTTTATATTTTACACGAGCCAGTGTCTTTTCATTCCCTGCAGATCAACATTGCCGCAGAATGGACCGAGTTCATTAACGCTTTTAAATACATTCAATGTCATTATAACATAAGTCCGTGATATATAAGAAATATTATTACGAATATATGATTCATTATACATTTGTAAGATTATGGAATTTTTGCTATTATGGCTCATTATGATAAAAAATAAAAAATTCATGCCGGCCCTGGCCCTCATGTGCGCCCTGCTCTGGGCTCTGGCATATCCATTCATAAAGCTGGGCTATCAACTATTTAATATTGAGGGTAATGACCTTGGAAGCAAAATCCTTTTTGCAGGCCTTAGATTCTTTTTCGCGGGAGTTTTGGTACTCCTCACAGACCGGAACTTTAAGACTGCTGTCAGGAATATGTCTCGAAAAGGCTGGCGGGCACTTCTGATATTTACCATGGTAAATATCACCCTTCACTACCTTTTCTCGTATACAGGCCTTGGCTATATTCCAGGTTCACGCGGAACTGTACTTGACTCGACAAGTACATTTATCACGGTAATTCTTTCTGCCATTGTCTTTTCCGATGACAGGATGTCCGGCTGGAAAGCTTTAGGCTGTCTGCTTGGCTTCAGTGGCATACTCCTCATAAATGTAAATGGCAGCAGGAACTTCTTTGATAATATCTCTTTTATGGGAGATGGCATGATACTGCTCAATGCCTTCTGCGGCGCTATGGGAAGCATAACAGGCCGGTTCGCCTCAAAGTACATAAATATGATGACCGCAACAGGCGTCAGTATGTGCCTTGGCGGAACAGTGCTGATCGTAATCGGTATCATCATAAGGCCGGACAGGGCATGGAACTTTTCAATAGAAGGTCTGCTGGTGCTCTCTGCACTGATACTTATCTCTACTGTCAGCTTCACGGTTTATAATTCCCTTATAGCAATCTATCCTGTGAGCAATGTTGCTATATTTAACTCATTCATCCCGATCTTCGGAGTCATCTTCTCAAGCCTTGTACTGGGCGAACCGCTGAAGATCACATATCTGCTTGCAGGTGTCCTCGCTGCTTTTGGTACGAGGCTCACAAATAAGGGCAGTAAAGAAAAAGATAATATATGAGGAAAATCTATGAATAATAAAAAAGCAACCTGCCCATACGTGAAGAAGTGCGGTGGCTGCAGTCTGATAAATACACCATATGAGGAACAGCTCGAGCTAAAGCAGAATACCATAGAGAAATTGCTTGCACCGATACTTTCAAAAGACGGGGGATCAGTTGAGCCTGTTATCGGGGCTTCAGACCCTTATTACTACAGAAATAAGGTGCATTCAGCATTTGCGTGTGTGTTTGAAAGGCGTGAGGATCGGAATGATAGTGAGCTGCCTGAAAAGACCCGATATGAAAATGATCCGGAAAATATACCTGACAGCAGGCCGGGCAATAAGACCCATAAGAACCAGAGAAAAAAGCCCCGCCGCAAAGTCATCCGCGGCATATATCGTGAAGGCAGTCATTATGTAGTTGACATAAAGGGCTGCAGGCTTGAGGACAGGACAGCCGACAGTATAATAGAGACGATTAAGAAGATGCTTTCAGATTTCAGGCTGACAGTCTACAACGAGGATACGGAACTTGGGTTTCTGCGCCATGTATTAGTGAGGAGGGGGTACCGGCTTGTAAGAAGCATCCGGGATGGGATTAATGAAAATGGAAGTCTGCATATTACAGGCGGTAAGCCTTATGATAATGATTCCATTGTAACAATTGCGGACCAGGCATTTGCCCCTGAATACATGGTCGTTCTTGTTACCGGCACCACAGTTTTTCCCGGTAAGAATAACTTCATAAAAGCACTGAGACAGAGGTTCCCGCAGATCGTGACTATAGTCCAGAATATAAATGACAGGCATACCAGTATGGTACTGGGTGAGCGGAATATAGTCCTTTACGGAAAAGGATATGTTATAGATGAGAGCCTTGGGCTTTCATTCCGCATACATCCGGATTCCTTTTATCAGATAAATTCTCTGCAGACCAGAAAGCTCTATGGCCTGGCACTCAACTTTGCGGGGCTTAAGGGTAAGGAAAATGTCCTCGATGCCTATTGCGGTACAGGAACTATAGGCATGTTCATGGCTCCGCATGCGGGGTTTGTTACAGGTGTGGAGCTGAATAGGAGTGCCGTCCGCGATGCTATTGCCAACGCCCGTACAAATAATATAAAGAATATCTTCTTTGAAAATGCTGATGCGACCAGGTACCTGTTGGAGCTTGCTGAAGTTTCCCGCAGGTATACGGGTAAAAAATCAACGAAAAAAGACAGTTCGAAAGATATTTCATATGAAGGATCCGAGGATGATGAAACAGATGATAAAGAAACTCCTCATATCGACGTCCTCTGCATGGATCCGCCGCGTGCCGGCAGCACGGAAGAGTTCATAAGGGCGGCAGCAGCGCTTTCTATTCCGCGAATCGTATATGTTTCCTGCGAACCGACAACTCTTGCCCGGGATCTTAAAGTTTTTCAGAAGCTTGGCTACAGGGTAAAAAAGGCTGTGCCGGTCGATATGTTCCCGAATACGGAAGCGATCGAGACGGTCTGCCTTATTGTTCGAGAGTAAGTTTTATTTTTTTAGAGTAAGTTTTATTTTTGAGCTTCTATTATAGTGGAGCCTGATGCCTTTGCAATGGCGCATCTCTAGAATCTGAACGTAAATCCCATTTCTCCGTTCTGTTTCTTTCCCCAGCTTAAATTTGCCGAGTATTTCGTGCCCTTTTTACTGGTTAGATCAGTAATGTATATCTCCTGACCGGCTCTTAGCTTTTCAGTTTCCTCCTGAGTAAATACGTGGCCGGCAAGTGACTGCGGCATGACAGATGAATTCGCAAAGGCAGTCTGCTTGAAGCCTAAGAACTTTATCTTATTTCCGTCTGGTCTCGTAAAGTCCTGTATTGCAAGCTTTCCTTTAACGGCATATGTCCTGCCGGGGGTCTTTGCGCTCTTTAAGCCGTCAACTATTATCTCTTTGCCTGCGGCAAGGTCGCGGCATTCATCATCGGTAAAGCGGTGATTGCGCCATACCCGTTTGAATTTCTTATCCTTATAGCGGCCTTTTGTTATTGAAACGTAATCATTGGCACCTTCATTTTCAAGAAAATTGAGTATGCTGAAGCCAAAGATGTCCTGTTCCTTATACTTTCCAGGTGCAAGTTTACCGCGGACGCCGTATTTTCTTCCGCTGGACGAAACAAGGTCTTTAACTTCTATCTCTTCTCCGGCTGTGAGTTTCTGAACTTCATCATCAGTAAATCTGTGCCCTCCCCAGATGCGGTTGAAGGTGCGTCCCGCGAAAGGACCATCCTTTATCTCATATTTTTCCCTGGGAGTGGAGACTGACCCATCGATATTTTCGCCGTTCTTTGCCATGACAGCAAGGTCTTCGGTTATCATCCTCTGAACGTCATGAAGATAGCCGGAGCCATCTGACCGGCCATCATATATTTCCTTCATCTCTTTCATGACCTTCTCAGTCAGGTCAAGAGAGCCTATGTGGGTGCCCGGGAGAAGGGCGTATTCAGTATCTCCCTCCGGGGCCATGGTGATCTTCCCGCGCTTTTCCTGCATGAGAGGGTGCTTTGACTTCATATTTGTAACGTCTGCATAGATGCTTGTACGGGTAGCACCGGTACCAACATCGTGCTTTTCAAGCTGCTTCATGAGCCACTTCATGGTAGGCTGCTGGGGCTTTTTATTGACACCTTCATATACGAAAGGACCTGCCTGGGTGCCTATTCCCTTGTCGGATTCATTATCATCCTTATCGTCAGAATCATCCTTATTCTTTTCGTCGTTCTCACTGTATATAAGCTTCCAGCCAGGCGACTTTGGCACATTTGCTATGCCGGTGAATTTCGGATAGTCATTGACATGGCCTGTCTGATGCTCATATTTATAGTCTTCGCATATGGTCGCAAGATAGTTCCTTGCAAGAGTCTCATATATAAGAGCGGCGCCGGGTCCAAACTTCCTGTCCAGGTCAGCCAGATTTTCAGGCACTTTTGGGCCGGGCCTGTTGGCACCATGGGCCATACCGGTCTTTACATGGGTCTTCCGCGGTGTCCTGTGGGTAAGTATTGACGGGTCTATGTCGAGGACTTTTGCTATCCTGTCGATCACAGGGAGAAGATCATTGAACTGCTCTCTGGTGATGAATTTGTCCTCAGTACGGGGGTAGGAGACGACCTGGGCCTCGTACATGTTCTGATAGGTCTTCAGCACTGTAGATGCGGCTACGCCCTTAGGCGCGAGACGCCCTCCAAGAGATGCAAGGTCAAGAAACTTAGGAGGAGGAGAGGACTTCATGGTCTTTGAGTCACATGTCACCCGGCTTTCATGATAGTCCCCAACAGGTACATCCTCTTTCCTGTCGAAGGTCTTTTCATCTGAGTAAGTGTAGACGACTCCGTTCTCGTCCTTGAACCTTACCTGATAGTATGGCTTTTTGACATAATTCTTTATGGCATCAAGCTGGTCGCCGACGATCTTTATCATGGCGGACTTGAGTCTTCCGAAACGCGGCATCTGCCCTCTTGGGCTGTAGTTATAGCCGATCCTGGTCCACTGCATGGACAGATAGTCCCACTTGGTCCTGAAGAGGGCCTGTTTATAGTCGGGGTCATCGTACATGCAGGAAAGGCTAGTGCCAAGAAGTTTTCGCTCTTTAAAAGCCTTCTGAATGGACTTTTCGGATTCATCCTCAAAGAACATACGGGTGAACTTCGGAGCTTTTATCTGAAGACGATCCAGTATCTCCCAGGCCAGAAGCTCGCCTTCACCGGTAGGGTCATCATCAGTTGCTATGACTATTTCATCGCAGCCTGAAAGAGTATTCCTGATATTTGAGAGGGCTGCTTTCGCGTCATCCTTCTCTTCATACTTCCACTGTATGTCTTTTTCATTCCATGGGAGCTGGTCTGTTTTCCATGATTTATATTTCATGGAAAGCGAAGGGTCCACCTGCAGAGAAGGCTCCTTTATAAAGCCGTACAGGTGGCCTCTTGCAGGCACTATCCTGTACTGTTCGCCTTCAAATGTCCCCTGCATGCCGCCAAGCGCCTTGGCAAAGTTTCTGGCCTGAGAAGGCTTTTCATTTAATATTCCGATCATTTCACGATTCCTTATCTATATTTATTTCCTGAAGAAAAAGCCGCATATAAATTTTAATTATATCATATTTTCGGGAAATTTTTCAGCTGGCAGTAACTCAACGGTTTAGTACCATAGACCAACTGTAACCCCCTGGAAATTTGTTGACTAATAAGGTAACATTGCACCAGATTGGTCAATAGGCTTTTATTTTTTAGTGAAATATGTTATAATCCTATTGACTGAAAAAGTATATTGTTACCTATTTGGTCAATAGGAGGATATATGAATAAAGTTGATATAAAGCGCACCGGTTATCTGGATGAACTAATTGAAAAACGTGGAAATGGGCTTATTAAAGTTATTACAGGGCTTAGAAGATGTGGATAAGATATATACACTCCAGGACAAATATCATTTCTGCGTTTCCCTTCAATATGATAAAAATGACGATAAGATATTTGTATGTTCATCATTTTATATCAGACCGGATATAAGTACAGTCAGTATTGATGTTCCGGGAAAAGGTGATTTAACAGAAGGTGTCAGCAGCGGTCCTTCAATAGAAGATATTAAAGCAAATTCTTCTTATGCATGTTTTATTATTGGGAAAGACAGGAGTAAGGGTGAGGCGGATGTAATTATAAATCAGGGCGAATCCCGGTACAGCTATTCTTCGTACAGAGATTTCAATGAGAATCAGTTTAATCTTGATACATCTTCCTTTACAAATGAGAATAATATCACGATGTTCAATGGTGATGCTGATATCACGAAGGAGGAAAATGATTTCTGCAACTGGCATCTTGATGTTACTTATGATTATGCAGATAAATATCTGAATGAGATTCTTGGTATGCACCTGACTGATCTTGGCTTCGGCCAGGCAAAAGAAGATCCGTCCTATCAGAATAAAGAGTACCCGATCAAAAAACTTCCGGATGTTAATGCAATATCCGGGAAATATGACACTCTGGCTGATTATGTTAAATCAAAAGGAGAATATATCTCTGATGGCAATGTTAAGTATTACGATCTGGTATCTTCATCAAAAAAGAATTTGATCTCATATTTTCCTGATGGTTTTGGATCAGTAAAAGAACCATTATTTGCATTCAGATGTATTACATCATCGAATAATGAAGCAACTATTATTGTTGTAAAAGGAAGCTTCTGTTATTGCTATCTTATAAGCCGCGGCCTGGATGAAGGTGGAAAGAAATATTCGACTGAAAAGACACCTATGGCTTATATTACGGATTCGTCCGAAGGAAATATTTTCTCATTCGATGATGATGATTATAATGTGATCTATGGGGCAGATGCAGCTGTACAGAATAAGGATATTGCTGAATGTTATTCCGGTTCGGATAAATTGCTGAAAGAATATGGTCTTCCTTCCATGTTTGAATTTGGATTCGGAAAGTGAATCAGAAACAGAAATTTCTTTTTATCATCCATATAGAAGTCCGAAGGGCTTCTATTTTTTTGCCGGCATTCTTATAGATTCGATAAAACAATGTGTTGATCTAAAGATTTTTGGAATAAAACAACGCGTTGATATCTCTTCCGCTTTATATGGCAGAGTATCTCTGAGATCAGATCATTGTTTTTCATTCAAAGCTGCCTCTTAAGCACTTTCAGCGCTTTCTTAAGCTCATCTATATCCATATTGGAATAGCTGATGATAAAGAGATGAGTATTTCGTATCTTTCCATCCATATAGAAGTCCGAAAGGGCTTCTATTTTTATGCCCTCATTTTCCAATGCGGCTTTTATATCCGAGTCCTTTTTCCGGGTCTTAAGCTCAAGCATAAAGTGAAGGCCCGCATTGTTCTCGACTATTCTATAATTTTCTTCTCCAAGTACATATTTTATCGTACTGAGGACCTCTTCCCTTTTTTTCTTATAGTAGATCCTCATTCTGTTGATATGCTTTTCAAAATATCCTTCGCCTATGAAGGCTGCAAGGGTGTACTGCTCGATATTAGGCACTGTACACGAGTAGAAGCCCAGAGTCATCATGTACTTTTCAGCAAGTTCAGGAGGCAGGACCATGTAGCTTATACGGATGGTCGGGGCCAGTGACTTTGAGAATGTGTTCATGTATATGACCTTTCCCCCTGCATCCAGTGACTTAAGTGAAGGAATGGGACTGCCGGTCAGGCGGAATTCGCTGTCATAATCGTCTTCAATGATATAGCGGCCCTCTTTTTCATTAGCCCAGGACAGGATCTCATACCTTCGCGCCACAGGCATGGTGATGCCGGTCGGAAAGTGGTGGGTAGGACTTATATGGACGACATCTGCTTTGCAGTCATTCACAGACTTCACCTGTATTCCATTCTGATCCATCCTGGCTGGCCGGCATACGGCCCCGCAGGATTCATAGATCTTTTTTAGCTTTTTATAGCCCGGATCCTCTATGCAGTAGGTCAGGTCAGAACCAAGGAGCTTAACGAGCATGCCATACAGATACTCGGTTCCCGCACCTGTGAATATCTGATCAGGGTCCACTTGCATGCCGCGAAAGTGAGAAAGGTGGTCCGCGATGGCCTGACGGAGAGGAAGTATTCCCGAGACCGGCGGTATCTCAAGCAGTTCATTTTCCATCATTGATAATGTCCTGCGGTTCAGGCGGGCCCATATAGAGAAGGGAAAGTCCCCTGCCGGAGCCTTATCAGAAGAGAAGGAGAAGCGTAACTTCTGTATATCCTTCTTATGAACTGCCCTTGTGCGCGGAAGTACAGGCGTTTCAATAAGAGTCCGGTCCCCTATATCACATGTGAAATATCCTCGTCTGGGCTCTGCTTCCAGATAGCCTTCAAGTATCAGCTGGTCATATGCATTTTCAATCGTTATGGTACTTACTCCAAGGTTTTCGGCAAGCGCCCGTCTGGACGGCATTTTCTCGTGAGGGCCTATATTTCCGGACTCTATATCTGCTTTTATCCGTTCATAAATGTACTTATACATCGGACCCGCGGCTTTTGACATATCATAGGTGAACATAGTTTTCTCCTTCTGTCTGGCATCTAAAATTTTCTTAAACTGAGTATTTATATAATACCAGTTTTAATATTATACTATCAAGCAAATTTGAGAAATAGTTAATTTTTGATATCTGTCTGTATATTGCAGGCAGCGAAAAGATCAAAAGAAAGGGAGAAAAACCATGAGTAAAAAAAGATCAAATGTTAATGAAGAAACAGCTGATGAAGAAAAGGACACCCGGTACGAGCTGAATAAGGGGCTGGCCCAGATGCTTAAGGGAGGCGTCATAATGGATGTTACCACACCTGACCAGGCAAAGATTGCAGAAGATGCGGGAGCCAGCGCAGTTATGGCCCTTGAGAGGATACCCGCCGATATTCGTGCTGCAGGCGGAGTTGCCAGGATGAGCGATCCTAAGATGATAAAGGAGATCCAGAACGCAGTATCCATACCTGTTATGGCTAAGTGCCGCATCGGTCACTTCGTAGAGGCACAGATCCTCCAGGCAATAGACATCGACTATATAGATGAGTCGGAGGTCCTTACTCCTGCTGATGATGTTTACCATATCAATAAAAGGGAGTTCAGAGTTCCATTCGTATGCGGTGCCAGAGACTTAGGCGAGGCTCTCAGGCGTATAAATGAAGGCGCTTCCATGATAAGGACAAAAGGTGAGGCCGGCACAGGCAATGTTGTACAGGCTGTAAGACATATGAGAAAAATGAATTCAGAGATAGCACAGATCGGTGCCCTGCGGGAAGATGAACTTTTCGTAAAGGCCAAAGATCTTCAGGTGCCTTATGAGCTTGTAAAGTACGTACATGATAACCACAGTCTTCCTGTTGTTAACTTTGCTGCCGGCGGTGTTGCCACTCCTGCTGATGCTGCCCTTATGATGCAGCTTGGTGCTGAAGGCGTATTCGTGGGCTCCGGAATATTCAAGTCCGGCAACCCTGCAAAGCGGGCTGCGGCGATCGTAAAGTCGGTAACAAACTTTACAGACGCAGACCTTATCGCAAAGCTTTCTGAAGACCTTGGCGAGGCTATGGTCGGTATAAATGAGGATGAGATCAGTGTGATCATGGAGAAGCGCTGACAGCAGTTAATGATCATGCTGACAGCAGTCAGTGATCATGCTGACAGCAGTCAATGATCATATAGGAGACTTTCATGATCAGGTGGAAGACCTGTCAGGAGATTTCACAGATCACTAAAAGGAGACAATTATGAAGATAGGTGTACTCGCAGTACAGGGGGCTTTCATAGAGCATGAGAGGGTTCTTGAGGGACTTGGCTGTACATGCATTGAGCTGAGAAAAAAGTCTGATATAGGCTCGTTTGATGGACTGGTCCTGCCGGGAGGTGAGAGCACTGTCCAGGGTAAGCTCCTTAGTGAGCTAGGTATGTTTGACCCCCTGAAAGAGATGATCAAGTCAGGCCTGCCTGTCCTGGCGACATGCGCAGGCGCCATACTTCTTGCTGACCATATATCTAATGACGGCAGTACATACTTTAAAACATTCCCTATGACCATCCGCCGCAATGCTTATGGAAGACAGCTTGCAAGCATGACAAAGGCAGGGACATTTAAGGGACTTGGAGAGATAGAGATGACATTTATCCGGGCCCCTGTTATAGAAAGTGTCGGGGATGGACTTTCAGACAGAAGTTCAGGGGAAGGTCCGGTAAAAGATGATATGGAAGAGCGTGAAATATCCCGGGACGTTAAGAATGATCCTGAGATCCTTGCCCGGCTGGAAGGCGACCCTGTCGCAGTGCGGTATAAAAAGCAGCTTGCCCTCACATTTCATCCTGAACTTTCCGGGAGCTCTGAAGTCCACGAATACTTTCTCAATATGATAAATAGTGATAAATAAGTTAAATACAATATTATAAGCGGGAAAGGCGTTATAAAAAGACAGTTATTGATATAGTAAAAAGGATAGAGCACGAGTACTGCGGTGAGATTTTCTATGTGCTTATATGGGATGAAAGGACAGTCAAAAAATTTATTACTTCTATTTGACCGCGTTTTATATTATAATAAAATGGCTGATGGCCTTTTATAAGGTACATCGACGATTCGATATAATATATGCGCGGTTTTTTGCGCTTAAAACAGGAGTATACAATGAAGTTAGGATTTGACAATGACAAATATCTGAAGACACAGTCTGAGCATATCCGTGAGAGGATCGGCCAGTTCGGAGGAAAGCTTTATCTTGAATTCGGAGGCAAACTCTTCGACGATCACCATGCGGCAAGGGTACTGCCCGGTTTTAAGCCGGATTCCAAGATCACTATGCTTCGTGAGCTGAAGGACAGCTGCGAGATAATCATAGTCATCAATGCAGCTGATATTGAAAAGAACAAAGTACGCGGGGACATAGGGATCACATACGATATGGAAGTTCTCAGGCTTGCAGATGCATTCACAAAATTCGGTCTGTTAGTAAGCGGTGTGGTTATGACCCACTTTGAAGGCCAGCCTGCTGCACTTGTTTATGAAAAGAAGCTTCAGAGAATGGGAATGCGTGTTTACCGCCATTACTATATCGAAGGCTATCCTTCAGATATTCCGCACATTGTCAGTGATGAAGGCTTTGGAAAGAATGACTATATAGTTACCACGAAGCCTCTTGTAGTAGTTACAGCGCCCGGACCGGGGTCCGGCAAGATGGCTGCCTGTCTTTCACAGCTTTATCACGAATACAGAAGGGGAGTGAAGGCCGGATATGCAAAGTTCGAGACATTCCCTGTCTGGAATCTGCCTTTAAACCATCCTGTAAACCTGGCATACGAGGCAGCGACAGCAGATCTTGACGATGTCAATATGATCGATCCATTCCATCTTGAGGCATATGGCAAGACCTGCATCAACTATAACCGTGACGTAGAGGTGTTCCCGGTCCTCAATGCAATATTTGAGAAGATCCAGGGAAATTCACCTTACAAGTCCCCTACAGATATGGGGGTAAACATGGTAGGCTGCTGTATCTCAGATGATGAAGTCGTCTGCAATGCAGCAAAGCAGGAGATCATCCGCCGTTATTATCAGGCACAATGTGACAAGCTTAATGGAGTTAATGGTGATGATCCGATATATAAGATAGAGCTCCTGATGAAGAAGGCAAAGATCTCAGCTGCAGATCGTCCCTGTGTTGCGGCTGCCGACTTAAAGGCTGATCAGACAGGTGCTCCGGCAGCGGCTATACAGATGGAAGATGGAAATATCCTTACAGGAAAGACATCAAAGCTTCTCGGCGCTACATCAGCCATGCTGCTCAATGCCTTAAAGACACTGGCCGGCATCGCTGATGATATCGACCTTCTTTCCCCAAAGGTCATTGACCCCATCATGGATATGAAGATCCGCTATTTAGGAAGCGATGAGACGTCGCTCCTTCATCTCAATGAGATACTTATAGCCCTTTCTATTGCGGCTGTAAGCGATGAGAATGCTGCCCTGGCTATGAAACAGCTTGGCAATCTTAAAGGGCTTGAAGCCCATTCATCTGTAATACTTTCACAGATAGATGAGAATGTACTCAGGAAGCTCGGCATCAACATCACGTGCGAGCCGCATTATGAACATCACCAGCTGTATCACACGTGAAATATTATCAGTTACAGGCAGGATTCTTCAGCTATGAAACAGGTGTATTGAAGGTATTGGATAAGATCAGTAAACTGGGAATCTGTTATATTTTGTAACAGCAGATAGGTGGATATATAAATATTTTGATCACAGGACGTACCGGACTCCTCAATGGTACAAGTACAGACAACCTGCCGGACGGCAACGTTGTTATGTGCGTTGAGGATAGTATGGACCATCATCATGGGAATTCACAAATCAAATACACCGATATTACACCGGAGAATCAGTCCTTCGACAATCTTTTCGATGCGGGTGATTTTTCATACTGCATCTATCTGTCCGATTTATTGGACCCGTTAAAAGACGGCGCGCGTGATCCCGGCATGATCTACAGGACTCTTGAAGACTGTAAACGCTTTAAAGTGCCGTATATTATGGTGCTTATACCGGATGTTGACTGGGAAAAGAAGAATACATTCCGCGCGGACAGATTCAATGAAGTTCTTGTCACCATTGACTTTTTCCAGGATAAATTCGGACTTGATATTATGGTCGTAAAGTGTCCATATATCCTGAATATCAAGGACCCTGAAAAGACTGCGCAGAAGCTTATTAATGAACGGAATACCGGCAAGCTTCCCTGGAAGCTCAAGGAGGTCGTCCGGTTCGCCGATGCGAAGAATGCGGCAGCCTTTATCTGGAGAGAGATAGAAAGAGAGAACAGGGACAACGACGCAATACCTCCTGATATTGTCCTTACATGCGGTGACAGGCAGGAACTCATCGATAATATCATGAAGTACAGTGTAAAGGAGAAAAGATGGAAGATCTTCGTAAGAGATGCCATTGAACTCTATAAGCACAATCGTATCCTTTCAGGCGCAGCTTCTGTTGTGGTAATAGCGCTTGGAGCTGCTCTCTGCGAGCTTATAAGGAATCTTCTTGCCTCCATGGTCGTCTATCAGGTTGTTGATATAAGGCTCATGTATATTATATTGTGTGCCGCTCTCGGAGGAACATTTGGCGGAGGTTTTGCAGCAGCTATAGAATCTGTTATTCTTTTCTTCACCATGAATATCAATGCCGGTGTCATTACGCTTGGTTTCTCACCTGACCACTGGGTGCCTTTCCTGCTTTACTTCCTGACAGGTACTGCTCTTGGCTATGAGATAGACAGACTCCGTCAGCAGATAGCATTCAATCAGATCCATAATAAATCATTGGAGACTTAGAATATCAATCTTCGCCGTATCTACAGCCATATGCTCGATAAGAAGAATGAGTACCGTGAGAATCTCATGAATTCAAGAAATGGTTTCGGAAAAATATATGCTGCAGTTGAGAAGCTGTCAGCTACAGAGCCTGATGAGGTCCTTGCAGATGCCATTCCTGTAATGGAGGACCTGCTCGACAACCATACAATAAATATTTATTCCGTAGATCTGAAGAAGGGCTCTTTTGCCCGTCTCCGTGCGGCATCCAGGGAAATATTTTCCAAGATGCACGGTTCCATAAAGCTCAGCGATTATCCTGAGATGCTTAATACTGTATCAAATGGAAATATATGGTTCAATCATGACATGGATCCTGAGCTGCCTTCATATATTGCACCGGTCATGGATAAGAATGATATCACTGCTCTGATCGTCGTCCGTGAAGCAAGATTTTCACAGACCTCTCTTTATTATCAGAACATGCTCTTTATCATTTCACGACTCTTTGAGAACTCTATCGTTACCGCCATGCAGTATCAGGAGGCTGTTCGTGAGAAGAACTATATTCCTGGCACCGAGATCGACCGCAGCGAGATATTAAAGAAGCGGATGAAGCAGATGAATCAGGAGGAGCAGCATGAAAACTCTCATCTTCATCATTATACACTTAATAGCAGCAGCGGTCATTCTGGTCTTTATAAGAAGAGGCGTCATAAAGGCCTCTGTAATGGTATGGCCTGTTCTTATATTTATGCCGGCTGTCGGAGAGGCAGCTGTACTGATCATTCATTTACATGCCATCTGTACCGGATATGCGGGAATACTCACTGTTAAAGCCCACCACGATACAGGAAAGCCCATATGCCTGACGGAACATGGTATTTACTCAAGAGAGCGCGAAGAGGAGCTCATAAGAAGCAACTGGACATCTGCTGTCTTTAAGGAGCAGTGGATAAGCTTTTATTATATGCTTTCTTCGGCTATATATAAAAAGGCGGTCCGTATCACTTCTCTTTTTCATGATGCCTCTAAGATACAGCAGAGCTTAGGCTGTGACCCAAAGAGGTGTGAGGTGATATCAAACGGCATCAATTATGAAAGATTTTCAAGCGTCGGGCCGAAGGAGCCCGACGGATATGTAGATATCGGCTTATAACGGCTTCAGCGTAGATGACCGCCAGCTCATGCTTGCCATGATCACATACGCCCTTATTGCGTCACTTATTTTTTCAGGCATCATAGCTATGCCTCTTACAAGATACGTTTCAGATATGCTGTATATCAACAAAATAAAAAAGATCATGCCTTCAATGTATGGGGCTCTGTCCCTGATACTGCCTGTAGGCTGCGTATCATATTTTATTTTTCTTGCGGCATCAGATCTTCCTCTTTCGATAATAGTCCTGAATGCCCTGCTTTTTGCTGAACTCACCACTATCTGGATAATGTCCAATTACCTGACAGCCATCAGAAATTATAAGGGTATTGCGGCAGCATATATTGCAGCCCTTGTCAGTGCGGTAGGTGCTTCATATATTATTCCGCGTCTCCTTGGCGAACGTCTGGAGTGGTATCTGCTCTCTATATGTATTGGTTATGGCATACAGCTTCTCGTAATGCTTAAGCTTCTTTATGACTTTTTCCCTGAGGGAGACAATTCGACATATGATTTCACCATATGGCTTAAAAAATACTGGAGACTCATCGTCATAGGTCTTGGAAACAATATAGCTGTATTTGCCCATATTGTGCTTACATGGCATTCACCCATTAATCTTCATCTGAGGGGACTTTTCTATACTGCTCCCGATTACGATATTCCTACACTCTATGCTTATCTTGCCACCCTTGTAACGACCATATACTTTACAACGAAAGCTGAAACGGACTTCTATGATAAATACGATGCATATTTCTCGGCATTGAACTATAAGGGAACTATAAGTGAGGTTCAGACGTCCCATCAAGAAATGATCGAGATCATGTGGACTGATGCCGTACATGGCGGTGTTTTGCAGCTTCTCATGTCGGCTGCCATGATGTCTGTCGGACTCATACTCTTTCAGGGCGCCCAGCCCGGCGCGTCCATGCAGATGCAGGTATACTTCATCATGCTGTCCTTAGGTTACGGCCTCTATGCGACAGGAAATATGCTCATGCTGTATTCCATGTATTTTGCTGATTATAAAAGCGGCATGATCGATATCATAGTGTTTGCTGTTTCTTCTACCGGCTTTACATGGGCAAATATCAGCTATGGAAGTCCTGATTACTACGGAACCGGCTTTCTTGCCGGGTGTTTCTTATTCCTCATCATAAGTTTTGTGAATCTGAGAAGATATACCTCTGATCTTACTTACGAAGTCCTCGCCAAGAAACCATTCATCTCAAGTGCAAAGAAGAGAAAGAATGCTTCATCGAAAAAACTTATAAAAAACATATGGAAAGGCAAGGCTTTTACAAAGGTTTAAATTCTTTATTTATCCATTTTTACATTCTTCCTGTATCTTTTATATGTTAATAGTTAATTGAAATATTTATCAGCATATTAAGAGCAGCATGAGTTTGCCGGGATCTTAACATTCCTGTAGATGAAAGCCCTTGAAGATGTAAATATGAAGAAGTAAAAAGGAGTTTTCCATGAATTTTGAAAACAATCTTGTATCTCAGATAAAGATGCCGGGCAACCCGGTCTTTGTAAAGGAAAAAGCGCTGAATCTTTATAATAAGGCTCATGACAATGAGGAGATCAATGAATTCTATGTCCTTGACAGCAAGGGTGTACCGTGCGGCATCATTACCCGTGCCCATCTGGCTTCAAAGTTCGGCGGTCTCTATGGATATGAACTGACTTCGCGTATGTGTGCAGAAGAGATCATGAGCAGCCACTTCATATCTGTGGATTACTCCACATCGGTCGTGGACATTGCGCAAAAGGCTATGGACAGGCCGGCAAATCACGTATATGACGCGATCGCCGTAACAAAGGATGATATTTATATAGGGGAGATCACGATCAGGGATCTCCTGCTTGCCTTAGTCAAGGTCAAGGTAGAATCAGCATCAGATATGAATCCTCTGACATTGCTTCCGGGCAACCGTGCCATCACTAAGAAGATTCTGGAAATGTTCAATGCAGGAAACGGCTGGACCATAGCCTACATGGACCTTGACAATTTCAAAGCCTATAATGACGCATATGGATTTACACTGGGAGACCAGATCATCATGTCCGCGGCAGCGTCTATGAAGGTGTGCTTTCAGAAAGGCACATTCTTAGGACATATAGGCGGTGATGATTTTGTCGTAATAACAGAGCAGAGAGATATAGTAGATGAATGCAGGAAGCTTTGCAATACATTCAGACAGATGATACTGCCATGCTACTCAGAAGCAGACCGTGAGCGCGGCTATATAGTTTCCCACGACAGGTCGGGCATAGTAAAGAAGTTCCCGATCATAACGCTTTCAATAGCTGTTCTGTCAACTGCATACATACACCCGGCAAATACTGATGAATTCTCGGAGATCATTGCAAAGACGAAGAAGCTTGCCAAGCAGAAGCCCGGCAATTCTATTGTGGTCGCCAGACAGAAGGTCACATTTGATGTCAATTAGACTTTACCTGCGTCAAAAGGCTTTGAAGGTCGGAGATCAAAGCTCCCTTATGTACCCGGGTTAATTTATAGTAAGGCGTATTGCCTCCCACGACCGACGCATAGCTTCCTTAAGGACCCGGGTAAATTAATGAAAATACCTTTCAGATTCTTTTAGCAGCTGACTGGCTGCTTTTTTTATGTCATTTGCTGCAAATATCGCACTGATAACAGCAACTCCGGCAATTCCTGTGCTTTTTAGCTTACTTATATTATCCGCATTGATGCCGCCTATGGCTATGACAGGAATATGCACTGTTTCTGTTATTCTTTTAAGAGTTTCATGAGAAATATTTTTTGCATTATTCTTGGAATCCGTTGCGAAAGCTGCTCCGCAGCCCAGGTAGTCAGCACCCTTAGCTTCTGCTATTAAAGCCTCCTGCGGGTTATGGGCTGATACACCTATTATTTTCCCCGGTCCCAGGATCTTACGTGCCCTAACAGGGTCCATATCAGACTGGCCAAGGTGAACACCATCAGCGTCTATATTTTTGCAGAGTTCCACATCATCATCGATAATGAAAGGCACATTATAATCAGCGCAGACGGCTTTTATTTCCCTGGCCTCTTCAAGTAATTCGTCAGATCCACAGCCGGTAAGAGCATTTTTATCCTTCTCTCTTAGCTGTATGCAGGTAACACCTCCGTCAAGAGCTTCTTTTACGGCATTCTTAAGGCTTTTGCCATTGAGCCATCTGCGGTCTGTGACCGCATACAGCAGAAGAGAGCTTCTGCATATATTGCTGTTTCTGTATTTTTTGTTATCTTCTGTCATAGTAATAAAGACCTCCTGTTGATACGTAAAGACCTCCTGTTGATACGTAAAGATCTCCTGTTGATACGTAAAGACATTGCAGTGTTATCTTGTCAATAATGATAAGAATATTTGTCCTGTATTTTATCAGAAAATATAATATGTTTTGCATTTGAATATTATCCTGAACCGGGCTGAAATGCAAATAAAGCGATAGTGTAAAATATTTTGTGTAAACGGCAGTCCATAGATCAAAGCAGGAGAAAACCATATCTATGTGAAACTTTTGTTTAAACGGAACCCATAAATCAAAGCAGGAGAAAACCATATCTATGTGAAACTTTTGTGAAATATGGCATGTCTGATAAACAGATATTGATAACTATGATATGATATTTTTAAAGGAGGTGCAGTTATATGTTTAGAAAAGTGCTTTTTATAATAGCCGGAATCGTATTTGGCATACTGGGCCTCATAGGGCTTGCCCTGCCGGTCATACCGCAGGTCCCGTTTCTGGTGGCTTCACTGCTTTTCTTCAGTGAGGCATCTCCGAAGTTCAAAAAATGGCTTCACAACACTAAAGTTTATAAGGACATGGAGAAGTCGGAGTGGTATCAGAAGTTCGAAAATTCATGGTTCATGAAGCGGTATCGCGCAAAGCGTGATGACTTCTATAAGCGCGGCGATGAATTCCTCGAGAAGAGGCATCTCCTTACCGGTAAGCATGAGGATCTGATAGAAATGAAGGATAAGGACGACAAGTAAAAACGCACGTCGCTAACGCAGCAGGCAATTTCTGAGTTAAAGAAAATATGGTAAATCGAAAAAGTATACTTTTACAGCCCTTCATAATCGAATGCAGGGATGAAGCTCTGTGAGATTGCTCCTCCCTCCTGCATATAAGCATTCTTTACTCCCAGATCCAGTGCGTAATTTATTACTTCATCATATTCGCGCGCTGTGACCCTGCGGTTCAGTTCTGGGTATTTTTCCAGTTGCTTTTGTATTGGTGTGTACTGGTTCATGATGCTTAAAAATATACTGTCTCCATACGTTTCATAGAGATACTTTATTATCAGCTTTGATTCCAGCGTGCCGCCTGGCATAACTAAATGGCGGACGATCATACCCCGCGTCATGATGCCGTGATCTGTGAAGCGGCATATCATATTTCTTCTGTTATTATCCTGATCATGATCCATCCTTTTATCAGAAAAATAAATGTTTTTTGGATAATAACTAATATTGCTGTCAGAAAGGCCAAAGTTTTCCGAATAATAATTAATATTGCTGTCAGAAAAGCCATTGTTTTCAGAATAGCATATTCCTTCAGTGCCAATGGAAACTGATTTTGTTTTCTCAGATTTACTCAGCTGCCGGTACATCTCAGCGATCGCGAGTTTTGCCTTTCCCGGATAGTCTGGGGCTGAACTGTACTTCATAGCTCTTTTCTCCGACATATATTTAAAGTCCGGCAGATATATATCTATCAGTCCGTCCAGCATCTTTAAAGTATCGACGTTAATATATGAACTGGTATTAAGCAGGAATGGCAGATCAAAGCCCTGATCCCTGGCTCTTTTTATTGCTTCGGCAATTGATGGAATAAACATATCTGCTGTGACAAGATTGATGTTATTAGCACCTTTTTCCTTTAATTCAAAGAAAATTTCAATAAGTCTTTCAATGCTTATTTTGCGGCCAACCGAACCATCCGCTATATTATGATTCTGGCAGAATATGCAACGCATGGTGCAGCCTGTGAAGAAGATAGCGCCGGAGCCTTTCCGGCCGGATATGCATGGCTCTTCCCAATAGTGAAGCGCTGCCCTTGCGGCCCTTATTTCATGGGTCTCCCCGCAGAAACCTCTTTTACCCTCCACCCGGTCAATGCAGCAGTTACGGGGACAGAGAGCGCAGTTTTTATATATATCATTCATCATGGCGATCAAATCCTTTGAATATATCGTTTATCATGGCAATCAGATCCTTTGAATATATCGTTTATCATGGCGATCAATCCATTGAATTACTGAATGCCTTCAGAGACAAGCACGTAAATCTTACGCCGTAATTATAATACAGAATATTATACAAAAATATTATGGAAAAAGTTAGATTTTCTTAGTTTTGTGTATACGTTATCAGCTATGTTGATTAACCTATACACAGTATCAGATAATGCTGTGGAGGTAATGTGTATAGATTTTGCATAATACTTTCTAACCTATACACAATTGCAACTCTGATACAGAATATGTGTGTATAGGTTAGCCGATATAACCATAAACCTATACACAATTGCAACTCTGATACAGAATATGCGTGTATAGGTTAGCCAGTATAATCTTAAACCTATACACAATTGCAGCTTTGATACAGAATATGTGTGTATAGGTTAGC
>JAZASR010000022.1:0-37926 GCA_036343175.1 Lachnospiraceae bacterium
TATTCATAGCATGAGCCTCCGGTTTGTAATTGTTTTTTTGCAACTCAATTATACCAAAACCATTGGTTTCATGCTATTTTTATGCCAGTTATTATTGAATTTTCAAGGTACATAGGCACATTTTAATGTGCGAAGTTTGAGATCTTTAATTTAAAAGTCAATGCTATCATGACCCTGTATATAAGAATGAAAAAAAGCCATATGCGAGGTTAAGAACATGGATAAGTATGGAGTATTCAGTGTAGATGACAGTGCCCCGGATTCATTGACTAACAGGAAGAAGGGTATCTACATTGACTGTTTCAGGAAAATAGATCAGAGCATGAAAAAACTGGGTTCAGAATCAGACCCTGCCGGTAATATTGATCAATTTCTGCAAAAGCTCTGTTCTGTTTTTTCCGCAGAGGTCGTTATGACATTTGAACTAAATATGAGGGGCAATTATGACTGCACCTTTTCTACAGATGACCGTGAATTAAGCTCTGATACAGAGAATCTTCACGATATACCGGCTGTTGACCTGACCGATTGGACAACCGCATTTCATGAAGGAAGCGGTTATTATATATATGACATGGATGCCTTTAAGAAAAGTCATTCCAGGATCGGCGATATTCTTGCAGATGATGGGATCAGGAATACAGTTATAGTACCGCTATATATACAGGGAAGATATTTAGGGTTTGTAAATGCGTCAAATATCGAAAACAGCTATTTCCTGCCCGCTATGTCCCTTCTTGGCATGGCATCCAATTATATAGCATTACAGTTTCTGTTTGTAAAAGATAAGAATGCTGAAAAGGTCGTAAAAAAGGTTCATGATGCCATGAAAAATAAATGGCTTAAGGTCTATTTTCAGCCTGTAGTGAATACTATGAACGGCAGGGTATACTCTATGGAAGCGCTTTCACGCTGGGTCGACCCTGTATATGGATTTTTAAACCCCGGTCAGTTCATTGATATACTTGAGAGCTATAAGCTGCTCTATAAGGTAGATCTTTTCGTAATAAAAGAAGTATGCTTAATGCTCAGAAAGGCGATGGATGATGGCTTTGAAGTATGCAGTGTATCAGTAAATATTTCAAGGCAGGATCTTGCGATAACTGACCTTCATGAGCAGATCAATGAGATCCTTGATAAGTTCAGGATCCCCCGCGATTACATTTATATTGAAATAACAGAAACAGCCCTTATTGCAAATGAGGATATCATAAGGCGCCATATAGAGCGTTTTCATAAGGATGGCTACAGGGTTTGGCTTGATGATTTTGGCAGCGGATTTTCATCGCTCAATACTATTCAGAATTTTGACTTTGACCTCGTAAAGATCGACATGATGTTCTTGAGACACCAGACCGAGAAGACACCTGTTCTTATGAAAAGTATCGTCAACCTCTGCAAGAAGCTTGGCATGATGACACTTTCAGAAGGAGTTGAGACTAAGGATAATTACGAGTTCCTTAAAGAAATAGGGTGCTCGCTCGCTCAAGGTTACTATTTTTCAAAGCCGGACAGTATATCGGACCTGTTAAAAAAAGAATCTATCAGCTCCTTAGGGCTTGCAGCCAGGAAAGAAATAGTATTTTTAAGACATCTTTCAAATGTGAATGTCCTTGATTCTGTGGATCCTCTTGGTCTATCAGATCAGACCCATGTACTGCCGTCAGCTATTATAAAGCTTGACAGCGGATCGAAGGAATTTCTGTATGTGAATGCACCTTTCAAAAGGTTCCTTGAGTCCGAATACAGGGATTCATTTGACAATATCAGAGTATACAGCGATCTTTGGGAAGGTGAGATATATGAGGCTGTAAAAAAAGTAACTTCACAGGCTTACAGTACACGTGAACAGGCAGAGTATGATTTTGTGCTCCCAACTATTACCGGCAGACTTTCTGCTGACTTTATAATGGAATACCTTGGACAGAAGGCATATTATCTTCAGATTCATGATATAGTTCCATATAACAGTTCATCAGCGATCAAGATCAGGACCGTTCATGACCTTTATTCACTCTTTGACCTTGTAGGCATGATCTATCCGGACACAGACAGATATGTTCAGATATATGGGCGTCGTGATAAAGTTACCGGCATTGACGATATGAAGGCAGCTGAATTTATCACGAAATTTAAAGATGGCTTCATCCATCCTGCAGATAAGGAAGAATTTGAGAATTTCATGGATCTGAATACTATTGAGGAGCGTCTGAATGGCACAGGCGGCATACTTAATGCTTTCTTCCATGTTAAAAATTTTGATGGAGATTATAAATGGAAACGGATAGTAATCAAATCTGAGATTTCAGCAGGCATCAGAAAGTATCTGATCGGTGTTGCCAGGAATACGGTGGGTTGGACTGAGGAAAGACTTAAAAAGGCGGCTGAACTTGATGATATACCTGCAAATATTCAGTATCATAAGGAAAGTGAGTCTCTTCCGGATGAGACTGTATTGTGGAATTCCCTTGTCCTTAATGAAAGACTCGGAATATTCTGGAAGGATAAAAACAGGAGATTTATAGGTGCCAATCCTGCCTTCTTCAATTATTATAATATCACTCCTCATGACCTAATCGGACATACTGATGAGGAGATGGACTGGCATCCATATCCTGAACCCTTTAAGAAGGATGAAGAGAAGGTCCTTAGAGATGGAACAAAGATAACCGATTCTGTCGGTGAATGCATAGTTCAGGGGGAAGTACGCAAGCTCCTCGTCTCCAAGGCTCCGATTATCGAAAAGGGAAAAATAACAGGCCTTGTAGTCTGTTTCCTGGATATCACGAATGCCGGGAGTCTTCTTTCGAGGTATGAGAGTGGGGAAGTAATAGACCGTGAGACTGGTTTCTTAAATTCAAATGGCATGTTCAGAGCCCTGGTAAACGCAGAGAATGATTATATGAAGACGGGTCATGACTTCGCATTTATTTCCATTCAGATACTTGATATCAGAAGTTTCAGGGAAAGCTATGGAAGGGAAGCATATATTAAACTTCTGAAACTTATTGGTCAGAAGATAATCTCGGGTGTTCCTGCAAAATCGCAGATAGCCCATATTTCCGGCGGAAGCTTTAAAGCTGTGGTAAGGGTCTCAGGTCCTAATGAATTAAACAGTATAAGAAATAATATAAGTGCGGCTCTTAAGGCAGCTCATGAGCTTTGCGACGGCACGCCGGTATCTGTCTACTTTATGGAAGGCGATGCCCTTTATTCTCACTATAAAAATATCGATGAGACTTCAAATGCAGCCCTTGAGTCTATGGAGAAGATGAATGATAATGAGGAGACTCTTGAAAATAACCTGAGGATGCTTTCAAGGTCTTTAAAGATGCCAACGGCAAAGCATTCAGCAGAAGCCTTCTGAAGGATGCTGCAAATGCATTAAAAAATGCTGTCCTTGATTATGGTCTGGTTGCAAGGGTCAGCAAGGGTAAGTTCTATATTCTGATATGGAAGCCTGCAGCAGGTATACCCGAAGAGTTCATGGAGTTTTTCAACAGTACCCATTTTGTGAATATCAGCGGAAACGAATATTCATATACCATGTCTGCAGGATTTGCGATATTCCCTGATCAGGCAGACAGAGTCAAAGAAAATCCCTTAACGGCTGAGAACCTGAAAAAATAAAATAGATCAAGATGTAAATTATTATTCTACTGTTAAGACCGGCAATGAGAAATTGAGATATTTTTAAAAAATTGAAATTTTAAAAGAACTATTATATAAGATACTTATGGGTATAACGGTTTTTAAGAGGATTCATCCTAATAATTATAGACAGATCAGATAATTTATGATCAGGCTCTCCCATGGGCGTTTTTTACGTCAGGGAGAGTTTTTTTGTCAAAATCTGGTATTTGTGCTATTATATAGAATTGTGTGTAAAATATTCCGTATTTTGCAGATGACAGGGAAATAAATCCTTGTCTGTGACTTAAAACAAAGATCTATCTGTGATGCATGCAGACATAGATCTTAGAAAGGACAGATCTATGGTAGCTGATTTCGCTTTGAACTATATGATAGCAGAGATGTTCTGTGCGATCATACTGGTGCTGGTCTACTATGCTGACCGCTTCGTTGGCTCCAGATCTGCCCTGAGCAGGTGGTTCAATACCGCTCTTTTTTCCCTGGTTTTTTACTTTACACTGGATTCCGTGTGGGCAAGAGTCTATACGACAGATATGGCAGATAAGAATATATACCTTGCTTTTATCAACCTTATATTAAGTCTCCTGCTTAATGTAATGAGTGCATCTCTCTTTGTATATATACTTATGAGAGAAGGCTACCCGGCTGTTATCAATTCTTATAAAGGACGTATAATTTCGACTCTGCCTATTATCATACTATCAGCATTTACTGTTATTGTGTGCTTTGTCGATATCGATATGGCAGTGACGAAGGAAGGAGAGGTAACTGATCTTTTCAATGCTTTATTTATTGCTGCGCCTGCTCTTTACTGTTTCGGTGCGTCTGCCTGTTCTGTTCACAAGCTTGCTGAAAAAAGATATGATGAGGAATTGAGGCTTTACCTCATATTGGCAGTATATCCTGTCCTTATGCTTGTACTTGGATGTATTGAGATATTTCTCATTAAGGTTCCTCTTTTCTGTTATGCTGCGACAACGGGCATGATATATATCTACATAACTTTTACGACAGACAGGATGTACAAGGATGCTCTTACAGGGCTTCCTAACCGAAGTGCCATTGATAACTTCATGATCATAAAGTCAGCCCGCAAAAAGCTTGAACGTTATTACATGTATATGATAGATATGAATGGTCTTAAGTCTATGAATGACATATATGGGCATAAAGAGGGCGACGAGGCTATAAAGACCATTGGATACTCCCTGCGCGATGCCATACGTGAGTTCAGCAATGACGGGGCCGCCTGCAGATATGGCGGTGATGAGTTTATGGCTGTAATATGCACCAATGGAGATGAAGAGGCTGAGCGCTTTTTAAGAGTATTAAGATCAACTATATCTGCAAAGTATGACAGAAAGAAGCTTCATAACGAGCCAAAGATCGCAGCAGGTTTTGCTCATCTGACTTCTGACCGCACTGAATGGACCAGGGCAAAGCAGACCGCTGATGACATGATGTATGAGAATAAGCAGTCCATGGAGAACACCGGACGCTCAGAGGACATTTACAGAGACTCTCTCACCGGTCTTCCAAGCCTGATATATTTTGAAACTCATGCAGACAGTTATATTAAGGAAAAAATTCTTGATGGAAAGACTCCGGCTCTCATATTTGCAGGTATTGCGTCAATGCATGTCTTTAATGCAGAAAAAGGCTATGAAGAAGGAGATAAGCTCCTTATAAAGACAGCTGATATCCTAAGAGAGTTTTTTAAGGATGAACTTATAGTCAGATATACCGATGACAATTTCATTGTGATCACGACAAAGACCAGCAGGGATATTTCAGAAGCTATGGAAGAGGTGTCAGCTAATGTAAAGAAAGCATCAGAAGATCTTACTAATGGCACGCTTGCGGGAGTATTCTTCTGTGACGACCCAAATGTAAAGGCTTATGAGGCACTTGACAGGGCAAGATTTACTAAGAAGTTCTTCAGTAAGTATCATGGCAGGAAGTGCTACTTTTATGACAGAAAGGTAACGGAAGCATACCATTTCCGATAATAGACAATGGGTAGTTCACTGTAATAATATGATTACAGTATAATTATAAAAAATATAATGCAAAAGAGGTTATGAACAATGGAAAAAGGAGTATTGGCCGGTATAGAGCCTGAGAATGTATTTAAGTTTTTTGAGGATCTTACAAGGATACCAAGACCTTCATATCATGAGAAGGAAGTAAGCGATTATCTTGTAAAGTTTGCTAAAGACCGCGGACTCGATGTGGTTCAGGACGACCTGTACAACGTCATCATCACAAAGCCTGCTTCAAAGGGATATGAGGATAAAGATCCTTTGATATTCCAGGGCCATATGGATATGGTATGTGAGAAGGATCCTGGCTGCACTAAGGATATGGAGAAGGAAGGTCTTGATCTATTAGTCAATGGCGATTATATCAGCGCAAAGGGAACAAGCCTTGGCGGCGATGACGGTATTGGAGTTGCTCTTGCGCTTGCTTTTCTCGATGATAAAGATCTTGAGGCGCCTGAACTTCAGTTCATATGCACTGTGTCTGAGGAAGTAGGGATGGAAGGTGCCCACGGCATTGACTGTTCACCGATCCACGGTCACAAGCTCATCAATCTTGATTCTGAAGTCGAGGGTACGGTACTTGCAGGCTGTGCAGGCGGCGGCAGGGCAAATATTACTCTTCCATTGAACAGGGTAGAGTTCGATGGCAAAGCTGTGGAAGTACATATAAACGGACTCACAGGCGGACACTCCGGGGCAGAGATAGATAAGGGACGTGCCAGCGCATTTGAAATTACATCACGCCTTTTAAACAGTTTAAGAAACTTAGACGATATGCGTATCATCGGCATCACAGGCGGCGGAAAGGATAATGCCATTCCTAAAGAGGCATATATCTACATTACAGCTGATAATGTAAATATGATATTTGATATTGCGGGAAAGCTTAATGCTGCCCTGGCTGATGAATATTCAGTAACCGATAAGGACATAAAGATCGAAGCTTCTGAAGTTGATAATGCTACACTTTTAAGCCACAATATCGACTGCGGTTCCTGTTTCGATAGAGACTCCACAAATAAGATCACAGGGCTTTTAGCCTCGCTTCCTTCAGGGATCCAGAGGATGAGCTCAAATGTTCCCGGTCTTGTAGAGACATCTCTTAACTGGGGCATTTTTGGAACCGATGAGTATTCACTTAATATTTCATCTGCAGTAAGAAGCTCGGTAGGTACTGCATATGATGCACTCGTAGAGAAGATTTCAGCCGTTGCTGATGGATTTTCTGCTGTGCTTAATATGACAGCTGAGTATCCGGCCTGGGAGTGGGTGCAGAACTCAAGCTTAAGGGACAGCATGGCTAAGATCTATAAAGATATGTTCGGTAAGGAATTGAAGATAGAGGCCATTCACGCCGGCGTAGAGTGCGGTCTTCTCGCTGATAAGATCCCTGATATGGACGCCATATCTATGGGACCGGATATCTTTGACATCCATACATCAAATGAGCATCTGTCCATATCATCAACAAAGAGAACATATGACTTCCTTAAGGCTTTAATATCCGCCAGGGACTTTACACAAACCACTTGACGCAATCAGGCTTTATTGATAAGCTTTTGGATATAATGTTCTTAGTGATATTTTATTTTGACTATATGGAGGTTTTACTTTGAAAAAAAGTCTTTTTGGACTCACCCTGGCAGTTTCATTAATTTTATCTTCATCATTCACATGTCTTGCAGCATCAACTTCATATGTTACTAGTGAATATACCACTATTAGTACAGAGTGTTTAAAAAGTAATACTTTAAATGAAGAACAAATTGCTGATCAAAAAAATGCAGCCACATCTGTAGTAAAAAAAGCAATAAAATGGGGATTGCTTCATTCTGATGATGTAGTTAAAACTGCTGCTAAATACCTAGATGATGATGCGGCTAAAATTGTTGAAAAAAATTTTATCAAAGCTGAACCAGTGTTAAAAAAATTGTTAAAATATGATACTTTGGTTTGGCAAACAGTCCAAGATCAATTAACTCAAGTAATTGGAAGACAAGCGGCTATTTGGATCAGATATGCCCTGGAATTTCTTCTTTAAGGGGGGTGTAGAAGATGGCAGGCTTAATTAAAGAAAATTTCGAAGAAGAATTATTAACAGAATTATCTTGGATAAAATCTGTTTTGATAGATGTTGGTGAATCTTTAGGTGTGAATTCATTTGAAATGGAATTATTAAAGAATTACATACAGCCAGAAGAAGAAAAAGCCATTGATAAATTAATCGCACTTAATTTTAATAAATTAAAATCATTAGATATGTCAGAACGAAGAAAATTACTCGAGGAATATTTTTCTGGCGAGACAGATAAAAATTGGACTGTTCCAGATAATGTGTCAGAAAAACTCATACAATTACGCCTGAGAGAACTGACGGTAAGAGACGAATAATTTGATTAAAAGATCTGTGAAATTAGATAAAAAAGGTGATATATCATGCCTGATATAATATCAGATGTACTTAAGGATACCTGTATTGATACTCTGAAGCTTATTCCTTTCCTCTTCGTGACATATCTGGCCATGGAGTACCTTGAAAGAAAGGCTGGTGACAGGCCTGCCGAGTTTGTGGCAAAGCTCGGCCCTTTAAGTCCTGCAGCCGGCGCTTTAGTAGGTGCCGTACCCCAGTGCGGTTTTTCAGCGGTTGCGGCCAGCCTTTTTTCCGGAGGCGTGATATCTGCAGGGACCATGATAGCAGTCTTTCTGTCTACTTCTGATGAGATGCTGCCTATGTTTATATCAGAACACCTGCCGGTATCGAAAATGCTCTCTATAATAGGCATAAAGGCATTGATAGGCGCAGTGTCAGGTATAGCTCTTGACCTGGCATTAAGAGTCATTCACAGGCACTTCAGCGACAGGCATATCCACGATCTCTGTGAAAAAGAGCACTGCGGATGCGAAGAAGAGGAAGAGGGCGGCATATTCCATGCAGCCTTTATACATACACTGCACATAACCCTGTTTATATTTATCATATCCCTGGTATTAGGCCTGCTTATACAATTTATGGGAGCTGATACATTAAGGAGGTTCACTGGAGACAATCCTGTAATAGGTGTAGTAATATGTGCCATTATCGGACTGATACCAAACTGCGCGGCTTCAGTTATGATCACCCAGGTATATCTTGACGGCTTCTTAAATCCCGGTCAGATGATGGCCGGACTTCTTGTAAGCGCCGGAGTAGGCCTGCTCGTACTGTTCAGAACCAACAGGCACGATAAAGAGAATGTGATAATTACTCTGATCCTGCTGGGATTCGGGATTTTCTGGGGCCTGCTTATAGAGAGTACGGGACTTTTGACCTGATAATTCCATATTTTATGGGCATCAGGCATGCTCTTAATAAAGATATGTAATTTTCAACATGGTGCGTAAATCCGCGGCCTTAGGGTCAGCGGCAGTTCATATGACACCGGGTATACCAAAATTACTGAGGTAAGAAAATGTCAGAAAGAGAAGATATATATACATCATCTCATGAGCAGAAAACCGGGAAGAACATCTATGCTTCTGCAGATAAGAAAGATGAATATACAAAGGCTGACAGAGCACTGTCTTCAGATGAATATATAAAGGCTGACAGAGCGCTGCCTTCAGATGAATATACAAAGGTGGACAGAGCACTGTCTTCAGATGAGCATATGAAGAAGCTGGAGCTTTTTCTGGATATACTTCAGAAAGAACCTTCTCCTGAAGCTCTTGCTGCGGCTCTTTCGGCTGTACGCCGTGCAGCAAAGGCCGGAAGTGAGCTTATAGTCGGCACAGGCATTAAAGGTGCCGGCCAGATCACTATGAAGACCATAACAGGAAACGACGGCAATGAATATTTTATTGCCTTTACGAGCTTTGAAGAGGAGCTTAAGGGTTCAGATCCAGTGATGTCAGCGTTCACTTCTCCTTTAGAGAAGATATTGAAGATGGCTCTTGATGAGCCGGCCGTTTCAGGGCTCATCATAGATCCCTGGAACCTGACGCTTACCCTGGATAAGAAGTATATTGCACTGATTTTGGCTAAATAGGCAGAGATCAGTGCAATTGAGGACAGATCAGGACAATTAAGAGAGGTCAGGGCAATTGAGGACAGATCAGGGTAATTAAGTAGGGATCAAGGCAATTAAGGTAAAATAAAACGAATTAATCATAAAAGGAGAAAAACCATGAATCCAATGGATGCTATGAAATTAAGTTCAAGACTGGTAAAGTTCAATCAGGACCACCCGAAGGCTTACCCATTCGTACAGCAGGTCATGACAAATGCCCTTCAGGTCGGCTCCGTTATAGAGATGAAAGTCACACTTCCTGATGGTCAGGAGTATGTGTCCAATATAAAGGTCAACCAGAATGACCTCGACACTATAGAGATACTGAAAGAGATGAAGATGAATGAGCGTTAAGAAGTATAAGAAGGACATGGACGTATCCTATTCACTCGGTATTACGCTTACCATTGAGCTCCTTAAGTTCAGACCGCAGGATGCAGTACATGTTTATGTACATTCGACCTTTAAGCACAATGATACTTATGAAAAGCTTGAAAAGCTCTGCGCGGATAATAATATCCCGATAGACCAGTCTGATAAGCCCTTTAATATCCTTTCACAGAAAGAGAACTGCTATGTGATCGGTGAATTTAAGAAGTTCTCCTGTACTCTTGACCCGGATCAGTCTCACATAGTGCTTGTAAATCCTTCCAATGCCGGGAATATCGGTACCATCATGCGCAGCGCATTAGGCTTCGACCTGAATAACATAGCCATAATACGTCCTGCGGTCGATATATTCGACCCTAAGGCGGTGCGTGCTTCTATGGGTTCGTTATTTTCAACAAATGTTCAGTATTTTGATACATTTGACGATTACTTCAGGATATATGGCAGCGGGCGTGATTTCTTCCCCTTCATGCTGAAAGCGAAAATAAGACTTCCTGAGATACATGATAAAAGACTTTATCTTCAGAATGAAGAAATATCCGAAAGCGGTACAGACACTAATGCGGGCGGCCGGAAGTTCTCACTTGTATTTGGCAATGAGGCCACGGGGCTTCCTGATGAATATTTAAAGCTCGGCACGCCGGTGATCATTCCCATAAGCCGTGCTATTGACAGCCTGAATCTGCCTATAGCTGCAAGTATTGCCATGTATGAGGCTACAAGGGGGACTATTTATTAAAAAAATATTCGGTCGTATCAATTAACAATATTTATGAGAGAAGATTATGAGCAGCAAATTAATTAATGATCAGATATCAGAAAACCAGTCAGAACAAAATGCATCCGGATCGGATCCTTCCGGAAGAGAATTACATGGAGCAGATATAAGTAATGACTCTTTGGGACGACAGAGCAGAGAAGAAAATAAAATGGGGGTCATGCCGGAGAACAGGCTCCTGATCAGCATGGCATGGCCTATGATGCTTTCCATGCTTGTTCAGGCCCTGTATAACGTTGTGGATACCATGTTCGTGTCCAGGATAACCACGTCGGAAAAGGTCTATGACTCGGCAGGAAACTTCGTATCTGCCGGAACAGACGCTATCTCGGCCCTGGGTTTTGCATTTCCCATTCAGATGATAATAATATCTCTTGCCGTTGGAACCGGAGTCGGTGTCAATGCCTTACTTTCAAGAGCCCTGGGTGAAAAGAATCAGAAAGTAGTCGATAAGACCGCGGCCAACGCGATCTTCCTTATGTTCATGAGTTATCTGATATCGCTTTTTATAGGAATATTTCTATCGCATGTTCTTATAAAAGGCCAGGGAGCATTTGGCAGGCAGCTTGAGTATGGTACGACCTATCTTACCATAGTATGCTGTTTTTCGATCATGGTCTACATGGAGATAATGCTCGAGAGGCTCTTACAGGCTACCGGACGAACATTTCTTTCCATGATACCCCAGGTCACAGGTGCCGTCATCAACTGTATCATGGATCCTATGCTGATATTCGGCATCGGGCCTTTCCCTGAAATGGGAGTTGCCGGCGCAGCAGTGGCTACTGTATTCGGCCAGATGGCGGCCACTATCATAGGACTTAATTTCAATCTTAAGAAGAACCCGGATATCAACTTCAGGTGGAAGTACCTTAAACCGGATTTAGGGATCATCAAACGGATATATACTGTCGGCCTTCCTGCCATCATCATGCAGGGCATAGGTTCTATCATGAACTTTGGCATGAACTCGGTTATCCATTCCCTGAATCAGAACGCGGTTGCCGTATTCACAGTATATTATAAGCTGCAGTCCTTCTTCTTTATGCCGACCTTCGGCCTCTCCAATGCTATGGTGCCTATCGTTGCTTATAACTTCGGAGCAAGGAAGAAGAATAGGATGCTTAAGACCTTAAAGCTTGCTGAGCTGTATGGATTTTTAATGCTGTTCTTAGGCTTCTTATGTTTCGAGATCATTCCGGACAAGCTCCTCATGATATTCGATACAGGAGACAGCTCACTTATTACGATAGGTGTTCCTGCCCTGAGAGTTATCGGCATCCATTACCTCATCGCCTGGTTCTCTATCATTACCATTAATTTCCTACAGGCGCTTGGCAACGGCATTTATTCAATGACAGTCTCCATCTGCCGTCAGCTTGCGGTGCTGCTTCCGGCAGCCTATATCCTTGGCCGCATAGGCGGCATCAATATGCTCTGGTGGTCATTCCCTATAGCAGAGGTCATTTCGGCCTCACTTACATTCATCTTCTTCAGGCACATGAAGAGGACAGTAGTTGATAAAATCAAATAAATATCTGATATGCTGCTTTTATTAATGAGCCGGAAAGCTCTGTGCTTGACGGCTTATTTTTATATTTGTTACATAGTTATTTATGAATTGACATTGACTTGTGTATGTGCGATTATATTATATATATGAGATTTTATAGATTTTTTTGATATGCGGAGCCTGGTTGTTAAGGATTATTTCGGTAAATTCTATTATGGCAAGGCTTCAAAGGCTAAGAAAGTAAAAGTAAAGTTTTAATATTATATATAAGGAGGAAATATTAATGGCAGACAGGTATATTTTTGGTGTAGACCTCGGCGGTACTACGGTAAAGATGGGTCTCTTCTCAGACAGAGGAGAGATGATCGAGAAATGGGAGATCAAGACAAGGAAAGAGGACAATGGCTCTCATATCCTTCCTGATATTGCAGACGCAATAGCAGCAAAGGAAAAAGAAAAGGGATTTACTAAGGATCAGGTTGACGGCATCGGTATCGGTGTTCCGGGTCCTGTTACAGAGTATGGCCTCGTGCTTAAGTGCGCTAACCTTGGCTGGGATGTAACTCCTGCAGCCAAACAGCTTAAAGAGCTTACCGGTATTGATAATGTAAAGGTAGGCAACGATGCCAACGTTGCAGCCCTCGGCGAGCAGTGGAAGGGCGGCGGAAGAGGATTCAATTCCATCGTTATGATCACTCTCGGAACAGGTCTCGGCGGCGGCGAGATCGTTAATGGCAAGATACTTACAGGATCTAATGGCGCAGCAGGCGAGATAGGTCATCTTACAGTCAATCCAAATGAGACAAGGGTCTGCGGATGCGGTAAGCGCGGCTGCCTTGAACAGTATGCTTCAGCAACCGGTATCACAAGGATGTCAAAGGAGAAGCTCGAGTCAACAGACGAGCCTTCAGAGCTTCGTCAGTATGACCACCCTATTACAGGTCTTGAGCTTTTTAAGGCATATAAGAATGGCGATAAGCTTGCCAAGGAGATCGTTGAGGTATTCTCAAGCTACTTAGGGCTCGGGCTTTCACATGTTGCGGCCTGCGTTGATCCTGAAGCCTTTGTTATCGGCGGCGGCGTATCAAAGAATGGCCAGATCGTAGCAGATGTCATCCAGGAGAAGTATGAGCAGTACGTTATGTATGCTCTTAAGGGCAAGAAATTCAAGATGGCAGAGCTTGGAAATGACGCCGGTATGTACGGTGCAGTAAGAATGGTGCTTTCATAATGAGTTATAACGCAGCAATATTTGATATGGACGGGACTATCCTTGATACCCTCGATGACCTCACAAATGCAATGAATTATACCCTTGAAAAGCTGGGCAGAGAAACTATACCCGGTCGGGAGGTTACCAGGCTTCTTTTTGGAAGCGGCATAAAAGTTGCATTTACCAGGGCATTTGCTCTGGCAGACGGATTTCCGGTCGAACGGATCGAGGAAATTGGAGCACCTTTAACTTCTGGCGAGAAGGCTTTTGAGCTTTCTGAAGCCGGAAAGTCTGAGCTCGAAAAAGCCCTTAAGATCTACCGCCCATATTATGCTGAGCATTGCAATATAAAGACAAGACCTTATCCAGGCATCATGGACCTGCTTGATTCACTTGCAAAAGCAGGTATAAAGACGGCAGTCGTGTCCAATAAACCGGACGCAGCAGTTCAGAAGCTGAATCAGGAGACCTTTAAAGGAGCTTTTGAATTTGCGGCAGGGGAGCAGGAGGCTAATGGCATCAGACGCAAACCTGCACCTGACATGGTCTATTCATCACTTAAGGCCTTGAATATCGATAAAAAAGATGCTGTTTATATTGGTGATTCAGAAGTTGACCTCCAGACCGCGCATAACTCAGGCATGGACTGCATAAGCGTACTTTGGGGCTTCCGCACAAAAGAATTCCTTTTAAAGAATGGTGCCAGGGAAGAAAACATGGTCGATAGCGCAGAAGAGCTGCTTAAGAAAATAATTGTAGAATAACAGATATACATCTGGAATCCAGTTATAAAAAATACAAAATTCAATAATATCATTTATTGATATTCATCGAAAAATAAAACCTGTCCGGTTATTTACCGGGCAGGTTTTTATTTCATTATTCGAATTACCTGGATTGATATTGATAGAATCCGTTTTATTCAGATTGATATTATTTATTCAAATTTTATGATTAATAAGCTTCTGATAATAAGCTTCGAATTGAGTTACAGCAGATCGTGCAGCTCAAGTATAAGGCTCTCTGTCTTGTCCCAGCCTAAGCATGGGTCTGTGATAGACTTTCCGAATACTCCATCGCCTATCTTCTGATTGCCGTCCTCTAAGTAGCTTTCTATCATGAGACCTTTAACAAGGCTAGCGATCTCTTTTGACTTATGGATACTGTGGATCACATCCTCTGCGATTCTTATCTGCTCCATGAATTTCTTCCCTGAGTTGGCATGGTTGGTATCGATTATTACTGCAGGGTTCTCAAGATCCTTCTCAGAATATTTCTCATAAACTGTCATAAGATCTTCATAGTGGTAATTAGGATGCGAACGACCGAACTTATCAACTGAGCCCCGGAGGATCGCATGGGTAAGAGGATTGCCCTTTGTCTGCACTTCCCAGCCCCTGTATTCAAATCTCTGGCTGTGCTGGGCAGCTATTATTGAGTTGATCATGACAGTGATGTCGCCGCTTGTAGGATTCTTCATGCCGACAGGTATGGAAAGGCCGCTTGATACCAGCCTGTGCTCCTGATCCTCGACCGATCTTGCTCCTATGGCAACGTAGGTGAGAAGGTCTGACAGATACTGATGGTTATCCGGGTAGAGCATTTCCTCAGCACATGTAAAACCTGTCTCTTCTACTACTTTTGTATGCATCTCTCTGATGGCATTGATGCCGGCAAGCATGTTCTCGGCCCCCTCAGGGTCCGGCTGGTGAAGCATGCCCTTGTACCCTATGCCGATAGTCCTTGGCTTATTTGTATATACTCTCGGGATGAAGAGGATCTTATCAGCTACCTTATCCTGTACCTTCTTAAGCCTTCCCATATATTCAAGTACTGCATCCTCATTATCTGCGGAGCATGGACCGATGATAAGTATGAAACGATTATCTTTGCCTGTGAAGATATCAGCAATTTCCTTATCGCGTTCAGCCTTAATTTTCTTTACATTGTCACTTAATGGATATTCTTTCTTGATCTCATCAGGTGTTGGCAGTTTCCTGATGAACTCCATATTCATGCTCATATTCCTAAAGTCCTTTCTTTGTAAACATAAGATCCGTATCTGAAAATAATATTTCATTCCGAGGCTAAAGTATAGCACAACTGCCTGCTGCTGGCAAAGACACTCAACAGGGAAATTTTTGCCATATTTTTATTTTATGAGGCTATTTGGTAATTTATTACCTATTCACTGTCGTAACATTATTTTTAAAAGGAGGGGATGCCTTATGAATAGATTAAATATCAGATATCCATGTTGAACATGGTCAATCATGGGCAGAATATTTCATATCATGCCCATTACCAAAAAAGCAATTTTGAATGATAACCTGGAATATTATACAAAGTTCATATTTTGGTTGTAATCGACCACGCTTTTATTGTGACTTTGCATAATCATTTGATTAAGAGGAGGACCAGTATTATGGCTAAAGAACCAAAGGAACCTAAGTTAATTACCTGTACACATTGCGGTCAGCAGATACCCGCAAATAGCAGGAAGTGCCCTCGCTGCGGCGGAAAGATCAAAAGACCATTTTATAAGAAATGGTGGTTCTGGGCAATTGTAGTTGTTGTAATAATAGCTATTATCCCAATTGGAGGAAAATCCGATTCAGATAAGAAGACCTCCTCAACAAGCTCGTCATCAAGTGTTCAGGAAAGTACTTCATCCTCGACAAGTTCTGATGTATCTACATCATCTGATATGTCTGCTGCATCTGAAGATTCAGAAGATGTATCTTCAGAGTCAGATAGCAGTTCAGAAGCATCCTCATCAGAAGATGGAGCAAAAAGTGAAGAAGATGAGTCTGAAGCTGAGGAAAAGCAAGAGAAAGAGGTACCAATTGAGTATCAGAATGCACTTATTAAAGCAGAGACATATAGTGAAATGATGTATATGTCCAAGGCAGCAATCTATGATCAGCTTACTTCTGACTATGGTGAGGGCTTTTCTAAGAAAGCAGCTAAATATGCTATTAAGCATTTAAAGGTTAATTATAAAAAGAACGCTTTAAAGAAGGCGGAATCTTACCAGAGTGAAATGGCTATGTCTAAGAAAGCCATATATGACCAGCTTATTTCAGAATATGGTGAAAAATTCACTCCTAAGCAGGCTCAATACGCAATTGATCATTTGAAAGATTAAAAAGTATATTGTCAGAAGAAGTAATATAATATTTATAGATGTTGAATTTCTTATTTTTTATAAGGGGAGAGCATAAATGATAACAACAAATCTTTTAGGTACAACTGAAGCACGTAAGGTTATTGATAAAAAGGGCCGTTTCTCTGTTATCGAGTATGATAAGGATATGTCAGTAACTCCAGAGGATGCAGAGACAGCTTACTTTTCTGCACAGATGAATATTCGTAAGAGGCAGGTGGTTGCAGAACTTGATGAAGACCATGGCGCAATAGTTCAGTCCGGAGCTATGCAGCTCATGATAGGACAGCTACACGCTGCTACCAATATCAAGGGCGCCGGAGATCTCATGAAGAAGTTCATTGGAAGCAAGGTCACAGGTGAGTCGACTATAAAGCCGCGTTATATAGGCAATGGTCTGCTTGTACTCGAGCCTACTTACAAGTACATTATTCTTGAGGATGTCCTTGATTGGGAAGGCAGGCTTGTGGTTGAGGATGGTATGTTTCTCGCCTGCGATGATAGCGTAAATATGTCTGTTACAGCCAGAAAGACCTTTTCATCAGCAGTACTCGGCAATGAAGGCCTTTTCAATACAGCCATGAGCGGCAGCGGTATTGCAGTTCTTGAGAGCCCGGTGCCAAGAGAAGAGCTGATAGAGGTCAATCTTGATAAAGATGTTCTTCGTATTGATGGAAATATGGCTATTGCATGGTCCAGTACGCTGGAATTCACAGTTGAAAGGACTACAGCTACTTTGGTTGGCTCAGCTGCATCCGGCGAAGGTCTGGTAAATGTCTACAGAGGCACTGGCAGAGTGCTTCTCGCACCTGTAGCAAACAACTGGAATATAGCAACACCAAAAGTTACAAAGTAAGTAATAATCTGAATAATATATGCTTTACAGCCCTCCATTTATAGATTGGAGGGCTTTTTTAGTAGGCTGAAAACAAAATAAGCTGCAGACTCTGAACCAGATGATAATATTGCAGGAGGATTTCAAAATGGCTGGATTGGCACTCGATGAAGCAAAAAAGATAATTTTTCATCTTACACTATCCTAAAATATGCATAATTCTTATTTTACACTATCCTAAAATATGCATAATTCTTATTTTACACCATCCTAAAATATGCAAAATCCTTTATTTGCAGCAAAAAAAGAAAATGAATTCAAGCTCTATCTGAATATGACATTTTTTTAATCAGTACCATAAGCTCTTTGATTTCCTCACTGGTGAGCCTGCGGTATTCTCCTTCTTTGAGCTTATCATCCAGCTTCAAAGTCCCAAAAGATACTCTCTGAAGCTTCAGTACTTCCTTGCCGCGTGCATGGAACATCTTTTTTATCTGATGAAACTTGCCCTCGCGTATAGTCACGAGTACGGTCGTAAATAACTGACCGTAAGCTTCTGTATCTGCTGCCTTTTCATCTTCATCGTATGAACCATTTACATCGTCTGAATTTTTGCTTCTCTGTTGAGATTCTGAATTTCCTGCTGCCATATCGCTGCTGTATTCCAGGATCTCCAGCTCTGCCGGCATTGATACCAGGTCTTCATCGTATTTAAAGCCTTTTGCAAAGGCTGACACGTCATCTTCTGTAACTTTTCCTTCAATCAATGCCTTATAGGACTTATCAACATGGTGGGCCGGCGAGAGCAGGTAATGAGCAAGCTTTCCATCATTTGTAATGAGAAGGAGACCAGTAGTGTCGATATCCAGACGGCCTGCGGGGAAAAGGTCCTTACGCTTCGGCTCTTCGATAAGGTCCAGGACGGTCTCCTGCCTTGGATCTCTGGCAGCTGAAAGGACGCCTGCAGGCTTATTCATCATAAGATATACATTATCTTCATAAGCGATCTTCCTGTCACCAATGAATATAACGGAATCAGCGGACACATGCGCGCCCGGGTCTTTTTCTGTTATTCCATCAACTGTGACCCGGCCATCTTTTATCATTTTTTTAAGCTGGCTCCTTGTACCCTCACCCATATCCGAAAGATATTTATCAAGACGCATGTAATTCTTATCCTTTCATTTTTTTTGGCCGATCATATCGTTTGGTCTGTGTAATACTTACAACCCACACGAAAAGCGTGCGGGTCTTTCGCTGCAGATCATAAGCTGATATCAGCATATTGTTTATAAGATACCATATCCCATACATTATAGTAAGCTCAAAAAATTTGCATAATTTACTTAAAATAATTCTCTATTTTTATTGAAACCATGTATAATATATAAGGATCTATGTAATTTTCATATGGACAAGGAGGTTTGAACATATGAAATCAAAACTTATTTGGACTTTGCCGGTTCTTCTCCTGGCAGTTGCTGTCCTGGTATTTGGCATACCGGGCGGAGTATTTGCGGATGAGACTACATTTGATCTTTCTGAGAAAGGAAATCTTGAGATCAAAAGCAGTGACACTGCAACATATGTAGTTACCGGTGCGACTCATGCCTCAATTACAGTAAAGGGAGGCAAACATACCATAATTCTTAGGAATGCAGATTTTGACAGCCTTTCAGTAACAGGAGGCGCAGATGTAACTCTTGTCATTGAGAGTTCTTCTGTAAAAAACATTTATTCTGAGTATGGAAGCTCTGTCTCACCAGATGGAAGCGCGCTTGCATCTGAAAGTCACGGGACTTTTATACAGGGATACTTAATAGCTTTTGATCCTGGTGCAGGCACAAAGTTAAAAGGTGCTAAGGAAGCATTTATTGCTAATGCCAGTACAAATTCAGGCGAAGATAAGAAAATAACTCTTGATGATGTCAGCCAGTATCAGAAGTCCGGATACACCTGCCTTGGCTTCTCTTTAAATAAGGATGGAAGCGGAAAAACATATACTGAGATCAGTGAGTCCGAGCTTGAAACGCTGGCCGGAGCTGCACATAAGGTAACATTCTATCCTTCATTTGAGGCAGATGAATATAAGATAGAATATAATACGCTCGGTGAACCAAATGATACACGAAATCCTGGAACATATTCGGTAGATAAGGAACCGGTGCATATATATGACCTTCAGAACAAGACAGAAAAAGCGGATGGTACTGTTTCCGAAAGACCTTATTTTGCGGGCTGGTATTCTGATGAACTGAAGATAACTGAAGATAAACCTGAAAGAGATCTTAATATTCCTAAGGATACAGTTGGCAATATAAAGCTTATTGCCTCATGGTCAGCGATTAGACCGGCCGGCAATACGATACCGGTTGTTGAAACCGATCCGGCTGAGAATACGACACACGTTGTTGATCCCACCCCGGCTGAGGGTTCTGAAAGCTCATCCCAGCCTGCAGGCTCTGAGACAACAGGTACAGTAAAGGACAGATCTACAGTGTCGACGGGGACTTCAACAGATCCTTCAGCTGCAGATGAATCCGGAACTTCAGCAGATCAGAAGAACCCTGGTACAGTACAGAAGCCGGATTCTCAACAGACTCCTGCCACTGCTGATACGGCAGGTCAGGGCTTTTCCGGAAATGCTGAGAATAAGATCACATCTGATGTTAAAGGACTTCAGCCGACTCTTGGTGATTATTCCATAACATACTACCTTCCTGTAGGCGCCCAATTTGATATGGAGTCACTTTCAAATAAAGGAAGAGAATCCAGAACCCGTTATTCAAAGGGAGCTAATTTTGGTATAGCATATCCTTCACTTGAAGGATACAAGTTCACAGGCTGGGACGGTACAGGACTTACTCTCCCGACTAAGAATGTCTCCATTACTGAAACAATGACAGGCAACAGAGTATACTATGCAGTATTCCAAAGTGAGACAGATCCTAAAGTATACCTTGGAGGAAGGACTGGTCAGATCGTTGATTCATCAAAGGATCAGACGCCTGTTCCGGCACCAGCTTCACCATCGCCGTCACCTGTGCCGACAAAAGCTCCGGCAACTGCTTCACCTACAGCAACACCGCAGGCAGTTGTATCGGGAACTGTAAAGGTCGATGTCAATGATATCGATCATGAGAGTACAGTAAATAACATACTTGGAGCACGTGTAGACTCTATTTTAAATTCTGCGTCGACCCTGCTTAAAAGTGACGATCCGCTCGCTTTATCCATCAAGGCTGTGAACGATGCCGGAAGAGATGTGGTACTTAAGCTTGCATATACAGAGAACGTTTCAAACGTAAGCGATGCAGGGAAAATTCAGGTATACGCGGATACCAAAGGATATGATGTCGTGGCTTTCTTTGATCTTACCATATCTGCATACGATGGCAGTAATCTGCTGGGCACTATTACGACTACAGTAGATCCGATTGGTTTCACTCTGATCCTGCCGGATGAGTATCTGGGAGGGGATTATGATTTCAAGGTCGTAAGAGTTCATGACGGAGTACTGAAGGGGCTTTCAACACATACTGACGGTTCGGATGTATTCTTCAGCTCAGACAGATTCTCTACATATGCGCTTCTTTATAAGGATAATGGTGCATCTGAAACATCGGTCGGGAAATCAGGCAATCAAGCAAACTCAGATGGCGGATCATCAGGTAATGGAACTGCAGGTGCAGCAGAGGGTACAAGCGGAGGTCTGGTCAAAACAGGTGACAATATGCCATTCATACCATTCCTGATACTTTTCCTTGTTGGTCTGTCCGGTGCAGCGGCTGTTACAATCGTTAAAATCAGGCATGGAATGGCCGGCTGAAATTATGGCAGTTTTTAAGCTCCGACCAATAAGGCCTTGGCCGCAGGCCGGGTCAATTGGCAATTAATACAGGCATAATGGTATTAATGATCCTGCAATGTGTTTAAGCCTGAGTTGCAAAAAGCATGCGCCTGTATTACAATTATTAAAAGCTCAGAGAAGGGCTTAATAGAATCTTGCAATCATTTGGATAAAAGGAGAAATAAAATGGCAGAATTCAACGTAAAAGAAGAAGCAAAGGCAATTGATGCAGCTATAGCAGCCGGAGATCTTGATGCTGATCAGGAAGCAGCTAAGCTTGAGGAAGCATTCCACAATGGAGACCTTGATGCAGCTGATGCATACAGACTGGTAAGAACAGTAAAGAAGGCAGCGAAGTCCGACAAGGCTGAGAATTTCGCAGCTGAGCTCGCAATCTTCCTTGCAGACGTTGTTATCGACAATGAGATCGATTTCAAGTTCCCTGCAATGTTCTGATCAGAATTAAAAGACCGCGTATCTGATCTATAAGAGAGTAAAAGGACCTGAATATTTTCAGGTCCTTTTTTGCGCCGTCTTAAGTGCCCGGTATAGCATACATCTCACACCAGCGAAAAAGTATACATAATTAAAAACACGGGATGAACCAGGTGTGTATAGGTTGGCGCTTCACGCCAACCGATTCATTCAGCGTGATCTTTTGAGCTGATCATATCAGCACGCCCGGACTTCATTATGGATATAGACGCTATGATCAGCACCAGGGAGGCAGCAAGGACCATGATCACGTTGGCAGGCTTTTCCTCGAATTTATCGATCCAGGTAAACTGAGCTTCGTGATACATGATGCAGACCGAGAGGCCGTTGTTGATGAAGTGCATGATGGAAGAGTTGAATATGGAATCAGTCTTATATACCACGTAGCAGAGAAAAGCTCCTAAGAGCGCTGTAGGGATGAACTTTATAAGGCTCATATGGCTTATGCCGAAGCAGACAGAGACGAGCAGGATCGCGGGTGCCAGTCTGAATTTATGTCTGGCGGCAGAGAACATATAGCCGCGGAAGAGGATCTCTTCACAGATGGCCGGTGTCAGGGCTATGAGGAGAAGGGCGGGGATAAGTCCAAGTCCGCCGGTAAGATTGCCGAATGTGTCATTCACATTCTTTATGCTTGACGGAAGTAGATCTGCAAGGGCAGTTGAAAGGACTTCATTTACAGGGATCAGGCCGCCTATAAGCAATATGCTTGCAAGAAGATCTCTTGCTCTTGGTGCTTTTATTACAAGCGTCTTCTTTATGTCACTCTTTGTATATATGAGGACCAGTATTGGTATGATGCCGACGAATGCCTGCTGCAGGATCACTCCGGCTGTCATGTGCTTTAAGACTACAGAACCGCCGATGTAGTTCATCAGCAGCATTATAATGATCCATATGAGGATCGTCTCGCTGACCGGCGGATAAGTGCCCCTTCTAAGGTTGCTTCTCTTCTCGAATATTCTTACCGAAGAGCCCTCATCTCCGAAGAGGATGTTCTCTGTATCATATATTCTGGAGAGCACCCATATACTGATGAAAGCGTAGATTACATTTGTCAGAAGCACTATGAAGATCAGCTGGTAGTTGAATTTGAAGACAAGCAGCTGCTTTATCAGAAGGCAGACATTTGCTACCGGGACCAGGGCCATTGGTCTGCTTAAGGTCATATTCGGTATGAAGGCTATGTAGCCAGTCATCATAACGACCAGGGTAAGCGGCGTTATGTAGTTATTTGCCTCTTTATAGGATTTTGCAAATGCGCAGATGCACATTACGAGGGCGCTTATGAAAAGTGCAAATGCAAATATGCAGACTATGGTTATTATCAGTGCAGGAATAAAGGCGACAGCGTTTATCGAAGCCATTCCATCCGACAGCTCTTTGACAGTATGGTACATATATATTGCAATCGAACCCATAGACAGTACATTCAATATGACCGAAATAAGGGATAGGCAGGCAACAGCGAAAAACTTGCTCATGATCAGCTCAGCATTTGTTATTGGCAGTGTAAGCAGGGTCTCAAGGGTGCCTCTTTCTTTTTCACCGGCTGTCATATCTATTGCCGGATACATGCAGCCCATCAGGATGCTTGTGATAAGCAGGAATGGTATTATGGTTCCAAGGATATTTCCGATAGAGCTTTCCCTTGAAGCTTTATCGTGATCCTCTGCAACAGCAGGAGAAAGGGTGCCTTCAACAGGTAGACCGAGCGAAGCTATCTTTTCTTCAGCCAGCTTGTCTGAATAGCTGCTGATCAGGTCAGACAGGGCAGCTTCGGCATTATTAGACGAATCGGCTGATGAAAGATAGTAGATCTGGTAGGTGATCTGATCATTATCTTTAACTGACTTTACGTAAGCATCTATAGTTTCAGACTTAAGATCTGCCTCGGGATCGTCAGATCCGACAAATGTGATCTTATAACCGTCTTCTTTTCCTTTTTTACTCTCTATATATCCGGCAAGCCTTCCCAGGTCAGTATCGGCGGCTTTGGTGACACAAGAGCCATCCTGCTCCACAAAGGCAATGTCGTATTCTGAAGTTTTTTCCTGTGTGCCGATCATGGTGCCGATCTGCATGGCAATAATGAAGATCACGGGATAGATTATGACCGGCAGGAGGAACATGGCAAGCATGGTCTTTTTGTCTCTCATTACATCCAGGATCTCTTTTTTAAAGAGGATCCATGTTATGGGCTTAGAATTCTTCATGACTTTAGTCCTCCTTTAAGTCCGGATCCATTATCATTGCCGGCTTTAATATCATTGTCGGAAATATCGGATGTCTCAGAGCTTAATAAGATATCATCATTAGTATTTTCCGCGTCTCCGATGATATGGAAGAAAGTTTCCCGCATGTTCCTTGAGTCTGTCATTTCCTTTAGGTCCTCAGGCGTACCATTTGCTATCACGTGTCCGTGGTCTATCATGACTATCCGGTCGCAGAGAAACTCTGCCTCTTCCATATAGTGGGTAGAATAGAGGATGGTCTTGCCCCTGGTCTTCTCGGACTTCATAAAATCAATGATGACCTTCGAACTTATTACGTCGAGGCCGAGAGTTGGTTCGTCGAATATGTATATGTCGGGCTCATGTACAAGACAGCGTGAAATAGATACCCTCTGCTTCTGACCTGTAGAGAGCTTGTCGATCCTGTTGTCGATGAAGCTGTCCATTTCCAGAAGCTCAGATACTTTTTTTACCCTTTCTTCTGCCCGGGTCCTGTCATATCCATAGGTCTCCGCAAAGATCATGAGCATCTCACGGACTGAAAAACGGCTGTAGAGCTTTGTATTCTCAGAAAGGTACCCGATATGCTTTTTTACTCTGACGTCAGTTTTTATATCAGGTTCATTTACAAATTCATTCCCCTGGCTGTCTGTTATCAGAACTTTGCCAAGGGTAGGCTTCATCATCATGCCAAGCATGCGCAGGAGAGTCGTCTTACCTGCTCCGTTCGGTCCGAGTATCCCGACTATCTCGCCGTCAGAGGCCTTAAAGCTTATATGGTCTACTGCAAAAAATTCAGTCTTTTTCCCTTTGCGTTCGCGTTTAATGAATTCCTTGCACAGGTCAGAGGCTTGTATCATAGCTTAATATTCCTTTCTTTTTATAAGGTCCTAAAACCTGTAACTCCACCTGAAGTTTTATGGATATAATATTACACAAAAGTATTTCAGACAATAAAACAACTTATAAAACTTGTGTAAAATGCTTTATTCATGCCGTTTCAAATTCCAAAATCTTATGGACAAACAGCCTTTATTACATTATACTAGAAATGTTGGAGATTTAAAAGGGAGTATTATGGGTATTTCCTTTTACAGTTTGTGAAAAAGGATTGCAGAAAAAGATGGAGAAGAGGTTTATAGACGTCATTAAGGATCGCGCAAGAGCAGATCAGAAGACCATAGTTCTGCCTGAGCCGGATGACGACAGGATAATACTTGCCGCCGCAAGAGCACTTGAAGAACATCTTGCAAAGATCATCATTCTGGGAGAAAGAAGCTATATAGACAAAAGAGCCATGCTTCTTGGCGTTAACTTAAGTGAGGCCGGTTCCATTAACCCGCCTGAATACGAGAAGCTCGATGAATACGTGGAGCTTCTGTATAACATCAGAAAGAATAAAGGCATGACCCCTGAGAAGGCACGTGAGGAGCTTATTGAGAATCCTCTTATGTTTGGTGTCGTCATGGTAAAGAATGGCGATGCAGACGGTATGGTCGGCGGAGCGTCACATACAACTGCAGATCTCATACGTCCTTCACTTCAGGTCATAAAGACAGCGCCTGGCATAAAGACTGTTTCGACATTTATGGTACTTGATGTACCTGGAAGCAAATACGGCCACCAGGGAAGATTCATGATCTCGGACGTAGGGCTCAATCAGAATCCTAACGCCGAGCAGCTTGCAGACATTGCAAAGTCAACAGATAAGAGCTACAGAGATCTTATCGGTGACGATCCTAAGATCGCGATGCTTTCATATTCCACACATGGAAGCGCAGTTGCCAATCCTCTTGTAGATAAAGTCGTTGAGGCCACTAAGATCGCTCATGAAAAGTATCCGGAGCTCAATCTTGAAGGTGAACTTCAGGCGGATGCAGCTATAGTGCCTGATATCGCGGCTATCAAGTGCAGAGAGAGCAAGGTCGCAGGTCATGCAAATATCCTGATAGTTCCAAACATAGATGTAGGTAATATTTCATACAAGCTGCTGCAATGGCTTGGAGGAGTATTGCCATTCGGTCCTCTTCTTCAGGGCATTGCTAAACCTGTTAATGATCTTTCCAGAGGCTGCGTAGTTGACGATGTTGTCGGCGTTATAGCCATAACAGCAGTTCAGGCACAGCTCAATGGAAAGAATTGATGACATGACCGTTAAAGGCTTCGTAAGAAGCAGTAGAATGCGGCAGTCACCCTAAATAAAAGAAAAACAAACGAATCGAGGTTTCCAAATGAAAGTTTTAGTTATCAATTGCGGCAGCCAGTCAGTTAAGTTCAAGCTCATTGACTCAGAGACAGAGAAGTCACTTGCTGGAGGACAGATAGAGCGTATAGGACTCGACGGCATCCTTACCTACAAGAAGAATGGTACAAAGACAGAGACAGACGTTAAAGCTCCTGATCATGTAGCAGCACTTAAGATCATTCTTTCTGCTCTTACTGATGAGAAGAACGGTGTTATCAAGTCTCTCAAGGAGATAGATGCAGTAGGTCACAGGGCATCACACGGCTCAACATATTTCAATAAGCCAACTATTCTCAATGATGATGTCATTGAGAAGATAAAGTCCATAACAGATCTTGCTCCTCTTCATACACCGGCAAATATCATCGGTTTCAATGCCTGCATGACCGTTATGCCGGATGTTCCGCAGGTTGCAGTATTTGATAATGCATTCCATCACACTATCCCTCCTAAGGCATATCTTTATGCAGTACCTAAGGAGTGGTATGAAAAGTATGCTGTAAGACGCTATGGCTTTCACGGATCAAGTCATTCTTATGTATCACAGAGACTTGCTCAGGTCGCAGGCCTTGATATCAACAATTCCAGACTCATCATCTGCCATATAGGTTCAGGTGCAAGTATCTGCGCTGTAAAGAACGGCGAGTCAGTCGATACATCCATGGGCATGACACCTCTTGAGGGTCTTCCGATGGGCACGCGTTCAGGTTCTATCGATCCTGCGATCGTTGAATATATGTGCAAGAAAGAGAATAAGACAGTTTCTGATATCACCATGGATCTCAATAAAAAGTCAGGCGTTAAGGGTATGAGCGGTCTTTCTAATGATTTCCGTGATCTTCTTAAGGCTGAGAAGGAAGGCAATATGGACGCAAAGCATGCTCTTGACGTCCTTATCTACAGCATTTCCAAGTATGTAGGCGCTTATTTCATGGCTCTTGGCGGAGTTGACGCTATAGCTCTTACAGGAGGCGCAGGCGAGAACAATCTTACACTTCGTGCACGTATGGTAGAGAGTTTTAAAGCACTCAGCGTTAAGATGAATTACGCAAACAACACGATCCCGGGCCGTGAGATCAAGCTTTCAACAGATGATTCCAAAGTTCAGGTCTGGACCATTCCTACAGATGAAGAGCTCAAGATTGCCAGAGATACAGTTGCTGCTATCAGGGATACGCAGTAAACTACAGATCTTTATCGGTACTGGTCATTTGATATATTGCTGTTTTCGCGGGATATTCTTTAATTTTGATCATTGCTGATCAATATGATTTTTTAAGGAGCGGACAGTGCGGCGATCGTAACTGTCCGCCCTTTTTATTTTTATATTTGTCAAGATTTATCAGGCCGATATTTATTATAATTATTGAAGAAGATCGATATTATGACATAAGTGCAGAAAGTCATTTCGATTAGAGCCTGCCCGAAATCGAAATGACATAGTGACGCACATATCATATTAGATTTGCAGTTATCAATAGCAAAATACAATATCAGGAAAATGTCATTCAGGAGTAAAATATCAGTTCAGGAGTAAAATATCAGTTTAGGAGAAAAATATCAGTTCAGGAGAAAAATATCAGTTCAGGAGGGAATGTATGAAAAGACCGGATCTTATAAAAAAAGGCGCGAATATAGCCATAACAGCCCCTTCATTTGGCTGCACCACAGAACCATATAAGACATGTCTAAAGTCAGCCGTTTCGAAATTTAAGAGTATGGGCTTTAATGTGACAGTCGGGAAGAATGTTGATATGGACTGCGGAGTCGGAATCAGCAATACCCCTGAAGCTTGTGCCCGTGAGCTTATGGATTTCTATATGGATGACAGTATAGATATGGTGATCTCCGCAGGCGGAGGAGAGCTTATGTGCAAGATCCTCGACTTTATGGACTTTGAGAAATTAAAAAATGTGAAGCCAAAGTGGTTTGCAGGCTATTCCGATAATACGAATTTCATATATCCGCTGACAACACTTACTGACCATATGGCTATATACGGTCCCTGTGCTCCTTCATTCGGAACAGAGTGGCACAAGTCCCATAAAGATCTCTTCGACCTTGCTGAGGGAATGATTGATCGTGTTGAAAATTATGACAGCTGGGAAATAGAATCAAAGAAGGATGCTGACCATCCCCTTGAGCCTTATAATCTGACAGAAAAGTCATGCTTGAGCGCATATGACTTCAGGGATATTTCGAATGGATGCCAGAGTTTCAGCCGCAGATGCCAAAGCTCCGGCCGTGAGAGCTCATCATATGCTTCAGATGATACGGATAATTCCAATATTTCAGCAGCTCTTAATGAATTAAACACTACCGGCATATTAAATAAACAAAAGTACCAGCCTTTTAATACATCCGATATCTCGTTCACCGGCCGCCTTGCAGGGGGCTGTCTTGACTGCCTGGAGCTCCTCTCCGGAACCCGCTTTGACGGGATAAAAAGCTTTAATGAAAAATATGGAAATGATGGGATCATCTTCTTCATTGAATCCTGCGACCTCAATATGATGAGTATCAAACGTGCTCTCTGGAAGCTTAAGGTGACAGGGGCATTTGATAAGGTATCAGGCTTCCTGATCGGCCGCCCGCTTCATTTTAGTGATGAAGACTTCGGTATGGACCGCTTCGGTGCTTATCTTTCAGAGCTTTCTGAGCTGCATGTTCCTGTCATCATGGATGCAGACATAGGTCATCTGCCGCCGTCCATGCCGATAATCTCCGGTGCCCGGGCAGAGGTAAGCTATACCGATGGGTCGTTAACAATTAACTATATATAAAATATTTTATTTTCTATAGAATTTACCCCGGAATGAATGAAATAAGGTATGAAGCAAAATAATATGCTTCAATATATATGCAAACAGTAAGAATAAAGAAAGTGATAAAAAATGCCAAAATTCAGTGTAAAAAGACCGTACCTTGTCCTTGTAGTTGTCCTTGCACTTGCAGTACTTGCAATAGCAGGCGTGACCCGTATGACTACAGACTTTCTGCCTCATATGGAATTTCCATATGTTGCAGTCATAACGACATATCCGGGTGCAGCTCCGCAGAAGGTAGAGACAGAGGTGACCGACCCCTTAGAGTCCAGCCTGTCTACGATCACAGGTGTAAAGAACATTACATCGACCTCGGGTGAAAACTCCAGTCAGATCATGATGGAGTTCGAGGAGAACACCAACATGGACGGGGCTATGGTCAAGATATCATCAGCCATAAATATGGTCGACCTGCCAGACGGCGTCGGTGACCCTATGCTCATGGAGATCTCAGCTGACATGATGCCTGTAATGTACGTGAGCGTCGGGGCAAAAGGTCTTTCAGGCTCTGAGCTTTCAGAATACCTGAATGACAATGTTATCCCGCGTATAAAGCGTCAGGATGGTGTCGCCACTGTCCAGACCTCAGGTCTCATAGAGGACTCTGTTGAGATAAAGCTCGATCAGGATAAGATAGACGATATCAACGATAAGATACTTAAAGCCACCAATAAGAGCTTAAAGAAGGCAGGCGATAAGCTTGATGAGGCTGAAAAAAAGCTTGATGAAGCAGAAAGTAAGATCAATTCTCAGAAGTCCGGAATTTCTGATAAGACATCATCTACCGCCGATCAGCTGTCAGCTGCTACTAAAGGTCTCAATCAGGCTATGTCCACAAAGGCGGCCTATGATGCCCAGCTTGCAAGCCTCAAGGCTTATGAGACAGCTCTGAAAACCGAAAGATCTGCATATGATAAGAATAAAGTAAAGGAATCCCTTGATGCTATAGAAGCGGGCTTTACAGCAGTCCGTTCCGCATTATCGGGGCAGATCGCTGCTGTCACAGGCACTGACCCTGTATCTGAAGGGATGAAGAAGAAGCTTAAGGAACAGCTGGACAGTCTTCCGACAGATGCAAAGGATGCGATCGACCATCCTGAAAAGCTTGAAGCATATAATAATTTTCTGGCAGCACAGGCAGGAGCTAATACCGGTCAGTCAGGAGAGACAGGGAGCGACCCTGCAACTAAAGGGCAGACAGGTGTTTCAGGATCAGCATCCGGAACGGATTCTTTAGTTACAGGAACCACAGCCCTTACATCAGAGTCCATCAAAAAGCTTTATGATATAGTCCATACAAGGATCCCTCAGATAGAAAGCGAGCTTGAAAGTCTCAAGTCGCAGATTGCCACTGCAAAAGCCGTCGCTGACGCAGTTGATAAGAATACAAAGAAAGCCCTTGACTCATATGAGAGTGCAGAGTCAGGGAAGTTTACAGCTGCTGTCCAGTTCGGAGCAGGCACTGCAGGGCTTAATTCCGGAAGCGAATCCATTAAATCAGGCAGAGATGATCTTAAGAAGGCCCGCGAATCCTATGAGAATTCTAAGGAAGAGGCACTGAAAAACTCTAATATTGATGCTCTGCTGGACCGTGATACTCTTTCAGGTCTCATAAAGGCTCAGAACTTTTCAATGCCTGCCGGCTATATCAATGATGATAAGACACAATATCTCCTAAAAATAGATGATGAGATAAGTTCTGTTGATGATATTAAGGACCTCCTTCTTACAAAGATAAAGAAGGTGGGAGACATCAGGATCTCGGACATTGCGGACGTCAATATGGTAAATAATGCCGATGACATGTATGCAAAGGTAAATGGGGAGGACGCGGTAGTCCTCGCTGTCTACAAGTCAGGCACTGCCTCCACCTCAGATGTTTCCGGGGAGATCAATCGTGAGATGAAGAGGATACAGAGCGATGATGATAAGTTCACCTATACGACCATCATGGACCAGGGGCAATATATAGGTGTCATCATTAATTCGGTATTCTCTAACCTCCTATGGGGCGCTCTTTTATCGATCATTGTCTTATTGCTTTTCTTAAGAGATATAAGGCCAACCCTTGTAGTTGCCCTTTCTATACCTCTTTCAGTCCTTTTTGCCCTGTTGGCTATGTACCTGTCCGATATGACTCTGAATATTATTTCTCTTTCAGGTCTGGCTCTCGGTATAGGCATGCTTGTCGATAACTCGATCGTCGTAACAGAGAATATCTACAGAATCAGAAATAAGGGAATAGGAGCTGTCCGTGCATCTGTTATGGGTGCAAATCAGGTTGCAGCAGCTATCTTTTCATCTACACTCACCACTATCTGTGTGTTCATGCCTATCATCTTTACAGATGGCATTACAAGGCAGATGATTCAGGACCTTTCTCTTACCATTACCTTTTCTCTTCTTGCAAGCCTCGTAGTTGCCCTTACAGTTGTCCCGACCATGGGCGCGACCTTCCTTAAGAATGATAAGGCAAAGGAACATAAGCTGTTTGATAAAGCACTTAACGGTTATGAGAAGGCAGCACGTTTCTGCCTTAGGTTCAAGATAGTTCCCCTCGCAGCAGCAGTAGCTCTTCTGGTACTTAGTATCTTCGGTATCTCAAAGATGGGAATAGTAATGTTCCCGGATATGGACTCCTACCAGCTTTCTGCAGATATTACAGCTGATCCTTATACAGACAGGGATGAAGACTATGCCATGGTCGACCGCGTGTCAGGTGAGATCCGGAAGATAAAGGGCGTAGAAACTGTCGGCGGTGTCGCATCCTCGACTCTTTCAAATATGTCTTCAAATAATAAGAATTACACCATCATGATAATTCTCGATAAGAAATATTCCTATCAGAACAAGGTCATTGCCAAAAAGATAGAGAAGATCATCGAAAAGGAAAATGTAGATGACTACTCTGTTGCCTCTTCAAATATGGACACTTCACAGATGTTCGGCAGCGGTCTTTCGGTAGATATTACTGGCAAGGATCCTGATAAAATCAATGAAATTTCAAGTGAGATCATTAAACTAATGGAGAAAACCGGTAAGCTCACAGACATAAGCAATGGCCAGGAGACCTCAGAGAAGCAGCTCGTTCTTAAGATCGACAGGGACAAGGCCATGAGAAAGGGGCTTACAGTAGCCCAGATCTACCAGCAGATCCAGAATAAGCTGACCTCTGACTCTACAGCTGCCAACATCATGATAAATAATGACGTAATCGATGTAGTGCTGAATGACGAACGTGATAAGATCACGAGGTCCAATATTCTGGACTATGAACTTTCCGTTGATAAGACAGATAAAGATGGAAAGACAGAAAAGAAGTACTATAGGCTCGGTGACTTTGCTGATATGAATGAGACTGATTCAGTTGCAACGATCGGCCATACAAACGGGAATACCATAATGACAGTTACCGGTCAGGTAAAGGAAGGTCAGAACGTAGAGCTCATCAGCCGTGATTTTAAGAAGGAGCTTGCAAAGGTAAGTGTTCCTGATGGTTATACTATTGAGATCTCGGGCGAGGAGGATTCTATCCGCGACATGCTGAAGAACATCCTCCTTATGATAGTAGTATCATTGATACTTATTTACCTGATAATGGTTGCCCAGTTCCAGAACTTCCTGTCGCCTTTCATAGTAATGTTCACCATACCGCTTGCATTTACCGGCGGTTTTATAGCGCTGCTTGTGACGGGACAGCAGCTTTCAATGCTCTCCATGATCGGCTTCCTGATACTTTCGGGTGTTGTTGTTAACAATGGTATCGTATTCATAGATTATGTTAATCAGCTGAGACGTGAGGGCACTGAAAAGCGCGAAGCTCTGATCGAAGCCGGAAGGACCCGTATGCGTCCTATCCTTATGACAGCGTTAACGACCATATTCTCAATGTCAGTCATGGCTGTAAGTCATGGTGAAGCGGCTGAGATGGGCCGCGGTATGGCTATAGTTACTATCGGAGGACTTACTTACGCAACACTTATGACACTCTTCATAGTTCCTGTTCTTTATGATATCATGTACAGGAAGAAGACGATGAAGAAGATAGATCTTGGAGATGAAGATACCCTTAATGCTGAAGAGGGAGAGGAGATCTGATGATATATCTTGATAATGCGGCGACGACCCCTATGGATGTACAGGTAATATCAAAGATGACTAAGTATTTCGCTTTGGACTTTGCCAATGCTTCAGCATCCTACAGCTTTGCAGACAGGGCAAAGGAGGCAGTGGATGATGCAAGAGACTTTATTGCAGATATGATAGGCGCCAAGTCGCCATCTGAGATCTACTTTACTTCGGGCGGAAGCGAGGGAGATAACTGGGCACTGACCTGCCTGGATGCAGATAAAATTCTTGCCGGCAGGAAGGGTAATACTCTGAAAGCATCATCCGGGCAGGAGGCCGCAAATGATCCGTTACCCTGTGATCCTTCACAGACAATATCAGATAATAGGATTATGGCAGTAAAAGCAGCTCAGGGCCACATCATAACTCAGAAGACCGAGCACCATGCAGTGCTGAATACATGTGCTTTTCTTGAAAAAAAGGGCATCGACGTGACTTACCTCAATGTCGATGAGTATGGTCTTGTTGACCCTGCTGACGTCGAAAAGGCTGTAAGACCTGATACCTTTCTTATCAGCATCATGATGGCAAATAATGAGACAGGTACCATACAGCCTGTTAAGGAAATAGGCAGGATCGCCCATGATCATGGGATCTGCTTTTTCACGGACGCTGTCCAGGCATTCGGACATATTCCGATAAACGTTCGTGATCAGAATATCGACATGATGTCTGTCAGTGCTCATAAGTTCAATGGTCCCAAGGGTGTGGGCTTCATGTATATAAAGAATGGGATCCCTGTTCATTCACTTATACACGGCGGTGCACAGGAAAGGGGCAGGCGAGCCGGAACCACTAATGTTCCCGGTATAGCGGGACTTGCAGAGGCAGCAAGGCTTAAGAAAGAAAGCATGGCCCGAGACATTAAGTATGTGTCCGGGTTAAGGGACAGCTTTGAAAGACAGATCATTGAAAATATCGAAGGCGTAAAGATAAATGGTTTCAGCATCACAGATATTGAGGGAACGGACCGGTCTCCGGCCGAAGGGCGCAGAAAGCAGACAGCAATAGATGGGGCAGCAGATAGTGAATATATACATTTCAGACGTCTGCCCAATAATCTTAATATATGTATTCCAGGTATCTCTGCAGAGGCTCTTCTTATACTTCTTGACAGAAAAGGAATATGCGCGTCAGCAGGTTCAGCCTGTGCTACAGGCTCTCTTGAACCATCTCACGTACTCAGGGCAATAGGACTTTCAAAGGAAGATGCAGCGGCATCTATAAGGTTTTCGCTTTCGGAGCAGACCACAGAGGAAGAAATAAAAGAAACAGTAAAAGTGCTCAGGGAAAGTGTACGAAGACTGAGGTCTTTAATGTAGGAGGATCAATGTGATCTCATTATCTTTGATATAATTATATTATATGATCTTTATTTTAATTTGATGTTTATTTAATTATCAGGAGGTAAATTTATGGAGGATCAGAATGTAAAGCAGGACCCGGCAGTTGATGGTTCCGATACTGAAAAAGAAAATTTAAGGCCTGTGGCTTTAATTACAGGCGCAAGCTCCGGTATTGGCCGTGAGATAGCAAAAGTACTTGCAGGTATAGGCTATGATCTTGTACTTACAGGACGAAGTGAAGATGAGCTTAAGAAGACTGTCGATCAATGCCGGAGAAAAGCACGGCTGATGAAGCTTGATATTAAGGCAGCATATATCACGGCTGACCTTACCTGTGAAGAAACTGTAAAGAAGCTCTATAAGAAGACAAAGGATATGAATATAAGCTTCCTTGTAAATAATGCGGGCTTTGGAGACTGCGGCGATTTCTGGAAGACAGACCTCGATAAAGACATTGCCATGATAAAGACAAATGTTACAGCCCTTCATATCCTTACCAAATGCTTTTTAAAGGACTTTGTCGGGCATGACAGGGGCTATATCCTCAATGTTGCATCAAGCGCAGGCTTTCTTGCCGGGCCGGGCATGGCAACATACTATGCCACCAAGAATTATGTCCTCAGGCTCACCCAGGCAATACACCAGGAGCTTAAAGAGAATAAGAGTCATGTGCATATATCGGCTCTTTGCCCCGGACCTGTGGAAACAAAATTCAATGACCGTGCAAACGTAAGATTCGGCTACAGGGGGCTTAATGCTGCAGACGTTGCCGAAGAAGCAGTAGATGGTACGCTTGAAGGTAAGCTCGTAATAGTTCCCGGAGCTCTTATGAAGGCAACGCGGATCGCGGAGAGATTTGTACCGGATCCATTATTGCTTAAGGCAACATATGGCTTCCAGCATCGTAAGATCGACGGATAATTAGGTATGGCAATATTGAAGGATGATCATAACAAAATAAGGTGGGAGAGTTTCATGAAACGTATATTAATAATTGTGGGAATACTTATATTTACGGCTGCACTTTCACTTACAGGTGTAAATGCAGAAGCAGAGTATAATTATAAGCCGAAGAAGGCAAAGATAGAACAGGTCAACATCAATGAAGAAGGGAATATCTGCGTATCGGGCAAGGATAAGAATGTTGATGGTTATCAGATCTTCATCGATAATGGAGACGGATTCATAAAGAGGGGAAAGATCGACTATTGGGAGGATTATGGATTTAACCCATATACCTGGGGTGAGATCAGTGTATATCATGATGAAACTTCTGATGCAGAAAAGCATAATGATGACTTTTATAATGATGATGCAGATGAAGATTCCGGCATGAAGCTTAAGAATGGGCAGAATATCTTCATAAAGATTCGTGCCTACAATTATAATGCAAAAGATAAAAAGATCTTTGGACCGGATTCCGAGCCTTATGCGCTCACTTATAAATATGCATCTGATAATAAGTCCGGCAAAACATATCTTGATTATTCCAGATATGATAAAGAAATAAGAGTCACAATACCATATCAGGAGGGTGCCTGCGGCTATACCTTATACAGAAGCGAGGGCAATATTTACAGCTATAAGGCTGTATCTGCAAGTGCTTATTATTACAGCAAAAGCCAGGGCTTTAATAACGATGATTCCACCTATTATGATAAGGATATTAAGAAGAAACAGCTGTATTTTTACAAGGTCAGGTATTTTTATGTTACTGATAAAGAAAAGGCAGCCATGGCCGCAGGAAAAGACCTTGAATATGAAGCGGCAGATGGTGTCATAAAGGTATATGGTCTTAATGACTACGATGAAGATAAATATTACAGACCAACATCAACTGCACCTTCTGAAAACACACCGGCTGATTCTCCCCAGTCTGTATCAACAGTAACTCCTCAGACCACTGCAGCATATTTACCTGTATCTGCTGCTTCTCCGTCTGCGGTCAATTCAGTTACTGCAGCACCTTCATCTATACCTGCTGTTTCTCCGTCTGCGACTCCATCAGTTACTGAAGCACCTTCACCTATACCTACAGTTACTCCTGCTTCAACTCCATCAGTTACTTTAACACCGGGTGCTCTTGAAAGAAAAACTTCTGAGATCGACATGGGCGGATTATTTACTATGGATAAAAGCGTAAGCATCAAGTCTATCAGGGCCGCAGGCAAGCACAAGCTTAAGATCAGGTGGGGCAGGATCTCAGGTATTGACGGGTATACGCTTTACAGGTTGGAATGCGGAAAAAATGTAAAGATCGCAGATATTTCTCCGGATAAGACATCATATACATTAAAAAAACAGACAGCCGGAAGTGTTTACGGCTACTATATTTCTGCATATGTTAATTATATGGGAGAGAAACTTGAACTAGGCAGTCCTTCTTACTATAATTATACGACAGGCGTCATGAACTATTATCTGTCATGCAATAGCAGTGATTATTGGTCAAAGTCAGGCGGCAAGGTCAATATTGATGATTACAAGTCATATACCGAGGCTGCAAAGCACATGAAGACCATTAAGATCAAGACATGGAGCCTTTTTAATGGTCGTAAGATCACAAGAACATGGAACCTGACAGTTCAGAAGGCCGCAGCCCCTACGGTTGCTCAGGCTTTTAAGGAGATCTACAATGGCAGGGAAAAGTTCCCGATCAATTCCATAGGTGCATATTCGCCAAGGCATGGCTACCATGGCAGGGGGCTCGCCATAGACATCAATCCGAATGAGAACTATCAGGTAAGGAATAATAAAGCTCTTGTCGGTAGCTTCTATAAGCCGGGAGTTTCTCAATTATCAATACCGCCTCATTGCGAAGCTGCACAAATACTTACAAAATATGGATTCTATCAGCTCTATGGAAGCAAGAGCAATTATGCTGATTATATGCATTTCTCATATCCGTCAGGAGACTGATGCTGCTTAAAAGTTTAAGAATTTTCGTTTCATGCGAAGGATTATAAGTATTTTCGTTTCATGCGAAGGATTATTGGAAAAATAATATAAAGAAGGAGATCATTATGAGAAAGACCAAGATCATATGTACCATAGGACCTGCAAGTGCAAGTGAAGAGACGTTAGCTGAGCTTATAAAAGCCGGAATGAATGTTGCCAGGCTGAACTTTTCACATGGCACCCACGAGGAGCATAAGGAGAAGATAGA
>JAZASR010000023.1:0-34774 GCA_036343175.1 Lachnospiraceae bacterium
AATGTGACTCATGTCTGGAAGAAGACTGACCGGGGAGACGTACTTACTGATATATCCGATATCAATGAGGGCGATCTGATATCTGTACGTGACGGTGAGATAATTCCGCTCGACGGCGAGGTGGTTTCAGGTGCATCCATGGTAAATCAGTCGGTAATGACCGGAGAAGCGATACCTGTAGAGAAAAAGGCAGGTTCTCAAGTGTTTGCGGGGACGGCCGTTGAAAATGGCTCTGTCACCATAAGGGTCACAAAGGGCAATGGTGAGACCAGGTACGAGAATATAGTCCGCATGATCAATGAATCTGAAAAGCTTAAGTCCAATCTTGAGAAGCGCGCTTCTCACCTTGCTGACACCATTGTAATGGATAAGACAGGTACCCTTACCCATGCTGAGCCGCATGTCCATTCTGTCATCACATTCAATGGTCAGGATAAGACAGAGATGCTTAAAATTGCCGCCTGCCTTGAAGAACATTTTCCGCATTCCATTGCAAATGCAGTGGTCAGGGAGGCTGTGGACAGGGGAATCAGTCACGATGAGATGCATACCGACGTTCAATATATAGTGGCTCATGGAATTGCAAGTACTATAAACGGTCAGCGTGTAGTGATTGGCAGCCACCACTTCGTATTTGAAGATGAGGGCTGCATGGTCAGACCTGAAGACCGTGACAAATACGATAAGCTTGATCATGATTATTCACATCTTTTCCTTTGCATAGGAGGAGTGCTTTCAGCAGTGATCAACATATCCGACCCAATCAGGAAAGAAGCATATACTATAGTTGAAAGGCTTCATCGTGCAGGTTTTTCAAATGTGGTAATGATGACCGGCGACAGCAGGCGTACTGCTGAGAAGGTCGCAGATGAGCTTCATCTTGATAAGTTTTATGGAGAGGTCCTTCCTGAAGATAAGGCAGGATTTGTTGCCCGCGAAAGGACAGCCGGCCACAGGGTGGTCATGGTAGGCGATGGCATCAATGATTCACCTGCACTCGCGGAGGCAGATGTCGGTATAGCGATCAGCGAGGGGGCTGAGATTGCCTCGCAGGCAGCAGACATTACCATCAGCGGTGAAAGTCTGGAAAGCATCATAACCATCCGCCGTATAAGTGAAGAGCTCATGAAGCGCATCCACAAAAATTATCACGATATCATCGGCTTTAACCTGACTCTTATACTTCTCGGCGTATTAGGAATAATTCCGCCGGCAGCATCAGCAGTTCTGCATAACTCATCCACTGTGCTCTTTACATTGGCTGATATGACCGACCTGCCGGAGATATCATGAGATTTATATGTAATTATTATTTACTATTTGCTGATTTATGTAATTTCCCCCGCTGACCGGCTGGTGTGCTGCCCCGGGTAGGGCACCAAAGGTCTGTGGGGTTATTAAATATCGTATAGTTAGCCTTTGCTAACCACAAGTAAGGAGGTTTTATGTTCTTACAGCTTAATTCAATTGAGAAGAGCTTTGGTTCTTCAGAAACAACTGTCCACGTACTTAAAGGGATAAGTGCTGAGATAGAGAAAGGAGAGTTTACCGTACTCTTAGGACCGTCCGGCTCAGGCAAGTCTACCCTTTTGAACATCATAGGCGGCATAGATATGCCTGACTCCGGCTACGTTTCCATTAACGGTGATAAGCTTGAGAAAATGTCTGAGAAGCAGCTCACTAACTACAGGAGGACTCATCTTGGATATATTTTCCAGATGTACAATCTTATTCCTAATCTGAATGTAAAAGAGAATATTGAGGTCGGTGCCTATCTCTCTGATAAGCCGCTGGATATCGATGAACTGCTTCATACATTGGGACTTTTCGAACACAGATACAAGCTTCCCAGGCAGCTGTCCGGAGGTCAGCAGCAGAGATGCTCTATCGGCAGGGCAATTGTAAAGAATCCGGATATTCTTCTCTGCGATGAGCCGACAGGCGCCCTGGACTATAAGACTTCAAAGGAGATCCTTAAGCTGATCGAGACTGTAAATCATAAATATGGAAATACCGTTATAATGGTCACTCACAATGAAGCCATTAAGTATATGGCAGATCGCGTCATAACCATCAAGGATGGTCAGGTGCTTACAAATGTCATAAATGACCGCAAAAAACATGCCGAGGAGCTTGAGTGGTGATGCTTCAGCCCGATCTTAAAAGTTCGTGAGAAAGACAGGAAAATACATGATGAGACATATTAAAAACCCGTTATTTAAAAGGATACCCCGTGAGCTTAAAAGCGATATATTCAAGTACTTTGCAGTTGCTATTTTTATGATTTTTGTGATCTCCTTTATATCAGGTGCCCTTACTACCGGAGACAGCATGCAGAAGACCTATAACGCCTCGTTTGAAAAGTATAATATAGAATACGGTCATTTTGTGCTTAAGAAGGAGGCTGAACCGGATGCAATAAAAAAACTTGAAGCAGGAAATGTCAGGATATATCCAGATTATTACATTGAGACCAGTGTGGGAATTTCGGAAGCTGATAAGACGCCAGTTACAGAAGCTGATTCTTTTGCTGCGGAAAGGTCTGACAAAAAGATGAAGGCCCAGGGCTCCACCTTAAGACTTTTTACCGGCAGAGAGAACGGTCCGGTTAATGGCATTGACCTGCTTGAAGGGCGCTATCCAAAGCATAAGGATGAGATCGGTATGGACCGCCTTTATTGCAAGAATAATGATATAAAGATCGGAGATACTGTTATTTCTGATGGAAGGACTCTTAAGGTAACCGGAATCATAGCTCTTCCGGACTATTCCTCCATGTTCCAGGACATGAGCTCTATGATGTTTGATTCCGTGAAGTTTGGCGTTGGATATGTGAGCCCTGAGACCTTTGATGCTATGAAGGGAAAGAACCTTAAGTACAGCTATGCCTGGGTCTATAAAAAGGGCCCGGCATCAAACGGCATCTCAGATGATAACAGTGAAGAAAAGAAGCTCTCTGATGACTTTGTACCAAAGCTCTATGATGCGGTAACAGAAAATGGGAACTCTATTGAGATCTATCTGCCCAGGTATGCAAATCAGGCTATTACGTTTACAGGCAATGATATGGGCAGTGACCGTAACATGTATGAGTTTTTTTTCTATATAGTCACAGTTATCATGGCATTTGTGTTTGCCGTCACCCTTAATCACAACATCGACCGCGAGGCCCGGGTCATAGGAACATTAAGGGCTTCCGGCTATAGCAGGGGTGAAATATTTGCCCATTACATTACCATACCGATAATCATCATGATATTTTCAGCAGTACTGGGAAATATCATCGGATCTGTTCTCTTTGAAAAAATAGTTGTTTCCATGTATTACAATTCTTATGACCTTACAGGCTATCAGTCATATTTTTTCCCGGATGTCCTGATAAGAACCACCATAGTACCTGTTGTCCTCCTGGTGATCGTACTTTCATTTTCACTATGGAAGAAGCTTAACATGCCGACGCTTAAGTTCCTGCAGAATGATCTTAAGAAGCAGACCCGTGAGAAAGCCATGCGTCTGCCTCGCTGGGCATTCATCAGAAGATTCAGGATGAGAGTTATCATTGAAAACAGATCCAACTATATCACTCTTTTCATCGGAATCCTGTTTGCAGCCCTCCTCCTGATATTTGGGATCACAAGCCTTCCTCTTCTGAATAATTATTCAGAAAATGCAATAAAATACAAGATCGCCCCTTACCAGTATTTTCTAAAAAACAGTGTTGAGGTCAATACTGACAAGGCGGAGAAGTTCTCTGCAATATCTTTAAAAAGCATATCGGATTTCTTTGCAGCGGAGGATATAACAGTCTATGGCATCAGAGATGACAGCAGATTCTATAAAGGCCCGGAACTTAAGAAGGATGAGATAGTAGTTTCATCTGATCTTTCAGCCAAGTATCATGTCGGGACCGGAGATACATTTACCATGAAGGATCCATATTCAAGTAAAATGTATTCATTCAAAGTCAGCGGCATTTTCCATCAGCCTTCATTTATCTGTGTATATATGCGAAATAAAGACTTCTGCAAGGCATTTGAGAAGGAGATTGAGGATCAGATGTCTGCTGATGATGCCCTGAACATGTTTATTACAAAGCTTTCCGGACAGACCTACGATGATTATTTCAATGGTTATTTCTCAGATATCGATCTGAAGAATACTTATATTGATGAAGAGAACATCTCAATCGTCATTACTGAAGTCGAACTGACCAGGGTGGTGCGTCAGATGAAGATCTCAATGGGTTCTATATTTCAGATGTTTTCGGTATTTTCGATAGTCCTGTGTATTCTGCTTATATATCTGCTGACAAAGACCGTTATTGAAAAGAGCTCCCTTTCGATCGCCATGCTCAAGATACTCGGATATAAGGAAGCTAAGATCGCCAGGGTCTATATTATATCAGGAATGATCGCCACTGCAGTATCAGCTGTTATTTCCTTATCCCTTATGTATTTCCTTGTGGGGTACATGTGGATAGTATTTCTCAAAGATTATTCAGGCTGGTTCCATTTTTCATGCAGTTTAACGGATATGGCCGGGATGTTTCTTATGATCATGGGTGCCTATGTTATAGTCAGTATGATACTTTACAGGAAGATACGCAGGGTGCCTATGGGAGATGTGCTGAAGGATGTAATGTGAAAATGTGCCCTGATAAGGTAACCTGAAAACGTACCATGATTATTTTTTTAGTGATGTACCCTGATAATGTACTTAAATGAAGCAGAAATACAATTAATGCTGCAGATGCAGACACATTTAGATCTATACTAATAATATAATAAGCAGGCGGGCTTTAGGATCATCCTCTGACCGCCTTTTTTAATATTATTATGTTCCTCATATTGACCGCATGTTCCCTGGTAAAGACATTCGTGACAAATTATCAATATTGTAGTAAAATAAAATGGATTGTATATATAAATAATGGATGATTTTATTTAACTTCAGATGGGGGTGGATTTATTGGATGGCAGATAGACTTAAAGAATTTTATCGTGCAAGGAAGACTCTTGAGGATAAGATCTTCTTTGTTGTATTGGTAGTAGGTATTGCGGCTTCTTTTATTTCTACACTGGTAACTTTCTTTGAGGATATGGGAAAGTTTGCATGGATAGTCAGTCTTATATGCGGGCTGCTTGCTATCTTCTTCCTTATCCTGGCATACAGCTTTCATAAAGAAAACCTGAGCCGGATAGTTACATGCATATTATTTAATATGGTCATGATGCCTGTGCTTTATTTTCAATGCGGAGGCATCAATGGCGGTATGATGCTGTACTTCATGCTGACACTCTTTACAATAGTGCCGCTTCTCAAGGGTATGCCGAGGGTAATAGTTGTATGTCTGTCCATGATCTCATTTATTTCGACTGTCATGGCAGGATACCTGCATCCTGAGCTGATACATGGCATGGATAACATGCAGGCGAGGATCATTGACGTCATATGCTCATATGTGCTTGCCGGACTTGCTATCGTCACAATGTCTGCAATGATCGTGCGTGCTTATGCAAAGCAGAAGAAGGATACTGAAGAGCTCATGGATGAAATAAAGGACATGGCTGTTCATGATCAACTGACAGGCCTCTATAACAGAAGAAAGCTTTTCGATGCGCTTGAGAGCGATGAGTATATTGAGAATAAAGAAGATTACTATATGACCATGTTCGATGTCGATAACTTCAGGAGCATTAATGATACATACGGACATGTTGCAGGCGATAAGGTGCTGGAACGTGTGGCAGGTGAGATACTTAAAGAAGAAAAGGCAGGAGAAGGCGATATAGCTGTCAGATTCGGCGGGGAGGAATTCGCGCTTTTAAGCAGGAAGGGCTCATTTACCGAGGCAGTCGATACAGCAGAGGTCATCAGGAAAAACGTTCAGGCTATGAACTGGGATGAGATGAAGGGAGTTCATGTGACCATAAGCGGCGGCGTGGTGCCCTGCTCCAGATTCGAAAAGAGTGAGGAGATCATTACGAATGTTGATTCTCTCATGTATTATGCAAAGCACACAGGTAAGAACAAGATAGTATCAAAGATAGAAGGATAATAGCAATGGCTGAAACACTGGCTAAAAATATAACAGAGATGCTCTCCGGATCTGTATCAAAGGAAATGATAGTATTCATCATATCCATGCTCCCCATACTGGAGCTTCGAGGGGGGACTATAGCAGCGGCCCTCATGCATGTGCCATTTGTTAAGGCAGCGGCTATATGTGTAGTAGGAAACCTCCTCCCTATTCCATTTATCCTGCTTCTCGTGAACTGGATATTTACAGAGATGAAGAAGTCAAAGCATCTAAAGGGCATTGCCGAAAAGCTGGAAGATAAAGCTTTAAAGAAAAGCGACAATATCAGAAAATATGAATTCGCGGGTCTCCTTTTCTTTGTCGGCATCCCCCTCCCGGGAACGGGTGCGTGGACCGGAGCGCTTATCGCAGCTCTTCTCAGAATAGATATTAAGAAGTCATTCCTGGCAATAACCCTGGGAGTATTACTTGCGCTCCTTATCATGTGTACTATTACCTACTTTATACCGTGGGTGATCGCTATGATTGCAGGCTGATGATCGGATAAAAAGTACTATAGTTAAGAATTTTTCAGGGGCTTTTTTTATTCCGGGCAGCAATTGTGTGCCTGGAAAGCCCTGGTGACAGACAGGTAAGACATTGATATGAATAAAGATATAAGCAAAATGAAACGTATTGTGATCAAAGTCGGTACTTCGACGATCACTCATCATAAGACAGGGCTTCTGAATATAAGAAGGATGGAGCAGCTTGTAAAGACCATAGCGGACCTTAAGAATATGGGCTATGAGATACTTCTGGTATCAAGCGGGTCCATAGGTCTGGGAGTAGGAAAGCTCGGGCTTTCAGAGCGCCCAAAGGATACACCTGGCAAGCAGGCCTGCGCAGCAGTCGGCCAGTGCGAGCTCATGTATATTTATGACAAGATGTTCTCAGAGTACGGCATAAATGTTGCACAGATGCTGCTCACAAAGTATGTGCTTCTTGAAGACCGCAAAGTAAACGTTATGAATGCATGCCAGAGACTTATAGACCAGGGAGTTATCCCCATCATCAATGAGAATGATACCGTGGCTATAGATGAGGTGCAGCTGGAGGTCGGTGAGAATGATACCCTTGCTGCAATAGTTGCAAGTATTTCAGATTCTGACCTTCTTATCATCATGACGGATATCGACGGTCTATATACTGAGGACCCTAAGACTCATCCGGATGCCCATATCATTCACTATGTGGATCATATCGATAAGGACATGCGCGAACATGCAGGTGGCAGCGGTTCAAAGTTCGGATCGGGCGGTATGCTTACTAAATTAAATGCTGTTAATATTGCATTTGAGCATGACATAGATGTTGTGATACTTAATGGACGTGATCCAAAGATACTCTATGACCTCTTCGACAACAAACATGTCGGGACACTGTTTTCATCATCCCTGAATAAAAAGTGAATTTCAGGATAAGAAGGCGATCATGTATTGTTTGCTGATATACATAAATATTACATAGCAGTCCGTTAAAAGGGATCAACACTTAATGGACATGATGATCTACTATAAATCTGCACGGAGGCTTAAATATTTCATGACTTCAAGGATCCTTAAACTGGCCAAAGAAGACTATAGATATGACTTACCGGAACTCATTCTGTCTTCTGATAATGTCAATATCACTCCGCCTGCGGGTATGTTTGCAGGCGTATATGTTGATATATCTTCGTCTGATGGGAGTCTATTTACAGGGACATGTGTCACTGAAAGCCAGTTCTTTTTTATTCAGAATCCCGAAATAAAAGGTTCAGGACGCCTGAATATAAAGATAGATCTCCGCTGCAAGGTCCCCGGAGACGTCGTGAAGGGCATAGTCACCATTATCACTGATATCGGCATTAAGGAAGTCTACATTACCGCTGTCTGTCACAGTCAGTCTGATGCAGCGGATAATTTCCTTAAGACATTTGAGGATTTTCTTGAGCTTTCATCAAAAGATTATATCCGGGCCTACAATATGTTTATAAGCAGGTCATTCAGCGATAGATTTCTTAAAGACAAACCCTACCTGTATGATGTCCGTGAAGGACTCATGAAGAGCTCAAGCGATATGAGCATACTTGAAGAGTTTCTTAAGGCTGCCAGATATAAGAAGAGCGTAAAACTCTCGCTTCAGAACAGCCGCATCACGATCTCAAAATCGCATATCCGTGATGAACACTCCCTGACCATCAAAAAGGACTCATGGGGATACTCTGCCTTTACAGTAAAGAGTACAGCTGATTTTCTTATTCCTTATATTTCTGACTTTACAACAGATGACTTCATGGATGATTCCTTTTCATTCAGATATCAGATAAAAAAGACAGATCTTAAGGAGGGTGTCAATACCGGAAGCATAATCATCGAAGGTAAGAGTTTCAGAATAAAGGCCGATATTACTGTCAATAATCAGGATACCCGCGAGACACGCAGGGAAAAACAGGAAAAAGCATTTATAAAAGAAATAACAGATGTAAAAAAGCTCCTTGTCAGATGGTATTTTGGCAATATTAAAATAGAAGAATACACAGAACTCATGCGGGAGGAAGCCGATAAAATAGACGATTTCGACCATCATTTTGCTGATCTCCTCAAGTTCCATATCGATATCGTAAATGGCAATAATGATACAGTCCTTAAGTTCATTGACTACGTAGACCGCGATGACCCGTTTGCGGACGAGCCTGAGCATAAAAAGATATATACATTCTTCCTGGGCAGATTTTCCGGAACTGACCGTGAGAGTCTCATAGAGGATCTGAAAGCTGAGAAATCCGCCGATCCTGACTCTATACTCATAAGGATATTTGTAGATGACAACTGTCATGACAGGGGGACTTTCTTCTCGCTCATGGAGCTTGCGGCAGGCTTTGTGAAGGAAGAGCCGGAGGATAAGCTTCATGATGATAATGACTTTACAGCCGGCTACCGTCATAGTGAAGAGAAGCAGTATTTCTTCTCAAAGTCACTTGTCATGTCCGCAGTCTGCAAGATGTTTTCGAGGAATCCGTCCCTTTTTGAGCGCCTTTCTCTTCCTATAAGCAGATGTGTAGAATACGGTATAAAAGAGCATATACTTTTTGGAGATTCAATCGAAAGATTCACGTATTTTGCCGGCAACATAAAAACAGAGCAAAAAAAGGTATTCAGTGCCATGAAGGAGCTGTACCGGTCATATGAAAATGACAGCGCTCTGAATACATATGTGACCCTTCTTGTGCGTGCCGGAAAACGTGAGAGCGAGTATCATGAATGGTATTACAGGGCAGCAAAGAAGAACCTTAAGGTCACAGGGGCATTCGAAAATTATATATATACATTTGATTTCGGCGGAAATGAGATCATTCCTGACAGTGTGATATCGTATTTTACATTCGGGACAGGTCTCAATGTTTCATACAGGACCCGCCTCTATGCTTATGTTATCCGTCACAAAAAGAAGATGAAGTCCGCTTATGATACGCTTAAAGCTGTGATGCAGGACTTTGCAAGGGATAATTTCAAGAAGAAGAACATAAATGCGGATCTGGGAGTTCTTTATGATGAATTCATAAGAAAGCGCGATATAACAAAGGAAAGCGCCCAGGCGGCTGCTTTTCTCATGTCCACGTTCCAGATAACTGTAAAGAGCGATGAGATAGCAGCTGTAATAGTTTCCTACCGTGAATTTTCCAAAGAAGAGACTACACCTGTTATCGATAATAAGGCCCTCATTCATATTTATTCTTCTGATGCTGTTATCTTTCTCAGCGATAAGAGGGGTATAAGATATGCGGATCCTGACTTCTATGACCTTAAGAGAGTAGGATCATTTGATAAATACGCAGATACCATTGAGAGCTTCCTGGACAATATCCATGAAGGACTTATCTTAAATCTCTATGACAAGGCATGCCGCCATAAAGATATGGAAAAGCAGGAAAAGTATCTCGCCGTCCTGGCCTTTGACTGTAAGGACACTTCTGCCGCTTTCCGCCAGGAGATATATCCTGAGCTCATTCACCGTCTTTATGAATCAGGTGATAATGACGTAAGGCTTTTGGAAATGCTGAATGATGCTGACCTGAGCCTTCTTTCCAATGATGACCGCAAATTTATCCTTAAGCTCTCAGCAGAAAAGGGACTTTATGATAAGGCATATGACGGTGTAGTAAAGTATGGATATGACCTCATTGATATAGAGAAACTGTCCCTGATATCTGCTGACCGTCTTAAAGAAAAGAAGAAGGACAGTGAGCTTTTAAGTCTTGCATGCTGGTTCTTTGAACATGATGCTCAAGAGCCTCAGGTCCTTAATTATCTTGGAGAATTCTATACAGGGACCCCTGCATCTCTTGCAAAGATATATGAGGCGATGGATGCAGCAGGCTGTGAGCTCTTTACTATTGCGGAGCATCTTATAGAAACTGTAGTATTTACCGGCGTCCACCTGCATAAGAGCTTTGAGGTCTTCAGATATTATATGAAAAACAGCGATAAGGATAATGCCATGATCAGGGCATTCCTTAACATGAATGCCTACAACTGTCTTGTGCATGGCTGGATACTTCCTTCATATATGTTCGATATGTTCAGAAAGTCGAGCTTTGCCCACGATTCCTATGCCTGCGTGATAGCAGCGCTTATGAACTTAAGTCTCAAGGATACCCTTACGCCGGGAGAAAAAGAGTATGCGGAGAAGAATCTTGAAAAGCTTGTAAATAATCATATGTATTTCCGTTTCTTCAGAGATTTTTACGGCAAGGTAAAGCTTCCCGGTGAGACTCTTGACATGACATATATAAGCTATTATTCGGGAAGCCATAATACTGTTACCATTACGTATATGATAAGCTCAGATGGTCAGGATACAGGCTTTGTGACAGAAAACATGCCTGAGGTCTTCAAGGGCATGAGGACCTCGAGATTCATGCTTTTCCATGATGAGATCCTGCAGTATTATATAACTGAAGAAGATCCCCAGACCGGCAGGAGGACCATTACAGAGAGCCGTTGTATCAGGAATAAGCGTGCGGTTTACGGAAATGTTCTTAAGGATACGCGCTTCCATAATGTCAATTCTCTTATATCTCTCATAGAGAGCCATGACGATGCAGGTTTCATGGATATGCTTACGGAGTACGTATATAAGAATGATCTTGCAAGGAATTTTCTTAAGGGAAACTGATAAAATTTTATCATGAAGGGAGGAGTGCTTACGATGTCAGAAAAAAAGGAAATATGCATAGGCATAGACATAGGGAGTCAGTTGACACAGGTCTCCTATTTTGACGATAAGAGAAATGAAGCTTTCTCTTTAAGGCTTACAAAAACAGCAGGCATTCCTCGGATCGGGAAGGACCAGGACGATAAGGAGATCTTTCAGATACCTACAGTACTTGCTCTCGATGCAGCGCATAATCAGTGGTACTTTGGAAATGATGCTCTTGAGCGCCGCGGCATTGCGGATATTTTCATTAATGATCTGCTGACTCCTGTCATGACTATGGACAAGATATCATCAGGTACTTTTCATTTTACCACTTCAGAGATACTTAAGGTCTTTATTCATAAGCTGATGACCATAGTAAGGAATTCATTTCCGCTCGATAAGATCGGTTTCGTGGTCGTTGCATATGAAGAGGTCAATGAAAGGCTTGAGGATGCCACAAGGAAAGTAATGGCTGATGAGGGAATAGACAGCGGCAGGCTTATGGTAGCTGACCATACAAAGGCATATATGTACTATGCCACATGTCAGAAGCCGGAGCTCATGTCCAATAATATCGGTCTGCTTGAATTCAGAAAGAACAGGCATTCAGACGCAAAGGTGGAGCTTAAGCTGGTGAAACTTTTTGTTAACAGACAGAAGAAACCTTTTATAGTAACCGCGGAGCCTCATGACTTAAGCCGTGACTTAAACAGCGATGAGTTCCGGGGACAGGATCAGGCTCACCAGATAACTTACTTTACAAATCTGTGCAATACCAATTTCTATTCGAGCGTCATAACTACGGTATACATCACAGGTTCAGAGTATGCGGGCGATTATCTGGAGCCATCTTTAAAAAGACTGGTCGGCGGAAGAAGGATATTCAGGGGAGAAAATCTTTATACAAGAGGAGCCGCATATGCTGCAGCCATATCTGCAGGTATATATGAGAATCATGTGGTAATAGTAGATAATTCAAGTGTTACATCCAATATTTCTCTGAGACTTTTCACCGGAGGTTCCATAAAGGAATGCATTTTTGTACCTGCCGGTTCCTCATGGAATAAGACAGATATAAGCTTTGATATAATACCTGATAAGGAAGATGAGCTTTCTATAGTTGTAGAAAATGTTGTTACCCATGAGAAGAAGGTACACCTGCTTACACTCAATAACATAGACAGGCGTCCTCAAAGAATGACAAGGTTTAATCTGAGGATCAGATTTGCCGGCAGCAATGACTGCATCATAACTATGAAGGATATGGGGTTTGGAGATATCATCCCTTCTTCAAATATGGTATGGGAGCGTTTAGTTAAGATCTAGTCCGTAAAATTCAGGATAAATGTATTGAGGGAAGACAGGACTTATAAGACAATGTACATCGGCGCTTATAGTGCAAATACAGAAATTTTTTTCAGGAGCAGACTATGGGAAAGATAATTCTATGTAAGGGAAAACTTACAGACGAACCATATACCTTCGAAAGAAGCGGTGTTAAAGTATATTCCATAGAAGAAGTCTGCTGGTATATAGGGGAGAATATCTATCTGCTCGACAGAAAGACATTTGATTTTACCTTTGTCAACTGGGTAAGAAGAGAACTGGACTTAAGCAGCCTGTCAGAGAAGCTGAACAGTCTTTTAAGAGATAATGCAGACGTTCGTGATCTGGTCATTGCCATTTGCAATGCCTGTGACTACTTTGATAAGAATGAAACAGACCGCCTGCTTAAGATATTAGATGATTACGGGTCCATGTCCCGCGTAGAGAAGCTCAAGCACAGAGCTGACAGCCTCATGAAGATAGGGCAGCCGGGCGAAGCACTGGTCAATTATTCAAAGATACAGAGCATCATGGTGACAAAGGGCGCATCAGATGACGAAATAGCTGATGTTTCATACAGCCTTGCCCTTTGCTGTTTCATGCAATGGAACTTTCATGCCAGTGCAGGATATTTCAAGGACGCATATGACAAGACCAACGATTTTGAAGCTTTAAAGGGATATCTTGTATCTGTGCAGCTTGGATTTGAAGGTCCGGAACGTCTGGATATGCTCGATGCCATAAATATTACTGAACATGAAATGGACAGGTTCAATGAGTATTGGTCTGAGATCTCAGACAATGCCAAGTATTCAAGGGGATTTGCCATGATAAACGGGATCAGGCGCGCCTATAAGATGGGGAAACTCGATGAGTATTATGACAGGATCCATGAGATGATAAGCATCCTTAAGGATGAGTGCAGGAGGTCGTTTGAATGACAGATGAGAAGATCGCTGCTGACACATCCGTGGAAAATATGCAAAGAGACACCCTTTTATCAGAAAATACAGATAATGCTTCTGCAGAAGAAGGCACTTCAGAAGAGGCTCAGGATGCTATAAAAACGCAGAGACAGAAGAAGCACAATAAAAAAAGATCAACTGATAAGAAAAGCGGACTGTTTTCCATATTCAGAAAGAAGAAAAAGGGAAGCGATGAGTCTTCGAATACAGAGGATGGAACTCCGGATGATGGATCGGAAGACACTTTTCCCAAAGAACCCGGAAGCGATGACAAAGGATATGATATAGAGGAGCAGACACCTAAGTACAGGGCAGATTATGTGGGGTTTGTGAAGAAGTCCTGCGTGGATTCCAATGAGCTTGAAAAGGAGATCATGAATCTTGAGATGTGCTTCAATGATGTTACAGAGTATCTCACGGATATACAGAAGATATCCAGGATAGAGGATGATGACTTTAAGGAGCTTAAGGATGCAGCGGGTTCTCTTGATGCTCTTCTTCGTGAGCGTATCCGTTTCCAGAACAGGAAACTTAAAGTAACAGAGTCGCAGATAAGGCGCTTTGACCAGTATTCTTCCAAAGAGCTTGAATCCCAGATCGACCGGATGGAAGCAGCTGAAAGTTATATGGATGATATTAAGAGCGATATCGGAAATCTGAAGCATGAGAAGAAGATCCTTAAGAAGGAATTCGAGGAGATAAGGAGCCGCCAGCAGTCATTGAGGACTATTGCGAAACTCCTTTCCATTATGCTCGCGGGCATTCTTCTTGTGCTTGGGATCCTGTATGCTTCGGTCACCAGTGCTCTGGAGATACCATTCATACTCACCATTGCCTTTACGGCTGCCTTTGCCGTAGTGATATTTACTGAGTCGAGAAAGAATCAGGCGGACGCGATCCTTAATGAGCGCAAGGCAAATAAGGCAGCAGGCCTCCTTAATACAGTAAAGATCAAGTATGTGAATACTAAGAACATGCTGGATTTCAATCATGAAAAATACGGGGTCACTGACTCAGATGACTTTAAGAAGACCTATAGCGATTATCTTCAGGAAAAGGAATATGAAAAAGAGTATTTTAACAATTCTGAAAAGGTATCGGGTGCTGCCGAAAGGCTTATTGAACTGCTTAAAGGCTATGATCTGGCTGATCCGGGCAGATGGGCTTCAGAGCCTCAATACATAGCCGATGAAGCTGAGATGACAGATCTGCGTCATTCATTGAATGAGCAGCGAGGAGAGCTCAGGAAGAAGATACTTAAGGCAAAGGAAACCGATGAGGAGCTTCTGCAGAGGATAAACAGGATCATTGAGGATCATCCGGAATTAAATGATGAATTCCAGGAAATATTTAAAAAGATGTATGTCAGGAAATAAAAAAAGGATGTGTTTATTAAATGACTGAAGCAGTAAGCTGCGGCGGAATAGTCATATTCCGCGGAAAGATACTTGTACTTTATAAGTCATATAAGAACAGGTATGAGGGATGGGTCCTGCCGAAGGGGACTGTAGAAGAGGGTGAGAAGCATGAGGAGACCGCCCTTCGTGAGGTAAAAGAGGAGACGGGAGTCGATGCGGAGATCATAAAGTACGTTGGAAAGAGTCAGTATTCATTTTCAACAAGGGATGACATAATACAGAAGACGGTCCACTGGTACCTCATGATGAGCAGCAGCTATTACAGTAAACCTCAGAAGGAAGAATACTTCTTCGATTCGGGATATTATAAATTCCACGAAGCTTACCATTTGTTAAAGTTTTCTAATGAAAAAGGTATATTGGAATCAGCATACGCAGATTTCCAGGAATTGAAGAAAAATAATCTCTGGGTCCGCAAATAGGAAATTTATGTTGAGCTTTTTTTATTGACATGATTTTATAGTTGAGTTATAATTCTTAATAGTAAATTGGCTGGTATATTTTTTATTTCAGACTTTAAGTACCGGCGGCAAATATCTGGAAAGGCGAGGATTAGGACAGATGGGAAATAACATTTTAGTTGTTGATGATGCAGCATTCATGCGGATGATGATAAAAGATATCTTAACAAAGGGTGGCTATAATGTTGTAGGAGAGGCGGAGAATGGTATCGTTGCTGTTCAGAAGTATTCCGAGTTGAAGCCTGATCTTGTAACACTTGATATAACAATGCCTGAGATGGATGGTATTCAGGCGCTTAAGAAGATAAAGGAAGTCGACGGCAAGGCAAATGTTATCATGTGCTCAGCCATGGGTCAGCAGGCAATGGTTATCGAAGCTATTCAGAACGGCGCAAAGGACTTCATAGTAAAGCCTTTCCAGGCGGATCGTGTTCTGGAAGCGGTGAAGAAAGTTATCGGATAATATTCATAGTTCATAATCTTAACCTCAAAAAAGGATCAGCCGGATGGCTGGTCCTTTTTGTTTACTATCTGTTTTTCATACCCCCTGATCAATTGACTGACAGTTAAGGTACTTAAGGGTCATTTCGCTGATGATACCAGCAGACCTTTTTAAGAAAAGCTCTTTAGTGACTTTCGTTCCAGTCATTGCCTTCTTCGACATCGACCTCCAGCGGTACTCTTGTATCTGCGGCGCTCTCCATTTCTTTTTTGAGTATTGCCCTGACACTGGATGCTTCGTCGACAGGTGTTTCGACAAGGAGCTCATCGTGGATCTGCAGGACTATGCGCGCTTTGAGACCCTGTTCGTAGAGAGCTTTATTTACATTTATCATGGCTTTCTTTATGATATCGGCGGCCGAACCCTGAATAGGGGAGTTCATGGCGACTCTTTCACCGAAGGCCTTTGTCATGTGATTTGAAGCTGAAAGCTCCGGTATAGGGCGGCGTCTGCCATAGATAGTCTCCGAATATCCTTTGTCTTTTGCGTCTGATACAAGTCCGTCAAGAAAGGCCTTTATGGATGGATAGGTCTTAAAGTATTCCTTTATGTAGCCGTCTGCTTCTTTCCGTGAGATCCCTAAGTCCTGACCAAGTCCGAATGAGGAGATGCCGTAGATGATGCCGAAGTTTACCGCCTTGGCATTGCGGCGCATTTCGCGGGTAACATCTTCAAATGGTACATGGAAGACTTTTGAAGCTGTGATAGCATGTATATCCTTGCCCTCCTTGTAAGACTCTATCAGCTCTTCATCGCCGGACATATGAGCAAGGAGACGGAGCTCTATCTGAGAATAATCCGCGTCCACGAATATACAGCCTTCTTTCGGAGTGAAGACGCTTCTGAACCTGCGACCTTCCTCGGTACGGACAGGGATGTTCTGGAGATTGGGATCCGCGGAGCTGATCCTGCCGGTAGCTGTTACGAACTGCTTGAAGGTGCCGTGAATGCGGTCGTCATCTTTAATATAAGGCTGCAGGCCGTCTGCGTATGTGCTCTTCAGCTTGCTGATCTGTCTGTATGAGAGGATCTTATTTATGATGGGATCATAGCCTGTAAGCTTTTCAAGAACCTCGGCAGATGTCGAATACCCTGTCTTTGTCTTCTTTGCAAAAGGCAGGTGCATTTTTTCAAAAAGTATGACGCCGAGCTGCTTTGGAGAGTTTATGTTGAATTCTTCGCCCGCAAGGTCATATATATCGGTCTCAAGGTCTTTTATCCTTTTACCGAGCTCGTCTGACATAGCATTCAGACGTGCCGAGTCTGCTTTTATACCCAAAGTCTCCATGGAGTACAGGCAAAATGTCACGGGCATTTCGACATGAAGATACAGGTCCGTCATCCTGGTTTCTTTCAGCTTATTTTCAAGCTCTGGATAAGCGATAAACGGTATTGCGGAAGCGTTCTCCGAGTATTCACGGAAGTTCTTTTTAACAGTTTCACTATCAGGCTTTGTATATTTCTTTGAGTCTTTTTCTTTGCTTTTTTCTGAAGGATCTTCTGCATAAACAGTATCTGCATCCATCAGACTATTTTCATGTATAAGTCTATAAGCTTCACTGAGTCCTGACTTTCCAAAGAGAGACTCCTTATCCGGTATGGTCCTGCCAAGGAGAGATGCTGCAGCATAGGATATGTCATAGTCCGAATTCATTGGATTAAGGAGATAGAGCCCTGATGCCATATCTCTGAATTTCCCGTAATTCTTTCTTATAAGATCTTCATTGAAGAGCGTCCCGGATCTGTCAGTGATAGCATGAAGAAAAGCCTTAAGATCCGGGACTATGATCATCCCCGCTTTACTTATCATGTTCAGAATGATTGTGTTTAAGACTGCGGAATTATCAGTATTATTTTCAATGATGTAATTGGTAAGCGCCTGACCGTCTTTGCCGTCATTTGCTTTAGAATTTCTGTTTTTAAGAGTAATGGAGGCTTCCAGAAAGTCAAAGTGAGGACCGGTGACAGTATTTGCCCGATCATCATCCCTGCAGGATCTGTATGTCCATGGGTCAGCAATGAGTGCGATCGATACCGGATCAGTGTTATCCAGAGCTTCAGATACTTTGAGAAGAGCATCCAGGTCATCAGATGAGGTGACCGTATGACCAGACCCACGCGAGACATTCCCGAGATCCTGATCAGGCCTGCTTCCCGCAGCATTTGCAATGTCAGCCGGGAAGAGCTTGAGGACAGACTTTAGTTCCAGCTGGCTGCACATATCAAAGGCTTCAGGCGTAAAAAGGCAGGATCTGTCGAAGGCAATGTCTTCAAGGATCTTATCTGAAGATGCACCCTCAAATATGTCTGCATCGCGGTCTATGGCTGCAAGGGCCCTTGACATGTAGGCTGCGTCTTTATCGGCCTCAAGAAGGCTTTTCGTACGGGGCTTCTTTACCTTGTCGAGATTCGCATAAATATTATCAAGAGTGCCGAACTCTTTAAGGAGATCCTGAGCGGTCTTTTCGCCTATGCCTTTGACCCCCGGAATGTTATCCGAAGAATCGCCCATAAGTGACTTTATCTCTATGACCTGGGCCGGGGTAAGGCTATAGCGTTCATAAAGAGCCTGCGGATCATAGTCCTCAACTATGCTTCCACCATGGCCTGTCTTCGGAATGCGGACCTTTACATTATTCGATACGAGCTGAAGGAGATCCCGGTCGCCTGAGAAAATAACTGTCGGTATTCCGTTTTCTTCAGATATTTTAGACAGGGTCCCTATGATATCATCAGCCTCGTAGCCCGCCTGCTTTTTGATCTTAATATTCATCTTCGGGAGAAGTTCCTGGATTATCGGTATCTGTTCAACGAATTCCGGGGCTGCCGGCTTTCTTGTTCCTTTATATTCAGGGAACATTTTGTGTCTGAATGTCTTTTCGTGAACGTCGAATGCCACACAGAGATGATCGGGCTCCTCTTCATTTATCACTTTGTTGATCATACGGATAAAACCAAGAACCGCATTTATATGTGTGCCCTTGGAATTAGTCATGGGCTTAAGACCGTAGAATGCCCTGTTAAGGATGCTGTTTCCATCTATTAATAATGTCTTTTTCATCTTTCCTCCTAAAAGTATCGTAAATAATGTGAATATGTTTATCTGTATCGTACAGATATCGATCATGCGGAATGATATGTAATAATTCTGCATGTGAAAATTGCTTTCAACCTGCTGCTGCTTTCAGCCGCCTATAAGAGACGACAGGGTCAGCAGATATGATATTCCGAAAAGCATGACCATGAAGAGCACACGTTTAGTCCGGCTGAGTCTGGTATTAAGCTTCAGCCGGGCGATGCCTGCCTTCATATATTCATCGGGGTCAAAATAATAGCTTTCCATATCCTGCGGATCATCCATGAACCGCATTGCCATTGTGAAACTGGAATATATCTTGTATTCATTCATACAGCTGTCACAGGTCCCGATGTGACTTAAGAATTCCCGCTGCCTTCTTATGGACAGCTTTTTATTCAGAAAAGCATCAAAACTGCTTCTGACTTCCTTACATTCCATTTATGGATCCTTTCCCGGCTTCATTGCCGGTCGATATATTGACAAAAATTTTAATAAATGATAGCATATCTTTTGCTTTAAATGCACCAGTGGCGGAACGGCAGACGCAGAGGACTCAAAATCCTCCGGGCCAATACCCCGTGTGGGTTCAAATCCCACCTGGTGCATTTTATCATCTGGTAAGGTATCATCTATCAATATTATACCTTACTCAGCAGGTGAGATCATATCTTACCCGGCAGCCGACATCATATCTTATCCGGCAGCCGACATCTGATTTTATCTGCATACTCATATTTATCTTATATTCTATCACAACTTAATACTCATATTTAACCTTGATATACATCTGACTTTGTGATATGATGATTGCAACTGTGAAAGCGCAATGCTTTCAATATCATAAGATCATTAATTTGGCCGGTTCCCGGTCATACCAGGAGGCAGAATATGAAAAAGCATATCATGACAATCAATGAAGCAAATCTCGCAGAGTCAGCTATTCATGGCGGCTGCGGCAAGTGCCAGGCATCATGCCAGTCTGCATGCAAGACATCTTGCACAGTAGGAAACCAGGCATGTGTTCGCAAGGAAGAGGAGAAGGCCTGAATTTAAAGGCTTTATATTAAGGAGAAAGCTGCTACAGTACTTAAAGCTGTAACAGCTTTTATTTTTCTGAGGATAATTCATATAAAGGAAAACAGATGATGATACATAAATTCAAAGCCGGAGACATAAATATAGTACTTGATGTTAACAGCGGAGCCGTTCACGTGGTCGATGATGTAACATATGACATGCTTGATATGGTTGAACCTCCATTCACGGATACCTGCCCTGAAGAACTTCTCAATGCGTATAAGGACACTTATCCGGAGGAGGATATACGCGAGACCTATGACCAGCTTCATGACCTGTACTCAAGGAAGCTGCTTTTTGCTCCGGATCAGTATGAGAATTATGCAGATACCAGGGTAAAGTCGCCTATCAAGTCAATGTGTTTAAATGTTGCCCATGACTGTGATCTTCGCTGCAAGTATTGCTTTGCTTCTACCGGAGATTTCGGAGGAGGTCGCAAGCTCATGCCTTTCGAGGTAGGTAAGGCTGCAATTGACTTCCTCATCGCAAACTCTACAGGCAGACCCAATCTCGAGGTCGATTTCTTCGGCGGCGAGCCCCTTATGAACTTTGATGTCGTAAAGCAGATAGTAGGATATGCCCGCAGCCTTGAAAAGGAGCATGGCAAGCACTTCCGCTTCACGACGACCACCAATGGCATGCTGCTCGATGACGAGAAGACAGATTTCATTAATAAGGAAATGTCAAATGTAGTACTTTCGATCGATGGCCGTAAAGAGGTCAATGACCGCATGAGAGTGAACGCGGCAGGCGACGGTTCCTATGACAGGATCCTGCCAAAATTCCAGAATCTGGTCAGTAAGAGGGGTATTAAGGAATACTATGTCAGAGGTACTTATACCAATATGAACCTCGACTTTTCAAATGATATCAAGGCTCTTTATGATGCGGGTTTCGACCAGATATCTGTAGAGCCTGTCATGGAGGATCCCGGAAAGAAATATGCCCTTCATGATGAGGACCTCCCAAAGATATATGAGGAATACGATAAGCTGGTCGATATGATCCGGGATATTAAGGACAGCGGCGGGTTCATCAACTTCTTCCACTTCATGATAGACCTTAATCAGGGACCCTGCGTCATTAAGCGCCTTCGCGGATGTGGCTCAGGAAATGAGTACGTATGCGTAACCCCTGACGGCGATATATTCCCATGCCATCAGTTCGTTGGCAAGGATGAATTCAGGATGGGCAATGTCCTCGACGGGACATTTGATGAGGAAATGAAGCAGCGCTTTGCCGGCGCCCATGTATATTCAAAACCCAAGTGCCGGAAGTGCTGGGCAAGGTTCTACTGCAGCGGCGGCTGCAATGCCAATAATTATAATTTCAATGGGGACATCCTTGATTCATATGACCTCTCCTGCAATATTATGAGAAAGAGACTTGAATCCGCTATCCTTATGAAGGTAAGAGACCAGCTTAAGGCTAATGCAAAAAAGGAAGCCTGACCGCCGGGAGGTCATTATTTTTCGGAGGGCCGATAAGACCCGGCTGATGCTGACATTTTGACGGGCCAGACCCTGATCGGAGGCATATTTATGGAAGAAATAGGCAATAACCCAAAGAATTCTGCGGACGTCGTTATGATGTTCCTTGATGAGGAATCTCCAAAGAAGAAAATAGATGTCATGAAGCAGTATGGAAAGCTCCTGGACAGGACCGGAGTTGCGAATATCGCTGCATCTCTTGACCTCACTCTTGAAAGCGATGATACAGGAGATGGTATTTCCCGCATCATGGATCAGCTCCGTGCCGAGGAACGCTTTGATGGCAGCAGGCTCAGAGACGGCGTAAAGATCGACTTCAGGTAAGTATAACTGCGGGGGGGAAGGTGTTGAAACGGCACCATAACTTATAGCAGGCCGCGATCGGCTTCAGGTAAGTATTACAGCGAGGGGGGAGATGAGCAATTATGAATAAGTTTATTAATACCATGCTTCATGGGGACAGAAAGTCAAAGCTCTATGTATGGAGCATTACTTTGCTTACCCTAGCCTGTATGGTTTTATTTGTCATAAGTCTTATTCTCTTAAGCATAAGGCTCATACTCGCTGCCGCTCTTCTTGGAGCAGGAGCTATTATCATAGCTACAAGCTTTTCAGTAAGCGACAAGGTCAATTATAAGGCAAAGCCAAAGGGTCGTCAGCATATCGATAATACAAAGTCACGACCGGAAACAGTTAATAACATACGTAATGCTGCTCCTGCACACGATAAGACCATTGATGCTGCACATGTGGAAAAGCCTGCAGCAAAGGGCGGAGGAGAAAAGCAGCCGGAGAAAGAACCGGAAAGAGCGCAGTTAAAGACCGCTTCCGAACCTGAGACAACACATCCGGAGCTGCTTTCCGCCATCATGGATGCCAATTCACAGATGAAGGATCAGGAGGAGAAGCTGACACAGGAAAAGCAGGAAGCTCAGATCACTTTTATAAGTGAGTTCGATGAGAAGAAGCTTAAGAAGATGGTACGTAAGAATAAAGTACCTCAGGTACACGAGATCGTAATGATCGATAAGTACCCGCAGAGACAGCTGGTGCAGGTGCCCGCTGTCATGTGGAGGTCCGATACCAGACTTTATTTCATTACCATTGAGAAGAACAGTGATCAGTTCAATGTGGCGCTTCAGGATATCAAGTCAGTGGAGATGATAAGAAATGTGAGCGCTGATGTCGATACGGAATATGTTCCATATCGCGGATCGGTCAACGTCAGGTCAATGTTTCAGCGCTTCCTGCCTGAGTACCATCAGTCTACTTCAAACGGCGAAATGAGGTACACCAAGACCCTGTTCCGGATCGAACCTGGTATTTTCTTTACAAATTCATCGGTCAATTCCATTATGAGCGTCATGCACAATCTCCCTGTGGAACTGCACGATAAGGTAATGGATTCGGGATTCTTCAGCAAATATTTTAAAATGATATACAAGGAAGGCATGTTATGCCAGGACCTGGTTATCTCAGTTGAAACATATCACAGAAGGGCAGCGGACATACTTCAGCAGATGGTCGATGACAGGAATGTTACGCGCCGTGATTTTTCAAATACAGTAAATGAGATAAACCGCTACCATCTGCTGCCGAAGAGCATGATAGCAAAGTATTCCCAGCTCATGCAGGCTTCAAGATGATGCTTTATTTTCAAGACAGTGGTTCGGAGTGCTTTTAGTAAGAGAGTGTGTCTGATGCCATGCCTGGTATTATCATATATATTCTGCAGGTGGTTAGGAATAACTTTAGTAAGTGCTGATCGCGTAATATTACATGTATTAGTAAATTAATTTGAAATGTTTAGTGATAATTGTGCACTGTGTATGATCGGCATGCCGGATATGTATATCGGATCAGCGCATTGCACAAATTTTTCGGGAAAAATATTTCGTCACATTGTACATTGTAAGCGGTCCGGATATGTGATAATTTATTTTTGAAAATTCCTTATTGACAAAACATGTGTTCTGGATTATCATAGAACCATGAACAGGAGTTCGAATCAATGATGCGCATATCTGTCGGCATTATTGATCAGACATTTCTACGATGACGCATTGATGCTGTGGCTGCATCGATGTATTTGGTGAAAGCGAGGGTATGATGGCAGAGATCGACGAGAATAAGAGAAGGGCGCTTGAGTCAGCTATAGCGCAGATCGAGAAGAGCTACGGCAAGGGGGCCGTTATGAAGATGGGAGACAATTCCCATATGAACGTGGAGACATTCCCTTCAGGTTCTATAGGACTTGACAGGGCTCTTGGAGTTGGCGGCATACCAAAGGGAAGGATCATAGAGATATACGGACCTGAGTCGGGCGGCAAGACAACAGTAGCCCTTCACATGGTAGCTGAGGTCCAGAAGCTCGGAGGCATAGCCGGCTTCATAGATGCGGAGCATGCGCTTGATCCTGCATATGCAAAGAATATTGGCGTTGATATAGACAATCTTTATATTTCACAGCCTGATAACGGTGAGCAGGCCATGGAGATCTGCGAGACTATGGTAAGGTCAGGCGCTATCGACATCATCATTGTTGACTCGGTCGCAGCACTTGTACCAAAGGCTGAGATCGACGGTGAGATGGGAGATTCCCACGTAGGTCTTCAGGCAAGACTTATGTCACAGGCATTAAGAAAGCTCACAGGTGTTATAGGAAAGACAAACTGTACAGTAGTATTCATAAACCAGCTCCGTGAGAAGATCGGTGTCATGTTCGGCAATCCTGAGACTACAACAGGCGGCCGTGCTCTCAAGTTCTACTCTTCGGTCCGTCTTGAGGTAAGACGCGGTGAGCAGATAAAGCGCGACGGTCAGGTCGTCGGCAACAGGACCAAGATCAAGGTGGTCAAGAACAAGGTCGCTTCCCCGTTCAAGGAAACAGAGATAGATATCATATATGGTGAAGGCATCTCAAGGATCGGCGAGATCGTAGATCTGGGCTCTGACTGCGGCATTATTGAGAAGTCAGGTGCCTGGTATGCATACAATGGCGATAAGATCGGTCAGGGACGTGAGAATGCCAAGCAGTTCCTTAAGGATCATCCTGATATCTGCGATGAGGTCCTTAAGAAGATAAGAGCCAGTCTTTTCGAAGAAGAAGTACCGGCAGAGGAAACACCGGATGAAGATGCTCTGGCACCAAAGAAGCGCAGCCGCAAGAAGGCTGCTGAAGAAGGGATACCTGAAGACGAGCTTTGATGCGCTCCGGTTTATCTCTAATATGCAAGTTTTAAGCCCTTCGGGTCACCGGAGGGCTTTCGTTTTATAAGTGATCATTGATTCACTGAAGTGTGTTTACAGTGCATGGTATGGGATCCCATAGATATGGCTTTCTTTTTATTATGGGAAAAAGCATTTTAATGAACGGAGGGTAATATGGCTGATTTTGGAAAGAAGTTCGAGATAAAGGGGCAGAAGACTGCGGAAATATATGATGTCAGTGACAATATCTTAAGCGGATATGATGATGCGTCAAAGGATGCTGTGAAGAAGGCTATGCACTTTCTGCAGGATGCTGACAAGACCGAGTGGCAGGTCAGAGATTCTCTTGCTAAAAAAGGCTTTGAAGATGAGGCAATAGAGAATGCCCTTAAGTATGTACGTGCATTCCATTATGTTGATGACAGCCGTTATGCGAGAATATATGTGAATACATATCTGGACAGGCGGAGTCTTATGAGGATAAAGCAGGACCTTATGAAGAAGCATATCGATGAGAATATTATAGAACAGGCAATAGAGGAGTCAGGGGCTGACGACAGCGGGGCGCTTTATAAGGATATGAAGAAGATACTTGAAAAGTATGACCTGGAAAATCTTACCCCTAAGGACAGGCAGGCTGTTATGGCAAAAGCATACAGAAAAGGTTATAATGCTGATATGATACGCAAATGCCTGGATAGCTTTCTGGAAGATCCGGGCCTGTCCTGACAGGGAGATAAGCATGGAGAATAACACACACATCTTTACTTTTAATGATGACGACAGCGAGGTCCGGGTACGTAAGTTTACAGGGGCAGGCAGCAGCTTCTGCAGACGTTTTAAGGTTCCTGGCTCAAAGAGCATAACGAACAGGGCTTTGCTTCTTGCGGTCTTAAGTGACAGGGAAGTGACGCTGCATGGCGCGGCACTTTCTGACGATTCGGAGGCTTTCATCGACTGCCTTAAAAGTCTTGGAATCAGCGTTACAGAACATGATCCGGAAGATCCTCAATTGATCAGGGTGAACGGATGCAGGGGAGACCTGCCTTCTGTTTCGTCCCCTGTTTCATCGAAAGGATCTGTCAGCACTGTCAACGTATGTTCAGCAGGCACAGCAGCCCGCTTCATCACAGCGCTTTTAGGCATACAGAGGGGAACATACAGGATAGAAGCTTCTGAGCAGATGCAGAAGAGACCTATGAAAGAGCTGTTTGACGTGCTTGTTTCTCTTGGTACGAGGATAAGGTACGAGGGTACGAAAGACTTCCTTCCTGCAGTTATCAGCGGAGATGTAGTAGCAGAGAATCTTAACAGTCCCGATTTCTATCAGGGACTTTCCATAAAGCTTAATATTGACCGGAGCTCCCAGTTCTTAAGCGCCCTCCTTATGGTACTTCCTGTCATAAGCCATGACTTTTGCATAGAGCTTACGGGAAAGCGCGAGGCTCAGTCCTATGTCACCATGACAAGGCAGATGATGGAAAGATTCGGATTTACAGGTACTATTACAAGGACCGGCAGATATGGAGAACCTGATGAAAATGGAAATGTTTATCATGTGAAGTATGATACAGAGTATCCATATGAACTGAAGTCCGATGACTACTATATAGAGCCCGATGTCTCCGCAGCGTGCTATTTCTATGCAATGGCTGCCGCTAATAACATAAAGGCCGGTATAGCTAATATGAAAAAGGATTCACTTCAGGGAGACATGTGCTTTATAAAGCTGCTCGGCAGTATGGGATGCAGGCTTGAATGGGAAGATACACTATATGTTACAGGCCCCGGAAAGCTTTCCGGTCTGGATATAGATATGTCCGATTTTTCCGATCAGGCGCTGACACTTGCGGCCATAGCCCCTTTCTGTTCAGGTCCGGTAAATATACGGGGTATAGGTCACATCCGCAAACAGGAATGTGACCGCATTCATGCTATTATAGAGAACCTGAATGGACTCGGCATTAAGGCGGCAGAGGGGCCGGATTCGGTCAGGGTCTACCCAGGCAGCCCCAAATGTGGTATTATTAATACATTCGGTGACCACAGAGTCTCGATGTCTTTTGCATTAACAGCCATGACTGCAGGCGGTATTGTCATCAAAGATCCGCTTTGCTGCAGGAAGACATTCCCTGACTTTTACAGGGTGGCTTCAGGCTTTTCTGACTACGAGGCCAAATGACATCAAAGTCTGTCGGCAGATCATCGCGGATCACCGGGTTTAAAAGCTGATCAGCAGTTATTATCTTATCTTAATGACAGCGCTCATCAGATATTATATATTAGGAGAAAATTATGGAACCATTATTAAGCAAGCTCGAAGCTCCTGTTAAGGAGGCCTTTAAGAAGGCGGGATATGATGAATCCTATGCAAAAGTCACTCTTTCAAACAGGCCTGACCTCTGTGAATATCAATGCAACGGGGCTCTTTCTGCCGCAAAGCAATATCACAAGGCTCCATTCATGATAGCTGACGATGTCGTGAAGAATCTCGATAAGGCATATTTCAGCAAGGCAGAGGTGGTAAAGCCCGGTTTTATTAACCTTGATGTAAGTGAAGAAGGACTGGCTCTATTCATCAATGAGATGAAGAAGTCTGAAAGGTTCGGCGTGGAGACACCGGAGGATGCGTCACGCGGCAAGGTGATCATCGACTACGGCGGAGCAAACGTTGCCAAGCCTCTTCACGTAGGCCATTTAAGATCCGCGGTTATCGGTGAATCCATTAAGAGGATAGCTTCATACTTAGGATATGACATTGTGGGGGATGTACACCTGGGAGACTGGGGACTGCAGATAGGTCTTATCATTACAGAGCTTAAGGCCCGCCATCCGGAGCTTGTTTATTTTGATGATTCATATACAGGTGAGTATCCTGAGGAAGCTCCATTCACCATGAGCGACCTTGAGGAGATATATCCTTATGCGAATGCATATTCCAAGGAGCATGAGGACTACAAGAAGCAGGCGCAGGAGAATACGCGGCTTCTGCAGGAAGGAAAGCCAGGGTATCTTGCCATCTGGAAGCACGTAATAGACGTGTCTGTAGCGGATCTTAAGAGAATATATGACAGTCTCGACGTTCATTTCGAGCTTTGGAAGAAAGAGTCAGATGCCCAGAAGTATATCCCTGATATGGTTAAGTATCTTAAGGATAATGGTTATGCTCATGAAGACCAGGGCGCACTGGTCGTCGACGTTCAGGAGGAGACTGATACAAAGACCATTCCTCCTTGTATGATACTTAAGTCCAATGGTGCTACCCTTTATAATACAACAGATCTTGCCACCATGATCGAAAGAAGGAAGCTTTTTGATCCTGCCCGCATTATTTACGTGGTCGATAAGAGACAGGAGCTTTACTTTACTCAGGTATTCAGATGCGCAAGGAAGACAAAGATCCTTGATGAAAAGGTAAAACTCAACTTCGTAGGCTTCGGTACCATGAACGGCAAGGACAATAAGCCGTTTAAGACCCGCGACGGCGGTGTTCTGAGACTTGAGGCACTTATTAAAGATGTAAAAGACAAGGTCCTTGAGAAGATGCAGGACCGCGACATGGAGACCGCTGACAGAGAAGCAACAGCCGACAGGATAGCGCTTGCAGCCATTAAGTACGGAGATCTGAGCAACCAGCCTGTAAAAGACTATATATTCGATATAGACAGGTTCACATCATTTGAAGGTAATACAGGACCATACATCCTTTATACAATGGTCCGCATAAAGTCTCTCATGGAAAAGGCCGCAGCCGAAGGGATCGATGTGGATGCTTTAAGCGGCATGGATATCAAAGCCACAGGAAACGCCCAGGAGAAGAGCGTATATCTTACATTGGTAAAGTGGATAGAGACGATACCTGCAAGCTTCGAGGAGTTCGCTCCTAACAGGATCTGCCAGTTCCTCTATGAGCTCTGTGAGAATTACAACGGCTTCTATCATGACAATAAGATCCTGACCAATGATGACAGCTCTCAGAAGATGACATGGCTTGCGCTCAGTCTGTTCGTGCTTAAGGTCCTTGATCAGGGCATCGATCTTCTGGGACTCAAGGCTCCGGACCGCATGTAAGGCACCTGACCGCATGTAAGCTGTAAGTATTATTGCAAAAGTGTTATTGCATAAGTATTATTGCAAAAGCATTATTGCAAGAGCATTGCTGCTAAGCATTATTGCATAAGCATTATTAAGGAAGTAGGGAAATGTACAAGCTCGTTTCAAAGTTACTGGTCTATAAGGACTTAGGCTCAGACTGCATACTTTATAAGATGGCAGATATCATCAAAAAAGCAGATAAGGGAGACTATGACGCAGACGACATCATCGATCAGATCTACACACAGATCAACCGTCTCCTTGACGTTGCCACGCAATATGGGTTCACGAAGAACCTGTGGAAGTGCTATCTGGCTTATAAGCTCGCCATGTGCGAAAGTCCTTTTGCGCTTGTATGCGAGAAGAACGGTCCTATTGAGGGTTCAGTCAATGAATTTGCAAAGAATGACCTTATTATCTTCAAGGCGCTTTTTAACTACGATTTTTCAAGCCTGGAATCAACACTCGGTATCAACTGCTTTACGGTGATCAGTGATTACAGGGCAGTCGGAAAGAGTGACCATATCTACAATAAGAGCGTAAGCGAAAAGGTCCGCCTGCTTGCTGATCAGTTCGATAAAGCATCCGGCATAGATGACCTTTACGAGGTGGTCACGACATTCTACAGAGATTACGGTGTAGGAAAGCTGGGACTTAATAAGGCTTTCCGTATAAAGGACCAATACGTGCCCGAAGTCGGAAGCACTTCAAGCGCTTATGCCTACAATGAGAGCATAAATCGCAGCGGGGATGAGCCTCAGTCAGGCAGGGACTCTCAGGGCAGCGTCCTTGTACCGGTTACCAGTGTCGGCACCATGAGCCTGGATGACCTGATCGGCTATGATATACAGAAGCAGAAGCTTATAGAGAATACAGAGAGCTTCATACAGGGCAAGCCATGCAACAATGTCCTTCTTTATGGAGATGCCGGTACAGGCAAGTCCACTTCCGTAAAGGCCATACTCAATAAATACTATGCTGACGGCCTCAGAATGATAGAGGTCTATAAGCACCAGTTCAAGTATCTGAATTCCATAATAAATGAGATAAAAAACCGCAACTATAAGTTCATCATCTTTATGGATGACCTTTCATTTGAGGAATTCGAGATAGAGTATAAGTATCTTAAGGCTGTTATCGAAGGCGGTCTGGAAGTAAAGCCCGATAACGTTCTGATATATGCCACATCCAACAGGCGCCACCTTATCCGTGAGACCTGGTCAGACAGGTCTGATATGTCACAGGATGAGGTCCACAGGTCCGATACCATGCAGGAGAAGCTGTCTCTTGTCGCCCGTTTTGGTGTGACCATAGGCTACTTCAAGCCTGGTGTGCAGGAGTTCTATGATATAGTTGAGCGCCTTGCAGAAAGGCATCCCGAGATAACCATGCCTAAGGAGGAGATAGACGCTGAGGCTAATAAATGGGAGATATCTCATGGCGGTCTCTCAGGCAGGACTGCCCAGCAGTTCGTAAATTATCTTGCCGGGAAATACGGCAGGTGAATTTAAGATAAGGCTGACTTTAATCCCACTGGCTTTAGACAATGGGCAGTTCACACAAATATGCCATGTATAGGTGATTTATAAAAAGGAGGATTACTTATGGAGAGGATCAAAGCATTTTTTTCATCAGCAATATTAAAGAAAGCGGGACTCATTATAACAGCTGCGCTCGCGGCATCTGTACTGCTTCCGGCAGAATCCGGAGTCTCAAGGTCAGCACAGGCAGCTCTTACAAAACCCACACCGCTTCCGTCAGCATTGAATCAGATACAGGCAACGCCATCACCGACGCCGACTGCCACACCAGCGCCTGCTGAAACATCCAGCGGACCTGATATCGCGGGAGCAAAAAAGGCTATCCTTGCAGCTTACAGACATTATGAGACAAAGGTGGACATCAGGAGTTACAATATCAATTATGTTGATAATAAGGCAGATCTGAGACTCATCATGTCCCAGGTAGTCAATTCAACGCCGGGTCTTTTCTATACAGGCAATACATATACTGTCAGCAGGAATACAAAGACAAATCAGATCTATTATCTTGGACTCGGATATTCTGAGGACTATTTAAGGGAGCCGACTGCCAAGGAGGAAAAGTCCCTGGATGATTTCCATAAGACAACTGTAGACGATACTGTTTATACAGTTGACACGGATACCATCAAGGCTGATAAGAAGACCATCAATACAAAGGTCGCATCCATCATAAAGAACAACATTTTCTCATCCATGTCAGATGAAGAAAAGGCTCTTGCCCTTCATGATTATATTATCTCCACTACATCATATACGAATGAGGAGGATGCAGGTTCAAGAGTGAAGGAAACGGGCGTATTTATAGACCATGCTGCCAACTGCCAGGGCTACTCGCTTGCTTATGCGGTCCTCTGCAGGAAAGTCGGCATAAAGTGCAAGATCGTCATCTCGACATCCATGGAACCATCACATGAGTGGAATCAGGTAAGAATAGGAAAGAAATGGTACAACGTTGATCTTTCATGGGATGATCCTACTGATGATATCAAGAAGGCCAATCAGAACGGTCTTGTCCTTCATGAGAATTTCCTGTGCAGCGCTGAAAAGTTCACAAAGAACGGCCATACAGGCTTTATCACAAAGAGCACTTCTAAACATGATGAATATGATGATAAATACTGGGTGGACATTAAGTCGAAGATGCACTTCCTTCCTCTTGAGGGCAAATGGATAATGCTTGTTCCAGGTACAGGCATAGTAAAGAGAAGCCTTCTTACGGGAAGCATAGAGACACTTTATGATTTCTCCGGCAACGGAGCTGATCCGCAATGTCTGATAAAGCAGAAGGACAGCAGATATTACCTCATCTCTTACGGCAATATCTATCTCTTTGACGCAGATGAAAAGGATGCGCAATGCATCTGGAAGATATCCGATAACTTCCCGGGATATGCGGTAAAGCAGCTTAAGTATTCAAAGGGCAAGCTCTACTACAGAATATCGAACGGTACATTGCTTACCGGAGGCAAGCTGCTTGTAAGCAAGAGTACAGGAGAACTTCTTGATTAATAATTAAAATTCAAAGCAAGACTTTAATGTATCAGACCTGTCTGAAGATTCCGCAAGGAATTCAGGCAGGTCTGTGTTTTAAAGAAAGGAATGACAGGATGAAAAGAGTCGGAATAGTGATCTGCAATTACAATAAGGCCGATTGGGTAGTAAAGTGTATACAGTCGGTACTTGAGTCCAAATATAAGGACTTTGACCTTTATGTGGTGGATAACGCATCTCCTGATGATTCTGTTGACAGGATACAGAAGGAGTTTGACGGGAAGCTTACTCTGATCGAGAATGCTGAGAACCTTGGAGGGTCCGGAGGATTCGATACAGGGCTCATTACAGCCATGGAAAAGCCTTATGAGTATCTGATGTGCATCGATAACGACGCCCTGCTCGATGAGAATGCCGTGGGAGCCCTTGTAGACTTCCTTGATGATCACCCTGAGACAGGTATAGCAGCTTCAAAGATATATCATATGGAAAAGCCCTGGCTTGTCCAGAACTTCGGCCAGAACATAGACTTCGATAACTTCTGTACTTCCGTTCCTTATCTGAATCATGAGGAAGACGGGACTATGCCTGATTTCGTATATACAGACAGCGTTCCTGCCTGCTCTCTTATGATACGGCGTTCAGTAATAGATGAGATCGGAGTCATGCCAAGGGAAAACTTTATATATTGGGATGATACGGAATGGTGCTATCTCTGCAATAAGGCAGGCTATAAAGTGGCATCAGTCGGCGCCTCAAAGGCACTGCACTCAATGGGTGCAAAAAAAGAATATCTGAATACATTCCCGGTCTATTATGGCTGGCGAAACCTCATTGCTTTCTTTGCCAGATATTCATCGGAAGAGAATTACGAAAGAATGGCGGATAACTTTATAGGAGGGGTATTTTACGTTCAGTTCGCAGGCTGGTACAAGGGTGAGACCGCTATGAGCTCTACGGTTATGGCAGCTTTCGATGATGCCCTTGACGGGGTCTCAGGACCTGCACATGACGGCATCATACAGAAGACCGACCACAACAGGGCCGGGCTTGCATCGTACTTTACAGGCAATAAGGCCGTGATATTCCCGAATGGGTACAGGGAGACCGCTGAGTTCTATGCAGAGCTCCCGGAGCTTAAAAGTATTGAATTCAGCATCATGAACGTGGATGATATTACGAATAAAAGCACAGCAGCTCATAATTCCTCATTTTCCGAAGATCCTGTACAGAAGGGCATTGCCGGGACAGGAAAATCCGGCATTCAGGCGATGTATATAGTCGAAAGCCTGTTTTACGTAACGGATAAGGACATGCAGTATGTTCAGGAATTGGAAAAGAATTATGATGGTGTGATAATAGCTGACTTAAATGAATGCGCAGTCCTGAGTACAGATATATACGATCTGCTGAAGACATATACAGAGGCAAAGGATGTATTCGTGACGGCGTTAAAGCCTGAATTCCTAAGGAAGCTAAAAAAGGCAAAATAAATTTAAGGCCGCTCTTAGATAGGGCGGTCTTTGGAGTCTCTGATTTTATACTCCGTTTCATTTTCATCTTCCGGCGTATTAACAAGTGTGACAGAGGATAGCATCTGATTCCATAAGAGGCGATATAGTGAAGGATAATAAAAATGTTAATGTATGCCTTACCGCCCATCATCATGAAACGGTCAGCGGCAGCTGCGATACTATCAGCGAAAAGGCAGCAGGAGAATACAGGTTCGTAAATGGCAGTCATGTGGTGTCTTACGATTATCAGGGCACCAGGTGTCTTTACAAATTTGATGGGTCCCAGGTCTCTGTAGTCCGCAGAGATAAGTATTCCACAAAGATAGATTATAAAAAGGAAGGGAAGGCAGTCTGCGAAGGAAGTATCCTTACACCGGCAGGCAGATTGACGCTTTATTTCCTTACAAGAGATATAGTAATAACTGAGGAAGAAGAATATGTTAAACTTGAGCTTGTCTATGACATATATGGATCTGAAGCACCGGCTGATGACGGATATAAGGGTGAAGACAAGGCAAAGGTGTCTGAAGTGCAGTTGATACTTGAGATATCATGAAGATCGTTTGATTGAGAGAGACATAGGTATATTGCCTGAATTTATCAATTAGGGGAGAAAGCCCCGCCACCTTCAGGTGGGTGGCAGTTCATTTTATATATTAATGGGGAGAGAAGAAAATGATCTGTGATACATGCGCTTATCTTGAATATGATGAAGATCTTGAGGATTATATCTGTTCGGTAGATATGGATGAAGACGATTATGCAAGGCTCATGAACAGCATGGGAGGCAGAGAAAAAAACTGCCCTTATTACACTAATGGCGATGAGTACCAGGTCGTAAAGCACCAGATGTGATGCTTTACCGACCATTTCCGGTTTGCTCCCATCATCAGCCTTCATGATTTTATGTAAGACAAATGTAAGAAAATGTTATTGCAATGCCCATCGTCTATTTAGTATTATATAATTACTTTACTGACCAGGGGTTGTACTGGTTTCGACAGGCTTGTCGAAGATGGTGAAGCTGCCCGTGATATCCTCGAGAACACGTTAAACTCTTTAGGATTAAATTTAAACGCTAACGACAATAGAGAATTAGCTTTAGCTGCCTGATCGCAGCTAATGTCGGCCAGGTCTACCCGCGGATCTGATACCGGCATCGACTAAGCGGGACAACGTCAGTGCCAAAGCTTTGAGGTATTGACGTATTTATGAAGCTACTTTAATTTACAGCCTGTGAGCGGGCGGTATATTGAAGGAAACTTAATTCACTTACTATGGCAGTAGAAGAACAGCGGACGCAGGTTTGGACCGGGGTTCGACTCCCCGCAGCTCCACT
>JAZASR010000024.1:0-32527 GCA_036343175.1 Lachnospiraceae bacterium
GGCCATCTTGCCGGAGCTGCTGAACCGGGTGCATTGCTTTCGTTTCATGCTGTTACAGGGTATATCGCTGTCATTCTGATGATAATTCATGCTGTTTGGGCGGTTGTGACATTGATAAGTCATGATGAAAAGAGAAAGGCTGCATTTCATAGGGTTAGCGTGTTTGTATGGGGAGTGTGGCTGATTCCTTTTGTAATCGGTATGGTTATGGGGATGAAGGGATAAAGATTAAACTGTACCCCTTGTCAAGGACATTTTGGGTTGTGTAGTTACCCGATTTTCGGACAACTAGGGAGTGCGTATTTTTAATTTCCGAGTTTACGCCCTTGAGGGCAGTCTGGAGCTTTGTGGTATCGCCGCCGATTTCAACGGTAATTCCTTTTATTCTGCTTGCTGCCATGCGCGTTCACCTCCTCCTGAAAATGGGCATAAATAATGCACTTACCGTTTCCGATAGATGCACAATAGATATTTAGGGAGAGTTGTCCCAAAATGTCTTTTAGATTTCGAGTGATTCACTGTTCCTCAGGAAATCATAAATGCTCATCATTAAGATTCCATCCTCCGTGTAAAAAGGCTTAGGTGTATTGGAGGTTATTACTACTTTCTTAAATGAATCGTTGATTTTGAGGAACGGTCGGATTTCCTGCTCCGTTTTTTCCGGCGTTTCCAAAAGATACGCCGATTGAATATAATACTTTTTAGAACCGCTTGTGCAAATAAAGTCTACTTCAAGCTGCTTTTTTACGAGTTTCTTATTCTTATCTTGCTCGGTGATATTCAGATTGCCGACATCAACCTTATATCCGCGAATGCGAAGCTCATTGTAAATAACATTCTCCATAGAATGTGTGACTTCCATCTGCCGATATCCGATTCTGGCATTGCGAAGTCCAAGGTCGGTAAAATAATACTTTTGCGGCGTACCGATATATGACTTTCCCTTGATGTCATAACGCTTTGCCTGCTCAATTAAAAATGAGTCCTCCAAATATTCGATATATTTGGTGATGGTTGTTGCCGTGATTTTTGACTTATTTACGGTGTGAAAGGTATTACACAGCTTATTCGGATTCGTCAGCGAGCCGATGGAAGATGACAAAATATCGAGCAGAGCTTCCATTTCTCCGATATTCCTCAGTTTGTTTCGAGTCTTGATATCGCGGATATAGGTTTCCGAAAAAAGATTTTCAAGCAGTGCCATCTTCTGTTCGGGAGTATCTGCCAGCACAACATTCGGAATCCCACCATAGGTCATATATTCGTTAAAGCCATCATAATAATGTCCCTTGTACACCGTCATAAATTCCGCAAAAGAGAGTGGGTACATATGCACCTCGTCACCTCTGCCGCCAAACTCTGTGGCAATGTCCTTAGAAAGGAATTTTGCATTACTTCCCGTCACATAAACATCGCAGTTTTTCTTTTCCGCAAGTCCGTTCAAGACGCTTACGAATTCACCTAAAAGCTGCACCTCGTCAAGCAGAATGTAATACCGTCCATCATCTTTAATTTGGCTCTTTACCCACGGGTAGAACACTTTCGGGTCCCTATATTCCAGATTATCAAAAATGTCAAATCCCATTTCGATAATATGATCCAGTGGAATGCCCTCGTTCAACAGATAATTTTTAAACAGCGTCCGCAGCAGGTAGGATTTACCGCAGCGCCGAAGCCCTGTGATAACCTTAATTAAGCCGTTATTTCTGCGAGCTAATAACTGGTCAAGATAGTAGTCTCGTTTGATTTCTATATTCATAAGCCACCTCTAAAAGATATTTTGGTATAGTATGCCCTTAATTTCTTCTATTATACCATGTTCTTTCGGATTTTTTAAGTGCTTAGAAGATATTTACGGCGAGTAAAGCATAAAATATCTTTTATAGATTAAAATTTATAGCCTTTTCCAAGGCTCTGGGGTGTCGGTTTTCTGAAAAAGGTGTCGTTTTTGCAGGGGGTGTCGTTTTCCGGAACGGCGCTATTTTTTTATCGGGAGAAATGAAGATGCATCAGCTTACGAATAAACAATATGAAGAGTATCAGCGGTTGTGCTATGCTCGTGATCATGGAAGAATATTAACTCCGGATGGGCTGAGGCTTGTCTGTGCAGGATTCGAGTATGATTCTGAAGCGATTGGAAACTAAAGTTTTCTATGGAGAATTCCTTCAGAGTGTCAGGCCGTTATTTTAGGACTTCAGATACAATTACACGATGAACCCTAATAGGGGTTCATCGTCAAAAAGTATGAAACCCTCTTGAAAAATGATGGAGAAGTACGGAGTACAGGTTATGCGAGACATAGCTGTAGAGATTCAGTTTGATCCAGAGACTTGGGAATTTGATGCAGAAGGAAAACGATTACGGTGCGAAGCTTATGCAAGACGATTTGTGAATCGGTATCTAAAGGCAGCATAAGAAACACCGGAATCCTGCGAGATTGGGATGTGATACATAGAAAGAGCGTTCAAAAAGTATAAATGATGGTTGATTTTTAAAATATCGGGCATATTATAATAGCAGATATATTTCTAAAATGTTTATAAAGGAGAATTGTGGCTATTGACTTTTTAGGAATGTTTTGATAATCTGTATGTAGAAAGTTTACCACTGACCGATAGGTGGTATATAAATGGTCGGGTTGAAAGTTTACCGCTGACCAATATGCGGTATATAAATGGTTGGGTCGAAAGTTTATCCTCCACCAGTGATGGTGGAGGATTTTTTACTAAAGGAAGAATATGTATGAAGAAAACCGGTTTTTATATTATAAAGGATTCTTTTTTTGATGATATGAATGAACCATATCTTAAAGGTAATAAAGAAGGGAATAGACCGCATTATTATTGTTTTGAAGATCCTGTTATGGGATTGTATTGGATGATTCCATTATCAAGTAGAATTGACAAGTACAAAAAGATTATGGATAATAAGAAGAAGGCAGGAAAGCCGTGCGATATTATACATATTGTGAAACTGGATGATGACAGAGAAAGTGCTTTTTTGATTCAGGATATGTTTCCTATCACAGAAGAGTACATAGAGCGTGAATATACGATTGCCGGGAATCATTTAATGTTAACCAGTGAGCATACAGTAAAAACTATTGAGCAAAAGGCAAGAAAAGTAATGGGAATGTTAAAGAGAGGTGTTAAGTTTACACCGACACAGCCGGATGTTATGAAAATATATGATAAATTAACTAAAAAATAATGGCCGTAGAGAGGCAAGGGTAATGCCCAAATCCAAATATCTCATTAGCGGGTAGGCAGTCAGAATGATGGCTGTCTTTTTTTTATAATCTTTATTCGGAAAAAAATTAACCAAAGAAGGTTGACAAACAATATGTAGTATGATACGTTAATGTTAACCACAAGAGGTTAATTAGCAAAAGGAGGTAGGTTTTATGAGAACAAGCATAGGCGAATTCTTAAGAAATCTTAGAATGACAAGAAATCAAAGGCTTAAAGATATGGCGGAAATATTGGGAGTCTCCTCGGCTTTTTTGTCAGCAGTTGAAAACGGAAAAAAAAGTATGCCGGATTCATGGGTTGGAAAAGTGAAGGCAGAATATAATATCTCGGATGAAGAATGTGAACGCATGAAACAAATCGCTTTGGAATCTCAGAATACAATATTGCTTAATATGAAAAATGCATCTTCTGTGAATAGAGAATTGGCAGTTTCGTTTGCAAGACAGTTTGATGAAATGGATGAGGAGACCAGTAAAAAAATATTACAGATGTTAAAAAATAGAAAGAAGGTGGGGGATTAATGGTTGAATATGTTGTAGAACCAAAATCAAGATACAATTTAAGAGTATTAGCAAAGATTTTAAGAAAAAATTTGGGATTAACGGATGAGTTATATTTTCCGATTGTAGAATTACTGGATGTAATGTGTGAATTATTCCCTAGGTTTTCATATGAGATTGTTGATGATTCTACTTTTCCGTCTTATGTGCATGCAGATACGGATGTAATGAATCATCATATAAGAATTAAAGAGAGCGTTTATGACGGAGCATCCAACGGAAATGGTAGAGACAGAATGACAATTGCACATGAGATTGGACATTATTTTACATTGTGCTTTTGTGGATTTAAGTTTCAAAGAAATTTCAAAAAAGAAGATATTCCTCCATATAAATCACCAGAATGACAGGCAAAATGTTTTGCTGGAGAATTATTGATTGATTATGATCTGACAATTGATATGTCACCTTATGAAATTGTAGAACAATGTGGAGTTTCAATAGATGCTGCAAAATATCAATACAAGAAAATGCATGAAAAAAAGAGTGCATAAAATCTATATGAAAGGCGGTGATTAACATGGATGTATTAATACGGGTAAAAGAAAAAAGCACCATAAGTAGCTGGAACTACAATACGGTGCCGCTCGAGTACTTAGGCTCGAACCTGAACACTTTTACCTTAGCATATTATTGTTAAAATATCAAGAAAAATCGTAACTGCATGTGTTTATCTGGAAAATAAATCATGCGTAATTGCTACTTGGGTACTTAGGCTTGAACCTGAACAATTCATAACAAGTACCTTAGTAGTTACATCAGGGATAGTCTGCTCTTATCCCAGTTGTACACCCGAAGGAGGTGTTTGTTATGAGTAGAATTAATTCGCAGCGAAAGAGCTGCAAGGATGTATTTAATGCATTCTTAGTAACAATGGCAACATATGCTGGAATCTTTGAATTTCCATGCATAGAGGCAACATTTGATATTCCCAATAAACTGATAGCATTTTCAAAGTGTATTCCTTGTAAAGATTATAATCAGTGGGTGCACTTTTATGAAGATGATTACCAGTTTGAACGTCTGTGGCGTAATCCAAAGAAATATCTTGATATACTCAAAAGATATAAAGGTGTAATATTGCCGGATTTTAGCCTTTACAGAGATATGCCTTTGGTAATGCAGTTATGGAATATTTACCGTAGTAGGGCGATTGGCTGTTGGTTACAGGATAACGGGATAAAGGTAATTCCCAATATCAGATTTGGGGATAGGCGTACATATCGCATATGCTGTGATGGTATTGAGAAACACTGCGTTATTGCCGTAGGAACACATGGGAATATAAAACTGGTTAAAGAAAGAGAAATATTTCTTAAAGGGTTAGATGCTATTGTCAAAAAGCTTGAACCTACAGTTATTGTTCTTTATGGTTCAGCGCCTGATAAATATTTCAAGAAGTATATGGATGTATTACATTATCTCCAGTGTCAATTTTCCTTCTCCTCAGAATCTCTTCCATCTCCCGACAGTAATTTTTGCTCATGGTCATGTCTCTCATTTAAATATATCATCAAGCGTAATAAATATCATATTATCTGCGGGTTCTGCTTCAAATCCTGATCTTGCTATAAATCCATATTTATAGCACCTGAGACCTGACTCCTTCACCTGCTTAACCTCTGTCTCAATCATACTGCTGCTCAATGGATCTTTTCTGAATTTCACTTCATATGGTATGTATCCTTCAGAATCCTCCGTAACAATATCAAATTCTCCGTTCTTTTTATGAACCGGGTCATCATACCAGTATTTTCCGATCTTTTCAAAGATCACAGGAAGCTTTCCGGCTCTGTTTTGCAGGATCAGATATTGCCTGCAAACATCTTCAAATATATGAGGTACATATTTGGCCTCGAAATCATCTGAAATGAATCTGTCATAGAAAACTTCCGGATCCATGATTGATCTCTGTGAAAGATACCTGTATATATACCTGTAATAATAGAGCGACAGGTTATCAATGATCCTATATCCCATCTTTTTCTTGTTGTGTTCATCATTAATAGGAGCCTGTTTGATCACTATCTCCATCTTGATCAGGCGATCTAAAACATCTGCAAGAGTAGGTGAGCTGCTAACATGTGACTGTGATAAAATATCGTTAAATCTTGAATATCCGGCGGCAAGTGCTTCGAATACCTCATTTGCGTTCGTTATCTTTGATATTTCAGATCTCAGATATATAGGAACCTCATTCTCAAGTCTTGATCCTGGACTGGTGAGCAGGAACATAATATTATCGCGAACAGATTTTTTATCATTGACCAGTCTGTTATAGTATGGAATACCCCCAAACACGCTATACATTCTTACTTTATCTACATTTGAAAATCCCGGGTAAAATAAAGCTGATTCAAGATAATCCATAGGTTTCAGATTTATCGAAAGATCAATTCTGCCATATAGCGGGTTATTCTTTTCAAGCAGAGATTTCATTATCCCAATATATGAGCCGCATATAATAAGCTTCAGATTCGCATCATCTTTATATTTGTCTATGAGGACCTGCATGATACTATCTAGCCCGGCAGCTTTATCTCTTAAATATGAATATTCATCTAATACTAATACAATAGGTTCAGTCATACTCTGCTTAAAGATATAATCAAGAGTCTCTTCAATGCCTGAAAACGATAATTTTGGGAGACTCCAGACCTCACTTATAATAGCGGCAAGACTTTCAACATTGTTTTGTTCAGTAGTCTGTTTACATTCATAATAAATGACAGTCATATCCGTCTCACGAAGGATCTGCTTGATAAGTTCACTTTTACCTACCCGTCTTCTGCCATATATCAGGCAAGCCTGTAGCCCAGCCACATCAAGCATATCATGCAGCTTTTTCTTCTCCTTTGCTCTTCCGATAAAATTAATCATATACGATCAATCCTTTCAATGACAACACAGATGTCATTGATATTATTTTAGCAAATTATCTGGAGCTTGTAAATCTTTACTCGGAATTATTTGAGTAATAATTATCCGAGTAATATCCTTAATGAACGGATCTCCATATTTCACTTCAAAATAAGGATTTTCAGCCATAGTAGCGTTAATTTGATGAAAAGCGGCCGAGGTTGTATTTGCGATTACTTTCGCAAGTGTGGTCTTCCCTACCCCAGGAGGACCATATAGGATAATCGAGCTCAGACGATCGGCCTTAATCGCACGATACAGAAGCTTGCCTTTTCCTATAATATCTTCCTGTCCAACGACTTCGTCCAGTGTCAGAGGTCTCATGCGGTAGTACATTATTGATTTTGTTATAGGGCTCTCTGTCATCAGAGAAAACCCACGATGTCACCGATTATTGCTCCCATCATTTGCGGCCACCTCGTTTCTTCATATCCTTTCTGATTGCTTCCATAGGCTCTTCGGGAACAAATCCAGTCATTCGATAGCAAGCCACCGTTTCTGCCATCGCTTCAAAGTTCAGCTGCGTTCCTTTTGCGTCCGGCACATAGTCCACGGCTCGGTCCGCATCAATGCCGAAACGCTGTGCGGTCTGCACGGCATCGATATTTGCGCCGAGGAAGATAAACTCCCAGCCGTACTTTTCCTTCTCATGCTCGATCATGCTTCGTACCTTTTCGGCGGAATACTCCCGGCTGGAATTCTCCTCACCGTCTGTGATGATAACAAACATCACCTTTTCAGCACGGTAGTCCTCAGATGTATTCCTTTGCACGGATACCAGTTTGTTAATCGTGGTTCCAATGGCATCAAGAAGTGCCGTGGAGCCGCCTACAAAATATTCCTTGTCCGTCATAGGGCTGACTGCTCGGATATCAATACGGTCGTGGAGAAGCGTGTAATTGTTGTCGAACAGAACCGTGGTGATTCTGCATTCACCATCAACACCTTTCTGTTTTTTGAGCATGGAGTTGAATCCACCGATGGTGTCACATTAACCGACTATATTAAATTATAACAGCACGTAGGTAAAAAGACAAAGCCGCTCTATAGGAGAATTTCCTCCCGTAGGACGGCTTTTTTATTCCGTAATATCGACGCTGACACCGGACTTAAATTCCACGGTGAACTTATCTTTGTAGACGGTGATTTCCTGTATCAGCTTCCGGACACTCACCTCATCAAATTCTGTAATGGTCGTACTCTGCCCGGCGATGAAGTCCTGCAGCTCCTTGATGCGGTTCATGGTTTCGGCGCGTCTAAAGGTCATCGACTTCCGAGTCCTTTTTCATTTTCTGAAGTCTAAGGATCTCATCGGTCCAACCTTGACCAGTTACCGTGAACTACCCAAGAGCCCGTTTTTGAAGGTTGAGCAGTTACCATGGACGACCGTGGATGACTACTGCACCATGTTTTATTTTGGAAATTATTCATTGATGTCAATAATAATAAATAAGTAACAAATAATGTGACAAAAGAGTAACAAAAGAGTAACAAAAAAGTAGCAAAAAGAGTAGCAAAAAAGTAGCTCAGATGGTTATGTTCGAAAACTGATTTCCGGTTTAAAGATGAAGAATGTGCTCAGACGGGATGGCGGAAGAAAAGAAGGTACATGGGTGATGAAAGTCCTGGGGATATCAGGCGCCTGGTTACAAGCAGTTAATGCAACAAAAATGTCATATAGACGGGAATATATAGAATTCCATTTTCCTCTTTCAGATTTTTGGGATGGATGACATAAGAGATGGATATACGTTTTTTAAATCGTTCACGAAAATCTGTAAGAGAAGTGGTCGTATAGTTCTTGGAGGATTTCACTTCAATTGGCAGGATGTGGAAATTTGTCTTACTGCCATTTGAGAGTAGGAAATCTATTTCAATATCATTTCTGTGTTTTTCAGGACTGTAGTGATTGTAAAAATAGAGATCATGACCATTTGCATGCAGCATCTGAGCCACCAGATTTTCAAAGAACATCCCTTGATTTATTGCCAGCCTGCCATTCATCAGTTTTTTATATAACTCATCATCCTGAATCTCTTTTGGGGAAAATGTATGACTGAGCAAAAGTCCGGTGTCTCCCATATAGCACTTGAGCTGTGTGCTGTCTTCATTAAGAGCGAGACCGATATTGGGATCACGGCAAATGAGACAGAGATTGGCAATCATGGCATCTTTGAGCCAGAAAAAAGAATCTGCAAGTCCTGAATAACGTGCAGATTTTTCAATCTCATTGAGAACGACGGTTTTCTCATGCTTTGATAAAAAGCCAGGGATTTGTTCATAGATAGCGGCAACTTTGGTGCGATATCGACGATCAGCTTTCATGATATCTTTACGATAAAGGTCGAGTATGCTTCGTTTGACTAAATCGGCTTCGTAGAAATCAAGACTATTTTCCAGATAAGCAGCAACACTCTGCGGCATACCGCCTACAATCATATATTGCTTGATGAGAAGAATCGCTTTTCTGTGAAGGCTGTCTTCCAGTGGAACTTTCTGCTGGAAACAGTTCCTGATATAGGCAAGCATAGGTTCTTCTCCGCATGCAAGGAGGAATTCTTCAAAGTCCATAGGATACATGGAAATGGATTCTTCTTCAGAAGGAATGACTATGGCAGAGACATTTTCCCGGATACTGATGAGTGAACCAGTCTCCAGAATATGGCATCGTCCATCCGCTACCAATGCTTTTACTGCTTCGCGTGCTCTTGGAAATTTCTGCACCTCGTCAAAGATGAGCAAAGAGTTCCCGATTTCAAGACGCACCCCGGTCTGAACCTGCAGGAGCTGATAGAAGAGGTCTATATTATCAAGATGATTGCAAAAAATGTTTTTTACCTGAATGCCAGTCTTGCTGAAGTCGATCAGAAGATGTGTCTTGTACTCGTTTTTAGCAAATTCTTCCGCAATGGTTGATTTCCCAACGCGTCTGGCACCTTCGATCAGCAGAGCGGTTTTACCGTTGGAAGTTTTTTTCCATTGCACTAATTGATTATAGATCTTACGTTTAAACAGCATAGTTTGCCCTCCTTATCAAAAAAATGATAGCACGGTCTTACGCAAAACGCAATGTAAAACACTCATAAATAATACGATAAGCGCAAAGTAAAAAACAAAGAATAATAGCGTGAAGCGCACAGATCAGCAGTTTATAAGGAAACAACAAGGAGGAAATGACTATGAAGGTAGGCGCGGCTGATCCTCTTTTTGTAGTATAATTTTATATGTTGACACTATCCATTAATTCGGACAATTTATATTTCCAGGGCTGACGACGTAAAAAGAGATCCGGAGCGATCATGATCTGAAACTGATGGGACTGATCTTTGAGAACCTGTGTGTAAAAGATCTGAGAGTGTATGCAGATGCGCTTGATAGACGAAACCTGTGGAAGCGGTACATTCAAAGAACCGGAAAAAGTGAACATTGACTCATTGAGCCTGTGTCCGGACATGGAAAAGGTAAGTATCGTTTCCTACGGCAGTAGAGTTGAGGCGATGGAAAATCACAGGGAGATGAACAGGAAGAAATTTGAAAAGTACAGGAGGAGGCTTTCCCCATACTGCATCGGCCTGATCCTGTATCTGGCAATCAACAGGAAAGAATGTTACAAACCGAAAAATCTCTTATCCTTCCTGGTACTATCCTCACTGGGAGTTGCAGGGTACAGTGTGCTTTCCGGGATGATGTTCTGATCAATAATCTTTCATACGAAATCCCCGGCATAACTTTGATACCAGCCTTGTACATAGTAAGATAAAATGCGGCGAGTGCGGAGCGCTACGAGGTTGCAACGAAGGAACTGGAAGAGGTGAAGGCAAAGAAGAAACACCAGCTTGTCCGGATAGAAGCCTTGGAACAGTTTAAGAAGCAGCTCCTGTCGCAGAACGGGATTCTGGAGGAGTTTGACAGCAATCTCTGGGGTGCGCTGGTTGATTATGTGACTGTAAAGACGGACAAGAGGGTAGTGGTTACCTTCCGGGACGGCACGGAGATTGAGGAGAAAGTACGAAAAGGTTTCGACTAATTAGTCGAAAAATCATTGTATTTCATTTTACTACATGGTAATATAAGTGTGAGTTTGAAAAGGAGGTCGATTGATATGCCTACAATCACACCTATATCGGATTTAAGAAATTACGGCGGAGTCCTGGAGAGAGTTGCTCCCGGAAAGCCGGTTTACCTTACAAGAAACGGACACGGTGCATACAGCATCCATGATATGGAGGATGAGGAGAATTTCCAGAAGGCGGAGGCCATGATCCAACTTCTGTGTGAATTGAATGCCGGTATTCGTTCAGCGGAAGATGAAGGGTGGATTTCGGAAGAGGACTTCTGGGCTCACTTCAGGAACCGAAAGAACGAAAGCATATGAAGTATAAGATTCGCTATACACCGGCGGCACAAAAAGATATGGATGATGTGTGGGACGGTGTATTGGCAGCATCTGCCAGTTACGATATAGCGGACAAGTATGTCGAGGAGTTTACGGACAAGATAGCCGCCAAGAAGGACTTTCCTGAATCAGGAATACCACTTTATTATCGTGGACTGTTCACCGGATTTTATTCAGTCAACTTCAAGGCGTACAAGGCTTTTTATCGTATAAACGATGGTTATATCGAAGTAATCAGGGTGTTGCTTGTCAAGATGGAATACATGAAGATTCTGTTTGGCGAGAGCGAGTAATAGTTGTTTAGTACCAGCGCATTCGGATAGATAACATACAGGGGTACAAGGATAAAGAACAAGCTGAGAAACGACTGAAGAAATTAATCGAGACGTCAAGGGACGGCATCATGTATGGCGAATGGAATGATTATGGTCGGCTGATTGAAGAATAAGCCAAAAAAATTACAATTTCACGTATAAAAGGCAAGCTCCCCATCACCGGAGATGATCCGGTGGTGAGGAGCTTTTCTTATGCCCTGATGGTCTGGCCGCTGCTTAAAGGTTACATCGACGTCACCCTCTGTGATTTTATGTGACAGGAAGATGAAATTTTTCAAAACTTGTAATAAAAGTATTGACAAGCATAAATTTTCACATTATAATGAACCTGTAATCACAAAGATTACATGATAAATGAATTAATTTTACAGGAGGATACACATATGCAGATCACAAGCAGATTTACCATAGCAGTACACATCATCACTGCAATCGATTATTTTAAGGATTCTGAAACCGTAACCAGCAATTTTCTTGCAGGAAGCGTAGGTACGAATCCTGTCATTATCCGCACGGTCATGGGAAAACTCAAGGATGCCAGTATCATCGAGATCAGCCAGGGAAAAAGCGGTATCGCTCTTGCGAAGAAGTTATCGGATATCACATTCTATGATGTATACAAAGCTTTAGACTGTGTTGACGAGGCGGGGCTGTTCCATTTCCACGAGGAGCCGAACATCGACTGCCCTGTCGGAAGGAACATTCATTCCGCTATGGAAGCAGAGCTTCAAAGCATACAGGATGCGATGGAAAACCGAATGAAAGAGATCACCATTGCAGACATTGCGGATGATGTCCGTGAAAAAATCCGAATTGCAGGATAAGAGCCGAAATAACCTATGAATCATGAGGCGGGCTGTTGCGAAAAGGCAGCAGCCCGCTTTTGCAAGGAGAAACCCGGATGAAACAGTTTTCATGGATGAAACAGGGAAATGTATATATGCCCGGAGATACCGCTGACAGGCTTTCTGCCGACATTGCGGTCATCCTTGCAGCCGGTGATTACAGCAAGAACAAAGAGATGTGCAGGGATCTGCTTGCTGAAACAGACAATCTGAATATTACATTTCTTGAGAGCCATTACTTTATTGCTTGAGAGCCACTGCCTGTTTTAAAGCTTCAGAGCCATATCAAAACTAGATATAGAAAAAAATGACCCTGACGATAATTCATATCAACAGGATACTGTCCAACGAAGATGGTTGAAATCACCCCGCTCCGCTGTTCGAACAGTTCATAAAGCATCTTGGCATCCCGTTCCTGCACCTCCGCAATAGTATTCTGGACACGCCAAGGCTTTTTTTCGACTTCCCTGGCACTTAATCCTCGTCCCAGCAGTTCCGGGATACTTCGGACTTTCGTCTTTTTATGTTTAAAAGATATTGCTGCTATATGTGACCTTCGTTAACAATTACAAAAGTATTCGGCCTCCGGGAATTACACCTGCCGGATAGAACACAACCATCTTCGTTGGACAGAAGCTTAAGGACCTGGTCGACAGTATAGAAGGGAAAGAATAATAGACAAGCTCATGTAAATATAAAACCCTGATGATATGAATATAGTTGTGATTTAAAACCACTTTATTACCCACCTATGTTATAATTGCGTGGGTAATAAAGTGGGCATTAAATTATTGAGGTAATAAACATGAGGGTTTCCGAGCAGATTGTAAATGAATTGCGGTCATAACTTTGATTTTGAGGAGTTGAATTTGTTTGATGAGTCGGGAAATATTTAAATGATTATTACAGGCAGGTTTTGTACTTATCATATTTTGAAGGTCTTTCCTATAGTGAAATCGCTGTTGTTATGAGCAAATCCAAGCGACATATAGAAAATCTCATTTATAGAGCGAAATTTTCCATTCAGAACATTCTTGTAAAGGAAATAAAAAGAAACTGTTTTTATGATCGACAAAAGTACTTACGTTTTTCAAATTTTTGAAAATGATTTGTAAAAGTGCTATAATAATACAACTGACCAGAGGTCATGAATTTATTCAAGGAGCTTGCTTTACATATGAAATTATTTTTGACTGCACTGATAATATCCCTGATTATCAGCACATTAGGCTTTAAGAAATATGTCTGGTTCATATCACTGGGCTATGGATTCTCGATCGCAGCCATAGGGCTTGTGCTATTGATAATGTATGCCGGAAAAATACCTGCGGCAACTGTCATTTTCCTATGCTTATTTATAGCATACGGGATAAGGCTGGGCGGATATCTTGCATACCGTGAGATAAAGTCAGCCAACTATAATTCGGTCATGAAGAAAGAGATCAAGAGCGGTAAAGGCATGAATTTCGGCGTTAAGTGCGCTATCTGGTTATCTGCATCTCTGCTCTATGCCTGTGAGGTCTCCCCTGTACTTTTCAGGATACTGGAAGATAGAAAAGCGGACGGTTTTATAATTGCAGGCATCATTGTCAGCATCTGCGGACTTTTCCTTGAGACAACAGCGGATCTTCAGAAGAATGCAGCCAAGAAAAAAGATCCTCACCGTTTCGTAGATACAGGGCTCTTTAAGATCGTGCGCTGCCCTAATTATTTCGGTGAGATGACATTCTGGACCGGAACGTTCATATCAGGCCTCAGCTGCTGCGTTAATGTATGGCAGTGGATCGCGGTACTTTCAGGCTACCTTGGTATCATTTACGTTATGTTCGGCGGTGCCCGCAGACTTGAGATCCGTCAGAATAAAAACTATGGCAAAGATCCTGAATATCAAAAATACGTTAAGAGTACACCTATCATAATACCATTCATACCGTTATACAGCGTTGAAAAATACAAGTGGCTTGTTGCCTGAAATATAAAAACATGACACCGTTAATTTATTTTTCCAGCGTAGAAAAATATAAGCGGCCGGCTGACTTAAAAATTTATGAAAAGGGGATTGGATTATGGCAGATAGAAATACAGGAAAAAGGAAAAAGATGACTAAGGATACTCTACCGGATGGCTTTTCGATCCCGCTTGCGTTGATGGATCTTTTGCCTGTCCTCTTTTTTGGATTGTCTGCCCTGCAGATAGGACGTATGCTCCAAAGCATAGTATTTACTCTTGGTGCATCCATATGCCTGGCCTCAGGTATATTTAAGGTCGTATGGAAAATGACCGTTGCAGTAAAAAAGAAAAATGTCCGGATCCTCTCCCTGCAGATGAGATTTCTCATGCCGGCAGGCTTTATCGTTATGATATTGGGAGTGATTCTGAAAAGAAATATGATAAACATTAAGGCTGCGGTCAATGTTTTCTTTACGCTCCCATCCTACATCTTTTTCAGCATTGGCATTGCCGGTCTTATATTCATCTTCGTCTTTATGTTTACACTTGATAGTTCAAAGGCACGCACTAACCTGATAGAAGAGATCACGAACACTATTTCACAGGCAGCATTTTTCATAGGACTTATGCTTCTGTGATCCCCAAAAAGGCACAGCCTGTTTGTTTTTATTATATATAGCTTTTAACTGATCACAGGACGACCTCGGTGTAGTCGTGACCGACTGCAGGCAGAAACTTCTCTAATATATCCTTTGTTCTGATCCTTAAACTTGAGGTGTTGATGCACGGGTGACATCCGAATAGTTCTGAGCTGATAACATCTTTGTCTATAACGAGCCTTACCTGCATATCCTTATCATTCATGAGCCCAAGCACGCTTACAGAACCGGGCGTTATGTCCAGAAGCTTTTCCATGTATTCAGGAGGCGCGAATGAGAGCCTTGGACTGTTGATCTGATGGGATATGTCCTTATCTCTTTTTCAAGCCTGCCTGAACAGTCTGCAGGTCTGCCGTGCTCTATCTTCAAATTATTTGCCATTATTAAACACTACCCTTTCTATACATGATCTTTAGTTGATCACATTAAACACAGCACTGATTATAGCAGAATCATGGATTATTTGTCAGAGTCTCAGAATAAATATTTATTGATCTCGCTGCCTATCTTTTTGTCCATTCCTGCGGGGATCTTAAGTTTATCATTGTTGCTCATGAGAATGCTGCCCGGAGAGACCTCCCGGCAGTATTTCATATTTATTATGAGGCCTGAGCCCGCCTTTTGGAAAAAGCTCTCTGTAAGTATATCTTTCACTTCATCCATGGTCATCCGTACCAGATAGTCACGGTCTATAGTAACGATCCTTTTATAATGGCCGTCGGAAATACAGTAGATGATATCGTCGGCAGGGATCTCCACCCTGTTTTTACCGTCTTTTATGGAAACAAAGCTTTTATGAAGCTTAAATATCCTGTCCAGGCAGTCTGTGAGCATGCTTTCGCGTACCGGCTTCTTAAGATACTGTATCGCCTGCAGCTCATAAGCTTTTTTATAATATTTATCAGACCTGCTTATGAATATTATGTTGGAAACGCAGTCCGTACCACGTATCTTTTCAGCCGTATCAAGCCCCCATGTGTCTTCTTCTGAAATATCAAGTATGTAGAGATCATATCTTGTCTCTGCCGCAGCAGACGCAAATGAAGAGCTATTGTTATATGTATCTATACAAAATGATACCGGAAGAGAAGGACGGCCTGTCTGGTACTTATTAAGAATATCAGAAATTATGGATGTGTATATCTTATCTTCATCTGCTATAGCTATTCTGAAAAGTCTTTTTTCTCTCATAGACCAGACCCGCCTTCATTTGTTGATTAAAGAAATGCAAATTGATCGGATCGCAAATTGATCGGATCGCAAATTGATAATTGCAAACTGATAATTGCATATATGATTTTCCGGTGTTCTTATGTTTTTTATTCGTATTAGGATATCATTATAATCAAATAAAGTCAAAGCGGATAATCTTAATATTATGTGTATGACCGGCAGATCTCTGATGAAGACCCTGTTAAACTTAAAGCCTTTAAAAAAGCCTTTTTTTATAGTACAATAAGAAATGATAAACTTTGTTAACAGCTTATTAAATGATGCGGCAGGTTTTTTAGGCGTCCCGCATAAAAAAAGAATGGCCCGCCCGTGACAGCAAAAGATTTACAAAGATCAGACGATTATCAGTTCTTTGATAGTAAATGCCCGGCAAGAGAGGAGGAGTGCCTGATGAATGGAGAGAATATTATAAAGATAGCTATTCTTGACGATGAAAAAATGGAGATCATGCGCCTCGAACGTCTTTTAAAGGCTTATGAAGCTGCTCACAGCATTATTTCATTTGAGATAAAGACTTATAGTGACTCGGCTGTTTTTCTGGATGAGGTCGACAGCAGCAAGTTTGATATTTTCTTTCTGGACATCTACATGATAGGCGCCACCGGCATCGAGGTGGCTGAAAAGATCCGGAAGCATAATAAGTCCTGTGAGATCATATTCAATACTTCATCTGATGAATTCTACCGGCAGGCCTTTAAGCTTCAGGCTGTCCAGTATCTTGAGAAGCCGACGGAGAAAGATTCTCTTTATGCCTGTCTTGACAGGATCCTCCTCGAACGCATCAGTTATGTAGTAATACAGGATGGCAGGAAGGTCATCCGCATGGGCCGTGACGACATAATATTCTGTGTATCGGAAGATCACTATAAACGTATAGCGGCCGGTTCGCAGACCTATCTGGTGCGCAACACCATGAAGGATATAGAAAACAGGATCTTTGGCGATGAATTCTACAGAGTCAGCACCCGCCTCATAGTAAATCTCCGCCATATAACAGAGGTTAAAGATGATAAGATGTATATGGATGATGCAGGGAGGAGCATGTTTTCCATACCCCATTCCAGAACTTCAGATCTGCAGAATAAGTGGGCAAAATTCTCAGGGACTTAAATTATTAAGTCCTTATTTTTATCGGATTTTTAAACTCGACAAAAAAGCCCTCTTTCGTGACAAATTTTTCCTGCCAATATCATTTGTGTGCTACCATTTACTATGGGAAAATTGTAATTAAGACTTAAGCAATTAACGAAACTGCCATGATATGCAGGATCGGCATGCATTTCCGGACTTTTGCGATGCGGTGAGGTCCATCAGGATGCTGCCGGAACAGATCAAAGAAAAGTTAAGGGAGAAGAATATGAGGGATAAGGAGAATGAAACATCATACCACATCGTCATACTGACGGTGTTCACTATTATGTGCATCCTTATGGATGTCATCATAGTGATATCGCACTGGGGTTCGATCGCTGTCATTCCGATCACCCTCTGCTGTGTTTTCCTGTGGTTCCTTCATTTCATGGATGTAGGAACAGCCGAGTTCAGGATATATATCTATGTTCTGGCCATGATAGCTGCCTTATTTTACTACGCCTATTTTGACTACACTATAACCGATATTCCTATCATCCTCTGTCTCCTGATACTCATACTTTCAAGGCAGAAGAATCCTTATCTGGTCATAATGATAGCCTGTTCATATCTGCTTTATATTGCTGAAAACGTATTTATTACACATTTCCTGAATGCCCACACAGAGCAGATAGTCTATTCAAGGCTGGCCCTTGGCATCATCTGTCTGATCGGCGCTACCATTACATCGCTGTATTTCATGAGGATGGTGGATTATAATGAGAATGAAAAGGATGCTCTGAGGGCCGAGGCTGAGGAGGCCCGCGATGAGACGAAGCAGTTCCTTTCAAATATGTCTCATGAGCTGAGAACCCCGATAAACGTAGTAAAGGGTATAGCTGAGCTCATGCTTTCGGGAACTTTAAGCCCCGAGGATGAGAAGAACATGTATGCGATCTACAACGCAGGCAAGCGTATGGATCGTGAGGTCGCTGATATCTTAAGCTATTCAGAGCTGCAGTCAGGCTACTTTAAGCTTTCAGAGGCGGACTACGAGATCATATCCGTTGTGAATGATTCGGTAAGCTCTGTATTTGGCAAGTACGAACAGGGCCTGGATTTTGCTGTGGACATTGAGCCCGACATACCAAAGACCCTGTACGGTGATGCAGGCAGGATGACATTCTTAATAGTTACCCTCTTCGATAACGCCGTGAAATTCACGGATATTGGCGGCGGCTATCTCTATATCAGCAAGAGAGATACCGACTATGGCATCAATTTGAATATCGATATTTACGATACCGGCAAGGGCATGAATATAGATGAACAGACCAGATATAAGGCCGGTGCCTACGCAGGCGATACGGGTATGGAGCGTAAGAAGGGCGGCTTAGGTCTCGGCCTTTACATAGCCCACGGAATAGTGGATTCCATGAAGGGATTCATATCATTTAAAAGCAGCGAAGAAGGCACCCATGTACACGTGACCATACCTCAGATAGTGAAAGATCCCTCTTCATCCATAACTCTGGAGAATGCTGAAAAATATTATATTCTCTGCTGGTTCGACAGGAAAAAGTATGTGAGACGCGAGGTCGGAGACTACTATTTCACCATGATAGATCATGCCGTAAAAGATATCGGAGTCAATGCTGAGATCGCCGGTTCTCTGGATGAACTTAAACAGCTCTGCAAAACCTATAGATTCACACACATCCTGACTACCCAGATGGAATATGAGACGGATCCTGCTTTCTTTGAAGAGGTCTCAAAGAAGACCTGGGTAGGCGTATTTGCAGGGCCTGACTTCAAGCCTCACGATCCGGAACGTGTAATGGTCATAACCAAACCGGTATACGTGCTTTCTGCTGTAAATTTCCTTAAGCGCACCCGCCCTGGTACCTTTATTCCTGAGAAGAATACAGAGAACAGCGAGAAGATCAATTATAACCATATAACAGCTCTTGTTGTCGATGATGAAAAGATGAATCTGATGGTTGCAAAGGGCATATTAAAGAAGCTTGGAATCAATGCCGTGTTGAAGGAGAGCGGGCCTGAAGCAGCAGCTGCCTGCCAGGAAAGCGACTTTGACATCATATTCATGGATTATATGATGCCAGAGCAGAACGGTACCGAGGCAATGAAAGAGATCCGCCGCATTCGTCATGGCTTTTATCGGAATAAACCGATAGTCGTACTTACCGCCAATGCGGTCAGCGGAGCAAAGGAAGCTTTTCTTGCCGATGGCTTTGATTATTTCCTTTCCAAACCGGTAAGTATCCAGGAAATGCAGAAGTGCATTAAGAAATTTATAAGGCCGCCGGCAGTAAAAGACCGTTTAGAGACGTGAAAAACGGATATATGAGAACATATGCAGTAAACATAAACAGTATTTTCGTCAGCATTATTAAAAGTCAGGGGTGAGATCTATGACCACGAAAAGCGATATCCTTATAACGACCGATAGTGTTTGCGACCTTCCTGATGATCTTATTCAGAGGTTCGGTATACAGGTATGCCCATATATTGTAAAGACCCCTGATGGCGCTTTTCTGGATGATGTTGAGATCGGCGCCGGTGAAGTCATTGATTATATGGAAAGATCCGGGTTAAAAGTATCATCTGCATCTCCTTCCCCTGATGATTATAAAAAATTCTTTATAAAGCAGAAAAAGGACTGTTCTGAGATCCTGCACATATCGATGGGCAGCGGATCTTCTGATGGATTTGCCAATGCATCGCAGGCTGCAGAAGACGTACCGGGTGTCACAGTCCTCGATTCTGGACAGATATCGAGCGGTATGGGCATGGTGGCCATATTTGCAGCACGTGAGGCCCTTGCGGGAAAGAAGATAGACGAGATTGTCTCTGAGACAAAAAAATATGCTTCTAAAGTCTCATCCAGCTTTGTAGTCCGCAATATGAAGTATCTTAACCGCAGCGGCCGTCTTTCTGACAGGACCCGCCGGATCTGTGAAAAGCTGATGCTCTATCCCAGTTTTTTGATGAAAGAGGGCAGAATAAAAGCCGGTGGCATTCTCTTCGGGCGCTGGAAGAATGTAGTCCGGAGATATATACGCCATGAACTAAAAGAGTTTGAACATATAGATAACGAAGTCCTTTTTCTTACCCAGGCAGGCCTCAGGTCTGATGAGATAGAAGAAATAAAAGAAGAAACAAAAAAGTATGCTGACTTTAAGACGATACGCGTAGTGGATGCTTCGCCGGCTATATCAGCCAACTGCGGCAGAGGAAGCTTCGGTCTGCTCTTTGCAAAGGAGAAGAAAAAGAGAAGTATAAATAAGCTCTTAAAGGGACATGTCAGTATCATCGTTATTACTGCATTTATACTTGTAATGGCCGTAGTGCTCGGCATGAATGTAAAGCAGTTCTATGGCATGACAAGTATGAATGCCGATTCTCTCGGCCGCGAGCAGCTGACTTTGGTCTCGGGAAAGCTCAACAGCACCCTTTATGATGCTGAGATAATGGCACATAAGTCAGAATCTGACGCAGAAAAGCTGGTTCAGGCAGATATGGATCCGAAGGCATTAGCCCGGCTTGGAGCCTATCTGAATAAAAGAAAGGATGAACTTAAAAGTACCGACTGTACTAACGTCTATGCAGCCGGAGAGGGCTGGTATTACGTACCTGGATTTAAAGATGATGATTTTGTGCCGGAGGAAAGAGACTGGTATAAGGGCGCAAGGAAGGCTGGAGCCGGAAAGGTATATATAACAGCTCCATATCAGGACCTTGCCTCAAGTGATATGTGCGTTACAGTATCAGAGCTCCTCCCTGATGAAAAGACTGTGGTAGCGCTGGACTTTTCATTAGCCTCACTGCAGGAGGGCCTGTCATCCCTGAACATAGAAGGCGGAGATGCGCTGATAGTAAGTGATTCCGGACAGATAGTAGCATATTCTGATATTTCAACAGTAGGAAAGAAGCTTAACAGCGCATTGCCTGAATATTCATCTGTCTTTCAGAAAATTCTGTCCTCAGGTCAGGATTCTATGTACTTTAAGACCAGGATACGGGGAAGCAAAAGCACAGTATTTTATAGTATTACCCGCAACAGCTGGTACCTTCTGTCTGTAGTCAGCAATTCCAGACTCTATAGGAAGAATATGTCCAGGCTCTTTATTTATCTGGCATTAAATATCTTATTCATAGTCGTGATGCTTATTCTCTATCTGGGAATTCAAAGATTAAGATCCAGAGCCGAGAAGCGTCTCATCAGGACGGAAACAGCCATAACAGATATTACAGGGCAGATGAAGGAACCTCTGGAAACTGTTGTCAGGGGAAGCGATTACAGAATGCTGCTTGCAAGTGACGATCCCGATGAATATATGGGAGACCTGAAGAAGTCATCTGTGTCACTTAATAGCGCAGTAGAAAGACTTGAGGACCTTGCATGCCATTCAGAGGATAAGAAAGAAGACTTAAGGCACATTAAGAACGAAAAAGAGACCCTGGCCCAGATATCGTCCAAAGGCAGCAGAAAGGCCCCTGTAGGGATCATAGCCATACTTTTTTTCACCATGGTCTTATGCATATCTGTATCGACATTTATCATGATCAACCTGGGCAATACCAGGATGGAGCGTGAGGCAGATAGATACGAGGCAGAGCTCGACAGCTGGATCACTGAGCAGAAGAGCGTGCTCGATATGTTCGTAAGCTGCATTTCTGTCGATCCGCATATCCTTGATGATTATAATGAGTGCGTAGACTGGCTTAATGACATAACTGTTCAGTACGACGATATATCTGTGTCATATATGACTAATCCGGAAGCCGAGCACATAGTTATCATGAATAATGGCTGGGATCCTGATCCGGGCTGGAAGATGGAAGAAAGGAGCTGGTATAAGGGAAGCTATAAGTCCGATAAGGAGGATGGCTTTAATATTACCTCTCCATATTATGATTCTCAGCTTGGAGCTTATTGTGTTACCATGTCAAAGAGGGTCTATGATAAGAATGGAAATTATCTTGGAATATTCGGTATAGATTTCTTCCTTGATAAGCTGACCAGAATATTGGATTCAAGCTATACAGATGAAGGATATGCATTTCTGGCAGATCCTGACGGCAATATCATAAACCACCCTGATAATGAATACCAGATGACATGGGAAAAGAAAGTATCCATCAAGGATGCAGGCTACCTTAAAGCTGCATATTCTGACAGGACAGTTCTTTTAAAAGACTATGACGGCAGGGAAAAGGCGGTCTGCTCCGCTCTTGACGCAAGCTCAGGCTTTAGCGTATTCTGTGTCAAGGATTGGAATGTGATCTATGGAAATCTTGTCTTCTATGACGTTATATTATTTATAATATTCTGTGCAGGCATAGTTCTTACGATCGTGCTCTTAAAATACATGCATAAGTGGCACAGGTCAGCAGTAATATCCATGCAGCATGCAATAGATGAAGCAAGGCAGGAAGGTGAGGCTAAGTCTAAGTTCTTAGCTCAGATGTCTCATGAGATCCGGACCCCTATCAATGCTGTGCTTGGTATGAATGAGATGATCATCCGTGAGGCTTCAGATCCTGAAATACTCGAATATTCAAATAATATCAACAGCGCCGGCAGGACGCTTCTTGCTCTTATTAACAGTATACTTGATTTCTCAAAGATCGAGGATGGCAAGATGGAGATAGTGCCTGTCCAGTACGATACAGAGTCTCTCATCACCGATCTGGTAAATATGATCCGGGAAAGGGCAGAAAAGAAGGATATCCTTTTTAAGCTTGATATAGACAGCAAGCTCCCGGTATCCCTTTACGGCGATGACGTGAGACTCAGACAGATAATTACAAATATTCTTACAAATGCGGTAAAATATACAAGTGAAGGTTATGTTATACTGCGTATAAGAGTGGCAGGCAGGACCGTTAAAGATGTTATCCTTCATGTAGAAGTCGAGGATACAGGGATGGGTATAAAGGAAGAGGATAAGGATACTCTCTTCGAGTCATTTGCCCGTTTTGACGTTGAAAAGAACAGAAAGATAGAAGGTACCGGCCTTGGCATGGCCATTACCCAGAAGCTTCTTTCCATGATGGATTCATCACTTCAGGTAGAAAGTGAATATGGAAAAGGTTCTACATTTTACTTTGATATAAAGCAGGGAATAGTTGATGAGACTCCGATCGGCAATTATGAAGAAAAGCTTTCGGTAAATGGAAGATCAGGTGAAGACCGGTTCGTATATGCCCCGGAAGCACACGTTCTTGTAGTTGATGACAATAACATGAACCTGAAGGTCGCAAAAGGCCTCCTCAAGAGGTCAGCTATTCAGGTCGATACAGCTATGTCAGGTCATGATGCCATAGATATGACTGTAAAAAAGGACTATGACATAATATTCCTGGATCATATGATGCCTGAACTCGATGGCATAGAGACCCTTCATGAGATGCAGAGGAGGGGACTTTCAGACAGCGGCACTGCAATGATCATGATGACAGCCAATGCTATAGCCGGAGCCCGTGAGGAATATTTAAAAGACGGCTTCGATGACTATATATCCAAGCCTATAGAAGTAAAGGCTATGGAAAAGATCCTGAAGGATTATCTTCCTAAGGAAAAGTTAAGTTTTAAGACAGCAGGATCGAAGAAGGAAATATCTGAGGATACAAAAGCAGAAGAGAAACTTGAGAACACTGAGGAAGAAAGACCGGCAGATGCAGAGAAGCAAAAAGAAGCCGGGAAAAAACAGGAAAAAACTTTATATGTATCTTCCGGAAAGGAAGAGAAGGGAGAAAATGTTATGAGTGAAAAAATGATCGACAAGTCAGTTGGAATGTCCTATTGCATGGACGATGAGGAATTCTATAAGGAGATGCTTGCGACCTATATCGAAGAAAGCGCAGAAAAGAAGAAGGTGCTTTCTGAGGCTCTTGAAGCAGGAGACGCCAGGAATTACGCAATAGCAGTTCATGCTCTTAAGTCCACATCCAGGACCATCGGTGCAGTTCATCTTGCAGAGAGTGCTCTTGCATCCGAGACTGCAGCAAAGGAAGGCAGTATGGACTTTGTAAAAGAACATCACGATGCCCTTATGGCCGAGTATGACAGTGTCCTCGCAGAAGCCGAAACTATGGGCTGACATTACCTTTAAACATATTCAGAAAGATAAGTGACCGATATGAAAACTTCGAAAAAAGCTCTGTTATTGATCCTCCTGATAGCTGTAAACTATGGGGCGAGGCTCGGCGCAGAAGCTCTGCACCTGCCATTCTGGCTCGATACTGTCGGAACTCTTGCAGCGGCAATGTACTTGGGCCTTGTTCCGGGTATCATAGCTGCAGCTGTCTCTTCAGTGATATTCGGACTGGGCTCTCCATTATACATGCTTTATGGCCTTGTGACGATACCTGTCGCCGCAGCAGCCTCCATGATGCAGAAGAACCATGCATTTGAAAAGATAGATTCCTCTGTATTGAATGCGTTTTTATTAAGCATCTTATCAGTAGGTATCTCATTCCCTCTTAATATGCTGATAGGAAAGGGCTATTCCGGCAATATATGGGGAGATACCCTCGTGGATATGCTGCTTTGGAATGGGGCCCCGCTCTTTCTTGCGAGTCTTGCCGGAGAGATAATAGTCGATTTCTTTGACAAGCAGGTGACTATCGTTATCATCCTCCTTGTAAGAAAGCTCTGCAGACATATCAGTAAGGTATCCGGAGATAATGGCGATCCCGGAAATGATACTCTTGCTAAAGGACCAGAAAGAAAGTCTGATAAGCACGATCCTTCTGATAAAGAGAAGCCTGCGTCGAAAGAAGCAAAAGTTCTTATCACCATTGCTGCGTTTGGTTCCATGATCTCCATGCTGTCCGGCCCTATGGCTCAAGCCGCTGATGCCGCAAATTACACGGTCTACAACAGGACAAATGGTCTTTTGTCTTTAGAAGCCAACTGCCTGACTGAGACACCTGACGGCACTATCTGGATAGGCTCCTATGCAGGTCTCCTGTCGTATGACGGAAGCAGCTTCCAATTTATAAAGAACGGCGGTATAGCTAACGTTAATGCATTATTTGCGGATTCTGACGGGAGACTCTTTATAGGTACCAATGATAACGGAATAGCAGTCTACGATGATGGGAAGTATACATTCTACACTGAGAAGGACGGGCTTCCTTCGGATTCTGTCCGCTGTTTTGCAGAAGATGACGACGGCAATATTTTTGCGGGTACATCAGAGGGGATGTTTGAAATAAAAAATGATGGCAGCATCAGGGTGGTTTCCAACAGCCTTTCATATGTAAACAGCATGTGCTATACAGGCGGCCGTTTCATATGTACCGATAACTCCGGTGATCTTTACCTGGTTTCCGGAGATGGCGATGATGTCCGGAAGCTGGATGATGGCAGGCTCAGCAAAAATGACTTCTTTGAAGGTGTATTCTTCTGCGGAGGAAAAGTACTTGCTGCAGCATCTGCCGGAAAGATATATGAGGTTAGTGCGGATGAAAGTAAGGCTGATGAATACTTAAGCGTTGATTCCATAGGTGAGATAAAGCATCTGTTCGAGGACCATAAGGGCAGGCTCTGGGCAGGCGGAACATCAGGCTTCGGATATTTTTCTGGGGGTGGCGGAAATTTTAAAAAAGTATCAGATAAAGACTTTATTGCTTCTATTTCCTGTATTTTTGAGGATTATCAGAAAAATATCTGGCTCTGCTCCAATGATCAGGGAATCTTTAAAATATCAGATTCTCAGTTCCTGAATTTTTCAAAAGGCATATTCAGTTCGGTCACTAATGCCACTGTAAAGTATAAGGACAGAATATATTCAGGTACTGACCAGGGTCTTTACATTCAGGATGAAGACGGAGGCGAGGTCAAAAATGATCTGACAAAAGCTCTTAAGGACGTAAGGATCAGGTGTCTCATGAAAGACTCTGCTGAAAACCTCTGGATATCGACATATTCAGATATGGGTCTTATAGAGTCTGACGGAGAGAAGATAATAAAGAGTTTTGACCACAGCAATTCATGGACCACAAGCGATCGTGTACGTCTTACATATGAGATGAAGGATGGAACCATAGCTTGCGGCACTGCAGATGGACTTTGCTTCATAAAGAATGGAACTGTATCTGATACCATTACTGATGAAGACGGTCTTTTGAATACCCAGATACTTTCACTGACTGAGGCTGATGACGGTACATGCCTTGCCGGAACCGACGGGGCCGGCATATTTATGGTCCGTGACGGAAAGATCATATCCCATATCGGCAAGGAAGAAGGTCTTAATTCAAACATTATTCTCAGAATGGTGCCTTACAGAGGCGGTTTCTTCGTAGTGACTTCAAACTCCATTTCTTATCTTGAAGATGGCAAGGCACATGTTATTAAGAATTTTCCTTATTTTAATAACTTTGATATTCTTATAAAGGACGGCCAGGCCTATGTGCTTTCAAGCGCAGGTATTTATTCACTTGACCCCGCCGATATGAAGTCGGATAAGAAAAATATGAAGTATAAGCTTTATGGCACAAAGGAAGGTATAGATCAGGCGATCACAGCCAACAGTTTCAGCTTTTTCGATGGAAACGGACTATATTTCTGCACCTCGTCAGGTGTCTTAAAGATGGATACGGCGTTTGTACCTTCATCAAATGTCAGGTTCGGACTTGGGCGGGTGAGCGCTGACGGAAAGGAAGTCAGTACAGATAAGAAAGGAAGATATATCATTCCTGCTGATACAAAGGTCATCAATATACTTCCTTCTGTAAGGAACTTTACACAGACCGGTCTCTATGTGAGAATGAACGTTTGCGGCCGCACCCATAATGAAGAAGGTGTCCTTTATGATGAATGTGACGGCATAACCATCAATGATCCGAAAAAAGGAAATTATAAAGTCAGGGTCGAGCTCATGACTTCACCTAATGGCAAGGTGATTGCCAATACGACATTTATGATGGAGAAAGAACCGCATCCGTGGGAAAATCCGGTCTTCTATTTCTACGTTGTCTTTATGACCCTTGCTATCATGGTATATACGATCTGGGTGCTGGTAAGGATCTTCTATCAGTCAAGAAGAAAGAGGGAGCTTGAGGAGATGCGTTATCAGCTCGAGAGCGAGCTGAATGAGAAGACAGAGGAGATCCGGAAGAAAGAGAAGGAAACGGAAAAGCTCCTCGTGGAAACGGTTGAAGCTCTTACAAATACAATAGATGCCAAGGACACTTATACCTCCGGCCATTCAAGACGAGTTGCCAGGTACTCAAGGATGCTTGCCGAAAGGCTTGGCCTTCCTGAGGATGAATGCGAGCTTATATACAGGGCTGGTCTCCTGCACGACGTAGGTAAGATCAGAGTTCCTAAAGAAGTCATCAATAAGCCGGGCAGACTTACCGACGAGGAGTTCGAACTCATGAAGATCCATCCTGTCGCAGGCTTCCGTATCATAAGCGGCATTTCATGGGATAAGCGAATCTGCTATGCAGCGCGTTTCCACCACGAGAGATTCGATGGAAGCGGATATCCGGATAAGAGAGCAGGCGAGGAGATACCTTTCCTTGCAAGGATCATCGGTGTTGCGGATGCCTATGATGCCATGAGCTCTAACAGGAGCTATCGTGACCATATGCCTCAGGAAAAGGTAAGAGAGCAGATAGAAAAAGGCAAAGGAAAGCAGTTTGACCCTATGGTCGCAGATGCCATGCTTAAGCTGATCGATGAGGATAAGGATTACAAACTCTGCCAGACTGATATGGGCAGGAGGCGGGTACTTATCACCGATGATGATAAGATGTCCATGATGCTTGCCAAGAAAATGCTCTCTGAAGTCGGAGAAGTAGAGATCATCTACGCTGAGAGCCATGAGAAAGAGATAAAGATCTTAAAGAATGAGGATTTCGACCTTCTTTTGCAGGATATATGGCTGCCGGACGGCTACGGGCTCGATATCATGAAGGAAGTTCACAAGATCCACCCTGATCTGCCTGTCATCATCATGTCAGGCGACAAGGAATTGACACTCTTTGAAGACGCTATTAATTCCGGAGCTGCCGATTTCATATCCAAGCCATTCGTTTCGAATGTGCTCAAGGAAATGGTAAGGGGCATACTCTATGACTGAATAATTACAGGAGTGTAAGTTTTGAGTAATAATATAAATATTTACAGATCTGAGGCCGGACATTTAAGTCCGCATAAGAAGTATAGCATCAGTTTTCTTATACTTTTCTTCATAGTAATACTCGTATTTTCCGGCCTCCTGATCTACGGGAATGCAGCAGAGGAGGCTGACGGCGGTATGCTTGGAGGCTACCGCTGCAAGGAGCTTTCCAATGTCTGGTTCAAGATATCGGATGACGGAGTGAGAAATGAGATATCTCTCCCCGGGACCTATAAGATGGACAAAGACGGAACTATTGCCATAGAAACAGTGCTTCCTTTCGTTATAGATGAAGGAACATATCTTTCCATGCGAAGCTCCGCTTCAGAGGTAAAGGTCTTCATTGACGGGAGTCTCAGGTCTGAGCTCGATATGTCTGACAGCATTTTTGCCGGCGGATATACTCCAAGTGCCTTTCTATTCGTGAAACTCAGAGGGTCTGATGCAGCAAAAAAACTGAGAATAGAGATCACATCAGATTCCATATTCGGAGGACGTGTCGGCAGAGTCTTCTACGGAGATCAGACCGGTCTTCTTTTATATTATGTCTCCGGACATCTGGCCGAATCATTTCTGGCTTTCTTCCTTCTTATCGTCTCTCTGATCATCATTATCATATCTTTCTTTACTGAAGTCAGAAGTCATGCTGCCTTAGATATCAGATATCTGGCAATATTTGTCGTATTTATCTCCATATGGTCTATTTCTGACAGTTCTTTAAGACAGCTTCTCTTTCACAGGATAGATGCTGCTTCATTTACAGCTTTTTTCTTCCAGTCATTTCTGGCACTGCCGCTTCTCTTTTACATAGATGAGATACAGAATGGCCGTTTCAGGAAGCTTTACCTGACCCTTGAGGGGCTGACAGCGATCAATGCCTATATCTGTCTTGCCCTGCATCTTTTAAGGATAGTGCCATACATGAGATCGCTGCCGGTGATCATGGTCGTCCTGACCATTGATTTCACTGCGATAACGATCACCATTATTATTGATATATTTAAATATAAACAGAAGTCTTATCTTATATCTGCATATGGAATCGCCGCCTTCATGGTATCAGCTGCAATAGAACTTGTATTTGCCATGCAGGCAGTAAATTCACAGGACAAGATATTCATACTTACCGGCAGTCTGCTGCTGCTTGCATTTGCAGTCCTTAAGGCCGTATTGTATTCTGTAAAAGTAAGGGCGGAAAAACGTGAGGCTCTCGCTTTGGCTGACTCCAAGTCCAGATTTCTGGCCTCAATGTCTCATGAGATCAGAACGCCTATCAATACTGTGCTTGGCATGAATGAGATGATAGAGCGGGAATGTACCGACAAGACCATACTGGAATATTCAGATAATATAGGCACTGCCGGCAGGATGCTTCTTTCTATCATCAATGATATTCTTGACTATTCAAAGATAGAGTCGGGAAAGATGGAGCTCACTCCTGTTGAGTATAAGACAGACAGTCTTATCCATGACTGTCTGACTCTGATACAGGAGAGAGCGGATAAAAAGGGCCTTAAGTTGATTGTAAACTGCGATGCAGACCTTCCTTCAAAATTATCCGGAGATGATGTCCGCATTCGTCAGATAATAACCAATCTGCTCACAAATGCTGTAAAATACACGGAAACCGGCTCTGTGACCCTGACAGTTGAGGGAGAGCGTACAGCGGACGAACTTACTCTGAATGACAGGGATCTTAAGCTGGCAGATGGAGTTCCTCTGAATGACAAAGATCTTAAGCTGTGCATTAAGGTCAAGGATACCGGGATAGGCATAAAGACCGAAAATATCGATAAGCTTTTTACTGATTTTTCAAGGATCGATAACGTTAATAACAGAAATATCGAGGGCACAGGGCTTGGACTTGCTATTACAAAACTTCTTGTGGAGGCTATGGATGGCCATATAGAGGTCTCATCTGTTTATGGTGAGGGTTCAGAATTCAGCGTGACGATCCCTCAGAAGATCGTAGATGCGAGTCCTGTCGGCAGCCTGACAAAAGCCCCGGCAGACCAGCCTGCAAAGAAGAAAAAATATCAGGTCTCATTCAGGGCGCCGGATGCTCATATACTTGTAGTCGATGACAATAAGATGAACCTGATGGTATTTGTCCAGCTCCTTAAGCAGACGGGCATGCATATCGATAAAGCCTCAGGTGGTCATGAAGCCATAGACCTTACGCGTAAACAGAAGTATGACATCATATTCATGGATCACATGATGCCTGATATCGATGGTATCGAGACTCTTAAGATCATAAGGGAAGAGGAGGATAATCCGAATAAGGATACCTGCATTATTGCCCTCACCGCAAATGCCATAGTAGGCATTGAAAAGAAGTACCTTAATGCAGGCTTTCAGGCATATCTTGCAAAGCCCGTGCAGCCGGCATTATTGGAAAAGATGGTGACTGATCATCTGCCTGATCGATTGTTCACAAGGAATGAAGAAAAGGAGGCAGATGATGAATAACAGGCTTTTTTTAGTATTTATTGCCGCATTGCTTTCCGCGTCTCTTATTATTGCTGCATTCGCGGGCTGCAGCAGTACCGATCCAAAGTCATATTCTTCCAAAAGAATGGTAGCTTCAACAGATGTCGGCAATAACAGGATAGGCATCATCTATGTGGGAGATGAGCTTGAAGGCTGGACAGCTGCCCATATGAACGGTGTAAGGAAGGCAATTGAGAAGCTGAATATCACTGATGACCAGATAATAGAGGCATTCAATGTTCCTGAGGATGAAACGGTATATAAGACCTGCGTCTCACTCATCGATCAGGGCTGTTCTCTTATATTCGCGACATCTTATGCATTTGAAGACTATGTGATAAAAGCTGCAAGGGACTATCCCGATGTCCAGTTCTGTCACTGCTCAGGCATTAAGGCTAAAGAGGCAGGACTGTCTAATTATCATAATTATTTTGACAGGATATTTGAGGCCAGATATGTATCAGGTGTTGCAGCCGGCATGGAGCTTGCCGAGCTCATCAGAAAAGACATGATAAAAAAACCAAAGGTCGGCTATGTCGGCGCATTTCCATATGCAGAAGTGATCTCCGGATACACTGCATTCTTCTTAGGAGTTAAGTCCATAGTTCCAGATGCCACCATGGAGGTAAGATATTCAGGTGCCTGGACTGACCTGCGCTCTGATTACAGAACTGCGCAGAAGCTTATAGATGATGGCTGTGTCCTCCTCTCGCAGCATTCCGATACAGCGGGGCCTGCCTATGTCTGTCAGGACAATCATGTGCCGTTTGTAGGCTTCAATATCGACATGACGTCCATTGCGCCCGATACTGCCATAACTTCTCCGACAAATGACTGGTCGCGCTATTATGAATATGCCATCAGAAGCTTTTTGAATAAAGAGCCTATAAAGACCGACTGGACAGGCGGTTATGCGGAACATATAGTAGGAACTACAGCTCTTGGCAAAGAAGCAGCGCCAGGTACTGAAGAAGCAATGGAGAAGGCTAAAGAAGATATCATCTCCGGAAAGCTCCATGTTTTCGATACTGAGAACTTTACTGTAAACGGAAAGCATATCAGTGAAGATCTTACAGATGATAATGGAAATAAGATGTTCGACGGTGGATATTATCACGAGGGAGAGTTAAGAAGTGCACCTTCATTTGACCTGATGATCGACGGCATAAGCGAGGTAATAGAAAAAAAGAACTTGAAGCTCTTCGGAAAAAATGGATAAAACCCGGATCAATATCACATACTATCTGAAGGTGCTGGCAGAATCCGAGATCATCGAGAAAAGGCTGACACCGAAGAATTATTATATCCTGGCCGGCTCCAATAAAGCAGTGTTTGCTTACAAGCTCATACCGGCAAATCTTTATTCTCGAAGAAATAAATTCTATCGCCCATTAATAAATGATAATTATTCAGGTCCTGGTTTTCTTGATATCATCAGCCACGGCAGCTAGAAAAGCACTTTGTGGTCAGATAGATACTTATAGACCATTCTGAACGCCGCTTCTTAGCGAAGACGACCGAAGGAAAGTCTGAGGTTAGAAGCGCTGCGTGAAGAAGTGAGCGAAAGCGTGTCTATAAGTATCTATCTGACCACAAAGTGCTGTTAAAATTAAGAAGGCTGATGATGAAAGCAAACTATGAATGTCCGGAAA
>JAZASR010000025.1:0-32067 GCA_036343175.1 Lachnospiraceae bacterium
CCTTTCAGAACTTGAGAAGATGGCTGATACGCTTGTCTACTATGCCCATCCCTACACATCCTGCGATAAGGGAACCGTAGAGCGGCATAACGGCCTGATTAGAAGGTTCATACCAAAGGGTAAGCGGATTGATGACTTTACCGGTCAGCAGATCTCCGATGTGGAGAACTGGTGTAACTGCCTCCCAAGGAAGGTCCTGGGTTACAGAACCCCGGATGAAATCTTCGAGGAGGAAATCGACCGAATCTACCAGGCTACTGCCTAGCGGAGGGTGTCCAACTTGTTATTGCAATTTACCAAAACAAATAATTTACAATTGAATATAAATCAAGTAACAAATTTCATTTATATTAATTGACCGAACGACTAGAAGTATTGCAATATGTTTCACGTGAAACATTAGAACAGATTCTAGCATACTTATTTAATACACTTGAATATTTTTCAGGTAAGAAAATAGAATTCATTTATTTCGAGATAATAATGTAATATTTTTCTGACATGTTTCACGTGAAACAGTTTTGGCAGCATTTAGAAAACCATATGATTTGCAGTTGAATATATTTCAGGTAAAAAAGTTCCATTCGCGTAAATTAACTGAACAATATAATAAGTGCTCAATATGTTTCACGTGAAATTTTTAATTATAAAATAAAGGTTTCAATATTCGTAAAAGTGTGATAAAATACAAAAAGCGTGCATCGAAAATTGAAGATGGTATATCATGAAAAATGAATTTATCATCTTATTTCTATGTAGTTAGAAGCAAATTGAAAAAAAGTTATCAACATTTGCGGAAAAATGTTATAATTATCAACAATGCTTTCAAACTGCCTGTTTATTGCAACTTGACAAGGTTGAATATTTTAGACTGATGCTGGTTGATAAAAATTGTGAACAAAAATGTTGATAAGTTTTTACGGAAAACGAGGATTCAAAATGGGTAGAATAATATCAATTTCGAACCAGAAAGGCGGAGTGGGAAAGACTACTACTGCTATTAATTTATCTGCCTGTCTGGCAGAAAAAAAGAAAAAGGTCCTGTTGATTGATATGGATCCACAGTGCAATGCAACAAGCGGGCTGGGAATATTAAAGAAGGATGTCAAGAAAACAACATATATGCTTATGCTGGGGGATTGCAGTGTGAAAAGTGCCATCAGCAAAACCTCCTATAAAAATCTTGATATTATTCCTTCTGAGAATTCCTTGTCCGGAGTTGAGATAGAACTTATCAATACAAAAAATGTGCAGTATATTTTAAAACAGTCAATACAGCCTATAGTAGATTCATACGATTATATTATTATTGACTGTCCTCCATCATTAAACCTTCTGACAGTCAATGCTATGACTGCATCAGATTCTATCATTGTGCCGATTCAGTGTGAGTATTATGCGTTGGAAGGACTTACAATGCTCATGAAGATAATTGATATGGTACAGGATAAACTTAACCCGGATATAGTAATTGAGGGTATATTATTTACAATGTACGATGGGAGGACCAACTTATCGTCAGATGTTGTAGATAACGTTAAGAGCAATCTGAACGTGAATATATATAATACCTTGATACCAAGGAATATTAAGATTGCAGAGGCGCCAAGCTACGGTCAGCCTATTAACGTTTATGATCCAAAGTCAAAAGGATCGCTTGCTTATAAGCAATTTGCAAAAGAAGTAATAAATTACAGAGAAAAATAAAATGAAAAGAGTTGAGAAAATGAGCAGAAGTAAAGAAACAACAAAAAGACGGCGTGGACTAGGAAGCGGTCTCGAAACATTGATGGGATTTACAGATACTGAGGATGAAAATAATTCTGATACATCAGAAGAGACTTTAGAGAACCAGAAAAAAAAGACTTCATCAAAAGCAAAAGTTTCCAGGGGCAAAACATCGGGTATTGAAACAGGAAAAAGAAAAGCTTTAACTAAAAGTACAGGCAGATCAGGTTCTGAAACCAAATCAGGTGCTTCCATCAATGATTCAAAGACAGAAGAAAAAGATAATGTGGAAAAGGATCTGTCAGATCAGACACAGGATAATGATAATGGTCTGACATTAGTTGATATAACAAAGGTTGAACCGGCAAAAGATCAGCCAAGAAAGAATTTTAATGAAGATAAGATCAATGATCTTGCAGAGTCCATAAAGCAGCACGGATTGATTGAACCTCTGATAGTATCAAAGGAAGACAATGGCTTTTATGAAATTATTGCCGGCGAGAGAAGATGGAGGGCGGCAAGGAGTGCAGGACTCAGTCAGGTCCCTGTTATTATAAAAGACTATAATACACAGGAAAAGAGAGTAATATCCCTCATTGAAAATCTTCAGAGAGAAAATCTTAATCCGATAGAAATAGCAGAGGGTTACCAGGATCTCATCGATAAATATCATCTGACACAGGATCAGGTGGCGGAAAAGATGTCTAAGAGCAGGACTAATGTTACAAATGCTTTAAGACTTTTAAAACTTGATAAACGTGTAAGACAGATGGTTATAGAAGAAAAGCTTTCTAATGGACATGCCAGGGCTCTTCTGCAGATAAAGGATGCGGATCTTCAGTATAAAATTGCTCAGGAAGTTTTCGATCGTGCTTTAAGTGTAAGAGATACGGAGAAACTGGCAAAAAAAGCTGCAGAAGGAAAGCTTGAAGCAGATAGACCTAAGAAGATCTCAAACACTCAGGAGGATCAGGTTTATAAGTCCTATGAGACCAGACTCAAGGAGAGTATTGGCACAAAGGTTGAGATCAAAAACAGGAATAATAAAGGAAAGATAGAAATAAATTATTATAATGCCGATGATTTTAACCGTATAATTGATATACTGTTAAATAAATAGTCACTATCAGAGCAGATCTTCATTTTAAGTATAAATTTGCCATATTAAGGAAAGATAAGTATTAGCGGAACATAAATATGGTAGTTCTGTATTTCCGGAGTATGTGATTTGATAATAGATTATTTGTATCAGGCAAAGAAAGCAGGAAATAATGGAAATAATAGATATATGTCTTAAGTTTATTAATGATTATTCATCTTATTTTATTGCAGGAATCTGTATAATATTTATTATTATGCTGATCATGCAGATTGTGAATGGGGTGAAGATCCATAATATTAAGAAGAAACTGAGGGCTTTTACTTCCGGTCAGGATGGCAGAAGCATGGAAGATGCAATACTTGATAAGTTTGAAGAGATCGACAGGCTTGATAATGTTACGGACGAAATAAACTCCAGGCTTGAGAAGATCGATGGCAGACTTGTTAATGCTTACCAGAAGATGGGAATTGTCAGATATGATGCGTTCCAGGAAATTGGAGGCAAACTTTCATTTTGTATTGCGCTGCTTACGGATCAGAATGATGGCTTTATATTAAATACTATGCATAGTACGACAGAAGGCTGCTATACATATATTAAGAAAGTTGAAAATGGTAAGGTTGAAAACGAACTTTCAGAAGAAGAAGCAGCTGCATTGAAAAGTGCCATCAGCAATGAGAATGTTGTAAGAACTGTTGATCCCGAAAATGATAAATAACGATTATAAAAAAGCGGAGCTCTTCTGGCTCCGCTTTTTTTGCAAAACAAATATATTCAGTATGTTGATAATTTAGTAAATTTTTGGCTGATCAGTTGAATTTATAGATCTTACGCATTACTTCATATCCTTTGATGATGAATTTCTTCCCACCTGAGCTCTTCAGCTGAAGGGGATATCCGAATTTAAGCCTTGTAATGATGTTGTAGGTGATGATATTTCGATTCTTAAGGTATTTCCAGATCTCATCACGCTTCTTCAGGCTTTCTTCAGAACCCTCGCGTACCAATAAGGCTGAAGTAACGATCATCATCATAGCAATATATTGGATCATATAGTTTCTTAAGGGCTTTGGTGAGACCATTACAACATCGTGGCAGTCTATTATTATTTTTGTTACTTTGATCTGCTGGTCGATCCTTGATATCATGACCTGTTCATTTACGGACTGTCCTTCGCGCCCAATATAATATCTGTAGAGATCTACATCCAGATAATACATCTGTTTGACGTAAGGGAGCGGATAATAGGCATATATATTATCAACATAAAAAGTGTGTTCAGGCAGTCTCATTCCGCAGTCCTGCAGGAGTTTCGTTCTGTAGATGAGTGAATGCATGAGCAGGTTCTGGGTCATGCGGAAATGTTTCACTTTTTTCCAGCTGATTATTTTATTTTTAGGTACAGCAGGAAAAAAATTTATTGACTTCATTTTGCCTACGGAAGGTTTCTCATATACATAATTAGTTATGATGAGATCAAGATTGGTCCCATTGAATATCATTTCCTGAATAAGTGCAAGCACATCCTTCAGGCTTTGCTCATCGAACCAGTCATCGGAATCAAGAACCTTGAAATAAAGACCATTTGCATTAGCAAGCCCGGTATTTACAGCAGACCCGTGTCCTCCGTTATTCTGATGAATGACCCGGATGCAGTCCGGGTTTTCCTTTTGCAGCTCATAGGCAATATCGAGGGTATTATCTTTAGAGCCATCATCAACTATTATTAATTCAATTTCATTCCTGCAGCATAAACATGAAGATACTGCCTTTTTCATGTATTCGGCAGAATTGTAGCAGGGAATGGCAACAGTCAGAAGTTTCATATGGACCTCCTAATAATAAATATTAATAAATTCTATCATTATTGAGTAAGCTAATCAACTTTTTAGTATGAAATGAACGTAAAATGTCCGTTTAAGATTTTACAGGTAAGATCCCTCAGTTGAATATTAAATGAAAAGGATATCCTGTTGAATTTTTTTGAAAATAGAATAATCAGTTAATGCATCTTCTAAGTACAAGATATTAATTATTAGTGATATAATCAATAAAAAGGAAACCAAATAGAATAAGGGATGAAAATATTTAATAGGGAAACGATAGCAGAAGAGATAAAAGAGGATATAAAATAGCATTGAAGAAACGATAGCTGAAGATATGAAATAGGATGGAAGAATATATGAAAAAAGAAACAGGAAAGGATATGGTAAAAATTATGGATAGTAATACTATTGATCACATTTTAAGCAGAGTGGATCACACTCTCCTCAAGCAGGATGCAACAGAGGAGCAGATAAGCAGGCTTTGTGATCAGGCTGTTAAATATCATACGGCTTCAGTCTGTGTGCCTCCATCATATGTAAGTTTCTGCAGAAAATACCTTGGAGACCGCATGCGTGTATGTACGGTGATCGGTTTCCCAAATGGATATCAAATTCCGGAAGTAAAGGCTCTTGAGGCAAAAAAGGCGATCGATGACGGAGCAGATGAAATTGACATGGTCATAAATATTGCCCAGGTAAAGAATGGCCGGTTTGATAAGGTCTATCAGGAGATAAGGCTCTTGAGAGAAACTTGTGGAAGTCATATATTAAAAGTAATAATAGAGACCTGCCTGCTGACTGACTCCGAGAAAATTAAAATGTGCAGGATAGTTACAGAAGCAAAGGCGGATTTTATTAAGACATCCACAGGATTTTCAACGTCTGGCGCAACATTTGAAGATGTGAAACTATTCAGGGAACATGTCGGACCGGATGTAAAGATAAAGGCAGCAGGGGGCATCAGGGACTTTGCCGATGCTGAACGCTTTATGGAACTTGGAGCTGACAGACTTGGAACCAGCAGGCTGGTGAATATTCTTGAGGCGGAAAATGATAAAAATGATGAAAATAAAATATTGATCAAAGAGGCGCTTGCTGCAAGAAAGCTTTCTTATTCACCTTATTCTAAGTTTGCTGTGGGTGCAGCCATTCTTTCTGAAACAGGCAAAATATTTACCGGCACCAATATCGAGAACAGTTCATTTTCTCTGACAAATTGTGCGGAAAGAACAGCAATATTTAAGGCTGTAAGTAAAGGGGAGAGGTCCTTTAAGAAGATCGCAATAGCAGGCGGTAAAGCCGGGAATGATCCGGATTCATATACACCTCCATGCGGTGCCTGCCTGCAGGTAATGAGTGAATTTGTCGATCCTGATAAATTTATTGTAATTCTGGCCAGGAATGAAAATGATTATGTGGAGCATACATTAAGAGAATTTCTTCCTTATGGATTTTCACTTTCCTGATCTATCCGGAGGTGAGTGCTGTTCAAAGTCCAGTAAATGGAAGCAATTACTGCCTCTTAGAATAATAAGCTTCAAAGAAGGCTCTTATGGGAAAAGCTGAAATCAGGATCAATTGAGGAATGGAGAGTAAAATGAACGCATATAGCATCATTGATAAGAAGAAAAAAGGAATTGAACTTTCGGAAAATGAAATAATGGAATTTATTGAAGGGTATACATTCGGAACTATACCGGACTATCAGATGTCCGCTTTTCTTATGGCTGTATATTTCTCGGGAATGACAGACAGGGAGCTGAAAGTACTGACCTGCGTAATGAGAGATACCGGATATATTGCAGACCTGTCCGGGATCAATGGCATCAAGGTCGATAAACACAGCACAGGCGGTGTCGGTGATAAGACAACTTTGGTTGTAGGTCCGGTTGTCGCTGCATGCGGCGGAAAGGTCGCCAAGATGAGCGGCCGCGGATTAGGTTTTACAGGGGGGACTATTGATAAGCTTGAGTCTATACCAGGTTTTAATACCGAGATCGATGAAAAGACATTCTTTGATATAGTAAATAGGGTAGGAGTGTCAGTTATTGGACAGTCAAAGGATATAGCCCTTGCGGATAAAAAGATGTATGCGCTCAGGGACGTGACCGCAACAGTTGACAGTATTCCGCTTATTGCTTCATCTATCATGAGTAAAAAGCTTGCTTCAGGAAGTGACAGGATAGTACTTGACGTAACTGTAGGCAGCGGAGCTTTCATGAAGGACGAAGAACATGCCCGTGAACTTGCATCAAAGATGGTCGCTATCGGAAACATGGCAGGAAAAAAGACTATAGCAATACTTTCAAACATGGGTGTGCCTCTTGGGAGAGCGGTAGGCAACAATCTTGAAGTGATAGAAGCGATCGACACCCTTAAGGGTAATGGTCCGGAGGACTTTAATAAGATAGTAAAGACATTTTCATCTTATATGCTCACAATATCTGATGTGTGTAAAAGCATCGGGGATGCTGAATATAGGGTCGGGGAGGCTATTAAGAGCGGGAAAGCCTTAGAAGTATTTAAAGAGATGGTAAGACTGCAGGGCGGCGATATTTCTTATATAGATGATCCGGGCAAATTTACAAAGGCATCCTGTATCTATGAGGTAAAGGCGGATAAGGACGGATTTGTAACTTCTATGGATACAGAAATGATTGGCCGTATATCAGGAATGCTTGGAGCAGGTCGTGAAAAGCTTGATTCTGTGATAGACGGATCAGCAGGAATTATTGTTTGCAAAAAGACAGGAGACAGGGTCGAAAACGGTGAAACTCTGGCTGTACTTCATACTAATAAAAAAGAGGAAATACCGCGGGCTGAGGAAGCTTATAGAAATGCCATTGTCATAGGCGGCAGCAGAGTAGAGCCTGTGCCTGAAATCCTTGGGATCATCGAATGATGATTAAAAAGCCCTGATCCCAGTCATACGGTAATAAATTAATGATAATGGCAGCCGCAAAAACAAAAGCATACTAATTGTAAGCCGGCTTTAGTATCAATATACGACCTGGCAGTCAGGATGCTCTTTTTTATATGTATCTATCTCAGATCGGTCAGCATTGCAGCCTGACAGGTTCAGAAATGTAAGCTTATCAAGGCCGTTAAGCGGTTTGATATCAGTGACCGGATTATTGGACAGATCAAGGAATGTAAGGCCATGAGCTTCTGCGAGAGGAGAAAGATCCTTCAGTTCGTTGTCAGATGCGGCAAGTATAGTCAGGTTTTCAGTATTCATATCATTTAAGAATGTCAGATCTTTTACATTATTGTTGCTGATATACAGCTCGAATATGTGATCACAGCCAGATATAAACTGAAGATCGTTCAGTTTATTATCATTGAGATAAATATCGGTGGAAGCTTTTATCTGATCAATATATTTATCCGACTTCATGGACTCATTATTCAGCTTTTTCCCGCTGAGGTCGCATATAGTACGGCTGATGCTGCCATCTGTATTTGCTGTTTCAGCTGCAGGCTTTTTTCCGTTAATATATTCCTCCCGGAGCTGTTCATTACTATCGTCCGCCTGGGTATTGTTCGTGCTTTCATTTGCCTGGGTCTGGTTCATACTATCATTTTCCCTGATCTTTTTTATATCTGCCTGCACATCAGCCTGATTATTCTTCTTGTAGAAAGATAATAATAATACTGTTCCGGCAGCAAGCATTAATGCCCAGATAATAATGAACTTTGCGCTTATCTTTGACGGAGTCTTTTTTATTTTCTTCGATTTGCTGACTCTTACATTAAGCGGCATTGTCGGCTCCTCCAGAAATGAAAGTGACGGATCAGTGATGGTCAGGTGGTAATCATTATTATTTAAAGAAAGCTCATCATCTATCCTTTCCTGCAAGGCTGTGACGGCGGGATATATCTGACCTGTCGTCACGCCCGGGTCCGTTAGCAGATCGACGATATTCTCAACTGTTTTTACGAGTTTATCTGAGATCGGCAGTGTATTACTTTCTTTGACCTTATCTTCATTATTGTCTGAATGAGACCCCTTGAAGCTTATTAATTGTTTGCTTTTTTTATCGCTGATAATGTCCGGTAAATTATGTATGCTTTCCGGATCTCCATCGGAGATCATGGTAAGAAAAAGCTTAATAACGGAGAGTATATCGGCAGATAAGCTCTTCTCAAGACGAAAGTCCCTGTCATTATTATATGGAAGGTCGCAAAGCATAAAATAACCGTTTTCAGAAAGTATGTTATCTGCTTTTATGTCCATTTGCGAATTTGAAAATTTATGAAATGATATTACAGCCTCCAGAATTTCTTTAAATAATATCAGTATATTTGAGATCGGAAAAGGACCGGATAACAGGACAGAATTAAGTGTATCATGTTTCTTAAAGATCAGCCAGACTTTGGAGCTGTTTATTTCATAATGATCCGGAGTACAGATGAAACATTCTGAACATGATATCAGATTATCAATGATCGCCGTGTCAGCATCTTCTACATCTATGATCTTAAGAACATATTCTTTTCCTTCATGGTCTGAAAGCGAAAAGACCGATGATCTGTCCGAAGATCTTATGAGAACCGGCTTATCATAGTTTTTATTTATATAATCTGTAAATTCCATCATCAGGCTCCTTTCCTGTTATTTTTCCTTATTCAGTACGAATGGTACATGTATTTGAAACTTTTATGAGATCGCGTCCAACGTATGCCTGTAAAGAGACCGTAAGATTTGTGATGCCCGGTTCCAGGTATGATACATATATGATACCCTTCCCATCCTTTCCAAAGTTCAGACTTTTTGATGGCACGGTAATCCCATTGCCATATATGGAAATATTAGCTGCAGAAGAAGTCAGTGCCCCAAGAACTTTGTCCTTTTCTGATTTCTTACAGCCGGGATCCAATCTTACATGTAGTGTTAGAGAACCTTCCCTTGACATGTGCAGGCTGGAATTAGAGAAACTTATTATTGGGGCAGGAGCAGAATTTTTCCGGCTCTTATTTTTTTTACTGTCTGTAGAATCTTTCCGGCTCTTATTTCCTTTCCCGCCTGTAGTCTTTTTATCATTCTTATTTTCTTTATTGCCCGCAGTGTTTTTTCTTTTTCTATCCACAGTATCGCTCGTATTCTTATTTGTTACCGTGCTCTTTTTAATGCTTATATTGTTATTATTGTTTATACTCCTTTTTGCTGAACTGTTCTTATTATCGAAATTTTTATCTGCGGTATTACTGTTAAAAAAAGGGTGATAAGATTTCTGCTTTTTCTTGCCGGTGAATGTAATGCTGCAGTGTATATTATTGATCTGCGGAAAGCTTGTGGCAGTGACCAGGTTGTAGGTCGTATTCCTTTTGAGTTTGTATTGAAGGCTGATTTTTGCCTGCATTGTATCCTGTGCCGGATATTCTTTGAGCTTAACAGAGTGAAAAGGGGCGAGTTCATAGCTTTTATCATAAAGACAGACCGAAAAGTACTTTAGATCCTCCTGGTCAAGAGTGAATGTGAGGGTAAGCTTATTGTGATCGCCAGTCCTTATGGAATATAACATAAATGAATTTTCATCTATGCTGAATCTATTGTCCTTATTTATAAGCTCTTCTGCATTTGCCTTATATTCATAATCCGAATACTCTGCGGCCAGAGCGCGGGCAGGCTTAATTGCCATTATTATATTGGCAGCAAATACCAGTATTAACAGCCAAAACATATAAGAATGCAGCTTTATAATAGTATGAAACCGATGTAGCATAATATTTTCTCCCTTCCTTAAGTGTGAATGAATAGAGTATAGAAAAATATCATGAAAAAATCCATTGGTAAAATACCTGAAGATTTAAATTGTATACAACTAAATTATCGTGCAGGTTTCATAAAAAAAGAAAAGGTCATTTGTGGATGTTGCACAAATGACCCTGTAGTTTCATTGTAAAAAATCAAATATATGAGATGAAAACATTTCCCATGCCCTTGAATCTGGTGTCTGCAGCTGCCTGTGACATTTTCACAAAACGGCCGGTTCCCGGATCGAACCAGGTAATATCGGAAAGAGTATATGCCGTAATGAGCACATATTTATCCGGATCGGACATTGCTATAACAGGCCTTCCATTGCTGATGAAATAAAGCATTTCACTGACATTGCAGCCGGTAAGATTGACTGGTGTTTCCAGGTGCTTTGACAGATCATCCATGATGGAAGTTCCGGAGATATCAGATGCATTATCGACCTGGGCATATTTTAAGAGCATTGAAGTACAGGCCAGAGCAGATGACACACTTTCAGCTGTCCGGACCGTTTCGAGTCCGGTCAGGTCCTTTGAGTTGAACTGACCTCCGCGCTCCCATATGACAGCGCCTTTCCCGTCCGTAAGTACTCCCATTTCTTCGTCTGCATCCATTACTCCGTCGCCTGCATTATCGACCTTTCCCGTGATCTCACCATAAGCGTAAATATAGTACTCACTTGAAGCCTTATCCTCATTGATGTGAAGGGTCGTGTCTTCATTCACCATGATCTGTTTAGTCGCAAGTTCTTCAGGAACATTTGTGATCTCATTTTTCTCTGAAATAGTAATATACTTCTCAGTCAGCATTTCATTGGTTACACGTGAATAAACACTGACTGTATTTTCTTTCTCGTCGTTGTTCTTTATCATGGAATCTTCAGAGGCGGAGACGAATGTAGATCTCTTACGCTTTATCCTGTTAATGTGAATGACATTGTTTTTTACTTTGATAGATGAAATATACCTGTCTGAGCCAGGATCGTACTCACGAACCGTCTTTCCATTGGAATCAGCTATGATCATCTTGTAGACAGGAAGTATAAGCCGTCCGTCAGAGGCTTCAAAAGCGTCTTCTTCGTGGAAGCAGCCATAGATCAGATATTTGTCAATGATTCCGAGTACTCTTAAACGGTCTCTCTTGTCTGCCTTGATCTGGTACTTTTCCGTAGTATCCAGGTTCAGGATCGTGATCGTGTCAGCGTAGCTGTCTTTATTTCCATTTGTAATGATAAATGACTTTGTGGAATTTATCATAGCGAAGTTATCCTCTGTTGCATAATTAGAGAGTACCTCGTATTTCTTGGATGGAATATTGTAGGCGATAGCAACGTTATTGTAGGCAAAGTAGAAAATGTTCTGTTCATTGATATAACAGAAGTTGCCCAGATCCTGCCTGAGCCTCTGGTAGGTGGTGTGCAGCGGAATATAAACTCTTTCATTGAGCTGATTATCTTCTTTAACGTATTTATAAAGAATTATTGCTACCTGTCCCTCATAATCCCCGGAGCTCATGTAGCCATAAACTATGAAATCTATATCTCCATTATCGTTAAGCTTAAGTATTTTTACATCGTGCTGATCAATATCATTGGTGTAATAATCCTTATTGTTCTGCTCAAATGAGAAGATCCTTGTAATATTATTTGCCTCAATATCATATGAAAACAGAGAGCCATTACGGACAAAAGCAAATTCATTGCAGGTTTTGTCATATTTGAGATCTATATTGCTGTTTGAGGTGACACCGATCTTAAGCTCATTTTTATCGATGGAGGTGAATGATGGATTATATATAGACTCCATGGCCCTGCGGTAATAGAGAAGATAGATCTTGTGATCGACATAGCGGACCCTGAAGAATTCCTTTACCTGATAGACTTCATTCTTATCGGTGCTTTTGCCGTTAAGCCTGATATAGTACTTTAAGAGGACAGCGGCGGTCTCAATGTTTAATTCCTTTATGTAAGGAGTGATCTCGGAAATGACTTCGGGTTTCAGGTCATTGTATCGTATAAGCTTTGGATCCGAGTACATATCGACTAAAGCCAGTGAAGTATCATCAGCCTTGTCAGGATCTGTCTCAAGATATTTTGTCATATCCAGATCTGTATTGGTGCCGATAGCCGCATCATGAAATTTATTCACAAAGCCGAGCTTTTCGTCCAGAAAAATATCCGAATCATAATACTTTATCCTTGTGTAATAATAGATCTTTTTATTGGTATCAGTAGTAATGCATATTCTGAGGCCATATTCCGTACTGGTCTTCATGCCATAGTCGATAAAAAGATCAGCTTCTGTTTCCGTGCCGGTGCTTTCGAATGCTGAGATCTGGCCGTTCACCAGCTCCTTGTCATCGGGTATGGAAAGAAGAGTATAGTCAAGCTTTTCGATACCTGTTTTATTTGGATCGATCATAAGAATAAGCTTTTTGTCGCTGCCGACGGGGCTTATAGATTCACGGACCAGACCGGAGCTTAATCTTGTTGAATATCCCTTAAGCGGGTTGACCTTCTGATCGTGTGACAGGACATACGCCGATGGAAAGACCGTTGACTGGAGCTTGGATGCGGTCGGAGCCGCTGAGGTCAGGCTGGGTATGGAACGGCCAAAGAAGATTAAAGATGCAATAAAAATTATCAATAATATTGGAATCTTATATATGGCTTTCATGATCTGCTTCTTTCTATATAAATGCTACAGTACCTGAATATTGTTTTTATTGCTGCCTTTAAAGCAGCGGCTCTTATCAGCATGCTTTTTCTGATTATTTTTTCATAAGCTGATTATAAATATCCCTCTTGCTGACTCCTCTGTCAGCAGCGGCTTTTTTCATGGCTTCCTTTCTGTCAAAGCCCTGGTCCTCGTAAAGCTTTACATGGTCGGGAACAGAAAGATCTTCCCATTGTGCTTTTTCTTCCTGCTTTTTATCTTCAAGGCTCTTTCCTTCTATAACAAGGACGTATTCGCCCCGGGGATCATTGTCATTGTAATATTCAATAAGTTCTTTAAGGGAAGATAAATTTATGTCTTCATGAATTTTAGTAAGCTCGCGTGCAGCTGCTGCTTTTCGGTCTCCAAGTACATTAAAAAGGTCTGACAGAGTCTCCTTTAAATGATGAGGTGCCTCATATATAATAATAGTTCTTGTCTCATCGCGAAGCTCCGAAAGGATGTCAGCTCTGGATCTTTTATCTCTTGGCAGAAAGGCTTCAAATGCAAAGCGCCTGGTAGAAAGACCAGATACGCAAAGAGCTGTTATACAGGCTGCAGGCCCGGGTACCGGGATGCAGCGGATGTCTTCTCTATGAGCAAACCCGACGATCACTTCGCCGGGATCGGATATTCCGGGAGTTCCCGCATCAGTAACCAGAGCAATATTTTTGCCTTCCTTTAATTGGCCTATGAGAACCATTGCTTTATCATACTTATTGTATTCGTGGTAGCTGGTCATAGGAGTCGATATTTCAAAATGGTTAAGAAGGCGGATAGTATTCCTGGTGTCCTCTGCGGCGATGAGGTCTGCTTCCTTTAAGACCTTAATGGCACGAAATGTCATATCATCAAGGTTGCCGATAGGGGTCGCAACTATATATAAATTACCATAGGCAATATCATTCATGGTTCTCTCTCTTTTTCGATAGTAAGATTATAAATGAATACAGGCATGCATAAAAAAAGGGACCACTCCGGCCTCTTAAGAGTCTGAAGGCTGCATTCCATAAAATTCCTTTAACTCATCAGTATATGATCCGTCTTCATTGTACATGTAAAGCACGGGTTCGATCTTAAGCTCACGCCCGCCGTTCTTTACTGCTTCCATAAGCAGGAGATTGGGACTTTTGCCGACATATGGAGTGACCAGCCTTAAGCGTTTTGGCTCCAGCCCGTGTTCATTCATAGAAAGTACAAGATCTGTAAGCCTCGCAGGCCTGTGCACCATGAAAAGATGTCCATTGGGCTTTAAAAGGGCAGCGGCAGCGCTCACGCACTCATCTAATGAAAGAAATATTTCATGGCGGGCTATGTTGCGCGCCTCTGACATATTATTAAGACCGGAACTTTCTTTCATGTAAGGTGGATTAACAGTTATGACATCATAGCATGATCTGCCCAGTGTCTGAGGCATGTCATTTACGTCCCCGTGTATGATATTTATGCGGTCTGAAAGTCCATTCAGTTCTACGCTTCGCCTTGCAAGGTCATAAGACTTATCCTGCAGCTCGATAGCATCTATGTGTCCGCAATCTGTCTTATCCGAAATAAGAATAGGAATGATGCCATTACCGGTACAGAGATCGCAGACACTTGCGCCGGGTCTGGTCTTAATAAATGAACTTAAGAGGACTGCATCCACTCCGAAGCAGAAGAGCGAGGGATCCTGAATGATCAGAAGTCCGTTTCTCTGTAGATCATCGACCCGTTCGCCTTTATGCACCAATGCATTGATCTTTTCATTATAGTCATCAGGATTCTTCATCAGCATCAAATTTCTTCCCGGCCCTTGAATCTCTGTGGGCATGTGTACCGTCACTCACGTAATTATTTTTCTTGCGGCGGTTGTTATCCTGTCTTGAACGTCTATGATTGTTCCTGTTGTATGAACCCTTTTCAGAATTATTGGAATATCTGTCAGCACCGCTGGAATTATGAGATCTGTTATTGCGCTGATATTCTTTATCATTTCCATTATGATCACGGCGTCCATCCTGATCCTGCACGTTTCTGCTGTAATTACGTCTTCCTTTTCTGCTGTCATCACGGCGTGTATTTCCGGCTGGTGCAAGGTCATCATCTTCTTCGGATTCAGAAAGCTCATTCAGGTCGGCCTTCTCCATATTTTCAAGCTCTTTAAGAGATGATTCATCAACTTCCTCGGTGTTTACCTGGATCGGCTGCTGCGGACCGCGGCGTCTGCGGCCTATAATAGTAAGTTCATCTACCGGAAGGTCACGGACTTCCTTGTCTCCGTTGTCAGTCTCTATGATCACCCTTACATTCTGCTTGAGGACGCTTAATGACTGGACTTCACCTGTAAATCCATCTAAGGTCTTTACGACAGAACCTATCGGAGGAAGCTTTGAGTTAAGGTATTCATAAGCTTCTTCTTCATTCTTAAGACAGCACATGAGTCTGCCGCAGCTTCCTGATATTTTGGAAGGATTCAAAGAAAGGCTCTGATCCTTAGCCATCTTGATCGAAACAGTAGAGAATTCGGAAAGAAACGAGGTGCAGCATAAAGGTCTGCCGCAGATGCCGTAGCCTCCGACCATCTTCGCTTCGTCACGGACTCCGATCTGTCTGAGCTCTATCCTGGTTCTGAATACACTGGCAAGGTCCTTTACGAGCTCCCTGAAATCGACGCGCTTGTCAGAAGTGAAATAGAAGAGGAGCTTTGATCTATCGAAAGTATATTCTGAATCAATGAGCTTCATATTCAGCTGGTGCTTGGCGATCTTCTCAAGACAGATATCAAATGCTTCTTTTGCGCTTTGTTTATTTTCTTCAACTGTCTGCCTGTCCCGGTCATCCGCGATCCTTATGATGGGCTTCAAAGGCATAGTGATCCTTTTCTCAGATATCTCCTTTGGTCCGAGAACTACCTTGCCGAACTCCTGTCCGCGGGCGGTCTCAACTATAACGTCACATCCGTTGCGGATGTCAAATCCGGTTGGATCGAAGCTGTATATCTTTCCGTTCTTCTTGAATCTGACACCGATTATATTTACCATTGTTAATACTCCATTCGTTCTTGTTGATATATATGATCTACATATATTATCTGCTTTATAATAGGATCCTTGATATATATGAACTACTTTACAATAGGATCCTTGATATTCATGACCAGAAGTTCCATTGCCGTATCATAATTTACGTTTGCCTTGAGTCTTTTTTTGGTGGTTTTGATGCTCTCAATAATAGATTCAAGCTCCTCATAGCTCCTCCGGCTTGCTTCTTTACTTATGGCCGTGTATTCTTCGGAGTAGAGCATGAGATTTGCATCTTTTGTCGCCTTGAACATAAGGACATCCCTGAACCATAAGAGCATGAGGTCAAGATAGTCATCTATGTTTTTCCTGTCTGCAGTGAATATCTTAATGCGTTCAATGATGGCAGCTATATCCATCTCATTGATATTCTTAAGCAGGTCAAGGACCTGGTCCTTCATGGCACCAAAGTCTTCGGAAGTCGCGAATCTTATGGCACGTCCGACGTTGCCCTGGCAGAAGTTTGCAGCTATGTCGGCATCCTGCGGATCCATCTTAAGGGTCTTCTCCAGGTAGTTCCTGATCTCAGTTCTGCTTATAGGCTTTGTATTTATCATAAGGCAGCGGGACTTTATGGTATCAAGAAGTTTTTCTGGACTGTCAGACAGGAGAATGATAACTGCATAGGCCGGCGGCTCCTCAAGAGTTTTCAGCAGGGCATTTTGAGCCTCAGCAGTCATCTTAGGCGCATCATCAACAATGTATACCTTATATTCATTCTCATAAGGCTGATAATCTATTGTCCCTATTATCTGTTCTCTTATATCTGCCACAGAAATAGATGCCTTGCTGTGTGTGACATGGATGATATCAGGATTGGAGTTTGTATCAGCTTTTCTGCATGACGTGCAGATGTCACATGCATCGAGTGAATCCATGAGCTGGTGTGAATCCTGTTCAGAAAGAGTTCCGCTTTCGATAACTTTTTTAACTGCTTCCTTAGCTTCTTTATTTCCCGAGCAGAGGAGAGTCCTTGCGAATGCCTCGGCAAGCATTAACCGGCCGGAGCCTGTCTCGCCATTGATGATATAAGCATGAGAAAACCTGCCCGTGGCTATTGAAGACTTGAGATTCCTGATTATGTCCTTCTGTCCTATTATGTCTTTAAAATCTGCCATATCCTTACCTCAAAGACCTGAAAAATTTCAGGTGAGTATATCGAGCAGTAGCCCGTTGATCTCACCGATCTTGCTTAATATCTTTATGTGGTCCTTTTCTTCCTTGAGCACTTCCTGCATGAGCTCGTCAAGATTGTCATTGACCTGCTTTATCATGCCATAGACTCTGTGGCGGCCCTTTCTGTCAAGAAAATTCTCACGTGTGAATTCATGTGACCTGTTTACTACTTCATTAAGGAAGTCCTTTATCATGGACCTGTATTTTTTCATATCTTCAAGGTCCATGCGGCGGGCAAGCTTATCACCCTGCTGTGTTATATCCTTCACCATATTGGAGAGTGCAGCTTTAAGCTCGTTTTCTTCAATGCTTGACAGAAGAGCGAAGCGGAAGGCGTTCCCGTCCGGTGCCTCAGCCGGACCGTTTGGCAGGGAGGTCGGAGCCACGTTCTGTGTATTCGATACCTTAATGTTCATGATCCGCCTTTCTGAATATTACTTTAATCAGCCATTATTAAGCAGGCCTGTCACCCTGTACCAGATCTTATCCGCAATAGCGTCCGGACTTAAAGTGGCGTCTACAGTAAATATACTCTCCTGTCCGAGCCCGGTAAGCTTCTCTATTATATGCTCGTAGTTGGACTTTACCTTATTCAGCCTGTCGCGTGTTTCATAGAGCTCATGACTGGCCCTGTTTCTGTCGATACGTTCAAGCGACATTTCAACAGGTATATCCATGTATATGTGAAGGTCCGGCCTTATGATATCTCCTGCCTGGTCATTTAAGTCCATGACCCAGTCCAGAGGAGCTCCGGCACTTTGGTATGCAAAGCTTGATAGCACATAGCGGTCACAGATGACAGTTGTGCCGTTATTTACTGACTTTAGTATTCCCGATGTCTCATTTGTCAGATGGTCAATTCTGTCCGCAGCAAAGAGACAGGCCATGGTACGCTCATCAAAGGAGATCCTTTTAGTAAGGCACTGCCTGATCATGGCACCGATGGGTCCGGATGAAGGCTCCTGAGTCAGCATGCACCTTGAACCGGAATCTTCAAGCTTTTTCTTCAGGATCGCGGTCTGTGTTGATTTGCCGCAGCCGTCTATTCCTTCAAAGGTTATAAAGAGGCCTTTCTTCATTGGTCAAGGCTCCCTTCTGTAAATTTCATTATCATTCTGCCTGAATGCTGAGCGTTATTTTCTGGTGTAAATGGTACGCAAATGTTATTAACTAAGCTGTACCATTCTGCCATTGCTTAATAACTTTAATTATGCAGGCTTACAGGGCAGAATAACCCAAAAAATTATATCACAGAAACCGTCATTTTGCAAAAAAAGACCCGACCGGCCTGACTGCCGGTCGAGTCTTATTATTTACAGATCGATATCTGCCTGTATTTTATGGTCCGATTAACAAAAGAAGTGAAATAATCGTTGAGGGTATCTAAGAAAATATCATTTCTCTTATGCGGTCATCCGACCTTCAGCCTGAACTTCTGTACAGCGTCCTCATCATCAGCAGGCACTTTTTCTATAACTGCGCCGAGTCGCTGAAGCTTTTTATCGAATGTCTCATATCCGCGTTCGATATACTTGATGGAATCAACAGTTGATACACCATTCGCAACAAGCCCGGCAATTACAAGAGCTGCGCCTGCACGGAGGTCGGGGGCAGTGATCTGCGCTGCGGTAAATCCGCTTACTCCCTCGATAATTGCAATGTTTCCTTCTACCTTTATGCTTGCGCCCATTCTTGAAAGTTCATCGACATACTTAAAACGGTTCTCAAATATACTCTCAGTTACAGTAGAAGTTCCTTCAGAAAGAGCAAGTAGCGTAGTGATCTGCGGCTGCATGTCAGTTGGGAAGCCGGGGTAAGGAAGTGTCTTTACCTGTGTATGACCAAGCCTCTTTGAGGAAGATACACGAACGGCGTCATCATATTCTGTAACAGAGGCTCCGATCTCTATGAGCTTTACGCTTATAGCCTCAAGGTGCTTTGGAATAACATTCGATATAAGTACATCACCATTTGTTGCAGCTGCAGCGGCCATAAATGTACCAGCTTCTATCATATCAGGGATGATGGAGTACTCGGAAGCATGCAGATGATCAACACCTGTGATCCTGATCTTATCGGTACCTGCACCCTTGATCTTAGCTCCCATACTGTTAAGGAAGTTAGCAACATCAACGATATGAGGCTCCTTTGCCGCATTCTCTATAACGGTCTTGCCTTCAGCAAGACAGGCAGCAAGCATAACATTTATTGTGGCACCAACTGTAACAACATCGAAGTAAATATGGCTGCCGGTAAGACAGGCAGCTTCCAGATTGACCTTGCCATATTCAACTGCTGACTGCGCGCCTAAGGCCTTAAAGCCTTTCAGATGCTGGTCGATAGGACGGGAACCTATGTCGCATCCTCCGGGAAGGGCAACGTGAGCTTCTTTGTATTTACCTAAAAGAGCACCCATAAGATAATAGGATGCACGGATCTTTCTGATCGAATCGTCATCAACTACAAGTGAATTGATAGTGCTTCCGTTGATGATCGCTTTATGTCGGTTAACACGGATGACCGTGGCTCCGATCTCCTGAATGGCCTGAAGCAGGACGTTAATGTCCCTGACGTCAGGAAGATTATCTATAGAAACGCTTTCATCTGCCATAATGGCAGCAGCTATTATACCCAGGGCTGCGTTCTTTGCACCGCTTATAACGACTTCACCATGAAGCGGCTGACCGCCCTTAATGATATATTGATTCTCCATGAGAATTACCTTTATCCTTATATAAATGATCCCGATGCTTTTGCACTTAAAAAACCTACATGAAAAGCATCTGCTTCAGTAATATCTATTATTGTCTCGCTATGTTTCAAGGCGCAGTAAATTTTTACCGGACATAGCTAACTTACATATTATAACAATATAAAAGTTTTTGTCAAATTATTGTAAACATAGTGAACCTCTCATGACTAAAGTCAGGAGTGTCAGCCCGACGTATCATAAAAGATAAGGTCCCTAAAGCTGCATTTGAGCAGAAGCCGGCAGGTTAAGGACCTTCTGTCAGTTCTTCTTCCTGTTCTCAAAGTAGACAAAGGAATCTATGGCATCGAAAATATCCTGGAATGTAGAGCGTGGTGCAATGTCAATGTATTCTTTTAGTATCTCCTGTTCCTTTTCACCGCCATGGTATTTGCCATAGAAGATGTCAAAAAGATTATGGCCCCGGACGTAGATCTTGATGTCCTCAATATTGGACCTGATGTCTTCCGGGCCGCGGATCTTAAGTCCCTTTGTCTTTACCAGGCGTCTGAAGCTTGTAAGTTTATAGAGGTAATCCTTGTATTTTTCATAAAGGATCCTGTAGAAATCTTCTTCGCGGTTGATGACTCCGATCTTTGCCATGACGGATGGATCCAGAAAATAATTTTCAAATGAATAGTATTTAAGGATCAGCACGTTCTGCGGCTTTACATCCGGAAGATTGCCGACATCCTCAGCTGAGCGCTTTCGGTAGTAATTACAGAGCTGTTTCTTAAGGTATACCGGGTTCTTGCCGTCAGAATCCCTTATCATGAGGAACTGGTCCTTGAGATAGAGCTTATTGATATATTTAAGATTTGCATAGGTCTTTATGTTGGTGCAGGAATTTACAGGAATAATAGATATCCTCTGCAGCTTTCCATCGTCATCATATATTTCAGAATAATATTTTTCCAGTAATAGCGGCAGGCGGTTGAAGTCCTGCTTGCCCTCGACTATGAAGACAAAGTTAACGTTCATGAGATCGTTTGCCGAGTAGCCGAGATCATCGAGTATCCTGTCGACATCGGTGTCCGGTCTGATGGTCGTATAATAATTCTCGTCCAGGATGACCTCCTTGATCTGCTTAGTTGAGAAGTTGAATATAAGGTTAGGTGACTGGGTCGAGAAGATGACCTGGTTCTTCTTGGACAGACGGTAGAGAATTTCGCTTGCCATCTTCTGAAGTGACGGGTGAAGGAAGATCTCAGGATCCTCAACGAGTATGATGCATGGAAGTACGTCCTTTTCCTCTGAATAGGCTTCGAGAAGAGAAAGTGCATATATGGACTTTGTTCCTTCACTCATCTGGCTGATGGGACCGTAGCCGGAATTTTCACGAAGGTTGTTGCGGACACGGGTCTCAAAATTCAGTATGTTGTTGGTATTGAAATTCAGATCGTAGACCACATCCTGGAATGGGGAACCGTTCTTATGAAGGTAGAAATTGACCTTGTCGGCAAAAGCATTTACGTTGGTGTTGTAGAGCTTATATTCAAGGAGCTTGGTAGCTTCTATGAGATTTAAGTCTGCCGGCGCCTTTTTATTGATAAGACCGATACAGTTGAAGCATCTGTTGCATTTACGTGTCTTGTCAAACATGCAGACGTCGTCCTTAAGGGTATTATAAGACTCCTTATCGTAGAAGGATAAGACGTCACGCTGGAATGAATCTATCTTTCTTGAGTGGTCAAGATGATAGATCTTAGGGAATATCTCCGGTATGGATGTATTATTTTTAGAGAAGCCGTCACGGTACTTTACCTCCAGTTCAGGATTGATGTGACAGGTAAATGTAATGGCATCATCCTTAAATGAAGGCAGCGCGGTATAGAACTCAGACAACCATGAGTCGTAATCCTTCTGGCGGCTAACTATAGCATTGTCGTGATAGAAATGAAGATCCTCCTCGGTTATTGAAAGGGTCAGAGTGATATTAATGGACTTGTCCGGGGCCATAAAGTACCTGCTCTTAGGCTTCTTATTGCCGGTCGCGACAAGGATAGCATCGATAACTGATGTTTTTCCTGTGTTGTTGCGTCCCACGAGGATCATGGCATTTTCAAGATCCTTTATCTCAAGATCATTGATGGATTTGAAATTGCAGATATGCATGTAGGTAAACTTCATCTGTATTCCCCTTTATTTATGATTTTGCTTTTATCCGGCAGCTTTTACCTTTAGTTAACCTTTTTAAAATGACATTTATTTTTTGCGCACGCTGTATCCGAATGTGCCGAGTTTCTTTCCCAGTGAGAAGTACGTGCCATGAGAATAAGCAAGCAGACCGGTGTCGTTGAGATGAAAGACATTCTTTTCATCGATATAGTCAGATGTTACCTGAACGTTAGTCACAAGTGCTGTGAACATGGTATGAGAACCAAGCTCCTTAACATCCTGGACTTTGCATTCAATATTTACCGGTGATTCTGCAATGACAGGACACATGACTGTCTTTGCCGGCATCGGTGTGAGCCTAAGCTCTTTCCATTTATTTACTTTGGATCCTGTCCATACGCCTGCCTTATCGGTCTGCTGAACAAGGCCTTCCGTGGTCAGGTTGATGACGAATTCACCGGACTTTCTTATCATGTCATATGAATGCCTTGAAGGACGGACGCTTATGAAGACCATTGGCGGGTCTGAGCAAATGGTGCCGGTCCAGGCAATAGTCAGAAAGTTAGACTTGCTTAAGTCGTCCTTATCGTATTCACCGCAGCTTACCAGTACAGCAGGCAGCGGATAAAGCATGTTGCCGGGTTTGAAATCAGTTTTGTTTACAGTTGGCATATTTTCCTCCTTATCATATCATCAGCAATATCCCAGATTCTTATAAGCATGGCTTTTTGTACTGCGCTTTTGCATAATAGCTGTCATCCCTGATCAGTTTACCACATTTACAGGTCTTCCGTTAATGAATCCTTTTATATTATCAGCGATGGTGTTTACAAGCCTTGTCCTTGCCTCAATACTTGCCCAGGCAATGTGAGGCGTGATATAGATATTGTCGATCCCAAGAAGAGGATTATCTTTACGCATAGGCTCTTCTTCAACTACGTCCAGACCGGCCTTCCAGACCTTGCTTGACAAAAGGGCCTCTTTGAGATCGGCTTCATTAACCAGACCGCCCCGGGAAACATTTATGATGATGACCCCGTCCTTCATCTTCGAGATATTTTCCTTATTAATAATATGCTCAGTTTTGGAGTTGAGCGGGCAGTGATAGGTGATGATATCTGCCTGTGCATATAAAGTATCAGCATCGGTAAATATAAGTCTCCCCGGAATCCGGTCTTTAAGATATTTATCGGGGTGTGCAGTATGGACAAGCACATTCATGCCGAAGACCATTGCTGCCTCAGCGACTCTCTTTCCAATGTTTCCATATCCGAATATACCAAGAGTCTTGCCGGAAAGCTCCATGATAGGAGTGAGCCAGTAGCAGAACTTGTCGGACCTGGTCCAACCGCCGGCATTTACATCCTTTACATGCTCGGGCACTCCGGATGCAAGTGAAAGGATAAAGGCAAGGGTCAGCTGCATGACTGACTCGGTGCTGTAGGCAGGAACATTAGTAACAGTGATACCGTGATCCCTTGCGGCAGCCAGGTCAACTACATTGTAGCCTGTAGCACATACGCCAATGTACTTAATTTTAGGAAAATGTTGAAAAAGAGCCTCATCCATTTTCACCTTATTGGTAAGAACGAACTCGGTATCGTCCTGTATGTGGTCGTATTTATTTTCTTCTGTCGTATTGTCATAAATTTTAAATGGCATTATGTCAGTAACAGGACTCCATGGAACATCACCTGTTGAAACTGCACCAGCCTCGAGAATTACACCTTTCATAATGTGTCCTTTCTTAATCTTGTATATTCAATAATGGCCAGGCTATGGAACTAAAAAAACAGCAGACTATAGACCTGGGCCTTTCCAATTTTATATAGCAGAAGGTAAATATATTGTGCCTTTCACTATAACATTAATATTTTACCACAACTTACTAACCAAAACGATATAAAGATAAAAAATAAGATTACAGCGGTGCGAATGCTTAAAGGGAGGGATAAACGAAGAAAAAACGTGATAAATAATGTTGAAATTTATGTTATTGTTTTGCATACTATTATAAAAGTAAAATTAATAAATAATATTGCCTTTATTATTGGAAAAGTTTAATTAGAAGGAGGTTAACATGTTAAAGAACAAATTACTAAGCTTTACATTTGGAATTATTCTATCGGTAAGTATGATAGGAACACTTGTCTATGCGGCTTCTGCACCTGTTTAAGTTACAATCTACACTAATGATACTTCTGCTACAAGTATCGGCATTTTCTGTAGTGGTTATATTGAAGGTTTTGGCGTGAATGATGATACATCAACTAATAATCTATATTATACATTACGTTTTAAAAAGAAAGTTGGAACCACTGAAGCATATTCCAGGTTTATGAGCCCAGGTACAGGTGATATGGGATCAGCTACAGTTAACTCATGGTCAAATATACTTTCAAAACGGACTGTAATGAACGGTCCAGGATTATATAGTATAAAGTTAAATCCTGAAGGTGCATTAAAAAAAAGGTTGTTATGGGGCTGGAAAATTAATTGATTAACTCTAGCAGGGTGGATCGATAACGATATCCAGAGATTTCGTCAAAACTTTGAATATTTAATTATATATGAGGAGTAGTCTGTTGAATAAAATTTTTATTGACAAGTTTAGAAACTCGATTTCCACCGAAATAAAACTGGATTTTAGATGTAAAGCGACAATAATACTATTACTATTCTCTATAATAATTAATAGTTTTGAGTTTTTTATATAATACCCTACGATAGAATACAGGGGGGACAGTATAGCACAATCAGCATGGGTAACTCAAGTATATATTATTTTGGGTTCCTCATCAGGGATAACCCTACTGGATAGTGAATTTATGAAATTAGTAAAGAAAAATGAACTTTTATATATTTATCCGATATCGTGTCATAACTATGAGAAATATATGAGTTCTTATCAGAACAAACTCAAAAGATACCAAAAGATACTAAATATGCCTACTTGTAAAAGTTCACCATTGATTTTTATTTGTGATACAACTTATACCGGACGTGGTGAAACAGTTAGGTCTTATAATGATGGAACATTTATAGAAATTACGCGGGCCTATATCGACGGAAAAGAATTAAAAAACCCTCTTTTGGGAATTTATGCACTTGTTAATGATAAATTTCTAAAAAATGTTACAAATATTGATTTTGAGTATCTCTTTAAATGCAGCTACGTTGTTTCATTAGCCAATCAGGGAAAAGTAGATCCTAATGTTGTAATAGGAGACTTAGATGAATTATATAATTTGTATATTGAAAATGCTGGCATGGAAGATCAAGCCAGACTGGTGAGAATTATTTCAAAATTTATCACGACAGCGACTCCTGAAAAACAGCAGAAATTTTTCGATGAATGGTCCTTGATGTTAAATGCTCAAATTTATGATATTTCACAAACAATAGCATTGGTAAGGAGTGTAGATAATGATTGAATTAAAAAGTGTTAGTAAAAAGTATGGAAAGAAAATCGCATTAAATGATGTGTCTATACAGTTCAGGCAAGGTATGTACGGATTGCTTGGTCCGAATGGTTCCGGAAAAACCACACTGATGAGAATAATTGCTTCAGTAATTGATCCAGATTCTGGTCATATTTAAATTGATGGTCAGGAAATACCATTTGCTAAGATGAGACAGCTGATAGGTTATCTGCCGCAGCAATTTTCGTTTTATGGAAATTTGACAGCTGAAGAAAGTTTAGAGCATGTTGCATATTTAAAAAATATTAATAAACAACAAATTTCTGATGAAGTTGAGCATGCAATAAGTGAGGTCAATCTGGAAGATAAAGCAAAATCATGTGTATCCACTTTATCTGGTGGAATGTTGAGACGGCTGGGCATCGCCCAGGCAATAATAGGTTCACCACAAATGCTTATTGTCGATGAACCTACTGCAGGACTTGATCCTGAAGAACGGGTCAGATTTAGAAATATATTGTCTGAAATATGTTTAAATCGAACAGTTTTGATATCGACCCATATTGTTGAAGATATTGAGTCTGCATGTAACGAAATAGTTTTTCTAAATCACGGCTCAATAATTAAGACAGATAGTTATAAAAATATCCTAAATGAATTGCATGGCAAGATCTGGGAACTTAAATCTGAAAAAGCCATAAAAAGTAATGATAAATTCAGAGTTTTATCAGAAGCAAGGGACGAAAATGGATTTGTATGTAGGGTTTATTCAGATAATAAACCAGAAAATTCCACCTTTATTAATCCTTCATTGGAAGATGCGTATTTGTATTATGTTGGAGCACTTAATGATGAAAAATAGACATTTTATATATTCCATAGTTGAAAATCTGAATATCATTATTGTTACCTTAATAGCATATTGTATCATAGGAATTTTATGCAACTTAGGGGATTCGGAATATATTAGAATTTTAAAATTATATGAGCTGTTTTTGCTGCCTTTTGCCGCATGCTGGGTTATTTATAGCTTTTGGGATTATGTTGACAGGAATACCTGTGAAGTCTTTTTAAGTTATCCCAGGTCCAGGCTGACAATAAGTTTTTCCAAAATAACCTATATGGTTGTATTGTATGTAATTATTTATAGTATTTTGTTTTGTTTTGGTCTGAAGAAATTTCATAACATGAAGTTATAATAATAACTCACATCCATCGGTAAAAACTATGAAATAAAGCAGCTTTAATGTAAATCGTCAGGTAAAATAAAAAAATATGCGGATGACAGGAATCGAACCTGCATGGGTAACCCCACAAGAACCTAAATCTTGCATGTCTGCCAGTTCCATCACATCCGCATAAAGCCTGTTTATAATACCATTTTTGTGTGGCATCGTCAAGGAAAATCTGCTATAATGAAGTTTAACATTTTGGGACACACAAGTTAATGTATTTTGGTTTACGAGGTGATGTATTATGTTAAAAACATGGATCGAACAGGTTTCAGGAGACATTGACATTCCGGAGGATGAGCTGGAGAAGAGACTTGAAAAAGCCAGAGCAGATCTTAATGCCAAGCAGACAGCGATCAAGGAACATGGTATTCCTGTGCTGGTGACATTTGATGGCTGGGGAGCTGCCGGAAAGGGAAGCATACTGGGCAAGGTGATAAAGAACCTTGACCCGAGATTCTTCAAGGTCCACTGTATGGATGTGCCGACAGATGATGAGAAGAGAAGGCCATTCCTTTACAGACATTTCATAAGAATCCCGGAAGCAGGCAAGTTTTCATTTTTTGATGGCAGCTGGATGGATGAAGCTGTAAAGGGGCTGCTTGCCGGTGACCTTGATAAAGAGACCTACAGCCAGCGCATGCAGTCAATAAAGCGTTTTGAACGTACCCTGCACGATAACGGTTATCTGATAGTTAAGTTCTTCTTTAATATCAGTAAAAAGGAACAGAAAAAGAGGCTTGGAGAGCTCGATGACAGAAAGAGCACCAGATGGCGCGTCGGTTACGATGATCTCTGGCAGAATAAGCACTATAAAGAGTTCCTCGACGTATTTAACGATTATATTAATGCTACCGATCAGTTTGCAGCACCCTGGTATTTTGTTGATTCAAGCGACAAAAAGACAGCTGAGCTTAAGGTGCTTGAGACTCTTAATGAAAGCATCGATGCAGCTCTTTCCAATACAGAGCATGTATTCCCTGTTATCCAGAATACCTTTAAGCTGCTGCCAATACCGGATCTTAAAGATATACCTCTTGATAAGACCTATGATCCGGGAGCCTATAAGACGGATCTTGATAAGCTTCAGAAGAAGCTGGGCAGGCTCCACAATAAGATATATAAATATAAGATCCCTGTAATTATTGGCTATGAGGGCTGGGATGCAGCGGGCAAGGGCGGCAATATCAAGCGTATATCAGCTGCACTTGATCCGAGAGGTTATGAGGTCCAGCCAATAGCAAGTCCTGAGCCTCACGAGAAGGCAAGGCACTTCCTTTGGAGATTCTGGAACAGGCTTCCTAAGGATGGTCACATCACGATATTTGACCGTACCTGGTATGGCCGTGTCATGGTCGAGAGGCTCGAGGGCTTTTGCTCTGAGAACGACTGGAAACGGGCATATAATGAGATAAACGAATTCGAGAAAGAGCTCGTCGACTGGGGTGCTGTAGTCATTAAGTTCTGGGTGCAGATAGACAAAGATACCCAGCTTGAGCGCTTCAACGACAGGCAGAATACTCCTGAGAAGCGCTGGAAGATCACCGATGAGGACTGGCGCAATCGTGAGAAGTGGGACCAGTATGAGGGCGCCATCGATGAGATGCTCAAGAAGACCAATACAGACTTCGCTCCATGGCATATACTCGAGTCTGATGACAAGAAATATGCGAGGATCAAGGCCCTGAATATTGTAATTGATGAGCTCGAAAAGAAAATTAAGGAAGTTGAAGGCAAATAATATTTGACACCATATACGACACTCAGAAAAAATGTCTGTTTGATTCTCAAACAGACATTTACATGTGCATAAGATCTATTTATATATTATTTCTTTAAGCAGCAGTCCCTGCGGCGGTACGGTCGGACCGGCTTTTGTCCGGTCTTTGGATATGATGATCGCAGGGATATCCTCCGGCCGTATGGCTCCGGTGCCCGCCTGGATAAGGGTTCCGGTCACTATGCGGACCATGTTGTAAAGAAAGCCGTTGCCGGTAATAGAAAGTTTTATGAGCCTCCCTCCCTCGAAGAGCTTTTCCTGGGTCACGGCGGCTTTATATATTGTCCTGACGGTGGTCTTTGTGACAGTGTTCGCTGAGCACATAGCCTTAAAGTCATGTCTGCCGCGAAGAAAGGCAGCGGCCCCGTTCATCCTGTCAACATCAAGCTTTTTATAAACATGATATGTATAATTGCGGTAGTTAGGGAGAGGGAGGTCGCGGTTCAGGATCGTGTATTCATAGGTCTTTCTGCAGTCGCACTTCCTTGGGTGGAAATTCGGTGCGCACTCTTCAGATGACTGGATGATAATGTCATCAGGTAGGACCGGATTCACTGCATATGGGAACTTCTCAGCCGGTATGGTTGAATAAGTATCGAATACTGCAACATTTCCGAGAGCATGTACTCCTGCATCAGTGCGGCTTGCACCGATGATCTCTATATCCTCACCCAAGACATTTGATAAAGCCCTGTTGAGTTCACCTTCTATGGTCGTCTCTTCCGGCTGTATCTGAAAGCCGTGATAAGCTGTCCCGTCGTAGGCGACCCGCATAAGGATCCTGCGCCTGGTTCTCTTTGAAGGATCGCATCCGTTTTTTAAATTATTATTTTTAATTTCTTCGCCATTCAAGCTGGCATTGTTATTAATTATCGACCTTTTTAAATCTGCCATCCTATATCCTTAAAACATCTTATATCCTTAAAATATGCGGCCTTTTTAATTGCGCTTTCATTCCGTCTCTTCAATTGCGCCTCCTCAGCCATTTTTAAAGTTTCGCTTTGGCATCCGATTCTTCCTGCAGCTGAATGACCTCGCTCTTCCACAGTTCTACACTGGCATCGGATGGCATTCTCCAGTCGCCCCTTGGTGAGAGCGCGACAGAGCCGACCTTTGGACCATCCGGTATGCAGGAGCGCTTGAACTGCTGGGAGAAGAAGCGCCAGTAGAAATTGCGCATCCACTTAAGTATAGTTGCATTATCGTATTTTCCGTTGAATGCATATGATGCAAGATGCATGACCTTGCACGGTCTGTAGCCGAATCTCATATGATAATAAAGGAAGAAGTCGTGGAGCTCATAAGGCCCTATGATATCTTCTGTCTTCTGAGAGATACTGCCCTCTTCGGGCGGAAGGAGTTCAGGACTTACAGGAGTAGCGAGTACATCTTTCAGTACCCGCATGAGGACCTTGTTTCCTGTGGTCTCTGCTTCGTAGTCAACAAGGTAGCGGACCAGAGTCTTAGGAATGGTGCAGTTGACTCCGTACATTGACATGTGGTCAGCATTGTAGGTGGACCAGCCCAGTGCAATCTCAGAAAGATCTCCTGTGCCTATAACAAGCCCTCCGGTCTCATTTGCTATATTCATAAGGATCATGGTGCGGTAGCGGGCCTGAACATTCTCATAGGTAACGCTGTGGTCATCTGGATCGTGATCTATATCCATAAAGTGCCGGGTCACACCGTCTTTAATATTTACTTCACGGAAGGTGGCACCAGTTTCTTTTATCAGGCTCACTGCATTATGATAGGTTCTGTCAGTTGTTCCGAAGCATGGCATGGTAACTGCGATTATATTTTTCCTGTCCATACCAAGCAGGTCAAATGCCCTTGCAGTTACGATCAGGGCAAGTGTCGAATCCAGCCCGCCCGAGATCCCTATAACAGCTGTCCTGCTGTGTGTGTGCTCAAGACGCTTCCTTAAACCTGCAGCCTGCATATTTAATATATCCTCGCAGCGGTCTGCACGTGCCTTTAAGTCCTCCGGTACGAATGGCGTCATGGAAATGTGCCTTGTAAGCGGTGTATCAGATACGTTAGTAAATGCAAAATGAATAGTCGTATAGTTCTTCTGATATATTTCGGCTGTTGATGAGGCAAAGGTGCCTATCCTGCGGCGTTCATTTACCAGGCGTTCAAGATCTATCTCAGAATATATGATGCCGTTTCTGAAGCGTTTCGATTCGGCAAGGACATTTCCGTTTTCAGCTATTATATTGTCTCCGGAATATACAAGGTCTGTCGTGGATTCACCGATACCTGCATCTGCGTAAATATAGGCACAGATAAGGGATGCAGATGTCTGGCCAACTAGCGAGTGACGATAAGCGGACTTGCCGGTAGTGTCATCTGATGCAGAGAGGTTTCCTATTATAACTGCGCCTGCACTTGCGTGGAAGGCTCCCGGTGAAAGCGGTACCCAGAGGTCCTCGCAGATCTCTAAAGCAAGCCTGAAGCCAGGAAGGTTATCAGCGGCAAATATGATATTTGTGCCGAAAGGAACTATAGAATTAAAGATCCCGTTCTGCTCAGGGAGGATGTCTGCCATATCGGCTGAGGCACCCATGTCTCCTACAGACTGGCAGTATATTGTTCCTTTGGAAGCATCCGGTATTATGATGAGCTGAGTTTCGTCAGGCGCCTTCTTAAAGTGACGGGCCTCATAGAATTCAGAATAATTCGGTATATATTTCTTAGGTACAAAGCCTAAAAGCCTGCCGTTATGAATGACTGCGGCGGTGTTGTAGAGGGAGTTGTCGACCATGAGCGGCAGGCCTGCGCATACGACCATATCAGTACCGGCTGTCGCCTCTGTGATCCTGGCCAGCCCTTCCAGTGCCCCTGCAAGCAGCCTGTCCTGAAGGAAAAGATCTCCGCAGGTGTATCCTGTTATGGAAAGCTCAGGGAATATGGCGAGTTTTATGGAGCCTCCTGCCATAGCCTTGATATTCTTTATTATCTCATCTGTATTATATTCAGTGTCAGCAACCTTAAGTGACGGGGTCACAGCTGCCGCACGCACAAATCCGTATTTCATATCGTTACCTCATATTTTTGCCTGGATCTTTATTCAGATCTTCCAGCGCATAATAAAAATAAAACTGCTTAACTGTTCTCAGAGATCTATCATATTATATCATTTAAAAACCTTTATTTCTATCACATCATCATTCTTTTTGTCCATAGTATGATCACTTTTATTGAATATAGTATTTTATATCTTCGCCGATTGTAAAATGAAGTTGGACATCTGAAAAAAATAAAGATCCATGGCAGGATCTTTGGTAGAATGTAAGTCACCACAACCAACTTTCTACAGGAGAATCGCCACCATGGACTACTCTCATTCTACCATAGCTTCCCATATAAAAGGCAAACATCTTTCGTATGAGGAACG